>CBDUXT010000039.1:0-50277 GCA_965371245.1 uncultured bacterium | reverse complement strand
ACAGGGCTCGCGCCCTGTGCTCTGAAAACTGCCCGCCGATTCGGTCATGCACCCGGTAACCAAAGATCAACCCCCGGTGGGGCTCTTGGTCTGCGAAAACCTCCAAGACCCGCGCTGGCGCCGCTCCCTACCGGAGTACTGCTCGCTACAGGAGTTGAGGCGCACCAGGTCATGCTGACGATGGACACATACCCAGCCCGCGTCACCACCGGCTGGAAGCCGGTGCCACACAGTGCCAACCTCTACCAGCCGGTCGCGGGGCATGGGCCACATACTCCGTCTGACATCTGCCGTGTTGGCTGGTAGTGCCTACGAACCCATCTCCGCGCGTACCTGCGCAAGCAACCGCGTGGCGGAAGCGTGACCCGGTTTGCTCGCGAGGGCGGCCTCGAACTGTCGGACCGCGTCATCAAGTCGGCCCTTCATGCGATAGGCATCGCCGAGGTGAAAATGGGCGTTGGCGTGACGCGGGTCCAACTTCAGGACACGCTGATACTGCTGAATTGCCTCGTCGATGCGCCCGAGGAGCTTGAGCGTGCTGCCCAGATTCGTGCGCGCCGAAATGTGACCGCGCTGCAACGAAATCGCCGCCTGATACGAGACCACGGCTTCGGTTAGGCGGTTCTGTCGCTTCAGGGCGTTACCGAGGTTGTAATGGGCCTTGGTGTATGACGGCTTCAGCCGGACCGCCTCGCGATAGGCGACGACCGCCTCGTCAAGTCTGCCCAGTTCGGCCAGCGCGTTGCCGAGGTTGTAGTGACCGTCCGGGAAGCGGGGCCGCAGAACCACGCAGCGGCGGAACGACGCCTCGGCCCGCCCAAAGAGCCCCCGCGCACGCGTCGAGGCCTTCCCATCGGGCGACTGCATGGCTCGCGCGAACAGCGCCGTGCCAAAACCCATGTGCGCCCGAGCATTTTCGGGGCGTTTGGTGAGCACGTCTTGCCACATGCCGAACTCGCTGAGGTAGTCGCGGTTGCGCAACATCGTCCCGACGCCTAGTGCCAAAATAACGGCAGTGGCGATCGCAACACCCGCGCCGCGACGGGTCGCGTGGCTCCATGTCAGCCGAACTGCCAGATAGCCCAGTCCGGCAAACCCGGCCGCGACAGCGATGCACACGACGCCCGCAAGCGGAAGATACATGCGATGTTCGAACATCGCGTCCTTGATCGGGACGACGCTCGACGTTGGCGCGAGGATGATGAAAAACCAAGCACCGGCCAAGCCCAGCGCCGACTTCCGCGCGACAGCCCATGCCGTCCCGCCGAGCGCGGCCAGGACGACGAGCAGGGGGAGCAAAACGCCGTTGACGCCGCTCGCGGTCGGCCAGCCATGGTCCAGGCAGAGCGGTCGTGGCCAGAACGTAAGAGACAGGTAGTGGGTCAGCACGCCGGCCTGGGTGAGCAGATACTCGATGGGCGCGATGCCTTTGACCGAAAACCCGACGGTCGCGCCGCTGCGACCAGTGGAAAGAACCCCGGGGGCGACATCCGTCGCAAGAAGCAAAAACCAGGTTGCGGCCAACCCCGCATAAAGCCCCCACCGCCGGCGCATCGCCACGGACAGCCCGCGCGAAACGAGGAGCAGGTCGAAGATCAGCACCGTCACCGGTGCGGTGATCATCACGGCCTTGCTGCACATCCCCAGCGCGCTGCACGCGACGGCAGCCACAAACCAGAAGAGCCCGCTGTTTGAGCAAGCCCCTCGAAGGAACAAGTAGAGCGTCAGGAGATAGAAAAGGCCCATGATCGATTCGGCGCGCTGAATCAGATACGTCACGCTGCCCGTCTGAAGCGGATGCACCACCCAGATCGCCGCGATCACCAGAGCGAGCGGCGTGGACGCCTCGCGGAACGACTCTCCAACGGCGTCCAGGCACAGGGTTCGTCGAACCAGGCCGAACAGCGTCAGCGAGGCCAGTAGGTGAATCGCCAGATTGACGACGTGGAAGCCGCGCGGTGACAGCGGCCTCCCCGTGCCGGCGGCCGCATAGTTCATGGCGAGGGTCAGATCGACCACGGGCCGCCGCCCGCTCACCGTTTCCCAGTTGACCTGCTGAATGCGCGGGTTGTCCAGGATGCGATTGGAGTCGTCGAACACGAACGTGCCGTACACGCCGTTGAAATGTGCCGCCCACCCCACAATGAGTAGCAGGATCGGAGCCCAACGGCTGGGCCTGCCCATCATGGTCGCTCGAACGTTGTGTGACCCGACGTGACCGAACGCGCCGCCACGGCTCTGAGCGGCTGCTCGTTTTCTATCACGCTTGGTTAACCGCGAGCGACCCAAGACAAACTCCCAAACCATCCATCAAGCCGACGGCGATCCATCGCATCAGGCGTCGAACCGGCCTCCGACACATTTCGTTCGATGGGTCGGGAAAAACCGAGCCGCGACCGTAAGGGAGCGGACACCTGAGGGCCGGTCCTGCCTCGGACAACCGCTTTCTTACGGGCGCGGCTCGGATCGGCCATCGCTTCACATGTTTCGCGGCACCACGCCGCTACAGCCCGAGCTTGTCGCGGAGATACTCCAAACAACGAGACTTGTCTATCCGCACCTGGCTGGCGTCGTCGCGGTCGCGGACCGTCACCGTCCCATCTTCCTTGGACTGACCATCGATGGTGAAGCAAAACGGCGTGCCGGCCTCATCCATCCGGGCGTACCGCTTGCCGATCGACTGCTTGGCATCGTACTGACAAAGGAAGTGCTTCTTGATGTCGGCAAAGATCGGCTGGGCGACTTCCGGCATGCCGTCTTTGGCCACCAGCGGGAAGACGGCCGCCTTGATCGGCGCGAGCCGTGGGTGGAATTTCATGAACTCGGGGCTGGCGCGGCTTTCGTCGAAGCTGTAGGCCTCGGTGATGGCCGCCAACGTGAAGCGATCGACCCCGGCCGACGGCTCGATGACGTGCGGGACGTATCGCTCCTTTGTGGCGTCATCGACGATGGCGAAGGCCATCTCTTTGCCCTTGGAGGCCTTGCCGTGTGCTTCGAGGTCGAAGCTGCCGCGGTGGGCCACGCCTTCGAGTTCCTGCGTCTCTTCGGAGAAGGGGAAGAGGTATTCGATGTCGGTGCAGGCATCGCTGTAGTGGGCCAGTTCGTCTTCCTCCTGTTCGCGCGGGCGGAGCTTGTCGCTCCTTATGCCCAGCGACTCGTACCAGCGCAGGCGGGTGTCGCGCCAGAACTCGTACCACATCTTCGAGTCCTTCGGGTTGCAGAAAAACTCGATCTCCATCTGCTCGAACTCGCGCGAGCGGAAGGTGAAGTTGCGCGGGTTGATCTCGTTGCGAAAGGCCTTGCCGATCTGCGCGATGCCGAAGGGAATCTTCACCCGCGTCGAGTCCATGACGTTCTTGAAGTTGACGAAGATGCCCTGGGCCGTCTCGGGACGGAGGTAGGCCTTGCTAGTCGAGTCCTGTGACGCGCCAACGTGTGTCTCGAACATGAGGTTGAATTCGCGTGCCTCGGTCAGTTCACCATCGCAGTGTGGGCATCTCGGCGACGGCCAAGCTTGCTGCCGTCCGAGGCCGAGTGGCCAAATGGCGTCGATGGGCTCGCCCTTGAAGCGTTTCCTCTGCGTTCGGGATAAGGACTCAAAATCGTGGCGCGCAAGCGCGTCTTCAACCGAATCGGCTTCGACCGTAAACAAAACCAATGGGGGGCGGTTCAAGTCCTGAGCAAGTCTTACGGCTTGCTGGCGATCACGGTGCCTCGCATCGTCTAGCTCATCCTGAATTGCTTGTCTGTTAGGCTCCTCGCCACCGTCATAGAAGCCACGCTGGAAGAGCTTGTCCGCCCGAAACAGCTTCTTACAACCGTCATTCTTGCAAGAGATCATTGGATCCTGAAACCCACCGACGTGGCCCGACGCCTTCCACACTTCCGGGTTCATGATGATCGAGCAATCCACGCCGACCATTTGATATTCGAGCCCGTTGGGGCCAGGCGGCGCGTCTTGCACCATGTCCTTCCACCAGACGTCCTTGATGTTGCGTTTCAGCTCGGTGCCCAGGGGGCCGTAGTCCCAGAAGCCGGCGATGCCGCCGTAGATCTCGCTGCTGCCGAAGATAAAGCCGCGCCGCCGACACAGGGCGACGATCTTCTCCATGGTTTCCACCGACTTGGACATGCAATGATTCCGTTCTTGTAAGCTTTCCAACAGACCGCTGCCCTGCGCAGCGGCCAACGGCCGACCCGCGGGCTTCCAGCCCGCGCGGATTCCCCAACATCCACAGTCGCAGGCTCGTCGTCAAGAAAGGCGGATCGTAACGAAAACCGCTATGGCACGCCGTTGCGCCACGACAGACGGGTAAGACGATACGGCAGTGTTGTCAAGCCGCGGGCGTAAGGGAGCAAAGCGGCGGGTGCATGACCGAATCGGCGGGCGGTTCTCAGAGCACAGGGCGCGAGCCCTGTGACCGGTCTGGTATCGTGGAAACGCCGTGCTTGTTCGCACGGTGTCCGTGGGCTTGCGCCCACGGCTCTGACCCGGCGTACCGCCGTCAAGATGGCTTTGCACGCCCCGCCAAAACCGTCACGCACCCCAAAGCGACGAGCCCGCGCGGTCCGGGCTCGCCGTATGGAAGTCTCTGTTTTCGTGGGCCGGGTTCACTGCCCTCGACCGCGCATCCACGGCCTGGACACCGCGCGGGCTGGAAGCCCGCGGCTCGGGACAAGACCAACCCACTCCCGCGAAACTGTTTACTGCCCTCTTCGGGCGACCTCGCCGGAGCCGCCGGCGCCGTTGGTCGGCTTGGCGAAGCGCGGGTCGAGCAGCGCGTCGATTCTGGCGGCCGTCCCGCGCAGGTGTAGCGACGTCGTTCGGTCGCCGTGCTTGCCCTCGCCGGCCTCGATGCGATCCAGCACGTCGCGAAGCTCGCCGCGGCAGATGTCCGGCAGGTCCGACGAGGGTGCCTCCTGCTTCACGAACTTGCCCAACAGCTCCACGTGCGCCCGCTGAAGGTTCCGGCGGTACAGGTCGATCACGATCGAACTGGTTGCGAGTTCGCTCCAGATGCCCTTGGTCACGTCGGCCAGCAGCTCGACCGGAAGATAGGCTTCTTCTTCGGTCATCTCAGCGTTTTCGGCCATGCGCTTGATACGTTGTTCGCTGATGAGCGAGCGAAGGAGTCGCTTCTGCCCGCCGAGGATTCGATCGGCCACGCCGTCCGCCTCCAGCCGTTGAAGCACGTCCAGGTTGATCAACTCCTTGGGTGTCTGAAAGGCGTTGTCGTTGATGAAGCCGACGGCCTTCCGCTGGCTGTCCGCGGAGACGGGATAGAACACGCGGTCGCTGTCGCCGAAGCGCAAGTTCTGTCGCGTCACGCCGCCGACGACGTTGGCGACGTGCCCGAGTTCTCGCGCCCGCTGGCTAACGACCTGGCCATACATGTTACGGAGAAGGTCGTAGTTCTTGCCCTCGTCACAGGATGCCTTGACCAGATAGCCCATGACGCGCCTCAGGTTGGCCAGACCGAGCTCGGTGGCCGCGATCGAGTCGGAGCCGAGGTCTTCCGTCTGCTGCGACGGGTCCTCGCCGGCGTTGGGGTTGCCAAAGCGAAGCATCGGGTCGTCGATCTGCCGCGCGACGATCTTGGCCAGGTGCGCCTTCTGATCGTCCGGTGTTTTGACGTCGTCGAACCGTCGGTAGCCCCATTCGACGGCGAAGAAATCGTACGGCCCCACGACGGGGATCAGCCGCGCGCCGTCACCCGGCTGGGCGACGTAGTTGAACCGGCCGTAGTCCATGATGGACGCCTCGGTGCCGTTTTTTGCGGTGAACTCTGCGTCGCGAAGCTGCTCGATGGAATAGGACGAGCTGGCCTTCATGTTGTGCGGGAAGCCGAGTGTGTGGCCGACCTCGTGGGCGACGATGTAGGCGAGCAGTTCGCCGACCAGGTCGTCGGGCAGGGGGAGCTTCTGGGCCCGCTCGTCGTTGGGCGAGGCCTGGGTGAAGTACCAATCGCGGGCGAGCTTCAGCACGTTGTGGTAGATGATGATGTCCGATTCGAGGATCTCACCCGTGCGGGGATCGTGAACATGGGGGCCCATGGCGTTCTCGGTCGTCGAGGGCAGCCAGCGGATGCTCGAGTAACGCGCGTCCTCGGCGTCCCAGTCGGGATCCTCTCGCTTGGTCGGGGCGTACTCACCGATGATGGCGTTTTTGAACCCGGCCGCCTCGAAGGCCGGTTGCCACGCTTCGATCCCCTTTTTAACCCACGGCTTCCACTTGTCGGGCACGCCGCGCCCGACATAGTAGACAATGGGCTTGACGGGCTCGGAGACCTCGGCCTCGGGGTCCTTCTTCTCCAGTCGCCACCGCGTGATGTAGCGGACCCGATCGACCTGGTGTTCGTCGCCGGTGAAGTCCTGGAACGAGACGGTGAAGAACCCGACGCGATCGTCGAACAGCCGCGGCAGCATAGGCTTGGCGGGAAGCTTCACCATGCTGTGGTGAAGCAGAACGGTGACGCCGCCCTGGCTCGGGTCGCGTCGCGCACCGCGGCGGCGCCGACGCGGGGTCGGGGTCGGACCGCGCTGTTGCTGCCGATCGGTCTGCGCGGACAGCTTGTACGTCATCAGCACCTTCGTTTCGATGTTGTCGGGGAACGACTTGATCTGCTCGATGAACGTTCGTTTCGAATCTACGCCGGAAGCGTTGAGCCGGCGCTTGGCGCTGAACTCGGGCAGGTCGCCCTTGAACAAATCAGTGACGTCGATGACCGGCGCCTGGTCCTTGCCCCAGGCCTTGATCGGGAACGTCTTGATGATCGGCTCGAGCGAGCTGGCCTGCACCGATTGCCGGACCGCGTCGCTACCTTCCGCGCGAAGCTGGTACTTGACGTCCCTGAGAAGAATCGTCTCGCCGCGCTTCTGCCAACGAACGACGCGGTTGCCCACGGCCGTTCCGCCGAACCCGAAGCCCGACTGCGTCTTTTCCACCTGGGTGACCCACAGCAGCTCCGTCTCGAGCTCGCCCGGCGGAATCTCGAAGAACAATTTCTCGCCGATGCGGTGGACGATGAAGAGCCCCGTGTCGGTTTCGGCCTCTTCCGTAATCACCTCGTCGTATGGTTTGATGGCGTCCTTTTTCTTGTCCTTGTCGCCTTCGTCCCCGCCGTTATCACCACCGCCGCGATTCCCCCGACGGCCGCCTCGGGGGCCTCGTTGAAAGGGTAGACCCGGCGGGTCGGTCGTCGCTTCAAACGAAGCGGCCTGGGAGTCGCTGCCGAACAGCGCGGACTCGTTCAGTTCGGGTGGCTGCGCGGACGCTGCCGCGACAAACCCGAACACGATCAACGAAAACAAGACGGTGTGACGATGCATGGCATGCTCCTGGGCCGGTCCCCGGTCGGACATCGCGCGACGCGACGTGTCGTGTAGACGCGTTGCCGCTGGCCTCGCGACATGCGCCAGACGGGATTCTAACGCATTGGCGGCCGGACGCCAAGCCGTGGGCAACCCCCGGTGACCATGAACCTTACGGGCATCGTCTTGGGCTTGTGTCCGCCTCACGGCGTTCGTGGCGTCCCCCGGCGACCGTCTTGCCCCTGTGATCCGCCGCCGTGCTCGACAGGCCGCGAACCTCGCCAGCCTCACGGTTCGACAACGACCCACTGCCCGTGGTCGTCGCGCGCGACGTGGATGGGTGAATAGTCCCGCTTCTTCAGTTCACTGTTGCGCCCGTTGATGCCGAGGATCACCAGCCGTTCCCAGTTGATGTTGATCCGCGAAAGGTGGAGTGCGAACTGTTGTACGTCATGCGTCTTGATCGTGAGCTTGTTACGCTCGGCGTCGAAGTCGCCGGTCGCCCAGGCGCCGCGCTTGCCCTCGCGAACTCGCTGGACAACAAGCCATCGATTCGGATCGGATAGCTCCGCCGGGATACGGATCGGCTTGACCTCCGGCGGCGCCTGGACCGCCGTGTCCGGGTCGGTCACCTCCGGCGCGTCGGGCGGATCGGTGCCGGGCGCGGGCGCGCGGCAGCCGGTTCCCGTCGTACCTAGCAACAGAAATGGCAAGACCGCCAGTCGTATTCGTGCATGATGTGCCATCTTGCACTGAGCCTACCGTCGCCTCCCGCGGTTGCAAACCGCCGGCGAATCTTGTACCGTCCCGCGCGCAGGCGAGATGCGCCGTAGGGTGCGTCCCGGACGCACCCTACTTATACCGTTCCTCATGCATGCGAGACGCAGCCTTGCTGGGAAGAGAACCAAGGCACCCGAGGATTCGCTCAACCACGATCCTGACCGTTCGGCACGGCGATCAGGTCGCCATTGGCGGCGACGGACAGGTGACGCTCGGCAACACCACTGTAAAACGGGACGCACAGAAGATCCGGTCTCTGGCCCACGGGGGCGTCCTGTGCGGTTTCGCCGGATCGGCCGCCGATGCCTTCGCGCTTGTCGAACGATTCGAGGGCAAGCTGGGTGCTCACAAGAACAACATTCGCCGGGCGGCCGTGGAACTCGCCAAGGAATGGCGGACGGACCGCATTCTTCGGCGTCTGGAGTCGCTGATGCTCGTGGTTTCGAGGGACGCGACCCTGATGATCGGCGGATCGGGGGATGTCATCGAGCCCACGGACGGCGTGATCGGCATCGGCTCCGGCGGGATGTATGCCGTCGCCGCGGCTCGGGCACTCATCGCCCACACGAAGCTCGTGCCCAAGGACATCGTCGAGCAATCGCTGGGCATCGCGGCCGACATCTGCGTGTTTACGAATCGAGAGATCGTCGTGGAAACCCTTGGATGAGGGGAGCGTATCCCGGAATCGTATGGCACTCGCATCTTCCCGGTGTTCTCACGGGCAAGAAGCCCGTGCCACACCGGTTGTTGGCACAGGCCTGAATGCAGGATCACCGGGCCTCGCTTCCTAACGTAAGGACCATGAAGGAACTGACTCCACAGGAAACCGTTGAGCAACTCGACAAACACATTGTCGGGCAGGCGGGGGCCAAGCGCGCCGCCGCCATCGCCATCCGCAATCGCTGGCGGCGACGGCAGCTACCCGAAAGTGTTCGGCTGGAGATCGGACCGACCAACATGATTCTGATCGGGCGCACGGGCGTCGGAAAGACGGAAATCGCCCGGCGACTGGCCAACCTGGTCAACGCACCGTTTATCAAAGTCGAAGCGACCAAGTACACCGAGGTGGGCTACCACGGGCGGGACGTGGAAAACATGGTTCGCGACCTGGTCGAGTGCGCCGCCCGCGGCGTTCGAGACGAACAAAAACAGGTCGTTGGGACCGAGGCGAAACGGCTGACCGAGGAGCGGCTCCTCGATGCCCTGATGCCCGCCGCCGAGGTCGATGCCACCGACGACCCGACAGGAAGCGAAGCGGCCGAGCGCCGTCACCGCAGCCGGGAAAAGCTGCGCGCACAGCTTCAAAGCGGCACGCTCGACGACCGGACGATCGAGATCGTCATCGAGTCGAAGTCGGGCCCCATCGGCATCATGTCCACCCTGGGCATGGATCAGGCCGACCCGGGAACGCAGAACTTCCTCGAGCGCCTGATCCCCGCTCAGACCAAGCGACGCTCGGTCCCGATCAGCGAGGCTCGAAAGATCATCTTCGAGCAACAGTGTGACCAGTTGATCGATGACGACAAGGTCACGTTGATGGCACTACAGCGGACCGAGAACAGCGGCATCATCTTTCTTGACGAGATCGACAAGCTGGCGGCGCCCACCGCCTCGCACGGACCCGACGTCTCACGCCAGGGCGTCCAGCGCGATCTGCTTCCCATCATCGAGGGTTGCACCGTCAACACCCGGTATGGCCCGGTTCAAACGGATCACATCCTGTTCATCGCGGCCGGCGCCTTCCACGACACGAAACCCAGCGACCTGATGCCCGAGTTGCAGGGGCGCCTGCCGCTGCGCGTCGAGTTGGACGATCTCACGGAAGAGGATTTCGTCCGCATCATGACCGAGCCGGAGAATGCGATCACCAAACAGCAGATCGCGCTGCTCGCCACCGAAGGCGTACTGATCGAGTTCACGGATGATGCGGTTGCGGCGCTGGCGGCCACCGCCTACCGGCTCAACGAGTCCACCGAGAACATTGGGGCGCGGCGGCTGACGACGGTGATGGAGCGCGTGATGGAGGATCTGAGCTTCGAGGCCCCGAATCGTCGCGGCGAGACGGTTCGAATCGACAAGGCCTACGTCGAGACCCGCCTGGCCGACTTGGGCGAAGACGCCGACTTGAGCCGCTTCATCCTGTAGGCCCCGTCGCGGGACCAGACCGAACCTCTCCGCCGGCCGGCCCTCTTTGGGCACTCGCAGCCGTACCAACCCCAGGGTGGCGATTATCGGACCAAAAAGGTGCCGGAGATGCTCGAATTCCGCAAGTTCCTGAAGAATCACAAAGCACTCGCTGGCGTTCGTCGATCAGATGGTCTAGACTCGCTGGTCTGCCCCTTGCGGCGCCAGGTCGTTGGCCATGGGGGCGTATGGATCAGATCGTTTGGTGTCGTTCGTGGGTTTTTGGCGAAAGCAGGAGTCGATGTGGTAAAGGTAAGACCTCGCGGGAACGAATCGGTTCAACAGATGCTCAAGCGCTTCAAACGCCTTTGCCAACGAGAGGGTCTCACCCGCGACCTCAAGCGGCACAGCTACTACGAGAAGCCCTCGGAACGAAAACGGCGTCAGATGCGCAAGTCGATCCGAAAGCTGGAGAAGGCCGAGGCAGAGGCTGCTCCCGCGAGACGCTGATCCTGGCGACAACAGATAGTGGACCGGTCAGCAAGGGTGACGGCTGTCCGGTTTTTCCATGCGCCCGCCCCATCCCAGACGTTCTCTCCGCGGCACACCGGCGCGATCCCCTCGTCAGCCCCTCTTCCCTCCCCCACTTCGGCGTGACGCGCGCCCCGCGGCCAGCTATAGTCATTGCCGCACCATCAAGCCCACGAGGAGAACCGGACGCATGATCGACAACAAGGTGGCGTTGGTAACCGGCGGATCGCGGGGGATCGGCCGAGCGATCTCGATTGAGCTCGCACGCGCCGGGTATGCCGTCCTCATCAACTTCAACGAGAACCTCAACGCGGCGGAGGAGACCCGCCGGACCCTCGAAGGGCTGGGCGTTCCGGTGGAAACGTGCCAGAGTGATGTCACGGCAAAGTCGCATCGCGACCTGCTGGTCGCGTTTACCATGGAATGCTTCGGGCGCATCGATCTGCTGGTCAACAACGCGGGCATCGCCCCCGCCGAGCGCAAGGACATTCTCGAAACCGACGAAGAGAGCTTCGACGCCATCCTCGGCGCCAACCTCCGCGCGCCCTACTTCCTCACGCAGCGCGTGGCACGGGAGATGATCCAACTGATCGAGGGAAAGACGATCGAGCGAGCCGCCATCGTCAACATCTCCTCCCTTCGTTCGTACACGACCGCGCGCAACTATGGTGAATACTGCATCAGCAAGGCCGGTCTCAGCATGGTGACGAAGCTCTTCGCGGCGCGCCTCGCCGAGTGCGGCATCAACGTCTACGAGATCAGCCCCGGCATTATCGAGACGGACATGACCTCGTCGGACAACGTCCGCGGCTACTACAACGCAAAGTTGTCGGCCGGCATGACGCCCATCAACCGCTGGGGCAAGCCGGAAGAAGTCGCGCTGGCCGTCGCGGCGATCGCCAAGGGTCACTTCCCCTTCAGCACCGGCGCCGTCTTCCACGTCGATGGCGGCTGGCATTTGCGCGAGCTATAGCCGCCCTTCCACCCTCCCCATTCCAAGTCGCCGGGCCAAACACCCGATAGCACACGGACCAGGCCCTCGGCGCCCGCGCCAAAGCGGGCGGAGCGAACGCCATGCAGTGCCCAAACCAGCCATCGCGCCACCCGGTGTACGAAAACGCCGGATCGCTTTCGCTCCTGGCGTGCTGCGCCCTGCTCGTGCTCTTCCTCACCGCTCGCCTGGGACTGCCGACGATGGCGGGCGCAAGAGCCGTCCTCGCGCTCTACGTCCTGAACGTCGTACCGGGATACCTCGCGCTACGCTTCGTCTTTCGTTTTCGAGCCGCTCGGCCCTTCGAAATGATGCTCGCATCGCTCGTGACGGGTTCGCTGATCGTGCCGCTGCTGTGGTACGTCCTGTGCGCATTACGAATCGATGCCCCGTTCTTCCCGGCGATGTACGTCCTGGCCGTCGCTTTGCCGTTGACCGCCGGATGGCATCGCTCGCCCGCCGCCCGGCTTCGATCACTCATCACGCCGGCCGATGCCCCCGCGCTGTGGGTGGCGTTGGCGCTAACGATCCTTTGGAGTTGGCATCTGGCGTTGGTGCAGGCCCACGGGACGACCGTGACCGTACTGCCCTATCAGGACCACAGCCTTCACGCCACGTTCGTCGCCGAGCTTGCGCGGGGCGTGCCCATGGCGACCGTCCCTAATGTAGCCGGCGCCGAACAGTGGGCCTATCACCTGCTGCCGGACGTCTGGGCGGAGATGATGCGACGTGCGACCGGCCTGGGTGCCCGAGACGCCTATCTGTACCTGGCGCTTCCGCTTCGCTATCTGCTGGTGGCCGCGGGGTTCTACCTGAGCCTGGTCCCTCGATTCGGGCGCGCCGGTGCCATCGCCGGGGTGGCGGCGGCCCTCGGTGTCGCAGGCATCGCCGGCGACAAGATCTTCGACAATGGTCTCCTTCTCTATCTACACGCGAGTTACCCGACCGCGTTCGGCTTGGCCGGCGTGGGCATGGTCCTCTACAGCGCGTCGCTCACCAGGACCGGCAGCCCGCGCGGTCCGCTGCTGCTGGCCTCCTTCCTCTCCGTGCTGCTCCTCTGGCACAAGGCCAATCTGGCACTGCCGGTTGCCCCCGCGGTGGCGATCTTGAGCGCGACCATCCTCATCAAGCGCCGCGACCTTCGGTGGCTCGGGTTGTGCCTGGGCGTTCAGGCGGCGATGACGCTGGTTCGATTCTGGGAGCTTTCCGCGGCCGACCTCCACGGCTCCTTCGTGTTCAACCGCGTCAATTACCTCTACACTTGGTGGAACACGCTCTACCGTCCGCCGGGGCTCGCCGGCCTCGCAACGACCATCGAGGCACTGCCCATGCTCGTCCGGTGGCCTCTCATCTACACGATCTGCACGCTCATCACGTTCCACGTCGGCCTGATGAGCGTCCCCTTTCTCGTGGCCCGATGGCGACGCAGGCGCGGGGAAGACCGAGCGGATGCGGGTGATTCGCTTACGCTCTTGATCCTTGCCTGTTCGGCCGCGGGGTTCGTGCTCCTTCCGGTTCAACAAGACGCCGCGTACAACGTGGCCGCCCACATCGTCTACATGGTCTATGCCATCATGTTCACGCTTCTGGGCGCCGCCGCGTGGTCGCTGGCCGCGTGCCTGGTGCGTCGGGGGCGCCTGGCAACCGGCGTCGTGGTCATCGTCGCCGTTCTCGCACTGGTCGCTAACGGTACGGCCCTACCCAAGACCATGCGAGCGACCATCCGGCCCAGCGGTGTCATAGATTCGTCACTCTACCGGGCCTATCGCTTCATCGAATCGGATGCGCCGGCGGACGCCCTCGTGCTCGTTCCCGACTATCGAATGCCTACGGTGGGCGGCCTGCTCACCGGGCGGCGCACCGTGCTCGAGCGAGCGGAGATGTGGCGCCTCTTCTGCGACACGGCCCCACTCATTCGCGACATCGACACGTTCTACCGAGGCAACGAACCGGCCGAGGCGCGCGCGGTTCTCGATCGGCATGGTATCGACTACGTCGTGACCACCAGCGCCCGCGAGGCCGCCTCGGCGACCGACGCCTTGCTCGCCGAAGTGTTCCGCGACGGCGCGTCCGCCGTCTTTCGCGTTGAGCCGCGCAACCAACTCGCCGCCCGACAGCGCTCCGGGACAACGGCCCCGGCCCGCGTGACTGTCCGATAACGCGCCGGACCCACATTTCCACCAGCGATCGCCACGCTGGGTCGCTGCGGTCGCTCGCGCCAACGGTCGATAACAGGTGGCGGGGTGGACCGATATGCGCGCGAGCACCGGGGAACTCGTCGGATGGCCCGCAACACCGGCGCGGACTGAAGCCACGCCGACGCCTACATGGCGCACTTGGAATCTCACTTTGGACGCATCAACTACACAACGCACCGCACGCAGGACATCGATCCTCCGCAGCCTACTTGTAGCGCAACTGAGTGTGGCCACGTGCCTCGTGGCTGCCGAGGTCACCTTTCGTGTGTTGGCGTTCGATTTCGCCCCGCAGGCCGCGTCGCACCGTCGCATGCCCGTCTTCTACCGCCAGCCGACACTGCGAGCCGGAACGGCCTTTCGGCGACGACCGGGTCCCGATCGTTGGACGGGTAAGGTCCTGGCCACGTTCGCCAGGGAGATCGGCGGGGATGAGGCCTACTACCGCGACGAGACCGCGATATCCGTCACGTACGACGACGACGGCTTTCGCAACCCTGACGAACTGACCGACTGGGACATCGTCATCGTCGGTGACTCGTTCACCGAACTGGGCTACCTGCCTTACGAGGATCTGTTTACCAGCCGAACGGGCGATCTGCTCGGTGCGAGGGTCAAGAACCTGGGCGTCAGCTACACGGGTCCGCTGACCCATTGCTTTTACCTGCGTGAGTACGGAAAGGCGCCAAGCACGCGGCACGCCGTGCTCGCGTTCTTTGAAGGCAACGACCTTGGTGACATGCTGTCGGAGGAATCACGGCTACTGAAAGCCGCCTACGGACGGACGGTACCCGTCGATCCGCTGGCCAACCTTCCCAAGCAAACCTCATTTTTCAAGGCTGCCTACCATCTGGCACAAGCCTTCAATGACAGCGATCCCTATCCGGGGCCCAACGCCTCCTTCGACGGTGTGGATGGTCGCGTCCCGCTGAGCCTCAACTACACACCGCCGCGCGCAAGTGACTTGAGCCCGAGCGTACACGCGCTCCTCGAGAACACCTTGAACCGATGGGCTCAGGCGGCCAACGAACTCAACATGAAGCCGTGGCTCCTGTACATCCCGTGCAAGTTCAGAGCCCTACACGAACGGACGCGACTGAGCGACCCGAACAACCAGCGCTACGCGCGCTGGCGTCCAACCGACCTGCCCTCGTTCGTGAGAGGTCTTTGCGATCGAACCGGCATCCGGTTCATCGATGCCACGCCGGCACTGACGGCCGAAACGCGACGCGGGGTCTTGACCTACAACGCCGTGTACGACACGCACCTGAACCGCCACGGGTCGAGCGTGGTGGCCCGGACTCTCGCCAACGCCATGGCGCCGATCCTTCAAAGACATGCCAGTGGCATGACCGTCACCGATCAACACTCCGACCGGCGCGGCGGCTGATCGCAAGCTCAACCGGGCACCGCACCGGTTGGCCGCTTCCTGGGGTGGCTAGTACCGTTTTCAAAAAGGTGGTTCGACTTCTCGCGGATGCGGTCGGTGGGTGGCATGGCCAACCGCAGCGCGGCCATGTGTTGGGTGGGCCGACGCATGCCCGCGCCTCCGGCTTGGGCATGCCACCCGACGCAAACTCAGATGGGAACCGCGCCGGCTGGCCGCTTCCATGGGGTGGCTAGCTTCAGGGGCGATAACCGCACGCCGATGAACCGGCATGGTCCCCGCTTTGTCCCGACACCTTGACGACATAATCAGCACCCTTTCAGCGCCGGGAGACGCCCCGCTTTCGATCGCTGAAGCGGGCGAGTTCGCCCGTGCCCTGGGTCTTCCCTCGGACGGGCCGGGCATTCGTCCAACACTCGGCGGGCCGACCGACGTAACGAAGGGCGTCACCTACGAACAGCTCGTCGCGGATCCCATCAAGTCGCTCGTCTCCAGCGGATCCGATTACTTCCTGAGACTAAAGATCGACCTGATCGTGGATGTCGCGACCCGTGCGTTCGGTCGAGCAGACCGGCACAGCCGCCGCGTGCTCGACGTGGGCTGCGGCACGGGCGACCTGATGCGCGGCCTTCGCCCGCTCTTCGACGAGGTGCGGGGCTGCGACGTCTCGCGCGGCATGACACGCCGAGCGGGCGAACACGCCCTGCCCATGTCGATGGAAACGGAAATCCCCTATGCCGGTGCGGCCTTCGATCTCGTGGTTTGCGCCTGCGTATACCACCACCTCGAGCCGGCCATCCGAGTCAGCCATCTTCGCGAGATCCTCCGCGTGCTTCGCCCGGGCGGGCTCTTCATGATGTTCGAGCACAACCCGCGCAACCCCATCACCCGGCTGATCGTTCGTCGATGCCCGATCGACGCCGCCGCGAAACTCCTTCGCGCCCGCGAGGCACGAAGCCTGATGCGGACGGCCGGTTTCGAGAACGCCCGAACGCGGTACTACCTGCATTTTCCGGAGCATTTGTACCGCTGGCTTGGGTGGACCGAGCGGCTCCTACAGGTGACCACCCTGGGCGGGCAGTACTGCGCCATCGGTCGCCGACCAGACCGCGGACCCACCTAGAAGCCTATGCCAACAAAAAGCGTGGCATGCCTAAGCGAAGCGCAGGCATGAGGACCCCGCGACGAAATCAGCCGGGGAGCAAGCATCATTCAAGCGTTTCCCGATTCCGTGTGCCGGCCACCGGTGTCGTTTCACGCTCTCTCTGTCGATGCAAGACCGCGCGGGCACAAGCCTGCGGCTCGGAACGGAGAACAATGCTAAAGCCCGCGACTCGGGGTGGGAGGCGATGGGTTGTCACTCGATGGGAGCCGTCTCGGCGCCCACGCTTTCGGTGGGATAGGCCTTGTACAGCGCCACCAGGATGGCGATGTTGAGGATCATGTAGTATCCCCAGATGGAATCCACCCAGTCGGGGTGGGCCTTCGTCTCCTGGAAGAGATTGTAGAGAATCTCGGTGGTGGTCTCGATGATCGGCGTGCCGATGAGCACACTGAGACCCGAAACGATCATCAGCACGATGGAGCCGCCGTCGGGCCGCAGGAGCAGCATGATCGGCGCCGCTACGTACGCCGCGCCCGCCAGCATCAGGACCGCACCCCATGGCCTGCCCCAGTTGGGAACGGCACTCATGGGGAAACCCCAGCCCTGGGTGATTCGCCCGATCAGGACGCCGCCCCCAAGACCGAGCATCAGCAAGCCCAGCAGAACCAAGACCCCGCTGAGCACGCGAGCGACCTTCAGCGGCCTCTCCACCGGACCGGTGACGACCACGCGGCGTTCGCCCTTGGGCTGCCGCGCCCGCGACGCCCCCGGCTGGGTGGGTCCGCCCGAGCCGTCGCCGACCCCGCGTTTTCGCTTTCGTCTTGCCATCGCCGCTTTCTTGATTCGCAATCCTGGGTGGGGATTCTAGCGTCTCGCCGACGGTTGTCGAGCGCAAACGGATTCAACATCGAGTCACGCGACCAACTCACAGGCACCGGGTGCGTGACAGAATCAGCACTGGGCAGTTTTGATGGAACCGGAAGAACCAGCTTGGCGGTGGGCTCGAGCCCGGCGGCATTCTGTCGCGGGAGTCCGCAGGCTAGCGCCTGCGGCTCTGACTCAGCGTGCCCGCTGGGCCGGAAGTGTCATGGCTCCGCGCAAATCATCTTGGACGACCGCACTGTCGGGCGGCGCTGCGTTTCCGTATAACTGCTTCCATGCCCAGGCGCACCGACATCGGTAACATCCTCATCATCGGGTCCGGCCCCATCGTCATCGGCCAGGGCTGCGAGTTCGATTACTCCGGCACGCAGGCCTGCAAGGCGCTGCGCGAGGAGGGCTACAGCGTCGCACTGATCAACTCGAACCCGGCCACCATTATGACCGATCCGGACATGGCCGACCGAACCTACATCGAGCCGATCACACCGGCCTTCATCGAGAAGGTTCTCATCCGTGAACGCGAGGACGGGCGACCGGTCCATGCCCTGTTGCCCACGTTGGGCGGGCAAACCGGGCTGAACTGCGCCATGGATGCGGTCGAGCAAGGCATCCTCGAACGACACGGCGTCGAGATGATCGGCGCCAGTGCCGAAGCGATCCACCGGGCCGAGGACCGTACGACGTTCAAGGAAACCATGATCGCCATCGGAATGGACGTGCCGCGGTCGGGCGTGGCCCGTTCGTGGGCGGAGGCCCAAACGATCATCGAGGAGGTGTGTCTGCCGTGCTGCATTCGCCCGGCGTATACACTCGGCGGCCACGGCGGTGGCTTTTGCCGAACGATGGAGGAGTTCCAGCGCATCGCCGAGCGCGGGCTTGCGTGCTCACGCGTCGGCGAAATCCTGATCGAGGAGAGCCTGTACGGTTGGAAAGAGTTCGAGCTCGAGGTCATGCGCGACCGGGCGGATAACGTCGTCATCATCTGCTCGATCGAGAACATCGACGCCATGGGCGTTCACACCGGCGATTCCATCACCGTCGCCCCCGCGCAAACGCTGACCGACAAAGAGTATCAGAAGATGCGCAACAGCGCCGTGGCGATCATCCGCGCCATCGGCGTCGATACCGGCGGATGCAACATCCAGTTCGGCGTCAACCCCGCGACGGGGCGGCAGGTCATCATCGAGATGAACCCGCGCGTGTCGCGTTCGTCAGCGCTGGCCAGCAAGGCCACGGGTTACCCCATCGCGCGAATCGCCGCCAAGCTGGCCGTGGGGTACACGCTGGATGAACTGGTCAACGACATCACGAAGACGACGCCGGCCAGCTTCGAACCGACGATCGACTACGTCGTCGTCAAGATTCCGCGCTGGAACTTCGAGAAGTTCCCCGACTCCGACGAAACACTGACCACACAGATGAAATCCGTTGGCGAGGCCATGGCCATCGGACGCACCTTCAAAGAAGCATTCCAGAAGTGCATTCGCTCCATGGAAATCCAACGCTTCGGCTTCGGTCTCGACGATAACGACCGCTGGTTGCACGCCCAACGGGTCGCCGACCGCGCGCCGAGCGGCGAAGACGGCACACGGCGCGCGACGGTCGGTGGAAGCACGGCGACCGAGGCACCGGCCGACACGAAAGAGCAACACGCGCAAGCGTGGCCCATTCCCGTGGCGACTTTGCGGGACAAGCTCTCTGGGCCGTGCCAGGGGCGCCCCTACTACATCCGCTATGCCTTCAAGATGGGTTGGACGGTCGAACAGGTGCATGAGCTGACACGGATCGACCCCTGGTTCCTCGAGAACATGTGGGAGCTCGAACGCGCCGAGCGAGACGCGGACACGGCGGATCCGCTTTCGCGCGATCGACTCACCGCGGCCAAGCAACTCGGCTACAGCAACATCCAGCTCGCCAACGCGACCCACCAAACGCCGGAAACAGTGACCAAGGCTCTGGCCGACAAGAACGTGGCACCGGTCTACAAGCTTGTCGATACCTGCTCGGCCGAGTTCGAGGCACAAACGCCCTACTACTATTCCACGCACGAGGTTGCGATTCAAACGTGCGTGCCGGCGGCCGACGACGGCGAGACCCACGCCGAACCTCGCCACTCGACCGTAGAGGACGAAATCCGTGTGTCCGATCGGCGGAAGGTCGTCGTCCTGGGCGGCGGGCCGAACCGGATCGGTCAGGGCATCGAGTTCGACTACTGCTGCTGCCACGCCTCGTTCGCCGCGCGGAAGGCGGGCTTTGAATCGGTGATGATCAACTCGAACCCGGAAACGGTCAGCACCGACTTCGACACCAGCGACGCGCTCTTCTTCGAGCCGCTCACCCATGAGGACGTGTGCAACGTCATCGAACGGCTCAACGGGCGACCTCTTGCATGTGACCGCGACACACCCGGCGAAGCGAATCGCGACCTGGTCAAAGGCGTGATCGTGCAGTTCGGCGGGCAAACCCCGATCAACCTCGCCCAAGGCCTGAAAAACGCCGGGGTCACCATTCTCGGCACGCAGCCGGAGATGATCGACGTGGCCGAGGACCGCGACGCCTTCCAGCAGGTGCTGCGCGAACTGAGCCTTCTTCAACCGCCCAACGGCGTCGTCCGCAGCCCGGCCGCCGCGCGCGACGCGGCCCAGAAGGTCGGCTACCCCGTGCTCGTAAGACCCAGCTATGTGCTTGGCGGGCGCGGCATGAAGGTGTGTAACAACGAGTCCGACCTCGACGAGTTTCTCAGCGAGGCGTTTGGCGCAAGCGATCGAACGGAACAGGCCGACGACAACCCGATCCTGATCGACAAGTTTCTCAGTGAGGCCATTGAGGTTGATGTCGATGCCGTGGCGGACTTCGGTCGATCGCACACGCCGGGCGACGACCGACCACCCATGTGCATGGTCGCGGGCATTATCGAACACATCGAGGAGGCCGGCATTCACAGCGGTGACAGCACCTGCGTCCTCCCCCCGTTTTCCCTCGGGCGCATGGTGATCGACGATCTATACCGATCGACCAAACAGCTGGCCGAGCGGCTACAGGTGTGCGGGGCGATGAACGTGCAGTATGCGATCCTCAACCGCACGGTCTACGTGCTGGAGGTCAACCCCCGCGCGTCCCGCACGCTGCCGTTTGTCGCCAAGGCCACCGGCGTCCCCTGGGCGGAACTGGCGACGCGGGTGATGCTCGGTGAGCCGCTGAGCGCCGTGCTGGAATCTCACGGCCTGAGCGAGACGCCGCAGCCAAGCCACACGTCCATCAAGGCGCCGGTTTTCCCGTTCCAGCGGTTCCCCGGCGTCGATGTCATCCTCGGACCCGAGATGCGCAGCACGGGCGAGGTGATGGCCATCGCGCCGAACTTCGGTGAGGCCTTCGCCAAGGCGCAGATTGCCACGGGTCTGCCACTGCCGACGCGCGGCAATGCGCTGGTCAGCGTCAACGATGGGGACAAGGCCCGAGTGGTTTCCATCGCCCGAGAGCTGTACGACCTGGGTTTCGTGCTGTTTTCCACCAGCGGGACGAGGAAGGCGCTCAGTGAAGCGGGCATACCGGCCACCCTGGTCTCAAAGGCCGCCGACGCTCCGGGCGCGCCGTTTCTTAAGGACCTGATTGAGGACGGCACGTTGAATCTGCTCATCAACACCCCGATCCGCACCGGCCCCGCCTCCGACGAAGGACGATGGCGAGCGGCCGCCACCGGTCGCGGCGTACCCCTCATCACCACGCTCGCCGGGGCACGGGCGGCCGTCACCGGCATTCGCGCCTTGCGCCGCGCCGAAAAAGCCGACGACCCCGCGACGCTAAGCGTCAAACCCCTTCAGATGTACTTCCAGTAGAGCGGTTGCAGGTCCTGGTGTCGGACATGCCCTGACCAGCGTAACTGAGCCGCAGGTTTCAGCCTGCGCGGTGTCATGGGTTGAAGAGGTGTCCCGATAGGTGAAGACGCCACGCTTGATGCTTACGTAAACGGGTGCCCCATCCTTCGCTCTTGGCGAAGGGTGGGGGACGGACGGCACTTCCGACCCGTAATGGCGTCCATGCATTCCCAAACGTGCTGCACAAGAATGGAGCACGCGATACTGCGATCAACATGAGCACCGTCTCGGCGATGCGTTCGTGGCTTGCCCGCGGGCCGCCCGGAGCGACGGAAAGCGACCCGCAAACGAGGTCCAGCAGGGTCGAAACACGTTCAGAAATAGGGAACCGGGGATGGGCGACTGTCCCGATTCATATTGCGTCGTCCGGGAGTGCACTGGTGTGCGTTGAATCGTGTGAATCGGGTTGTCCGCCTAACCGCACCACCGCGTCGTTCGCAATCCCTAGGAGCGATTTGGCGACTGTCACGAGTACGGCTGTGGTCTCCTCGGGCCTAGGCGAAGATTCCTCTCCCTGTAATGTTTCAACGTATCCCTCGATTTCCTTAGAGACGGCGATTAGGCCCAAGGCCAAGTCGGTCCGCATCCGACGTTCTACCGCTAGTCGTTCTACGTGTAGGTTCGCTGTTTCCCGGCGAGAATGTACGAGCGAGGCCATTGCCCGCCGCATCCGCATTCTCATAAACACCCACACAGCACAGACAAGAAAGACGGCAGTCAAAGCGATCGAAGTTATCATCTGTTCGTTTATTAGGTTCATGGTTTACTCGGCCTCGCATTCCCTGTGACTCTCCGGCTCCGCTTTGCGACGAATACCTGCAGCGGCTTGTCGCTTTGCTGGCTTGGTCCTCTCTTCAGATTGTGGTAATTGTTGAGGAGTGGAAACGGGTTCCGCCTTGCCCATTTCGCTCGCTTTCGCCATCATCTCTCTTGCTTCCGCCATCATCTTCGTCGCTTGTTCCTGTGTCTTTGTTGCCGCCGCGGTTTCATTACGGGCGTTGGCAGAACGGATCTGTTCCTTCTTGTCTGCCTCGGCCAAACGCCCCTCTACAAATTCCTCGTTTTTCTTCAATTCCTGTTCTTTCTTGCGAACATCGGCTCTGGCTTTGTTCGCAGCTTCTACCGCCTCCCGTCCGCTGGCCTCAGCCTCCGCAGCTTTGGCCTGTGCTACGCTCAGGCGAGCCCGTTCGGATTCTAGGGGTCGTTCCGCTTGGAGAAGAGCTTTCTTTTTCCGTTCCAGAGCGACCTCGGCTTTCTTTAACTGGCGGTCCCGCTTTGCCAGGGTGCTTTCTCGGGACCGAATTTTCTCATAGATACTCTCAACTCTAGTTCTCAGTAGTTTGCCTTCATATTCCTGTCGCATGGCCGCAATATTTACGTCGTGACGCTCTCGCTCAACTTCTTGTCGTGCTTGTTGCGCCATCCGTTCCGCCGCTACGGCCATGGTGTAGGAATGAAAGACAGCTCCGACGGTCGTCACAAACACGGCGAATGCCGGCAGCGTATAAAGCAAGAACTGATCCACGCGTTGCCCCTAATGTCGGACATCTGCTTGAGGCACAAAAAGCCGTCATCGACTCCTCATCATCCAAGCGGCTGATGTAGGTCTAGATTCTAACTTCGAGCCCGGCGGGATGCCATCGTGACCGGTAGAAGCTCGTCCAACTTGACGGCCCTGTAGCTTGCGCTCGCCACCGCGACCTCGCCGGTCCTGTCCGTTACGACAGGAGCTCCGACTTGTCAAGTGCCAAGACCGGTCATGGGACGGAATGCCGCCGCCTCGCCTGGGTGCCCCGTCCTTCACTCTTGGCGAAGAGTGGGGGACGGACGGCACTGCGGAACCGTCACTGGGTCCATTCCATTCCCCTCCCGTGCTGCGCAAGGATGGGGACCCCGCGCGCAACGGAACCGACCTTGGACGTTTTTCAGAGCACCGGGCGCGAGCCCGGTGACACTTGAACGTCTCCGAGAACCTGGCGCCGGCGCGGTGGCACGGTGACGCCCGGGTCCGCAGGCTGGCGCCCGCGGCTCTGACTTGTCCAACCGAACGCGGCACGCAAGCTGAAAGACGACGCGTGAGGCTGCGCTGCATCGGCTGCCGCGTGATGCCGCGCCGGACCGTCTGCGATTGCCACTTCCAGGAAATTCGATGCTGTTTCGATTCAGCCGCTCCCTCACGGTCGCGGCTCGGAAAGACCATCTCCGCACGAGCGCCGACTGAAAGCGGAACCGTGCCTTCCCGGAAACGGCGTTACCTGACGCCGCACCAGACCCCGGCTGGACCGTCGGGCGAACATCCACTATCACACCCGCATGATCGGGCTGATTGCTCAGACAACGACGCCGGGTGACACCCTGCCGGCTGTGCCCATCGTCGAGGATCCGGCCGGGATTCTGGCCATTCTTCTCGCGGTGCTCGCCACAATCTTCTGGCTCACGCAGCACCCGGTGGCCGGTCGCATCTTCAAGGTCATCCCGTCGCTGGTGTTCTGCTACTTCGTTCCAACGACGCTGACCACGCTCGGCGTAATTCCGCATGAGTCGGCGTTGTACTCGTGGATCAAGGCGTACGTGTTGCCCACGTCGCTCCTGTTGCTGATCCTCGCTCTCGATGTACCGGCCATCCTTCGGCTCGGACCCAAGGCCATCATCATGATGCTCGCGGGAACGGTCGGCGTCGTGCTCGGTGGACCGCTGGCGCTGATGATCTGTCAGGCGTCACTCCCGGAGGACGCCTGGACCGGCATGGCCGCGCTTTGCGGCAGTTGGATCGGCGGGGGCGCGAACTTCGTCGCACTGGGCGAGATCGCGGGAACCAGCGATGAGATGCTCGCCATCATGGTTATCCCCGACGTCTTCGTGGCCAACATCTGGATGGGCGTCTTGCTCTACCTGGCCGGGCACCAGGTGGCCATCGACCGGTGGACCGGGGCAAACACCGACGCCATCGACGATCTGAAACGCAGGATGGAGGCTTTCCAGGCGCGAGTGAATCGGGTGGCCACCTTGCCCGATCTCATCATGATCCTGGCGTTGGGATTCGCCGGAAGCTGGGTGTGCTACAAGGTTGGGCTCATCATGCCCGAGCTTGGGTCCGAGCAATCCGGAACGGTGGTGTCGCACTCGACGTGGAAGTATATCCTGGTGACCGGCTTGGGAATCGTCCTCTCGTTTACGCGCGCCCGGAACCTGGAGGGGGCCGGCGCATCCAAGATCGGCTCGGTCATGATCTACCTGCTGGTCACATGCATCGGCGCAAGCGCGAGCTTCTCCGGGGTCGGCCGCTACGCCTACTTCATCCTCGCCGGCTGCATCTGGATGGCCGTGCATATCGCCGTCCTGTTGACCGTCGCCAAGCTGATTCGCGCGCCGATCTTCTTTGTCGCCGTGGGTTCACAGGCCAACATCGGCGGAGCGGCCAGCGCGCCGGTCGTTGCGTCGGCCTTTCACCCCGCGCTGGCACCGGTCGGGGCGTTGCTCGCAGTCGCGGGGTACGTTCTGGGGACGTACGCCGGATTGGTCTGCATGGCCATGCTGAAATGGGTCGCGCAGGGCGGGTGAGAAGTTGTCAGTGCTCAGTTATCAGTTGAAAACTGACGACTGATAACTCATCACTCCGATTAACACCCGCCGTCCTTGCCCGTCGTAGGCTTTGCGAACGTTCGCGGAGACAGCGACGACCATGGACCCAGTCACCTTTGCCACGAACATGCTCTTGATCCTGGCCGGCGTTTTCGCCCTCGGGTTCCTGTTCGTGTTCGTGGTCAGCACGTGGACGGGGATCAGAGTTGTGGTCTTCTTGCGCCGACAGCGCCGGGCCGAGAGCCTGTGGAAGAAGGTCTCGCGCCGCGCCGATGGCAAGCGCTATCCCACGCAAGTAGAAGGCGTCTGCGGTGAGTGCGGCCGCGGCGGACGGTTCATCTATTGCCCGGAAGACTCCGAGAAGTCGCTGTGCCCGGGCTGCTATGAAGAGTTCTGGCGGCGGGTGGAAGGCTACGTGGATCCTGCGGAAGCAGACCGCGCCGTCGAGCCGCGGGCTCACCAGTGCTGAGCCGCGGGCTTTAGCCCGCGCGGAACTCCGGAGCCCCCTAAGCGTGCCCAGTGCTTCGACACGCATGAAGCAGGGCGGGCTATTGCCCGCCTTCTTTTGGTCATACGGCGGGCAATAGCCCGCCCTACGCTGAGCCGCCGCTACGCTTCGCGGACATCGACCTTCACCGTCTTGGGCCGACTCGACTCGGACTTCGGAATGGTCACTTCCATCACGCCGGCGGAAAACTTGGCCGAGAGCCGATCGGCGTCAATCCCATCGGGAAGATCAATCGCCCGGCAGAACGGACCGAAGCGCCGCTCGCCGCGCAGCCTTCGGCTGTCGTCGGCGACGCCTTCCGGCTTGCCCCGCTCACCACGCAAGGTCAGCGTGTTGCCGACATGGGTGAGTTCCACGTCGGCGCCGTTTACACCGGGCATGTCGGCGTAGAGCGTGTAGGCGTCGTCGCCTTCGACCAGGTCGATCAGCGGCGCCCACGACTGTCCGTCGAGCGGGCCGGTGCTCACCCCGGCATGCCAGATGCGGTTGAGCAGGTTGTTCATCTCGTCCTGGAGATTGGTGATGGAAAACGTTGTCTCTGGAAAGGGTCGAAACGCCATGGTGTGGCACTCCCCGAATACGTAGCCGGCCGCCGAGGGCGGCGCTCTAACAACCTGCAAGCCATTGCTTGAGGTCCAAGAATCCTCAACCAGGCCGCACCGTTCAAGAAACCGGGACGCCGACAAGCCCGGCGCAACCGCTCGACGATGCGACGCCTTCATTATACGGGTGGCGATTCGCCCGCGTCGACCGCCACCGCTTCTCTTTTCTTGATCGCATCCAGATCCCGGCTCAGTTCCGCGACTCGCCGCTCAAGCGCGGCGACTCGCTCCGCCAGCGGTTCGCCGGGCTCCGACGAGACCGGGGCCACCACCGCTTCGGCGACCGACTCGACAACCGACCCATCGGGCGCGCCACTACCGTCGCGTGGCACCGCACTGCAAACCAAATGTCGAAATCGCGTGGTCGATCGACCGGGCTCGCGCTCGAGCTCTTCAACGTAGGCGGTATCCCCGCCGGCCAAGACGCCGAGCGTGGCCATGACCGAGGCGAGATCGCTGAACGGGGTCATGCGGGACGCACGCGTGCGTAGTTCGCCCACGGTCTGGCGACCCCGCAACATGAGCTCGGCCATGACGGCTTGCTCACGGCGGTCCCAGCCGAGCTGCTCGACCACCCGGTGCTCGAACCGGTTGGCGCGGGCGCCGATCGCGGACCGGGCTTGCCCTACGAGGTTCTTGGTTTGAAGTGAGTGCAGCGCGCGGGCAAGCTCGCGCTCGGGGAACTCGACGACTGGATCGCGGTTTTGCTTCTGGTTCGCGCCCAGAACAATCATGTTGAGCGTGAGGGGATAGCTGCCGGGCTGCGATAGACATTTCTCCATGAGCACCCCCAGGATGCGCTGCTCCGCGTCATCAAGTGTCAGCGCCATGAGTGAAGCCTCCGTCCGGAGCCTCGCATCAGTTACCACCGCCCGGCGAAACGGACCGATTCCAGAACAACCCGCCCCGGGCCGCTGCAATCACATCGGCTGGAAGAAACAGATCCACGTCCGTCTCGCCGCCTGAGGTCAGACCCATCGTCAAGGTCACGGGAGCGCTGAGCACCGGAATTTCCGGAGCGTCGCCGCCCGTCCCGGTAACCAGGCTGATCGCATGCCAAAGCGCCAGCCACTGATCGACTGAAATCCGCGCCTTCAAGAACAGCGACGACGTGTCGCGCTGGGAATCCAGGGTGAGTGCGGGCCGCATCGAGCGCACCGCGGCAACGGCGCGGGCGAATCGTGCCGACCCACCGCCAAGCGTGATGACCGTCGGGTTGCCATCGATAGCCCCCACGCGTGCCAGAAGCCCTTCACTACCGAAGACCGCACGCACGGCCTCTGTATCGACGGACGTGAGACCGGTGACATCGAGCGTGACATGATCGACCGGAATCTCCGCGACCGTCTCGGCCGCGGGGACGTACTTCAGGCGCTGCAAGGCGAGGCGAACCTTCGGATCGACAAAGACATCCCCGGCGAGCGTCTCGACCAACCGCTGGATACTCTCCAGCGGAGCCTTGACGCCCCTCTTGGCGTGGAGCATCAGCGTCGCGGCCATTCGACCGCCGGGCGACAGCGCGACCTGCAAGCTCGACACGTCAACCGAATCGGCCACGGTCAGAAAGGCCGCGGACAACTCCGAGACGCGCGTCGAGTCGATGTACGCCCCGTCGAGAAGCCGCCTGGTCACCCACTTGAGCAGCAGCCGACCACGGCCCCCACCCGTTCCATTGGCCACCTCGACAGCCACCGCGAGGGGCTCGCCCGGCCATGCAATCGCCGGTGCCGAAAGCGCGGCACTGTCATCACCCACAGGCTCGGCACTGCGCGGCCGAAGCAAGAATCTGAGTCTGATGCCTTTCGGATCGAACCGCGCGGACGCGCATCCGTCGGCATAGAGATCCAGTGACTCGGCACCGACACCCAATGCCTGTTGCATCCACGCGCCCAGTGCCCCCGCCCCGCGGACCCGTGTCCGGATGGAGGAATCAAACCACGCGAACAGGTCGTCCGCAAGGAGGCGTTCGCGTTGCCGGGTTGAGAGCCGCGGCGCGAGTGACGATCCGCCCCTCACCACGCGTTTGACCATGACGAGACTAGCCCCAAAAACGGTATAGCCGTCGCGCGCACCTACGAAAGACTCGCGTCCACGGATGGAGACTCGCCAGAAACCGTCTTCCACCGGCTCCGGCTGAAGCATCACGATGAGCGCAGCGGTGTTCGTCGTGGGAAGCAGCAGCACCAGGCCGTCGGGTAGCGGGGTCTTTGTCTCGGTGGCGAGGATGGCAACGCCCGCCGCGCGCGACGCATCCACCCCCGTCATCACACCCAGCGTCGCAAGCACGGGCATGGCTGGGTGCGTCGGAAGATCGAGGCGTTTGAGCAGCGCCGCCGATCGTTCATCCAACTCTTTGAGACTTCGCGCGACGACGACCGCCAGTGTGTCGGCCGGCAGTAGTGTCAGAACATCTTCTACGGACGCCTGACTCTGGGAACCGGCAAGACCCGCGCTTTGCGTCTCCGGAGGAGTCGCCGCGTCAACCACTGTTTGAGCCGAGGCCGCCGCTCCCAGCGATGTAAAAGCTATCAGAATTGAGCATATCATAGGGCCGTTTCCAAAAAGGTGGCTCGCTTCTTGGCGGCTGCGCTCGTTGGGTGGCATGGCCAAGCGCAGCGCGGCCATGTACTGCGTGGGCCGACGCATGCCCGCGCCTCCGGCTTGGGCATGCCACTCGAAAAACGAAATGACCTTTTTGGAAACGGTACCAGGCGAGGGTCCGGCTCTTCTGGGGAGAGCGTTCGCGAGGCTCTTGTTTGGATCAATCAACCTCACCGCCTATGTCTCCAGCCGTCGCGGACGGGCGAGTTGCTTTCGAGCCGCCTCGACCGCGCTGCCCAGAAGAACCGCGACGGTCACCGGACCCACACCGCCGGGGACGGGCGTGATCACACTCGCCACGTCCTTCACCTCATCGAACAGCACATCGCCCACAACCTTGCGCCCGCCACCCGGTCCGGGCACGGAGTTAATCCCCACGTCGATCACCACCGCGCCGGGCTTGACGTGCTCTTTTCCGATCAGACCCGGCTTGCCGACGGCCACGATCAACAGATCAGCCCGGCGAGTGTGCGCTGCGAGATTGCGCGTCGCGATGTGGCAACAGGTCACGGTGGCCATCTCGTGCAGCAGGAAAAGCGAAACCGGCTTACCGGCGATCGCCCCCTGACCGACCACGACGGCGTCCATCCCGTGCGGATCGACATCGGCCTCTTTGAGGATCGCCATGACCGCCAGCGCCGTACACGGCGCGATGATCGGATTGTCATAGAACAACAGCCCGATGTTTCCCGGGTTCACGCCCTCGACGTCCTTGTAGGGATCGATGCAGTACTGAACGGCGGGCGTGTCAATCCCCGGGGGCAGGGGGAGATTCAAGAGGATGCCCGTGACGGCCGGGTTCTGATTCAGCCCGCGTATCGTGGCACACACGTCGGCCTCCGTGGCATCCGCCCCGAGCGTGTGTAGCTCGTAGGTGATGCCAACATCCTGGCACCGGTTGCGCTGTGAGCGGGCATAGATCTCGCCGACATCAGGATCGCCGACCATCACGGCATCGAGGCGGACCCGGACGCCCCGCTCGGCAAGCTCGCGGACCTGCCGCGCGGCGTCTTCCTTGAGGCAATACCCCAACGCCCTACCGTCGATGATCCTGGGTTCCATCCTCACACTCGTGCCGACGGCTGTCTCGCCGACTTTGAAGCGGTCAAACGCCCTTCCACGATCCCGCATGGATCATCGCCCCATCGCACGCACCTGGGTACGCACCAGCGGCGGCTGTGGAACGGACGCCCAATAGTACACCGTAATCACCGAGCCGCTAACCGCCAGCCCGACGAGAACCAGCTTGATCCGCCACAAAAGCCGCTCGAACCGCGCCGTCCGGTTTGGATCGCCCGCCATCGAGTGAAGAAACCGGATGCGACTCCCGATCGACGAGTGTCGCCAGCTCCGCTCCTCGTGGGGGATGCCGTTCAAGATCGCCACCCGATCGAGCGCCGAGGCGAACACCTCGGCCCCGGTCGCACAAACCCGACCAGCCGACTCACGCGTGGTGGCCCGGTCGGGATGCACGGCGCAGGGCAGGTTGCACTCGGACGGACCGGGCGTCACGCAGCGCGCGCCGAACAGGTCGGCCTGCCGCTCGAACCGACGCGAGACCCATCCGAAGCCGAGCCACCAGAACAGCGCCGTGGCGACAACACCGGCTCCCTGCAGGGCGATCGGCGAGAGGCCACCGGCTCCGCCGGCCACACGGGCCAACCCCTCCATCAACCCGGCCACCACGAGCCAACCGACAAACGCAAAGACGAGGAAGAGCTGAATGTGGCGGTGGCGGATGTGACCGGCCTCGTGACCGAAGACGGACTCGATCTGCCGCGTGCTCATGGTGTCAAGCAGGGCGTCGGAGAGCATGACGTATCGAACCGGACCCCAGAGGCCCATGACCGCGGCGTTGATCATCATCCCGTCGCTGTGCCAGACGAGAATGTCCCGACACCGAAGCCCAACCCCTTTGCAAAGGGCCTCAAGCCGGTCACGAACCTCACCCGCCGGAATCGGCGACGTGTGCCAGATCCGGCTGAGGAGCGCCGGCGAGATGACGAACACAACCAGTGCGACCAACCCCAATAGCACGTCCGGAGCCCAGAACCAACCGCTGACCGAACGGAGGCGTTGCTCGTAGCCACGGGTGAGGTCGGCCGCGAAGAGAATCAGCGTCATGGGGACGGCCACCACGAGCATCTGGTGACGGAGGTTGAAATCGAGATAGGACCAAAGCCCCCACCGCTGGTCCGGCGGATCGACGCCGTTAGCGAGGCGCAGACTCTGATCGCGCATCTCTCGATCGATCGGATAGGCCGTCAACCAGAGGATCAGGATGTTGACGAAAAACGGGGCCACCGTGATCAGGTCGCCGAAGATCTGCAGAGCGGGCGAGACGTTCTCGAACACGAACCACCGCGGCCACTGCGTATAGCGCAATGTGGCTGCGAAACCCGCCAGGGCAGCCAGACGCAGCACGGCCGTTGCGCGGTGATGGAGGCGCTGCGCGGCGAGACCGGCGTCGTCGTTTTTCCGCAAGAGGCGCATGGCGCGCCAGGTGGAATGCATGCCGGCGGCCACAAGGAGAACCCACTGACCGAACACGGCGATCAGCGTCCAGGTCATGCTGCTTTCAACGATGCCCGCCCCGCGATCGCGCTGATCCGCCATCCAGAAAAGCAGCGCGAAGGCAAGGATCGTGTGAAAGTGCATGCAGTACCCTAGTGTCGCGACACAACTCGTACATCGTCACGATTGAACTTACGAGTTGGGTGGCCCATGGCTTTAGCCGTGGGGGACGCGAATCCGGAGAACGTTCGAGTCCCCCACCTCTAAAGAGGTGGGCCACCCATCCAAGATATCGAATACGCCTGTCCTTCCGCTCCCTGACGGTCGCGGCTCGGTCAGGAACCACTCGTCGAACGCCGCGCGAAGCGAATGGCTTGTTTGATTGGGACCAGGGCGTCATCGGACAACAGCCCGTAGCTGTCGAACTGAACACCGGTGATCCCGAGCTCAACGCCCTTGGCGAGAAGGCTGACCAGTTCCGAGGCGTGCGACCCTGTGGCAAGCCTGGCCGGCACGCGAATCTCGTTTGTTCCCTTCCCCGAGCACGCTTCCTCGAGCGCGGCGGGATCATCCACGAACGTTACGACGCCGGACGCGGCCTGGTAATCCATACGCGCCGAGCCGGCATCGACATCCCGCGCGACCGGCCGCTCGATCAGCAGCTCCGCTTGACACGCCTCGACCAGGCGACGAAGCAGCCGGGTCAGCTCGCCGTTGCGCCAGGCCACGTATCCGGAAACGGCCTGGTTCTCGGCCAGCAGGTTCGCCGGCGGCGCGTCGATCGAGCCGCCCACTTCGAGCATGCGTTGCAGGTTGGCCTGGGTAGCCGAGCCGGCGGCCATCGCGTCAACGCCCGCCTCGGCGGCGCGCTGCCGACACGATTCGCAAAAGCAAAGGCCCAGCAGCATCCGCCCCGTTTCCCCCAGCGGGACCGAAACGCGCAGGTCGGCTACGTCGGCCTCGCCCCAGCGAGTAAGGAAGTCGGTCAGCACGATGGCCGACGGGGAATACCTGGCCGACAGCTCGGTGACCAGTGCGATCAGGTAGACCTGGACGTCCGGGTTCGACAGACACAGGCTTCGCGTGGAGACGGCCCGAAAGACGTTCTTGCAGGCCATCTCCGGATAACGCTCGGCCATCCTTCCGGCGGCGCCGGCCGACACCATCAAGCGAACGTCCATCTTGCGATCGACGCAGGCGGCACGAATCCGCGCGATGGGGTCGCTACTTTTGACGCGGGCGGAAGCGATGGGCTTGCAGCGCGTCGCGTCGTAGTAGCGTCCCTCCGGATGAAAGAACGCCCCCCCGCGCGTGTGGAACACCCTGGGATTGATCGGGCGCGTACGCAGCTCCACCAGCGGCGGCGCCACGGCCCAGAGCGAGACGCCCGTCACGCCGACCTCGCCGTGCAGACGATCAAGCCCGCCGTCGAGATCGTCGTCGATCAGGTCCCAAGGAGACGCACTGACGAATGCCCGCAACATGGCGGCCCGTTGTGACGGCGAGCAGGAAGGTTGTCAAGCGAAGCCGACCAAGCGGACTTCGGTTCCGCTGGAAAGTTGGCCCCGGACGCCCCGTGCCCTATACTGAAATGCGTAAGGCAGTCACAGATCGGAACGCTCGGATGCGGCCTGCTCGACTCGTAGAGCTCGGCGGCTTCACCGGCGCCGAAGGGTTGGCGGACGCCACGTCATGATCGAATCCATTCATTTCGAGAACTTCAAAGCGCTGCGTGACACAACGCTCCCGCTCGGCCCGTTCACCCTGATCGTCGGCCCAAACGGGAGCGGGAAGAGTACCGCGCTACAGGCGTTTCGCGCGTTCAAGCAAACCCACGACTTGAACTTCGACGATCTCGCCAATGTCGAGGCGAAGGCTGAAGCCGATTGCACAGTTTCGCTCACCGCAACCTGGGGGTCGCCGTCAAAGGGTGCGAAGACACTAGTTCGGTGGAGCCGTAAACCAATCGAGGGGCTGAGGCATATTCCATCGTCAGAGCTGCACTTCGGCAGTGATGACATCAATAGGATGGACAACGCATTGGAGCGCTTTCGTGTTTTCGCCTTGGATCCAGTCGCCATCGCCGTACCCATACATCTTCAGCGACGGACGACCCTACAAGAGAATGGCGCTCAGCTAGCTGGCGTTCTCGATCGTCTGCGAGACGACCACCCGGAGCGGTTTCAGCTTGTCAACGAAGCACTCGCCCGTTGGTTGCCCGAGTTCGATCAGATACTGTTCGATACCCCGTTCGACGGGCATCGCGCAATCCGTCTTCGTACTTCCACGGGCGGGCACGAGATTCCGGCGAACCAACTTTCCGACGGGACACTCCTTGCGCTTGCCATGCTGACGCTCGCCTATGTCCCCGAACCGCCGCCGATCATCGGGCTTGAGGATCCGGACCGCGGCATCCATCCGCGCCTCCTTCGAGATGTGCAGGACGCACTGTATCGCCTGGCCTACCCGGAGAACTTCGGAGAAGACCGCGAGCCCGTTCAGGTCATCGCGACCACGCACTCTCCCTACTTCGTCGATCTCTTCAGCGACCATCCCGAGGAAGTCGTCGTAGCCGAGAAACTTGAGGACGGGGCACGTTTCGTTCGACTGACCGATCTTCCGAACATCGACGACATCCTCCGGGATGCCCAACTCGGCGAAGCCTGGTACACCGGCATCCTCGGCGGCGTGCCCTCCGGCTCATGAACGTCGCGATTCTTAGCGAGTCCCCCGCCGACGATGCAGCACTTCGGATTCTGGTGGCGAGTCTGCTTGAGATCGACGTCAACGAACTCGGCCAACTGCGATTCGGCGGAGGCGGGTGGAGCATTGTCGAGGGAACGCTCGCGCCCGTGATAAAACACGTACATTATGGTCCCGACGCAAGTCACTTGGTCGTTCTTGCCGATTCCGATGATTCCCCACCGCATCGTAAGGAACACCATACAAACGAGGCTGCTAGCGAGGGCTGTCGCGTTTGCCTCTTGCACAGGCTTGCGTCGAGAACGGTTGCGAACCTTCGCGCCATGCCCGGAAAGGCAAGAATCAAGGTCGCCATCGCCGTTGCCATGCCGGCTATCGAGGCCTGGTACCGGTGTGGCCGTGCTTCGGCTATCTCCGAGCAGGTGTTTGCTGATGAACTGAGGAAAAAAGGACAGGTGCGATTCCGCCGTTTGAAGCTCAAAAAGGAAGTCTACGGAGCGGAGCGACCGTCGCTTGCCCTTGAGACGGTGAAAGCTACAGAGGAGGCTCAACGGCTCGCCAAAGACTTGACTCAGCTTGAGCGCCTCTTCCCCGGCGGGTTCGGCACCTTCGCCGACGAGGTTCGTTGTTGGCGGGAGCCGTAGGCAGCCACCGCGTCGCGGGCGATGCCTAACCAGGCTTCGTCTCCCAGGCCTCTTCGCACACCAGGTAGTCGGTGAGGTCCATCCCCAGGCTGCGGTACGTCTCGATCGCGCGGGTGTTCTCACGGACCACGTAGAGCCGCAGGCCGCAGACGTCGGGCTGGTTCTTGGCGCATTCGTGGACGTGGGTGTACAGCGCGCGAAACACGCCGCGGCGGCGGAACGCCTCTTGAACGTATACACTTTGGAACCACCAGAAGTAGCCGTTCCGCCAGTCGCTCCATTCCGTTGTGAACATCGCCTGCCCGACGACGCGACCGTCCACCTCGGCCATGAAGTACCGGCAGCGGTTTTCGTCGGCCAGCGCGGTGCGTACACCGGCGGTCAGGGTGGCGGAGTCGATCGACTTCCCCTCGGTTTCGACGGCCATGGCCTGGTTGAAAGCGACGACGGTGTCGAGATCGTCCCGGGTTGCCGGCCGCACGTGGATTGGTGTATCGTTCATAGCGTTCCCCGTTGTCCGATCACCCGGCGCGGTGGATCGTAATACCCAAACCCAGGCCCCACAAACCAAAGCCCGCCGCGATGGCAACCGCGATTCCGTGACCGTATTGTGGGTTGGCAAAACCAACCTGACGGCGGCACGCAAAGTCAGAGCCGTGGGCGCAAGCCCTCGGACCAGGCACGAACGCACAAAGCGCTCCCACAATACCTGACTGGTCACCGGGCTCGCGCCCGGTGCTCTGACAATATCCACCGATTTGGTCATGTGCCCGGCGACCGCTGTCAAATTGGCATGCCGGTGAGGTCGCCGGACGGCCGGCTGCCAAGCTGGCAGGGTGCCGAGCGCCTCACCGGGATGGCACTCGATCGCTAAGTCTATGATTCGCAAAGACTTATCCGAACTGAAATGATGAGCCGCCGGTGGTCTACGGCTTGCTATTTGGGAAGCGGCCCCCGATATAAGGTGCCACGCGCGCCGGGTTTCCCGGCTTGAAACATCACGGAACCGACCTGAACAGGAACGTGTAAGAGGAGACTGAAACATGGCGGTCAAGCAGTTGGCCTACGACCAGGACGCTCGGTTGGCCCTTCGCAAGGGCGTTGAGAAGCTGGCCACCGCGGTCAAGGCGACACTCGGGCCCCGCGGGCGAAACGCCGTTTTGGACAAAGGCTGGGGTGGCCCCACCGTGACCAAGGACGGCGTCACCGTGGCCGAGGAAGTCGAACTCAGCGACAAGTACGAGAACATGGGTGCCCAGCTCGTCAAGGAGGCGGCCAGCAAGACCAGCGAGGTCGCCGGCGACGGCACGACCACCGCGACGGTGCTGGCCGAGGCCATCTTCGAAAATGGGCTCAAAAACATCGCGTCCGGAGCCGACGCCTTCGCGCTCAACCGAGGGATCGAGGTCGCCGTCCGGAAGGTCGTCGATGCGCTGCAGGACATGTCGCGCCCGGTGAAGGTGAGCAAGCGGGAAGACATCGTCAACATCGCGAGCATCTCCGCCAACAACGACGAGACCGTCGGCAAGCTACTGGCTGATGCCTTCGAGAAGGTCGGCAAGGACGGCGTCATTACCGTCGAAGAGGGCAAGACCTCGGAGACGGCCATCGAGGTCGTCGAGGGCATGCAGTTCGACCGCGGCTATCTCTCACCCCATTTCGTCACCGACCAGGACGCCATGGAGTGCGTGTTGAGCAAGGCCTTCGTCCTCATTCACGAGGACAAGATCAGCAACATTCAAAAGCTCGTGCCACTCCTGGAAAAGGCCGCCAAAGCCAAGCGACCACTTCTGATCATCGCCGAAGATATCGAAGGCGAGGCGTTGGCCACCTTGGTGGTCAACAAGCTTCGCGGCATTCTTCAGGTGTGCGCCGTGAAGGCACCGGGCTATGGCGATCGGCGGAAGGCCATGCTCGAGGATCTGGCGGTTCTTACCGGTGGCACGGCCATCATGAAAGACCTGGGCATCGACCTGGAAAGCATTTCCATTTCGGACCTGGGACAGATCAAGAACGTGCGGATCGACGCCAACGATACGACGCTCGTCGAAGGCGCCGGCTCGACTTCGGAAATCCAGGCTCGGATCACGCAGATCACGGCCGAGATCGAAGCGTGTACCTCGGACTACGATCGCGAGAAGCTCGAGGAGCGCCGCGCGAAGCTGGTTGGCGGCGTGGCCCAGATCAACGTGGGCGCCGCGACCGAGACCGAGTTGAAGGAAAAAAAGGCGCGGATCGAAGACGCGCTGCATGCGACGCGGGCGGCCATCGAAGAGGGAATCGTCGTGGGCGGCGGCGTGGCGCTGATCCGCTGTGCCTCCGCGTTGGATGGGCTGAAGCTCAAGGGTGATGAGAAAACGGGCGCGGAGATCGTTCGCGACTCGCTGAGCGCGCCGCTTCGCCAGATCGCTGCCAACGCCGGGCTCAACCCGGGCGTGGTCGAGTACAAGGTTCGGGCGAAGAGCGGATCGTTCGGCTTTAACGCCGACTCCTGCGAATACACTGATCTTGTCAAGGACGGCGTGATCGACCCGACGAAAGTCGTGCGGTCCGCGCTGGAAAACGGCAGCAGCGTCGCCCGTATTCTGCTGAGCACCGACGTCTGCATTTCCGACAAGCCCATCGACGACAGTGAGGGCACGGATGACGCAGGCGGCATGGGCGAGGACATGGACTACTAATCTAACCGGCGCGGATGCCGAACAGTCCACCCGGTGTAGACGAAATCAACCTGGAATACCGAACCGAGTCCGATCGGCCGGCACCGACCGAGGCAACGAGACGGGGAGACAAACCCAATGGCAACAGCTACGGCAACCAAGAAAAAGATCAAGTTCCGCCCGATGGACGACCGGGTGCTGGTCGAACCGATCGAGTCGGACGAGATGACAACGGGCGGAATTATTCTTCCTGACGCGGCGCGGGAAAAACCGCAGCGCGGCATCATCATCGCGCAAGGACCCGGCAAGCTGCTGGACAGCGGCAATCGCGGCGAGATGAGTGTCTCCATCCGCGACGAGGTGTACTACGGCAAGTACAGCGGAACGGAAATCGAGATTGACGGAACCAGCTTCGTCATCCTGCGTGAAAATGACATTCTGGCGGTCGTGGACTAAGACGTCGCCGCGGCACGACCTTCGAAACAGGCCGGGCCTATAGCAATCAGAGGAGTCGGCAATGCCCAAGCAAATGATGTTCTCCCAGGACGCGCGACAGCAGATCCTGGAAGGCTTGACGAAACTGGCGGACGCGGTTCGCGTAACGATGGGCCCCACGGGTCGCAACGTCATCCTCCAAAAATCGTTCGGCGCTCCCCGCGTCACCAAGGATGGCGTCAGCGTCAGCAAAGAGGTGGAGCTGCCCCATCCGTTTCAAAACATAGGCGCCAAGCTCATCAATCAGGTGGCCTCCAAGACCAGCGATGAGGTTGGCGATGGAACCACGACCGCGACCATCCTGTCCGAAGCGATCTTTCGAGAGGGCTTCCGGGCGGCTTCGTCCGGCGCCCATCCGATGGCCATCAAGCGCGGCATCGACAAAGCGGTTGCCGCGGCGGTGGCGTGCCTTGAGGAGATGGCCGTCAAGGTGAAGTCGAACGACGATCTCGCGAAGGTGGCGACCCTCGCCGCCAACGGCGACGAGGAGATCGGGAAGCTGCTCGCGGGGGCGCTGGACGACGTCGGCACCGACGGCGTGGTCGAGATCGAGGAAGGCAAGTCGCTCGAGACGGAGAAGGAACTCGTCGATGGCATGCAGTTCGACAAGGGCTTTCTCTCCCCCTACTTCATGACGGATCCGGGATCACTCGAGTGCCTCCTGACAGATGCCAACATCCTCATCTACGAGAAGAAAATCTCCAACCTGCGGGAGTTCCTGCCGGTCCTGGAAAGTATTTCGACCAGCGGCAAGCCGCTCCTTGTCATTGCGGAAGACGTCGATGGGGAGGCGCTCGCCGGACTCGTGGTGAACAAGATCCGCGGCGTGCTCAAGTGCTGCGCCGTCAAGGCGCCGGGCTTTGGCGACCGTCGAAAGGCCATGCTGGGCGACATCGCCACGCTGACCGGCGCGACGCTGATCAGCGAAGATCTGGGCATCAAGCTGGAGAACATCACCACGAAGGAACTTGGGACCGCCAAGAAGATCATCGTGAACAAGGACAGCACGACGGTGATCGAGGGCGCCGGGAAGAAGTCGGAGATCAAGGCGCGCTGCGACCAGATTCGCAGCCAGATCGCCGCCTCCACCAGCGATTACGATCGTGAGAAACTCGAAGAGCGCCTCGCCCGTTTGACCGGCGGTGTGGCCGTCATCCGTGTCGGCGGCGCGACCGAGATCGAGGTGAAGGAGCGCAAGTCCCTCGTGGATGACGCCTTCAACGCGACCAAGGCCGCGGCGGAAGAGGGCGTCGTGCCCGGCGGCGGCGTGGCACTGCTCCGCGCCATCGAAGCGGTCACCGCCGTCCGGGGCAAGGCGCGCGGCGATGAAAAGATCGGCGTGGAAATCGTGGCCGCCGCTCTTCGCGCACCGACCAGGCAGATTGTGTCCAACGCCGGGGGTGAGGGCGACGTTGTCATCGAGAAGATTCTGGAGAAAACGGGGAACTTCGGTTTTGACGCCCGCAAGGGCGAGTTCTGCGACATGGTCAAGTCGGGCATCATCGATCCGGCCAAGGTCGTTCGCGTCGCGCTGCAGAGCGCCGCGAGCGTGTCCGGTCTGATGCTGACCACGGAAGTGCTGGTGACTGATCTGAAGGATGAAGAGAAGGAAATCCAGCACGCGATCCGATAGTTGGGTGGGTCAAGTCGGCTTTGACGCGAGGGGCGGGCACCTGTGTCCGCCCCTCGTTTATCCGACCTGGCAGCCTGTTGAACAAGGCTGCCCCCAGCGTGTGGCATCGGCTTCCAGCCGATGAAAACACGGGCTGGAAGCCCGTGCCACACTTCTTGGACGGACAGGGGGACACCGGCGATCCAACAGCACGACTCCAGGACCGACCGGCCTGTCGGGTCGTAGAGCTGGTCGCTCCTACTGCGAACTTAGGGACATGAGCGTGTCAGGCACCAAGCGTGACTACTACGATGTTCTCGGCATCGACCGAGGCGCCGCGCCCGAGCAGATCAAGAAGGCGTACCGCCGCCTGGCCTACAAGTTCCATCCCGACCGCAACAAAGACGACGGCGCCGAACAAAGATTCAAAGAGGCCGCCGAGGCGTACGAGGTGCTCGCCGATCCGACGAAGCGGCAGCGTTACGATCAGCACGGGCACGCCGGGCTCAGCGGTGTCGGCGTCCACGACTTCTCGCACATGGGCGTCGATGACATCTTCTCGATGTTCACCGACATCTTCGGCGGCTCGTTCGGCGGCGGTCGACGGCGGCAACGACACGGGGCCGATCTTCAGACCGAGGTGGAGCTGTCGTTGCAAAACGTACTGACCGAAACGGAACGGACGATCGAGTTCGGCCGGCGCGAGAGTTGCGACCAATGCGGGGGCAGCGGGGCTGCGCCAGGATCCGAGCGACGCACCTGCCCGACGTGCGGTGGATACGGGCAGGTCGAGCAGACCGGCGGCATGGGCGCACTCTTCGGACGGGTCATCACGTCGTGCCCGAGTTGCCAGGGGCGCGGGTCGGCCGTACGCACACCCTGCCGAGCGTGTCGCGGCGCCGGGCTGGTTACCAAGAATCGCGTGGTGACCGTGCGGATTCCGGCGGGGATTCACGAGGGCCAAGCCATTCGCGTGCGGGGCGAGGGCGAACCGGGCGAGAACGGGGCGCCGCGAGGAGACCTGCACTGCTATGTGCGGGTCAAGCCGCACACGTTTCTCGAGCGCCACAACAACGACGTCATCTGTCGCATGCCGATCAGCTTCTCGCAGGCGGCGCTGGGGGCCAAGGTCGAGGTACCCACGCTTACCGGCCGGGCTGCCCTGACGATTCCGCAGGGCACTCAGCACGGGCAGACATTCCGCCTCGGCGGACAGGGCGTGCCCGACCTTCGGACCGGGCGCCGTGGAGACGAGTTGGTCCAGGTGATGATCGAGATTCCGCGAAGGCTCAGCAAGTCTCAGGCGGCGCTCCTCCGCGAGTTCGCCGAGACCGAAGACAAGTCCGTGCTACCTGAGTCGAAAGGGTTTTTCGACAAACTCGTGGATTACTTCTCCAACGGCGCGGAGGCGTAACGGTCACCACGACGATTCATTGAAGACACGATGATGAAAAAGACGAAACGAGAGCCCGACGCGGTGGAACCCGATCCGGCGACAACCGACGCCGCCAGCGCGGATGCCACCGGCATGGCGGATCAAGTCCAGAGGCGCGAGGCCGAGCCCGTGAAGGGGCCGGCGATCCAGCCCGACTCGATCGAGTCGTATCGGCGCCGAGTCGAAGAACTCGAAGACACGCTTCTTCGCGCCAGAGCCGAGCATCAAAACGCGCAGCGACGCGCGGCCGTTGAGCGGTCGCAGGCCATCCGGTACGCCAACGCCGACCTGCTTCGATCGCTGCTTGGTGTCATTGACGATTTCGATCGATCGCTCGAAGCGGCGCAAACAACCGACCATCACGATGCCGTCGTCGATGGCGTCCGGTTGGTGCGAGAAAACTTTGTTCGCGCGCTGACGCTGCACGGCCTCGAACCGATCACGGCCACGCATCAGCCGTTCGACCCGAGCCAGCACGAGGCGATGATGCAGAAACCGTCCGACGAGTATCCGCCCGGAACCGTGCTTGAGGAACTCGCCAAGGGGTATCGCCTTGGGGATCGGCTCCTGCGCCCCGCGAAGGTCATCGTCTCCAAGGCGACCGACGAGGGCGCACCCGCGGAGCGCGACGCTCGCGAAGCGCTGGACACGCCCAGGACAGGCGAAGGAATCGACCTGCAATCGTAGGGAAAACCATCTATGCCAACATACGACTACGAATGTACGGAATGCGGCGTGGTGTTCGAGATGGTTCAGCCCATCACCGAGGCGGCGCGCAAACGACTACGCAAGAATGACCCCAAGCCGTGCGACTGCAACGCGCCCGTTCAACGGCGAATCGGCACCGGCGGGGGAATCATCTTCAAGGGTTCGGGGTTTTACGAGACCGACTACCGAAGCGAGAGCTACAAGAAGGCCGCCAAGGCGGACAAAGAGGCCGCGTCGGGCAAGAGCGATAGCAAGAGCGACACCAAGAAGGGCTCCGCCACGAAAAGCTCCACGCCGAAAAAGAAAGACTCCGATTGATGCCGGCGTTGCCCTGCCGAGATGCCGACAAGACGAGAATCAAGAGGCCGCTCGCCAAGTGCTTCTAATGCATGGACAACCTCGAATCCGCGGGCTTTGCTCGGTGGGTGGCCCACCGCTTCAGAGGTGGGGGACTCGAATGGTCACCGGATTCGCGTCCCCCACGGCTAAAGCCATGGGCCACCCAACCGCCACGTTTTCGACTGGCAATGCACCAGGATTCACCATGGCGACGCTCTCTTGCTGGGAACCCTGATCGTGCCGACCTTCGAGTGTCCAACCTGTCAGAAACAACTCACCGTACCCAAAAGAGAGGACGCGCCCTTTCGCCCGTTCTGCAGCCAGCGATGCAAGATGGTCGACCTGGGTCGCTGGCTGGACGGCACCTACCGTATCACCGAGCCGCTCCCCGAGGACGAGTGGACCCACGACGCGCAACCGCCTGAGTAGCGCGACCGTCTTCCCGCGCGTCGTCGGCCAGCTCCCCTTCCTGCCACGCCCAAAGCGCACAACTGCACTGTTCCGCGTATAGTCCTGGATCGTGGATGACCAACATCTCTCATGCCCGAAGTGCGGCTATGACCTCTACGGAATCCCCGAGACCCGCTGCCCGGAATGCGGATTCGGCTTCGACTTCGCGGCCTTGCGCGATCTGGGCGCTTCCGTTCTCTGGCAGCGACACGTCGTCGCGCAAGTTGTCATCGAGCGTGCCCTCATGTCCGTGGCGCTGGTGGCCTATACCGTCCTGGGCAAGCTCGGCGTGACCGGGAGCGGCCGCCGCTATCTAGTGGTCGGCGCCTACGTCTCGGCCTTCGCGACCTGGGCGGTGCTCAGCGATTTCTTGGGAAGCAGCCGAAACGCGGTGCTGTCGCTTCCGGTCCTGTTTGTCGGCGGCGGATTCGCGCTGCTCACAGCCCTCTGGGTCGCCCCGGTAGTCCCCGTCGTCGCCGGCACGCTCCTGCTGGCGAGGGCATGGCTCTTGCGCACGCGGAACTGGGGCGACATACGGTCGGCCGGCACTTCCCAGCCGCCGGCGGAGCTGCGCACGGTTTCAGAGTACAGTGCGGTCGCGACCTTCGTCTTGCTCTTTGCATGCGGTTTCTGGCTCGTCTTATGGATCGGCTGAGCACGCCATCGCTGCTCAAACCGCAGTGGCGTCCAGTCCGATGCCCACCGATGGGACGGATACGCCAAGTCCGAGCCGCGGGCGCGAGCCTGCGGACCCCTGCGTCGGCACGCCGCCGGGCTCGCGCCCGGTGCCCTGAAAATCGCCCAACATCGATTCCGTGGCGCAACCTGTGGTGCCCGACCCTACGATGGTGCCCGTAGAAATCCGATAATCAGGTACAAGCTCACTTGGAGTCCGTGATGGCCGACCTCGAGAAAGAACTTACCTCGATCCGCGCCGAGCTGGATGAGCTGGACGAACGGCTCGTCGCGCTCATCAACCTGCGCGCCGGGTTCGTGAAGCGAATCGGTGACGCGAAGGCCGCCGCCGGCGTGCGCGTCTACGTTCCCGACCGAGAGCGTCAGGTTCTCGACCGGATCTGCGCCCTCAGCCAAGGCCCCATGCCGGATCGAGCGCTTCGCAGCGTGTATCGCGAACTGATGAGCGCCTCGCTCTCGCTGGAGCGTTCACCGCGCATCGCCATCCTCGGTCCCGCCGGAAGCTACTCGCACCTGGCCGGTCGGCGCAAGTTCGGCACGCTGGTCGAGTTCGAGCTGGTCTCCACCATCACGGCCGTCTTCGACGAGGTGGAGCATGGACACGCGGAGTATGCGCTAGCGCCGGTGGAAAACTCGATCATCGGCGGCGTCGGCGAGACGCTCGATGGGCTGGTCGATCGCGAGGTGACCATCTGCGGCGAAGTCAACCTGGCGATCCATCATCACTTGCTCGGCAAGGGTCCGCTCGAATCCGTCGAACGGGTTTATTCCAAGCCTGAAGTCTTCGCGCAGTGTCAGACCTGGCTCGCCGAGACGGGGCTGATCTCCAAGACCGTGCCCACCGCCAGCACCAGCGCCGCAGCCGAGGCGGCCAGTACTGAAGAGAACTCGGCCGCCATCGCCGGCGAGCTGGCCGCCGAACTGTTCGACCTCGGCAAGATCGCCGAGTTCGTTGAGGACGATCCCGGTAACGTCACGCGCTTCCTCATTATCGGCACGACGTCTCCCAGGCCGACCGGGTCCGACAAGACATCGATCGTCTTCAGCGTGGGGCACGAGCCCGGCAACCTGGCAGAAACGTTGGACGGTTTCCGGACGGGCGGGCTGAACCTGACCAGAATCGAGTCGCGATCGGACCGGCGGAAGCGGTGGGCCTATTATTTCTTTGTGGACGTGCAAGGGCACGCCGACACGCCCGAGGTGGGCGACCCGCTGCGCGAGACGGCCAAGCGGTGCCATTTTTGGAAGATCCTTGGGTCGTATCCGGCCGCCGCCGAGATTATGTAGCTCCGGCGAGCACGTGAGTAGAAAGGAGATCGGCCATGATCGTTGTGATGGATCCCGGCGCGACGCAGGCGCATGTCGATCACGTCGTCAAAGTCATCGAGGAGATGGGCCTTAAGACCCATCCGATCTACGGCACCGACCGAACGGTCATCGCCGCCATCGGAGACAAGCGCAACGTCGATAAGTCCGCGCTTGAACAAGCCCCCTTCGTCGATCAGATCGTCCCCATCCTCGCCCCGTACAAGCGGGCCAGCAAAGAGGTCAAAAAGGAAGCATCGCTGGTGACGGTGGAGCCGTCGGGCTTTGCTTTCGGGGGCAATCGGATTGGCATCATTGCCGGCCCGTGCAGCGTTGAGGACCGGACGCAGATGCTCGAGATTGCCCACGCCGCCAAGGAGGCCGGCGCGATCGGTCTGCGCGGCGGCGCGTTCAAGCCTCGGACGGACCCCTACTCGTTCCGCGGGCTGGGCGAAAAAGGCCTGGAGATTCTCGCCGAAGCCCGCGAGCAAACCGGTCTGGCCATCTGTACGGAGGTGATGAGCATTATCGACGTCGATCTGGTGGCCCGCTACGCCGACATCCTACAAGTCGGTGCGCGGAACATGCACAACTTCAACCTGCTGGTCGCCGTGGCCAAGGCCAACAAGCCCGTCATGCTGAAGCGCGGGTGGAGCGCCACGTTCGACGAGTTCCTTCTCGCGGCCGAGTACATCATGAACGAAGGCAACACGCAGGTCATCCTCTGCGAGCGAGGCATCCGCACGCATGAAACATACGTTCGCAACACCCTACCGCTCGCCATCGTGCCGGCCGTGAAGCGAAAAAGCCATCTCCCGATTGTCATCGACCCGTCCCACGGAACCGGTCACGCCTACATGGTACCGGCGATGTGTCGCGCCGCCGTGGCGGCCGGCGCGGACGGGCTCCTCATCGAAGCACACCCGGACCCGGAACACGCCCTGACCGACGGGGCGCAGTCACTCACGCCGGAGATCCTCGCCAGCACCATAGAGGAAGTGCGTCGCGTGGCCGAAGCCGTCGGCCGATCGATGTAGGGCGAGCCCGGCGGGACGCGAATCAGGTGACCCTACGAGTCCCCCACCTCTGAACAATCGGGATCGCGTTCGTTCCTCACCCTACGCCAACAGCGAAAGATGGGGCACCCATCCCCACGCACAGATCCATCCACATTCGCATAGGAACAAGGCTCCGGCCTTGCATTCACGCGGCGGTGATCAGCACGGTGCATCAGCCCGAATGCAACGACGACCAACGCTCGCGTCCGGAACGTCAGGCGCCATCCAAAAAAACACCCCTCAGAACGTAACGAAAACAGGGCGCGTCGCGTGGAAGTTGTGCTGACTTCCCGCTGCATGTTGGTGCCACCCCGCCATCTCGCGGGGAGGCGACCCCACACTCATGGTCCGGATTGCGGCCGTTGCCAACGCCCCCTAGACTGACCGTCTGGAAGCGAATCGCAGGCGTAGGGTGTGCGGCGGGTTACCGTAGTGGGCGGCCCGCCGCTTCGTGGCAGAGCAGGAATCAGATGACGTCGCCGTTCAAACCGTTCGACGAGATGACGCCTCGCGACTACGAGGCGATCGGGCTCAAGTGCGGACTCGAGGTCCACCAACAGCTCTTGACGGATCGAAAGCTCTTTTGCCGATGCCCGGCCGGGCGGTACAGCAGCGCATTCGACGCCGAGGTTCTTCGGCACATGCGGCCCACCCTTTCCGAGCTGGGCGAGTACGACCCGACCGCCCTGATGGAGAAAAAAACACGCAAGAACATCTACTACCGAATCCATCACGCCACCGTGTGTACCTACGAGTTTGACGACACGCCGCCGTTTTTTCCCGATGACCGCGCGATCGACATTGCCCTGGAGATCGCGCTGCTCGTCAACCTCGGCATGGTCGGCGAGATGCACATCGCGCGCAAGCAGTACCTCGACGGCTCCATTCCCGCCGGTTTTCAGCGTACGGCCATCCTCGGGGTCAACGGATGGATTCCCTATCGCGACCGGCGCATCGGGATCAGGCAACTCTCTCTCGAGGAGGACTCCTGCCGCGAGGTCTCCGACGTCGGCCACGATCGTGTTTGCCTGACCGACCGACTGGGTATGCCGCTCATCGAAGTGGTGACCGAGCCCGACATGCGAACGCCGATCGAAGCGGCCGAGGTCTGCCGGCTCATCAGTCTGATCTGCCGTAGCACAGGTAAGGTTCGCACCGGCTACGGCGCGACCCGCGAAGATGTCAACGTCAGCGTTCGCGGCGGCACGCGCATCGAGATCAAGGGTGTTCCGCAGATCACGCGCATCCCGCTTCTGGTCTACAACGAGGCGCAGCGACAGTGCTCGCTGCTGCGCATCCGAGGCCTCCTTGCAGATCGCGGCGTCACGCCGGCGACGTTCGAGTGGTCGGTGAACGATGTGACCTCGGCCTTGGTCAAAGTGGACTATCCGCCGATTCGTGCAGCCTTGTCCCAAGGGCAGCGCGTCAAGTGCGTGGTCCTGCGCGGCTTTGCCGGGATGCTGAAAGAACCGACGCAGGAACACACGACGTTCGCCAAGGAGTTCTCCGACCGCGTTCGTGTGATCGCGTGCCTGACCGAACTGCCCAACATCGTTCACTCCGATACGGCCGCGGACCTCTTGTCTGCTCGAACCTGGAAGCGGCTTCGCGGGCGAACGGGCGCCGCGGAAAAAGACGCGCTCGTGTTGGTCTGGGGCGACGAACAGGACACCGCCACCGCCTGCTCCGAAATCGTCGTGCGGGCGACGGAAGCCACGGAGGGTGTGCCGCCCGACACCCGCCAGGCTCATAAAGACGGCACGACCGGTTTTGAACGCGTGCTCCCAGGGGCCGAGCGAATGTACCCGGACACGGACCTGCCACCGATGGCGATCGCGGCCGACCGGGTCGAACGCATCCGTCGGCAACTCCCCGTCTGCGTCTGGGAGCGCAAGGAGCGGCTCTTGGCCATGGGGTTGCCCGCCGATGTCGTCGAACCACTGTGCATCTCTCCCCGCGCCGGGTTGTTCGAACGAATCACGAGTGAAACCGGAGTCGATCCGACGTTCGCCTCGGTCGTACTCGTTCAACGCTTCACCGCCATGCGGCGTGAGGGGCTGGACCCGACCGTGCTGGCCGATGAAGCCGTGGAACACATCTTTGCCGCGTATGCCGAAGGGCGACTCGCTCGTGAGGGCGTGTGCGAGGCGCTGCGCCGCCTGTTGCGGCCTCGAGTCGGCGGAGACGAAAACGTCACGACCGTGGCCGTGGTGGTGGCCGCGCTCGTCGGTGAGCCCGTTTCGGGCGTGGCGCTCGACCAACTGATCGACGTCCGCCTCGCCGACGTCGATGAAGCGTGCTATTCAACGGCTGCGAAAAAATACCGCTCACTCATGGGCGGGTTGATGCGCGAACTCATCGGGCGGGTCGAGGGGCGCGAGGTTTCCCTAAGGCTCGGGGTCGCCTTGGGTATGCCCTGCGCGCACCGGGCGCAGGAAGAGGTGGGCACGTGAGCGACGATCGGTTACAGGGCTATCGCGGACCGGCGCGGGCGGCGCTCGAAGGGTTCGGCGTCGGCGTCTGGAGCGACGTCCGTCTGGCTTCGTCGCAGGGGACCTTCGACGGGCTGATTCTCCCGCGATCCGAAACCGCCGACGATCGGCACATCGTGCTCAAACTCGCCAGCGGATACAACATCGGTGTCGCCGTGGGCGCCATCACCGGCATCGAGGAAACCGGCCGGCGCGAGGTCGAGTACAAGATCGCCGAACGCGAGTTTCCGGTGGATCCGCGCAAGCCCAACGTCGTGTTGCTGGGGACCGGCGGCACGATCGCCAGCCGGCTCGACTATCGCACCGGCGCGGTCATCCCCGCCTTCTCACCGGGCGAGCTATACGGCTCGGTGCCGGAGCTGGCCGACCTTTGCAACCTGCGGACCGAGAAGTTGTTCGGCATCTTCAGCGAGAACATGGGTGCCGGGGAGTATGTCGTTCTCGCCAAGCGCATCGGCGAGGAAATCGCCGCCGGCGTCGCGGGCATTGTGATCGGCCACGGCACCGACACCATGCACCATACGGCCGCCATTCTCACCTTCATGGTTCAGGGGTCGCCCATTCCGATTGTGATGGTCGGGTCGCAGCGTTCGTCGGACCGCCCCTCGTCCGACGCCGCGATCAACCTGATCAACTCGGTACGAGTCGCCGCCGGAGGCGACATGGCCGGCGTGCAGGTGTGTATGTTCGGTCCCACCTCGGATCAATACGACCTGCTCCACAGCGGCACGCGCGTGCGAAAGATGCATTCGAGCTATCGATCGACGTTCCGCACCATCGGCGACGTGCCCCTTGGCATGGTCGATCAGTCGGGCGTGACCTATTGGCGCAAGGGGTATCCCAAGCGCCGCTCCGACAAAAAGGTGACCATCAACACGGCCTTCGAAGACAAGGTCACCCTCTTGTATTACTATCCCAACATGAACCCGGACGTGGTCGATGCCGTTGTGGAGAAAGGCTATCGAGGGATCGTCATCGCCGGCACGGGCCTGGGTCACATCAACAAGGCGCTGTACGGCGCCATCAAACGCGCGACCGACAAGGGCGTACATATCTATATGACGGTGCAGACCCTATGGGGCTATGTGCAGATGTATGTCTATGAGACCGGTCGAGAGATCATGGAGCTCGGCGTCGTGCCGGCGGCCAACATGTTGCCCGAGGTCGCCTACATGAAGCTCTGTTGGACGCTCGGTCAGACCGACGATCGCGACGAGGTGCGGCGGATCATGCTCACCCCGGTGGCCGACGAAATCACCGAGCGCGAACCCTACAATGGCTATCTCATCTTTCAGGGCGCCATCCCTGAAGTGCAGGAGTTCCTTCGGACGGTCAAACGGTAGCGCCGCGCAGTAGCGCGCCGCGAGTGCGGTAGCGTGCGTCCCGGACGCACCTCTTCCTGATACCATGGGGCGGTCGCCGCCGCGATGGCCTCGGTGTTCGCCATGCGGCTGGAGGCCGCCGGACACGCCGGGGCGGCCACCTTGTTGCCCATCACGTTCATCACGATCATCGCAACGGTGGCCGTCTACGGATTGACCGCGCCGATCGTGGCCCGCCGGTTCGGCGTGTCAGAATCAAACCCACAGGGAATCCTGTTCGCCGGGGCGGCGCCCTGGGTGCGCGAGGTCGCGCTGATACTCCAACGCGAAGGATTCAGCGTGCTGCTGGTGGATAGCAACCGTGGACACACCTCGGCCGCACGCATGGCCGGGATGACGACGCACACCGGAAGCATTCTCTCGGAACACACGCTCGACGAACTGGAGTTGGGCGGCATAGGTCGGTTGCTGGCGGTCACGCCCAACGACTGGGTCAACATGCTCACCGTCCACCGCTTCGATCGCGTCTTCGGGCGGGCCAACTGCTATCAACTTCCGCCCCAGGCCCACGTGGCCAAGAAGAAGGGGCATGGACACCTCCACGGACGCTGGCTGTTCGCCGAAGACATAGGCCACGAAGAGCTAGCCCGCCGCGTCCGCGGCGGCTTCACCGTAAAAGCCACCGGCCTAACTGAGGCATTCACCTACGAAGCCCTGCTCGCCCGCTACGGCGACACGGCCCTGCCGCTCTTCGTGATCGACAAGAGTCGGAAGCTTCGCATCCTGGATCCCGAATCCGACACTACGCCCCAAGAGGGTGACACGGTCATCGCACTGGTTCGCAAAGAGGGGTAGGTGTCGCCGACTCATGCGATGTGACGCCATGTTCAGAAGGGTTCCGCCTCGACGAGCTGTCTGGCGGGCCAATCGAGGTCCTTCGACTGGAAACGTCGAGACCCTCTGAAGACGTGTGACGTTAGCTCTTGCTCTGTGCACACCGACGAGGGCTAGATGACGAAGCGTTCAGGTCCGACCTCAAGGATTTCTCCGGCTTGCGGAAAGAGACGGTCGCGCGGTAGGATTTGCAGGTGATGGGTCTCGTCAGTGTGTTCGGCGTGTTACTGACCCTGACACGGCCCCCGGTGGATACTGGAAAAGATAATCGATGCAACATTGCGCCCGCCAGCCGGAACGCCTGCTGAGAGTCGGGAAGGCGCCCTGCAGCTTGCTCCAAGCTTGGGCGGAAGGCGTATCTCTGTCGCAAGACTTGGGGGCCTCAATCAAGAGTCTTGCTCTTCGAGCCGCCTCGGACCGCTGGAGATATAACCGAAAGTTGTGGATCGTGACGGGATAAAAAAGCGGCGTATCCT
>CBDUXT010000038.1:0-50459 GCA_965371245.1 uncultured bacterium | reverse complement strand
GGCTAAAGCCACGGGCCACCCAACCCGCAAGTTTACGCGTGACGATGCACTAGTGTATCGTCACGCGTAAGTTCTCGCGTGTGGCACTGCTCTTGAGCAGTGTGGGGGCCGGACACGGGTCATTTGATGGCTGGCGGCCGATCGGGATCAGCCCGGGCTCGAACCCGACGCCGGCTTGGAGCCGCGCGCCATACATGGCCGCGCTTCGATTGGCCATGCCACCCATCAATTCAAGTGTGTCCGAGTGCCAGGGGCACGTTTCCGTAGCGCGTGCCTGGACATCATCCCGCAAACAGCAATGCACGGATTTCGCTTCTGGTGTGCAGGCGGCGGCGGAAAAGACTTGGTCGGGCGTTTGGTTTGAGCGAGCTCGAATTGGTTTGTAGCGGTCGAATCAGCGCTTTCTTCCATGAGCCGCTCGGGACACGGCGATACACCCGGCGCGGAAGCGTACCGAATTCAGGTACCCACCTTGGACATCGTTTGTGCGATCTTCTCGCCGAGCGACTCGACGGTAAAGGGCTTGACGATGTAGTTGTTGACGCCGGCCTTGACGGCCTCGAGGACGCGCGATTTCTCCGCCTCGGTCGTACACATGATCAGCGGAACGGACTTGTTCACCTCCCGAATCTTTCGAATGAGAGTGATGCCGTCCATATTGGGCATGTTCCAATCGATCAGGACGAGATCCGGAGACTCTTCGCCAAAACGCGCCAAGCCCACCACGCCGTCCTCCGCCTCGACGACGTCGGTGTGCCCGAGTTGTTTCAACACGTTCTTCTGAATGTTGCGAATCGTTCGAGAATCGTCGACCAAGAGGATCTTCACGCCTTGGCTCCCTCTGATACTGTTTCGCTTATTGTTGCCCCCTCCTTACCGAGCACCATACCGATCTCGACCTGAAATACGCCCACGTCAGTCGCGCAAGGGATGACGATCCGGGGCGTATTCTTGGAGGCAGAGACGTTGTGATTGCTTCCTACAATCACGTTCGGTAGGGAGATGCTGATGTTGAGCCCTTCGAACTTCGCCTTCGCGCCGCCGGCGACCATATTGGCCAGCTCGCCAACGGCGTCGGCGAAGTCCGGATGCTCCGGCGTGATCTCCATGCCGGCGAAGGCGGTCGCGACCTTGGACGCCGTGTCGAACGAGAAGTGCAGCACGACGCTTCCGGCCGCGTCGCCGGAGAACCCGATGATGCTCGACACATCGGTCAGCGGCTTGTCACTCGTTTTCAACTCCGGGGCGCCGATGGCAACCTTCAACCCGCACATCGTTTCGAACGTATTGCAGATCGCCTTGACAAAGGGATTGATAAAGCGAACGTCCATCGCCATGAGCCTCCCGAGTGCGTCGAGCACTCTACATAACGGCTGCCTGATTGTCCCTACAACACAAGAGTTCCAATGTTGCCCTCGCCAACGATATCGACTCACTGAAGATACGACTGAAACTACCAATCCCCGGCGCCCCGCACGCGGGACGGTCACGGCGCCCGATCCTGCACACGCCAATCCCGCCCTCGATCCGAACAATCGCGGCTGCTCCCTTAAAACCGCCTGATCAGGCGTCCGGTTGCGACTTGCCGCTTTGTTCTCAAGCACCGGGTCACGGTTCCCGATTCGATCCAATAAGTAGGTGTTCTCGATCCGTGCCACGTTAGCGGCAACGGATCGAGAGCTTCCAAGCTTCGGAACCTGAGTTCGAAGGCTCGACCAGCGCGAGTCGGACGGAACCTGGGTCAGCAGCGCTACCAGGGCTCCGCTGCGAAACGGCCCCATCAACGGAGAGCAACGCATGTCGATGACCACGACCGCGACAGCGCTCGATGCCCCCAAAGAGCGGGACGCCGGCCAGGGGGCTTCCGGATCGAGCGATATTTCCCAGGTCGTTAGCTTCCGGCTGGCGAAGGAGGAATACGGCGTCAACATCATGCACGTCCAAGAGGTGATCCTCATCGGGCCGATCACGGAGATGGCACAGGTCCCGAACTACGTCCGCGGCCTGATCAACCTGCGTGGCCACGTCATTCCGATCATCGATCTCCGCGTACGGTTTGGCCTGGAAGACGCGGCAATGACGGAAAGCTCCCGGATCATCATCTTGAACCTGGACAAGCGCACGATCGGCATCGTCGTCGATGCGGTCAACGAGGTTCTCCGCGTCAGCAGTGACCAGGTCGAACCCGCGCCGCGCGGCATCACAGGCGCAGAGCATCAGCATGTCATGGGGCTGGTCAGGTTTGAGGAGAAGCTGCTCATTCTTTTGAACATCGAGCGTCTGATCGGCACAACCGATGACTAAGGGACGTTCGACACGAGTCTCGTGGCCGGGTCCGGAGTCTCTTCGAGAGATTGTCTCGAAACAGTGATACCGAATTGGTGAAAAGACTCCAGAACCGGCTCCGACACCACCATCGACGGGCAATGGACCGGAACTGCGTACAAGACTGAGAGGCTCGCCGTTCCATCAGACGTTCGGGCGTCCGATCACAAGAGGGTTGGCCTCAAAGGAGGATCCGGTGGAGCTGGTCAAACTGACCCCTCAGGAATTCAAGAGGATCACGGCACTCGTCTACGAGCGCACCGGTATCCATTTACCCGAGTCGAAACTGACGCTCCTGAGCAATCGGCTTCGTCGTCGGCTGCGATCGCTGAAGCTCGAGACCTTCCACGCCTACTACGATCTGCTCCGCGACCCCAAGAAGTGCCGGGACGAGCTACCCCACTTCCTCTCGGCCGTCACAACGAACGAAACCTACTTCTTTCGCAACGACAACCTCTGGAAGTTCTTCCGCGAAACCTGGGTCCCCGAGATGGTCAAGGAGCGGAAACAATCTCAGACCAAGAGCCTTCGGATCTGGAGCGCGGCCAGCAGCAGCGGCGAAGAGGCCTACACGGCGGCCATCTGCCTTCGGGAGCATCTGCCCAACTTCGCGAGCTGGCGCGTCACCGTCATCGGCAGCGACATCAGTGATCGAGTGCTCGAGCAGGCCCGAGCGGCCCAGTACAACGACTACGCGGTCTCCAAGGTACCCAAGCCGCTGCTTACCAAATGGTTCGACGCCGGCGACAAGATCTACCAGCTCAAGCCGGAGATACGCAGTCTCGTTTCCTTTCAGTTCCACAACCTGCGAGATCGCTTTCCCGGCGGCGCGTTTGACCTCATCTTTCTGCGCAATGTGCTGATGTACTTCGACACGCCCATGAAACAAAAAGTTCTGGAGACGATCACGGACGCGCTTGTCCCCGGCGGGCACCTCTTCGTCGGCGACGTCGATCCACTTCGCAACACACCAGAGCTCAACAAAACCCTCAGAGTCGAATACGTCGGACCGAACCTCTACATCAAGCCGGGCGCATCGAAGGCGTCGAAGGCTCTATTGCAAGGCAGTCTCACGCCATGAGCAGCTCAATCGAAATCACCCCGGAACTGCTGGCGGGCTTCCTGGACGAGGCCCCCGAATACCTGGCGATGTTGGACGATGGTCTGATGGACTTTGAGTCCAAGGCCGGATCCGGCGTCCTCTCGCTGGACGCGCCGGAGGACCAGGAGCAGATGAACACGATGTTCCGGGCGGCCCATAGCCTCAAGGGGCTTGCCGCGGCGTTCGGGTTTGAAAAAATCAAAGAACTAACCCATCGAATGGAAACGCTCTTCGACCAGGTGCGTATGAGAAAACGCGATCTAACAAGCGACAGCTTCGAGACGCTCTTTCAGGTGTTTGACCGACTCAAGGCGCTCGTTGAAGAGCTGTCGGACGAATCGGCCGACACCATCGACATCGATGACATACTCGCAGCGCTGGATCGAATTCTCGACAGCCAAGGCGCACCGAGCCCCACCCCGCCCCCGCCCATCGACGGCGCGGCCGGAAGGCCGGAGGCGCCTGCGTCCGCGGTTGAGCCGGCGGGCGTCGCCGAGGCGTACGAGATGTTCGACGATCCGGAACTCACGGGACTGTTCATCGAAACAACGGGCGAATCGCTCGAGGAACTGAATCAGGGGCTTTTGGGACTGGAAGAGAACCCCACCGACGGCGAGCTTCTCAACAAGGTCTTCCGTTGCGCGCACAACATCAAGGGTGCTTCCGGCGCCGCGTCCTTGACCGGGATGAATCGGCTGACGCACGAGATGGAGACGGTCTTCGACCGCCTGAGAAACGGCAAACTGACGCTCACCGATGAACTGATGAACGCCGTCTTCCAGGCCGTCGATCAGTTGCGCGCGGTGATCGACGACATCAGGCAAGGAACCATCAAGGACATTTCTCAGGACGGGCTGGCGAACCGCTTCTCGCAATGGATCGATGGCGATTTGTCTGCCGCCGGGCCGGACGACGCCGTCGTCGCCCCGATCCTCCCACCGGCAGACTCTGCCGCGACCGCAGGCCCGGACCTGGACGAGGGACAGCTCAGTGTCTTCGTGCGATTCCCGAAGGACTCTTCGGAGGCTTCGATTCAGGCCTATCTGATCCACAACAAACTCGGCGACATCGGAACCGTGCTTTCGTCTTCCCCTGACATCGACGCGCTCTGTGGTGACACGCCCGTTGAAACGATCACGTTCGTCGTGGAGTCCGAGGGAAACCCGACCGAAATCGAGACCGTCCTGCGGGCGTACAGCGTCGAGGAAGTCACCGTAAGCCGGGGCGCAACGCCGGAAGCGAACGTATCGAATGCTCCGGTTGTTGATTCCGCAGTGGCGAGCCCGGTGTCGGAAACTCCCGCAACGAGCGCTGCCGCGGCGGCGCCGGCTTCCACCGACTCGGGCGCCGCCGTACCGGATGCGGCACCCGTCCCAAAGCAGCCCGCTCAGCCTGCCCGAACGGCGAAGCAGACCGCACCGGCCAAGAAGAAGGACACGAAGACCGAAAAATCCACCAAGCGAACCGGCGAGACGCTCCGTGTCGATCAAGAGCGACTCGACGAGCTGATGAATCTCGGCGGCGAGCTGGTGATCAACCGAGCGCGCTTTACGCAGGTCCACGGCAAGTTCCGCGACGTGTTCGATGGAAAAAACTTCGGATACGTGGTGGACGAAATCGACGACGGACTCGCCCAAATCAAGAACAGTATCGAGTCCCTGCAGGGCGCAAACGGGAACGGTCGGGTGATCGAGGGGCTGGCCAGTCGGATGTTGCGCCTCCAGCAAAGCATGAGCCCGCTTCGCTCATTCGTCGAGCAAGTCCACGAGCTGCGCCCGTCGATGTTCGATTTCGACGAGGCGTTGCACGCCTTGGCCCGGGTCTCGGAGAGCATCCAAAAAGGTATCATGAGTACTCGCATGGTGCCGGTTGGTCCGTTGTTCAGCCGCTTCCGACGAGTCATCCGCGACATCGCCAAGTCCAACGGCAAGCAGATCAACCTCGTCCTGCGCGGCGAGAACACGGAACTGGACAAGCGCATGATCGACGAGCTGGGCGATCCGCTTACGCACATGGTACGCAACAGTGTCGATCACGGGATCGAGATGCCCGATGAGCGCAAGGCGGCCGGGAAGGATCCCGCGGGCACGCTTACCCTGGAGGCCTGCCACCGGGGCAACAGCATCTGTATCGAAGTCACGGACGACGGCGCCGGCATCAATCTCGAACGGGTCAGGGAGCGAATCATCGAGCGTGAGCTGGCGACGCCGGCCCAGGTCGAGAGCATGAGCGACCGGGAGCTTACGCAATACGTCTTCAAGCCGGGGTTCTCCACCGCCAAGACCATTACCGACGTGTCCGGTCGCGGCATGGGCATGGACATCGTCGTCAACAAGATCGAGAAGCTAAGCGGGACGATTGACATCGACACGGTCCCCGGAAAAGGTACGAAGGTCATCATCAAGCTTCCGTTGACGATCGCGATCCTGACCTCCCTCGTGGCGCGAATCGGCAAGGGTATCTATGCGATCCCCTTGGAGGCGGTTGCGGAGATCATCAAGGTCCAGCGCAGCGACATTCACTATATTCAGCGTCGAGAAGTCGTCCGCGTTCGCGATCGCGTGATCCCCATCGCCCGCTTCGAAGACGTCTTTTGCACGTCGCTGCCCGATCTTCAAACGGCTTCGCGCGATGCTGAGGAGTTCACGCTGGTGATCGTAGGCTTTGAAGATGAGAAAATCGGGCTCGTCGTCGATGAACTGCTCGGCCAGGAGGACGTCGTGATCAAGTCCATCGCCGAGAACTACCGCAACGTCAAAGGGGTTGCCGGCGCATCCATCCGAGGCGATGGAACCGTGTCTTTGATTATGGACATCGGGGCCATCATGGGCATGACCGCGAAGAACGCATCCGCGACGACGGTTCCGTCCGCCGCACCCGTGGGAGCGGAGGAATGACATCGACCGCGGCCGCCCCACCCGAAGAACGGATCACCACGGCCCTGCGCACCGTCGCCGTGAACGGCGCGTACACGGCCTCTCGGGCGTTGTCCAAATGGCTCCGCCGCGGCGTCCGTCTGACCAGCAACGGGTTTGAGCGCGTTGCGATCAAAGATGCGAGCAGAGCGTTCGGAGCCCCCGATGACGTCATCGCGGCGATCTACCTACCGCTTGTCGGCGACCTCACGGGACACATGCTGTTGACGTTCCCCGAGGACGTTGCGTGCGCGTTGGCCGACATGATCCTGCAAGCGCCGGAGGGAACGACGACGTCGCTCGGTGAAATCGAGCAGTCCTGTCTCGAGGAAACCGGCAACATTGTCTGTAGCGCCTACGCCAACAGTCTGGCCAAGTGGCTGAAGCTGCACATCGAACCCGCGGCTCCCACATTCGCGTGGGACATGGTCGAGTCCATCGTGCAACCTTTGTTGACCGATGCGGCGACGGACCAGGACGAGGTGTACGTGGCTCGCACCGAATTCCGGCTGGATGAACGAAAGCTGGAGTGGGGCATGATGTTGTTGCCTTCTCCCGGTTCTCTGGAAACCATGGAACAAAAGTGCCATGAAGACGGCATTCGTAGCAACGCGCTTCGAACCATAGCCGTCAACGGGGCCTTTACCGCCTCGCGTGCCGTGTCCAAGTGGCTTCGCCGGGGCGTGAAGATATCCACCGAGGGACTCGTGCAAACGCCGCTGGCGGAAGTGGCCGAACAGTTCGATGCCGACGCGCCCATCGTCGCCCTGCGCATGCCGCTGGGCGAACAGCTACACGGGCACGCGCTGGTCGCCATCAAGCATGAGCATGCCCTGGCTCTTGTCGATATGCTTTTGGGACAACCAGCGGGAACGACCACCGACATCGGTGATCTTGAGCGATCTGCGCTTGAGGAAACCGGAAACATCATCGCGAGTTCCTTCGTGAACAGTTGGTCGACCTGGCTGGACGTTCACGTAGAGCCGGCCCCGCCCGAGTTCGCCTTCGATTTTCCTGCGGCAATCATCGAAGGCGTGGTCGCGGAACAAGCACTGGTCAGTGATGACGTGTTCCTGGCCCGAACCGAGTTCATCGTCGATGGGGAGTCTTTGGAGTGGGTGTTCCTGCTTCTTCCCGCGCCGTCGGCCATGCGTTTGATTGAGACGTCCTGTCAATAGAGGATCTGTTTTATGGCGTCGATGCAGACGATCACACGACCAACCGAAGCGGGCAATGCATCCGGGCAGTGCCATTTAATCGGCATCGCCGGAATCGAGGTGGTCCGGGAACCCGATACGATTTGCACAGTCGTCGGCTCGTGCGTCGCCATCGCTCTGTACGACCGGGTGACGAAGATCGGCGGCATGGCACACGTCATCTTGCCGGACTCACAACAGGGAACGGGCGACCCCGGAAAATTCGCGGACACCGCGATCGACTTGCTTCGAGCGGCTGTTTTGGCCGAGGGGGCCAAGGTTGAACATCTCACCTGCAAGATCGCCGGCGGTGCCACGATGTTCGGTCCGGAAACGGCGGCCGACCTCGGATCACGCAATGCCGATGCCATCCGGGCTCGCCTGAACCACCAGGGCCTTCGACTCGCCGCCTCCGATCTTGGCGGACGCAAGGGCCGCAAGATCTCGCTCGATCCCGCGACAGGCGTCGTATCGGTGGCGGTGATCGGAGAAACGGCGAGACAACTATGAGCCGTCGCGGATCCGCCACGACCGATTCCACGGGGTCGGAACGGGTTGCGACGCGACGGAAACGAGACTCGGACTAGATAGGGAACCAAGATGGCTACACGAGTGCTTGTCGTCGATGACGCAAAGTTCATGCGACATATGATCAAGACCATCCTCGTCGGGATGGGATGGGAGGTCGTCGGCGAGGCGACCGACGGCATCGAGGCCTGTGAGCGATACAGGGAACTCAAGCCGGACATCGTTACGATGGACATCGTCATGCCCAACGCCAGCGGTCTCGAGGCACTGAAGAAAATCCGTACGGAAGACCCCAACGCCAAGGTCGTGATGATCTCCGCGATCGACCAGCGTGAGCCGCTCATGGAGGCCCTGAAACTTGGCGCCGTCGATTACGTCGTCAAGCCGTTCGAGAGGGAACGCGTTGAGGAAGCCATGCACCGCGTGGCCGCCGGCTAAGAGTCTGTCCCCGAATGGGGTGGCGCCGACTTTCTTGGAAAGGATCCTAGTGCCGTTTCCAAAAAAGTTATTTCGTTTTTCGGGTGGCATGCCCAGCCGGAGGCGCGGGCATGGGTCGGTCCACCCGGCACATGGCCGCGCAACGTTTGGCCATGCCACCCAACGACCGGAGCCGCGAAAAGTCGGCCACCTTGCTGGAAACGGTCCTAGGACTTGGTGACCGGTTCGGCCGCAAGCATATTCGTCAGCACGGACGGGATTTCGGTGAGTGACACGACCCGATCGACGCACTTCGTCGCGAACGCGGCCTTGGGCATCCCATAAACCACACTCGAGTCCTGATCCTGGGCAAGCGTCCGTGCACCGGCAGCCTTGAGATCCCGAATGCCTTGAGAGCCGTCGCACCCCATTCCGGTCATGACCAGTCCGATCGCCTGATCTCCAAAGGCTTCAGCAACGCTGCGAAAAAGAACATCGACGGACGGACGAAAGCCGGCCACCTTGGGGCCGTCATCGAGAGCCACCCGCAGCTTCTTCCCCTTCCGCACGACACGGAGATGTCGATCGCCCGGAGCCAACACAAGGCGACCGGGCAGCAGCTCATCACCGTTGGCGGCCTCCTTCACCGCAAGCGCCGAACAGTCGTTGAGTCGCTTGGCAAAGGGCTCGGTGAAGCCCGCGGGCATGTGCTGTGTCAACACAATCGGCGGAAAGACACTCGGCAGGACGGGGATCAACTTGTGCAGGGTGGCTGGTCCTCCGGCGCTGATCCCGATCGCAACCACGATGCCTTCGGTCTGAAGCGTCGCAGCTCGGGGGCGAAGGATCCGCTCCTTGTTTGCCCGTCCAAGCCGTTTGAGGTTCGAGCTGAACGCGACCTCGACGGCGGCCACGACTTTCTTCTGGAAGCTCTGGAGTGACGCATCCTTATCGGCCAGTGGTTTGGCGACATAGTCGATGGCGCCGAGTTCGAGCGCCTCGAAGGTCATGGCCGCCCCTTCCTGCGTCTTCGTCGAAACCATCACGACGGGCAAAGGGTCGTCGCGCATCACCCGCTTGAGGACTTCCAGTCCGGTCAGTCCCGGCATTTCGATGTCCAGGGTGACCACGTCAGGCTTGAGCTGAGCAATCTTCGCGAGAGCCTCTTGCCCGTTTTGAGCGGAACCGATGACCTCGATGGAGTCTGCTTTTCCAAGCGCACTCTTGAGCACGGTCCGCATGAAGACGGAATCATCAACGACCAGAGTGCGGATTTTCTTCTCGGACATCGCCTGGCTCCTGGAGACGCGCGGACGTTCAACCGTCCTATCGGCGGTCGGCGAACCCCGCTTTGGGTGCTCGCGCGCTCAGGCCCGACGCGTTGCCGCGCGCTCGAGGACGGCCGCCCAGCGTGCGGTCATACCGATTATCGGGCCGTCCCCCGCTCTTTTCGTGTTGCGCCGACACAAGGTCGCAACCACCGGTCCCAACCGGTCGATATGTCCTGCATAGGGACGTTGAGCACGGTGCATCCGCTACCTGGGCGGCGCGGCATCGCATGCGCCCAACCGGCAGGGAATCGGTGGCGCGGGAAACTCCGAGGTAGGTAGTGGACTCATCCAAGAGCGAACAGCGCGCCATCCGCACGATCCGGCTCAACGACGAGGACATCGCCAGGCTCCTCGACCAGTTGGACGAGGGGGTTGCCGTAGCCAAAGACCGTCGCTCGGCGCGATACCCTTACCGCGTCAAGGCCCTGGTCGTTCACATGCAGCAACCCGGCTCGTCCATCGTCGTCCCCTACGTGGTGGCGAGCAGGAACATCAGCGACCGAGGGCTCGCCTTCCTGCACGGCGGATTCGTTCATCCGGGAACCAGATGCATGGCCCAACTCATCACCACCTACGGCACGTGGGACGACGTGCATGGTGAGGTCGTTTCATGTCGTTATCAACAAGGCAACATTCACGAAGTCTCGATCAAGTTCGACCGGGAGATCGATCCGTCGGTCTTCTCAGCGACGGCCATCCACAGCCGCGTTCTCCTGGCCGAGGATGATCCGGCAACGGCCCGGTTGGCCCTGTTCCACCTCGAGCAGTTGAACGCCGACGTCGATCACGTCGCCAACGGACAGTTGGCCGTCGAAAAGGCCGGGCAGCATGCGTACGACGTGATTCTGATGGACATGGAGATGCCGGTGCTCGACGGCTTCGGCGCCGCTCGAGCCCTGCGCGACCGGGGGTACTCGGGAACGATCGTCGCGGCCACGGCGCTCACGCAGCCGGACGACCAGCAGCGCTGCCTCGACGCCGGATGCAACCGATACATCGCCAAACCCCTCCACCGCGAAGCGTTGAGCGAACTGCTCACGTCGCTGCGAGAGGAGCCCTTGTTCAGTTCGTTCTACAACGATACGTCGATGGTCGAGATCATCAACGCCTTTGTCGAAGAGCTGTCGTCCAAGGTGCGCGCGCTGGAGGAAGCGGTCGCGAAGGAAGACCTCGCTGGAGTGCAGAAACTGATCCGCATCCTCAAAGGTGAGGGAAGCGGATACGGCTTCGACGCCATCACCGACGCAGCCGCCGAGGCGGAGGCGGAGCTTCTGGCCGGCTCTTCCCTGGCTCAAGCGACCGGCAGCATTCACGCACTCACGAGGCTCTGCATGCAGGCGCGGGCGTCCGGCAAGACCAAGTCCCCGGACGCTTAACGCGCACCGCTGCGAAGCTGTACATACGCCATCAGCTTGTACGTCAACCGGGCGGCGAGAAACTCGGTGACGACCTGACCGGGAACCGGCACCACCTCGACGATGTCGGCGGCCACGACGGTCCGCTCGGTCGCCACACGCCGCAGCAGGTGTGTCACCTGGTACCAATCAAGCCCGCCGGGCTCCGGCGTCCCCGTGCCTGGCGCGTAGGCCGGGTCGAACCCGTCTATGTCGATCGAGACGTACACGTGCGCATCGAGTGCATCGATCGCGCGATCGACCCAGTCGTCCGTCGTGTGACACTCGCGCGAGGTGATCGGCTTGATGGGGCTTTTCTTCAGGAAGCGGTGCTCCTCCGGCGCGACAGCCCGAATCCCTACGGGTACCACCGAGGCGCCGAGTTCCGTGATCCGCCGCATCACGCAGGCGTGCGAGCGCGAACTGGACAAGAACCGATCGCGCAAGTCCAGATGGGCATCGATCTGTAAGACGCAAAGCCGCTTGTATTTGCTCATCGCGGCTCGAACCAGCCCGAACGTAATGCTGTGATCGCCGCCCAGGCTGAATAGAAACTTGCCATCGCGCACGATGCGCCGGGCGGCCGTGAATAGATCTTCCTGCATGGCGGCCGGCCCGTCCGCATTGGGCTCGATGGCATCGAGTGTGGCGATGCCACATTTGTAGCACTCGGCCTCCAGCTCCTCGTCGAACCATTCGCAGTGATCCGAAGCGCTGATGATCGCCCCGGGGGCGTTGCGCGCGCCGGGCATGTACGAGGTGGCCAGGTCGTACGGAACCGGAAGCACGGCAAACCGAGCCGTGTCGTAGTCGCAGTATTTCTTATCCAAACAAAGGAAGTTGTAGGGTAGGGTTTCCATGGATCGGTTCGCCTGCGAAGCCCGGAGGGATCGACACCTCAGCCGTCCGACGTCTCGAACAGGTAGGGATGCTCAGCCCGAAGCTCCGCATTCTCGCGCGCGACGCCGCGCAGCGCCTCCGTCATTTCATCCAGTCGATCGAACAGACGCCGCTGCGAACGAGGCGTCACGCGAACCAACACGTATTGGGCGATGAGCGGGAACGTCAGCGACGCACACGAGTAGACCACCACGTTGTTCCGATGTGCGTCTCGTACCTTCCGCCAGCTCTTGGCCTCCGAAAACGTGGCGCCCGACAGGCCGCCCCACTGCGGCGAGTCCGTGGTCAGTTGGAGACAAAAGTCATGCCCTCCGTTCGACTTGTCGAGCAGCATCTGGTGGAGCGTGGGCTGCGTCTGAAGATAGAAGTTCTTGGGTGATCCGCCGCCGATCTCCACGACGCCGTTGGTCTTGGCGTCTCGAACGATGGCGGCCGTCTCAATGACATCCAGCATGGGGTTGAGGGGCACGTCACGACCCAACAGGTGGGGGATCATCAGATTCATCCCGATGGCCGAGTCACCCGGCGACGACGTGTAGATCGGAACGTCGTACTTCGCCGCCGCGGCCACAAAAGACTTCTCGGGGAATGGCGCCTTCTCCGCGACGACCCGGCCGAGTTGGTGATGAAAGCGGGCGGTGGAAAAGGCGCGGGCGCCGTCCATCCGGCGGGCCGCCTCATGGATGACTTCGTCCGGACCGCCGAGCGTATCGTCGTTGGGAATGAAGACGTCGTAGATGCGCGCCACGCCGTCGTCGGCAAGCACGTTGTCATCGACATCCGGGCTGCCCTGCACCATGGGAAGGTCGAAGGGTCGCTGCAGATCGTGGAACAGGTTGGCGCCGGTCGAGATGATGAAATCGACCATGCCGCGCTCGATCAGGGAAATGAACACACCGCTCATTCCGATCGGCGTCATCGCCCCGGCGATGGTGAGGCACACGGTTGCATCCGCGTTGAGCATCCGCGCATAGAGCGCCGCCCCTTCTCCAAGCCGGCGGGCGTTGAACCCGCTTTGGGCAAAGACGTTGTCGATCAGGTCCGCAACGCCCTCGTTGCCCGCGAGCGCGAGCGGTTCTATGGTCGGCGCGTCGAACCACGGGTTCCTGCCGGGGCAGGTATCTTTCGTTTGAGACTGCTCTTTGTCGCCTTCGTTCATTCCAACCATCTATCCGGGATCCAGGACCAGGACGGCGGCGGCAACCGCGGTCGTCCATAGCCCCCTCTTGTCGCCCTCAACCGTCTGCACCGTCGCCCGCGTTCGAACGACCAGCCCCTTCGCCTGGTAGATTTCCTTGCGCTCGTTGTAGGCCTTGTCCGGGTCGAGGTCGATGCCCTGTGTCGTGGCCAGCATGGTGGCGGCCATATCCTCAACGTAGTCACTACAGACTCGGTGCGTCATGCCGAAGCCGTGATACTCGGCGATGTATCCGTGCTTGTTTTTGTCAGCGGGCAAGGCCAGTCCGATTCCCGCGCCGGCGAGGCGATTCGGCTCATTCGTCCGGCTCTCGGCAAGGACACAGAAGACAATCTGTCCCGACGTGAGTCGCTGGAGCCCGTTCTTGCGGGAGATGATCCTGCAATTCGGTGGGGAGATGCTGCTGACTCGAACGAGGTTGTAGCCGGCGATGCCGGCGTCGCGCAAAGCCTCCTCGAATGACTGCAGGCTTTCCTTGTGCTTGCCGCTCCCCTTGGTAAAGAACATGTACTGCGGAACGAACGGATGAACCAACGGGAAGACTCCTGCCTGCGGACCGCGCAACACCGGTTTTGTCAAGGGCGGGATTATAGCGAATGCCGCGCGGCCGACAACCGATCTCACCTGTCGCCGCGGCCGCGCGTCCCGGCGCCGCCCGCACCGGTCTGGGCGGCGAGGAGCCGTTCCAACGGTGCGCGGAGCGCTCGCAGCGCTTGGCCGCGATGGCTCAGCCGGTTCTTGTGGTCCGCTGTCATTTCGGCCGCGGTCATGCCGCTATCGGGAACGAAAAAGTGCGGATCGTAGCCAAATCCGTTGGCACCGCGTGGCTGTTCGACGATCAAGCCCTCCATCACTCCGGTGGTCTGCGCGACCACTCCGTTCGGGTCGGCTAGCGCCACCGCACACCGATACCGCGCCGTCCGCTTCTTTGACGGCACGCCGCCCAGCCTCGACAAGAGTTTGGCGCTGTTGGCCGCATCGTCACAGGCGGGTCCGGCGAAGCGAGCCGATCGAACACCGGGTTCGCCGCAAAGCGCGTCCACCTCCAAGCCGGAATCGTCCGCGAGTGCCCAGCCGCCCGTCAGCCGGGCATAATGGAGCGCCTTGAGTACGGCATTCTCGGTGAACGTGCTGGCATCCTCGACCGCCTCGGGAAGCTCGGGGTAGTCACGCAACGTCGTCCACTCGACGGTCAACCCGGCGAGGATCGCGCGCACTTCCACGAGCTTACCGGGATTGGTCGTGGCAATGAGTAGCCTCATGGAACGAACCCGCCACCAGCCTGTTGAAAAAGTGTAGCACCGGCTTTCTTCAACAGGCGGCTACGACGGCCGGACTGTCTTGGGAATCTCGACGAGAAAAGACGGCGTCGCCACCAGGTACCCGTCCTCGGTCCGACGCCGATGGATCGCGCCGTTGACGGTGTTGTATTGGAGCGACTCCGTACGTTGAAGCGCACGCACCTCGCTGCTGTAGGAGACACGGCCGTCCGATCCACGGACGACCGCCTCGGGTCCGAACGTCCCCACGGTCACCAAGCTGTTTACGTCGGAGTGGTAGTAGTACGCCTCGTGACCTTGCTCGCGCAGCAGCCGGCAGTACTCGGCGGCGGCATATTTGTAGCGCCGGAACTCATCCGTCGGTTCAAAAACCCCCACCTGCAGGGTGTACGTCGCGCGCACGGTCCGCAACGACCAGTCGAGGTTCCCGACGTCCTGTGTTGGCCGTCGCGCGGGCATCGCACGGGCGAAATAGCGCCGCCCGGAGTCGTCACCCAAGTCGCGCAGCAAATCCATGTCCGCGCGCATGTTCGGTGGGAACACTCTCTTGCCCGTCTTGCGATCTCGCGTACGATCGTAGGCGCCGTAGTACAGTCGGGCGAAACCATCGGCGTCTTGCCGCACGACAACGTCGTCGGGTCGAATCCCCTGTGTTCTCCGTAGCAGTTGGGCGACGTCTTGCATCCGCTGGTAGGCACCGGGGCCTTGGCTCTCGGCGCATCGGATAGTCCACGACCCGAGGGACCGACCGCCGGGCGATTCGCAACCCGCGGCACCAACAAGCATCGCGGCGCTCGCCAAGACAACGGGCAGGCGAAGGGTTCCTCGATCGGGTCGGGTATCCATCAGTCCATCATCCGCCGGCGCAGCGCTTTTTGTTGGTGCGCAAGCAAACCCTTGATTCCCTTCGACGCAAGCCGGAGCAGTCTGTCCAGCTCGGCGCGGTCGAACGTTGCCCCCTCGCCCGTACCCTGGACTTCCACAAATCGACCCGAACCAGTCATCACAACGTTCATATCGACATCGGCAGCCGAGTCTTCCTCGTAGTTCAGGTCCAACAGCATTCGCCCGCCAACCCTACCGACACTGACCGCGGCCACCGGCTCGCGCACCGGAGAGCGCTTGATCCACTTGCGCCCGCGGGCATGGCGAACCGCGTCACACAGCGCCACGTACGCCCCGGTGATGCTGGCCGTCCGCGTCCCGCCATCCGCCTGAAGCACGTCGCAGTCGATCAGGATCGAGTTTTCGCCCAGCAGGTCGAGATCGACGACCGCGCGCAACGAACGCCCGATGAGTCGCTGGATTTCCTGCGTGCGTCCGTCGATCTTGGTGCGGTTGCGGCGCCGACGCTCGCTCGTCGCGCCGGGCAGCATGTCGTATTCCGCCGTGACCCAACCGCTGCCTTGCCCCTTCTTCCACTTCGGCACGCTCGGCTCCCAGCAGGCCGTGCAAAGAACCGTCGTCTCGCCCGCCTTGATAAGGACCGAGCCGGCGGCGTTTCTTGTATAGCCGCGAACGATCTCCACGGATCGAAGTTCGCCGGACTTTCTAGCGTGTTGACGGACCAACGGGCGCCCTCTCGGAAGTAACAAGGATTCAGGAGCAGACCTACAAACAAGCGCCATGCGCTTCGGTGGCGACAGTAGGCGTGCATCCGCGAAATGTCAACGCGGTTCGGCGCGCACGTGCTCGAGGCACTCGACGGCCTCGCGCCCGATCGCCTCGAACGCAACGTCGCGCGACGTCTCGCCCGTTGGCGATAACCGAACCCACAGCGCGGCCTCGCCGATGATCGGAGAGACCCGGTCGGCCCACTCGATCACCACCACCGCCTCCGGGTTCAACCATTCCTCGAAACCGAGGGCAACAAGGTCGGGCGAGTCGCCCAGTCGGTAGACATCGACATGGTAGAGGTGGAGCCGACCCGCGTACTCATGTACCAGCGTGAACGTCGGACTTGCGACGACCGAGCCCGAGCCGGCGTTGCCGGCAGCCATTCCTTTGACGAGTTCGGTCTTGCCGGCACCCAGCGGACCGATGAGACCGATCACGAGCCCCCCCCCCAACGAACGACCCAGAACTTCACCCAGCGCCTGCGTTTCAGCGGGCGAGCCCGTTTGGCACGAGTATCGGGATCGTAGCTCCGTCAATGCACATACCCTTTCGGTTCCAAGGGCGCGATACGTCCGTCACATCGCCGAAGAGCGAGTCCCTCCCGCGTTACCTCGCCCACGGGGAACAGCGGAACGGAAACGTCTCCGGGATCGCCGGCCACTGCAAGCAGAAGCTCGAAGTCTTCGCCATCGCCAAGCACGTGATCGATCGCGGAACGCCCGTCGGTCACGCGCCGCGCGTCGTCGCTAGCCACCGCATCGAGCAACCCTTCGTCCAACAAGGCCCCCACGCCCGACGCCTGACACAAACGCCAAAGATCGAGGGACAGTCCATCGCTGATGTCGAGCATCGCGTGTAGCCGCTCCGCCAGCGCCTTGGCGAGACGACGGGCCTCATGCACGCGCGGCACGAACGATAGGTGGCGGCCAAGCAAACTGCCGCCGAGCAATCCGGTTACGAAGAGACGATCGCCGGGCACGGCCCCGGTGCGATACACGGGCCGGCTGTCTTCGTAGGGAGCCGCAACGACCGCCACATCGATGGCCAGCGGATGACACCAGCGCGTCACATCACCTCCGACGATGGCGATCTCGAACTCAGTCGATACGTCGAACATGCCGCGAAAGAGCGTCTTGACGGAATCCAACGTCATTGGCTCGGGAAGCGCCAGGGAAACGGTGGCGGCAACCGGTCGGACGGCCATGGCGGCACAATCGCTCAGGCAGCACGCGATCGCCTTGCGGCCGATGTCGCCCAGCGACTGGGCGCGCGTGTCGAAGTGAACGCCGTCAAGGAGCATATCGGACGAGAGCAAGTGAACCGGCGATGACGTTTCCACGATGGCCATGTCGTCGCCGATGCCCAGCCGAACCGCCGGCGAAGGGCGCTGGCGCGCTTGAAGCCAGGCGATCAGATCCAGTTCGATGTTGGCCATGCCGCGATTGTAGCGGAGCGGGAGGCGTCAGCTATCCGCCGCGTGACAGAATCGGCGTTGGGCAGTAGGGCAGGTGGTTCTCCCGGCCATGCCGGGGGTTCACCTGCCTCGCCCTCGACGTACTCATCCCAACGGAGCGTGCCACGGAGCCCGAAAGCCCGGGTGCGTGACAGTTTTGGCGGACCGTGCAAAGCCATCTTGACGGCGCCACGCCGCGTCAGAGCCGTGGGCGCAAGCCCACGGACACGATGCGAACAAGCACAGGGCTTCTACGATATCAGACCGGTCGCAGGGCTCGCGCCCTGTGCCCTGAAAACTGCCCGCCGATTCGGTCATGCATCCCGAAAGCCCTGCCGCGGATTTCATCCTGGACCTACGAGCGGATGGGCGTTACAATGGGACTCCACGCGGATGTGGGAGCGATAACCAATGGTCGGGCGGAGCGCGGCGTGACACTGCCTCGCGGAATCACCGCCCATGGGTCTGTGCCGGACCCTGGACAAAGCGTCCCCATCAACCTGCGTCAAAGACCTGGACATCCGCGGCGGTCGCGCGTCGCGTGGGGAACCCGTGGGTCGGCATGCCAGAAGCACGCCGGCTGCCGTCCGAGACTTGCCCTGGGGGGAACGACATGCTCAACTCACGCGATCTGACTCGAATCTCCGTCATCGCCCTCGCGATGGGCCTGTGCTCAGACCGCGCATCGGCGATCCAAGCCGGCGATCGCGACCTGTCGTCTGACGGAATCTGGGCGCGCTACGAACTGGAGGGACGGGTTGCCGCCGAGCCCGAGCCGTGGGTGCGCCCGGACGCCTTTCGCCTGTTCTCGTTGAACGACGGTCCCGTGACTGCTCTGCTGGCACAGGCCGACCCCGAGGACGGCCGCCCGGTTGGGGGAGACGCGTCACGGATCACCATCCCCATGCCCGATGGCTCGTTCGCGCGCTTCCGCTTTTGGGAATCGTCGGTCATGGCGCCGGCCCTGGCGGCCAGATACCCACAGATCAAGACCTACGCGGGTCAGGGTATCGACGACCCGGCCGCGACGGTCCACTTTGACCGCACTCCGGCAGGCTTTCACGCGCAGATCCTCTCGCCGACCGGAGCGGTATACGTCGATCCCTATTGGCGAGGCGACACGACCGTCCACGCCAGTTATTTCAAACACGACTACCAAAAACCCGGCGCGTTTGCGTGCTTGTTTGAGAACGAGGATCAGCCTCAAGCGGGAACTGTCGCGGCCGTGGCCGCGCCCTCGGGCGACACGTTGCGCACCTATCGACTGGCGTGTGCCGCGACGGGGGAATACACGCAGTTCCACGGGGGCACCGTGGCGGCCGGCCTCGCCGCCGTCGTCACGACCATCAACCGCGTCACGGGCATCTACGAGGTGGAGTTGGCCATTCGCATGCAACTCGTCGCCAACAACGATCAACTGATTTTCACCGATGGCGCGACGGATCCCTACTCCAATTCCGACGGATTCTCCATGCTGGGGCAAAACCAGGCGACGATCACCAGCGTGATCGGGTCGGCGGGCTACGACATCGGGCACGTTTTCAGCACGGGCGGGGGCGGGGTCGCGGTGTTGGGCGTGGTCTGCTCGAATTCCTCGAAAGCGCGCGGGGTCACGGGGCTCCCTTCGCCGATCGGCGATCCCTTCGCCGTCGATTTCGTTGCCCATGAGATGGGGCACCAATTCCGCGGGAACCATACATTCAATGGTGTGAATCAAAACTGCTCTGGGGGAAACCGGAACGGTTCGACGGCCTACGAGCCCGGCAGCGGATCAACCATCCAGGCGTATGCCGGCATCTGCGGCGTCGATGACCTTCAACCGCACAGCGACCCCTATTTCCACGCGGAGAGCTTTGACGAGATGCGTAGCTTTGTCTCCGGCTTCGGAGGAAGCTGTGCAACGATTACCCAGACGGGAAACGACCCGCCGATCGTGGATGCCGGCCCCGACGTGACCATCCCGCGGAACACCCCGTTCCTTCTGACCGCGACGGCCAATGACTTGAACGGCGACGCGCTGACCTACTGTTGGGAAGAACGCGACCTGGGTCCCGCCGTCCCGCTGTCGGCTCCCGACGACGGGCAGATCCCCTTGTTTCGCTCGTTGCTTCCCACCACGAACCCGGCGCGAAGCTTCCCCCGCATGGAAAGCATCGTGTCCGGCATGCTCACTGCGGATGAAAAGCTCCCGGTCAAAGCGCGGGACTTTATCTTCCGCGCAACCGTGCGCGACAACCGCGCCGGCGGCGGCGGCGTCGATTGGGACGAACGAGTCATCACCGTGGATGAAGGCTCCGGGCCGTTTCGCGTGAGCGTCGAGGACGGCCCCGGTGGTGATCCGTTGCTAAGAACGGTCACATGGACGGTCGCGGGCACCGACGTGGCACCCGTAAACACGACGCACGTCAACATCGTCATGTCCACGGATAACGGCGCCACGTTTCCGTTGGAGCTCGAGGGGAATACGCTCAACGACGGAAGTGAAGTCATCACACTCCCGGGCGGCCAAGAGCTGGGGCTCATCAAGGTCGAGGCCGTCGGGAATGTCTTTTTCGGAATCGCGGGGGTCTGTGCGCCCCCCTCCCCCGTGGACCCCGGACCCAACGCCTTTTCCCGCAACCGATACATCACCTTTACCGCGCCGCCTTCGGGGCCCAGCCAGGCGGTGCGCATCACCTTCCTGGACTTGCCCGCTCCGTTCGACGCCTTGAACGGCACGACCAGGTGGGTCGCCGCACCGACCGACGTCAGCGAAAGGCCGGGCAAGGACGACGCGACGCCTCCGACGTTCAAGGCGGCAACGCTGGACTGCGACCCGGTTTTTGCCGATTGGGGTACGTTGGGTTCCGTCCACGTATCCGATCCCAATATCGTGCCGGGTGGCACCTACGATGTTCAGATTGTCGATCTGGGCTGCGACCCAACGGCCGAAGCGAGTTTCTCCGCCCCGCTGCGGCTGGAGATGAGCCGGTGGGGTGACGCGGTCGGCGCCTTCGACAAGGCGACGGGAATGTGGACCGCCCCGGACAACAGGATCGATGTGGCATTCGATGTCGTGGGGACGCTGGACAAGTTCGCGGCACGGCCCAACGCTCCCGCAAAATCTCGGGTGGACTTCGAGCCCGCCACGCCCGACCGGAAGATCACCATCATCGACGTGACGTCGGCGCTCGACGCGTTCAGCGGACGCCGGTATCCCTTTTCGCCGGACCGGTCCGCCTGTCCGTAGGCAGGCGTGATCCGACCCGTCCTCGCGTTCATGAAGGACGCGGCGTTGCGGCCCATCGAGCGAAGATATGACCGAAGGATCGTCGGGTGTGTGACAGTTTTGGCGGGGCGTGCAAAGCCATCTTGACGGCGGCACGCCGGGTCAGAGCCGTGGGCGCGAGCCCCCGGACACGATGCGAACAACCACGGCGCTTCCGCGATACCAGACCGGTCACAGGGCTCGCGCCCGCCGGCAAGCCGGTTCTACCGGTGCTCTGAAAACTGCCCGCCGATTAGGTCATGCACCCAGGATCGTCGGCCACTGCGTCGGCGGTTGACGGGCGGCGCGGGCGTGCTAGACTCGCGCATCGTCGGTCCACCGGCTCTTGGAGCCGGCGGCCGCTTGATCGTAACCGGCCCCTAGGGGCGGGTTCGCTCCGCGATCAATATGCCCGGTGCAACCAGTGCGGCGTGCGGTTGGGCAAACGACCCTTAGCCCGGGTGGCGGAATTGGCAGACGCGCAAGCTTGAGGTGCTTGTGTCCGATTATGGACGTGCTGGTTCAAATCCAGTTCCGGGCATTTCGACCGTTCCTTCATACGCACGCACGGCTCAAACCCGGCTTCGAGGTAGCGGTCGGTCTGCCCCGGGCAACATCGGTGCAACTCCCCAACGAACACCCCTGGGCACCGATTGCCCTGAGGCGCGTCGCTCATGACCGAAGCACCCTCCGTCTCTCACACCGAACTAACCCTCAGGCCGTTTCGATCCGCCGACGCGATCGAGATTGCCCGTTGGGTGGCAACGGATGTAGAGCTTCGCTGGCTGGCACCGAGCACGCCCCCTCCGTTGACCCCGGAGAAGGTTGAGCGATGGAGGCAGCCCGAGGGCAGCGCTTTCGCATTGGCGCGACCTGGCGAAACGCCGCCCGTCGCCTACGCGGAACTCAACCCGATGCGTCGTGAGCCGAATCATCTCTGGGTTGGGCACGCCATCGTCCGACCCACGGAACGCGGAAAAGGCGTCGGACGGACGCTTGTCCGCGCGCTGATTGACCAAGCCTTCAAAAGGGGCGACGCCGATCGGATCTCGCTGGTGGTCTTCCCGAGTAACACCGCTGCGATCGCCTGCTATTGCCGCGCCGGGTTCTCGATCATGGCCGAGGAGTTCTATCGCTTCGGCGGCGCCGGGCGGAAGTATCGATTGGTGCGACTCGAGATACGCAAGCCAAGCGATTGAGGCCCACGTCTTCTTAGAGCCTATCTCAACAACGCGTGCGGCACGGGCTTCCAGCCCGTGAACACACCGGCAGGATGTCGGTGCCACCCAGTTCTGGGATAGGCTCTTAGTTCGCAGAGGTGGTTTGGGGCTCCGGCTCGATCACGGCAAACAACCCGCTCAGTAGACCGTTGACCACCTGCGTCACACCGCTTTCGACGGCCGGACCGGCGGCGTCGCGGAACTCGCGCCCCGCCAAGGGGCAGCTCGGCAGCATTACGAGGCTCGTCCCGGCGATGGCTGTCGCCAACCGTCCGGCCCATCGACGCATTCCGTTTGTCTTCATGGCACATCACTCCCAAACCGAGACACTGGCCGGCGCCTCCGCGCCTCGCCTTCGCCAGTTGCACGTATCGGGGACATCCCTCGCGGAAGTTGAGCAAGCCTGACGGTGGCGAGTGATATCGCGTGCTTCGGCAAGAAACCTGCGCAGAAACGGCATAGCCACGCGCGCGAATTGCGCGACGCAGGCGCAGATGAGCACGGGCGCTCGCGGCGGGCGAGTGTCCAAGCTACAGGATCAGCATCGCGTCGCCGTAGCTGTAGAAGCGATACCGCTCCGCGATCGCGTGGCGGTAGGCGCGCTGCGTAAGGTCCACGCCCGCAACCGCCATCACAAGTGCCAGGAGTGTGCTCCTGGGCAGATGGAAGTTGGTAAGGAGACAATCGACCACGCGGCACGACCTCGGCGGATAGATGAACAGGTCGGTCATCGCAGACAAAGCCCGGACGCCCGCCTGTGTGTCGGCCCCATCCGCGGCGGATTCGAGTACACGGACGCTGGTCGTTCCCACGGCGATGACGCGACCGCCACGCCGCCGGCACCGGCAGACGGCCTCTTGAACCTCCTCGCGAAGCTCAATCCGCTCGGCGTGCATGACATGCCGTGACACGTCATGGACACGGATCGGCTGAAACGTACCGGGGCCGACGTGGAGCGTGATGAACGCGGTTTCGACCCCGTTCGCCCCACAGGTATCCAGAAGCGCCTCGGTCAAGTGGAGCCCCGCGGTGGGTGCCGCCACGGCGCCGGGACGCCTGGCATAGACGGTCTGATAGCGCCGGCGATCCAACCGGTCCGTTTCCACATCCAACGGGTCTCGCCCGATGTACGGCGGAAGCGGTATCGCCCCAACCCGCGCGAGAACCTCTTCGGCATGGCCGACCGGATCGACAACGACCCGCCACTCCCCGGCGCCGCATCGCTCCCGAAGCGTCAGTGCGATCGGCTCGGAGTTTCGCGCGTCCACGGAAAGACGTTCGCCGGTGTGCAGGCGTCGCGAGCCCTCCAGCAGAACACGCCACACGCCGGGCGACTCCTCGGTCAGGAACAACCCACCGACTTTGCCGCCGGTGCTCCGCCGCGCGGTGAACTTGGCCGGCAGCACTTTGGTGTCGTTGAGCACCAGAAGGTCGCCCGGGCGTAGGAACTCCGGAAGGCGGCGGATGGCACTGTCCCGCACGGTGCCGGTGGCACGATCGACCACAAGCAACCGCGACGCGTCGCGCTCCGGCAGCGGAACCTGGGCGATCAACTCGCCCGGAAGGTCGTAGTCCAGGTCGGCGGTCGTGAAGGGCCGCGCGGAATCGCCAACGTCTGTTTCAGGTTCCACGTCCCGAGTGTTTCTGGTAAGCCCGAACACGTCAAGCGGGCTGCGCTGCAACCGACCCGGCGAACCGCCCGTTTCGTGGTGGCGCTCCGCCGGGCGTGATACGATGCGTCCCATGAAGGCAACCAAGGACGCCAAAGGGCGGTGTCGCTCCATCACCAAGGCTCGGACCGGACCGGTCGCCTGGGTGTTCTACTTGACCGTCCGAACCGTGTTCGCCGTACTCCAGATGTTCCCGATTGAGCAGAACCTGAGGACGGCCTGCCTTCTGGCGCGGCACTGGCCACGCTTGATGCCCCGCCACCGCCGGCGTGCGGTCGAGCATCTCACGGCCGCCTTTGGCGACACCCACACACCCGACCAAATCCAACGGATGGCCGATCGCTGCCTGGAGTGCGTGGCCATGTTCGCGGTCGAGGCGATCTGCCTGCCCAGACTCATCACGCCATACAACTGGAACCGATACCTGACCACCATGGACTTCACCGACGCGCTCGATCAGCTTCTGTCGGGGCGCGGAACGATTCTTGTGACGGGTCATTACGGATCGTTCGAGATCCAGGGCCATCTTCTGGCCACCCTGGGTCTGGACGTTGCCGCGGTCATGCGTCCCCTCGACAACGAATACCTCAACCGCTTTCTCGTGCAAAGCCGCGGCGCGCAAGGGATGATGCTCCTTGACAAGAAGGGCGCCACCGCACAGGCCCAGAGACTGCTTGCCGAAGGCCGAGCGCTGGCGTTTGTCGGCGACCAGGACGCGGGACGAAAGGGGTTGTTCGTGGACTTCTTCGGTCGCCCGGCCTCGACCTACAAGTCGATCGGGCTGTTGGCGATATCGACCGGCTCAGTGATCATCGTGGGCTACGTGCGGCGCCAAGGGAACAAGCCCCGGTACGATGTCGGGATCGAACGGGTCATCCACCCACACGAATGGGAGGATCGCGACGACCCGCTTCGCTGGATCACACAGACCTACACCTCCGCGCTTGAAAGTGTCATCCGCCGCGAACCGGAGCAGTACCTCTGGATTCATCGCCGGTGGAAGTCGCAGCCGAGGAAGAGAGTTAAGAATGGAAAGGTCCGTGTTGACAGTTAACGGGTATGCGTCGGGCGCATCACCAACCGAACGTCCGCTTCACCGGGTACATCCGCGCGGGCTAACCCAAGTTGAGCAGTTGTGGAGTTTGAACGGGTCTGGTGATAGCGTCAGGGCTGTGTTCGGGCAGAAGTCGTGACTGCATTTGTGCGATCTCTTCGATCTGCCGGAGGCCTTGGGGTAGCGTCAATCCGAGGCGGTTGAGCAACACCTTCTGAGCCTCGTCGGGCGTCGTCACGCAACGCAAGTGGATCGTACGCCGACTGCCGTCGGTCATCTGGGCCGGCAGGACCACATCGCCGCTTTTTATCTGGTTCTCCCCCGAATTAGTTACTGGAGAATCGACGGTACATGGGGATTCGAGTAACCCAGGAACTCTCGTTCATGCGGGCTGCCCGGATCGGGATGCGCTGCGGTTGGCGGAGGGTTTCGCTTGCTCTGCACGACAGGCAGGGTCTTGACTCGGAGCGAGTTGTCGGGTTATTATGGCGCCTCGGGTGGAGTCGATAAGACGCACGCACGGATTTGTTAAACGCTCGGACTTTGGCCGATTCGGGTGCAAGGGCATGGACATGCGGATGCAAACGGTTCTCTGCGCTCTTGCGGCTATCGGGAGCTTCCTGCTCATCCTTCCCCCCGTGGCGGTCGCGCAATGCGAGCAGGCCAAGCTGACCGCCTCCGATGCAGCCAAGGGCGATCTCTTCGGAGGTACGGTGGCCGTTAGCGGTGACTATGTTGTCGTCGGTGCACATGGTGACGACGACGCGTGCCCTACCGACCCGTCCTGCAACTCCGGGGCGGCCTACGTGTTCCAACGGCAAGGGGCGACGTGGCTACAGCACGCGAAGCTCGTTGCCAGTGACCCACAGCTCTCTGCCCGGTTCGGGACATCGGCGTCGATGACTTCGGACGTCCTCGTTGTCGGTGCCAGCGGTGCATCCGACGGGGTAGTGGATTCCGGCGCGGCGTACGTGTTCAGGCATGACGGAACCAACTGGATTCAGGAAGCGAAGCTCGTTCCCAGTGACGGAGGCGACGGTGACAGCTTCGGGTCGGCGGTCTCCATCAGTGGGAACGATATCGTCGTAGGTGCCCGCGGCCATGATGGACCGGGCACCGGAACCGGCGCCGCCTACGTGTTCTCGTACGATGGAGCCGCTTGGGTCGAGCAGCAAAAACTGACGGCCTCGGATCTCGCCGAGTTGGACATCTTTGGTGGGCGCGCATCCATCAGCGGCGACACCGTGATCGTCGCGGCTCTTGGCCAAGACGCAGGATACGTCTTTCGGCGCAGCGGCACGACGTGGACGCAGGAAGCCAAGCTGAGGCCCGCCGATCTCACGCTCGGAGATGAGATTGGAGGGGTCTCGATCGTCAACGACCTCGCCGTCATAGGGTACATCCAGCCGATTCCGCCTCCGGCTTCCGTACCGGGGAACGCCGAGGCGGTTTTGCAAGAGAATGGTGCGGCGTCTTCCGGATCGGTGTTCGTGTTCCGACGCCAGGCGGGCGAGTGGGTGGAATCAGAAAAGCTCGTTCCCGGTGATGCCGGTCTCCATGCACTGTTCGGATCCTCAGTCGCCCACAACTTAGATTATATCGCCGTTGGAGCTGCGGACGACGACCCGGCGGGGTTTGGTTCGGGGTCGGCGTACATCTTCCAACGCGTGGGGGGCGCGTTCTTTCGACATTCGAAACTGATCGCCAGCGACGCGGCGCCGGCTGATGGTTTCGGAAGTTCAGCCGCAATAGACGGCAGCCACATTGTGATCGGCGCACCCGGAAACGACGACGCGTGCCCCGACGAATTCGTTTGTGACTCCGGTTCAGCGTACGTGTTCTCCCTAGCGGAATGCAGGCCGGAGATTCCGACCGTGTCGCAGTGGGGACTCCTTGTTCTCGGAGTGCTTCTGGCGGCCGGGGGGGCTGTTGTGGTCGCGCGACGCGAGCGCGGAACCCCAAGGGGCGAGTCGTTGCAATCATAACGGGTCGTGCGAGCGCATCGGTCTGTGGGAAAGGAGATCCAGTATGCCACGTAGATGTCGCGTTCTTGTCGCTCTTGGTATCATCGTTCTTTCGGTTGGCAACGGTCCGACGAGGGGCCAACTCATTCCGCACGCGCCGCCACCGATCCCATCCCGGGTCGATGGGTTGACCGCTGCGCCAGCGTGCCCGGATTCCGCAGAACTCTATGCACAGTGCCCGACTTTCACAAGAAACGGTGCTGAAGATGAGTTCTATGCACGCAGTGATGTGGAAGTCGATACGTCGGGCGCTGACAATTTCACACTCCAAACGCAACGTACGATCAGGCGAATTCGTTGGTGGGGTACGTACCTGATCAGCAATGCCGGATGTGCCGCGTTCCCTGATGATTTTGCGGTGCGCTTTTGGAGGGATGCGCAAGGTGATCCAATCGGCCCTGATGCGCTCCCTACACCCGCGTACACCGTGATTCGGTCGAGTGAACCGGTTGGAGAGATTCCGGCCGCCTTGGGGGGTTCCGCCCCTATCTTTGAGTACGAACTCGCCTTTGAACACGGCGGGTTCCAGGCTCAGCCTTTTGAAACCTATTGGCTGGAAATCCAGAACGACCAGACGGTTTCCGGTGGTTGTTATTGGGTCTGGGTGACGGCCCCCATTGTGCCAGGAGACGGCACCTCCCGACAAAGATCACCTACCACCGATCCGACCTGGAGTGCTCCAACGACTCGCGGTTTCGACCTGGCCTTTTCACTGTTTGATCGCACTGGTGAACCTATACCCGCCGTTTCAGAGTGGGGGCTGATCATGACGACGCTTGCGTTACTTGCAGGAGGCGTTCTTGTCATAAGGAGACGTTTGGTGTTTCGATCCGCTCCCTTGCTGATCGTCGCGGTCATAATACTCCTGCAAACTCAATCGCCTCAGGTCTTGGGACAACTCATACCCCGCGTACCTCCGGCCAAGCCGGCTTCGATAACAGTGCCTGTGTTTGAAAGTCAACTCAAGGTAAAGTTCCGTGATGACTTGAAGGTACGCGAGGTGGGTGGCGATCTTACCTCCTTTGGTCGGCGCCGATCTGTCCAACGTGAATGCCGTCACGGTTCAATTCACCCTAACGTTCCAGGCGCTCATCCAGCTTCCCGACGCGACCGTGGACTTTGTGGAAAACCGGGCGGCACAGCGCAGCGGGAGGGCCCAGCCCGATCTCCGCGCCATGATGGCGGTGTACGGTGCTTTGGAAACGCTTGCGGATGCAGCGAGCGCCCTTCTTGCCCTAGACGAGACCGAATGGCTGGAGTTCACTATGGAAGATCCTGAGCCTCCCTGTGACGATATTGAGCCACCGACCTGTGATTTCTTCTCCGAGCAGGATTATCACGGGGCTGACCCCGGAATGAACATGTCGTATGCCTGGACGCAGGGCGGTCGCGGGCAGGGAATTCAGATCGCCGACGTCGAGCGCGGTTACATCCGCGGGCACGAGGATCTATGCAACATCAACGAGCCGGTGGGGCAAGTGTTCGACTCGTCGGTGAACCACGGTACGGCTGTCCTCGGCGAGCTGGTGGCTTTGGACACGCCGGGCAACCAATATGGCGTCAAGGGTTTGGTTCCTGACGCGACGGCTTGGTTCTTCAGTATCGATTCGCCTGGAGCCGTTACGGCGGGGATCGCCGAACTTAACCCGGGAGACGTCATCCTGCTTGAGCTGCAGATCAGCACGATTCCGGGGTGTGCAACTTGCTACGGGCCCGTGGAGTTATCTCAAGGTGTGTGGGACGTCACCAAGGTCGCCACGGACTGCGGGATCATCGTCGTAGCCGCTGCGGGGAACGGCAACCAGGATCTTGACGGACCGGCTACACCGTACGTCAACTACCGAAGTTGGGGCGACAGTGGGTCGATCATTGTGGGAGCCGGTCAGGATTTGACTTCGCATGACCGGCTGGGCTTTAGCACATACGGATCACGCGTCAACGTCCAGGGCTGGGGTCGGGGGGTCTTCACGCTCGGATACGGGACTCACTTTAACTTCGAGTGCCCCAGCATCGCCGACTCGAAGCAGTGGTACAGAGCCGGTTTCAACGGGACCAGTTCTGCCTCGCCGTTTGTCGTTGCGGCGGCAGCGTCGCTACAGTCGCTTGCTGAAGCTGAGTTCGGCTGCCGGATCGGGCCGCGACAGATGCGACGCTTGCTGATCGAGACGGGAATCTGCCAGGGCGAGGCGTCGCTCGACAAGCACATCGGCTCGTTTCCCAATATGTTCAGCTCCATCGCCCGCCTTCGAGAACTGGGTGAACTTCCCGGCGCGGACTGCAACGGCAACGGCGTGTCCGATGTCTGCGACGTCGGCATCGCGCCTGCGGGTGGACCGCCGGCCTTCGCGGACGCGAACCATGACCTCGTTCCCGACGTGTGCGAGCCCAACGGCGACTGCAACACGAACGGCACGCCCGATTTGGAGGACATCGGCACGGGAACGAGTCGCGATTGCAACGGCAACAATATGCCGGACGAATGTGACCTCGCCAGCGGGACGAGTGCGGATTGCAACGCGAACGGTTTTCCGGACGACTGCGAAGTTAGCCCGAATTGCATCGACCAGGTGCCTTCGGCCGACGACTGCAACGCGAACGGCGTTCCCGATGAGTGCGACATCGCATCCGGAACCAGCCTGGACTGTGAAGGGAACGGGATACCCGACGAGTGTGTCGAGAGCTGCGTGGTGGCCAATGCGCCCGCAACGGAGCCGGGCGGGGTAGCCAAAAACCGTTATGCCTCGTTCGTGCCCGGAAATGGCGGGGCCGACACGGCCATTCGGGTAGCGCTGACGAGCCTGCCTTCGCCGTTCACATCGTTTAACGGAACGAAGATGTGGGTGGACGCACCCGTCGAAAGGTGCGAGAACGCCGCCACCCTGACACCGCCCTGTTCGAACCCGACTGACAGCTTCTGGGCGTCTCGACACGTGTGCGATCCGGTCTATCTGGATTGGAGCGTGTACGGGACGATCCACATATACGATGACGAAATTGTCCCTGGGGCAACGTAAAGCATTCAGGTTACTGGATGTTCCTGCGATACGGCCGTTGGGTCCAGCTTCTCCGTGGCGCTCAACCGATCAACCTCCGCACTTTGGGGGGACACCACGGAACCCCTGCCGACGGACTTGAGTCTCCACGCGCGATCAACAGGCACTTCCGTGGATGCCGGGGCGTATCGGCGCATTTCACCGTAAGCGGATCGTTTCGCAGGTGCTTGATGCCCATGGCCGAGCCGTTCGCACGCGCCCGGGCGTCTCGCGTGGCGCGGAATGAGCAAAGAGCCACGGATCATTTCGGCTTGTCTGTTCGTCTCAGTTGACCGCACGCGCCATCGATGTCGATGCCTCGGCTTCGTCGGACGTGAACGTTGGCACCGCCCTGGCGCAATGCCGCTTCAAAGAGGGCGACGGCGCGGTCGCTCGGGCGCTCATACGGCAAGCCCGACACGGGGTTGTAGGGGATGAGGTTCACGTTGGCACGAATCCGCCTGGCGATTCGAGCCAGCCGTCGGGCGTGCTCCTCGGCATCGTTGACCCCACCCAGCAGGATATACTCGAGCGTCACCTCGCGACCGGTTTTCTCGAAGTAGTACCCGGCCGCCTCGATGAGTGACTCGATCGTGACACGGTCGGCCCAGGGGATCAGTTCGCGCCGCAGTTCGTCGGTCGGTGCGTGCAACGACAGCGCCAGCGTGATCTGCATCTGCTCGTCGGCGAGCCGGCGCATCGGCCCGGGCAACCCAACCGTGCTGACCGTGATCTTGCGGCCGCCGATGTTGAGCCCCCAGTCCGCATTGATCGTGCGGACCGCCTGGACGGTGGCCCCGTAATTCGCCAGCGGCTCACCCAGCCCCATGAACACGACATTGGAAAGGCGCATACCGTCGGTGCAGAGCTCTCGCACACGCATGGCCTGCTCGACGATCTGCCCGGCGGACAGTTGCCGTTCGAGCCCGCCGAGCCCGCTGGCGCAGAAGACACAGCCGACCGGGCAGCCGACCTGCGACGAGAGGCAGGCCGTTCGGCGGTCACCGTCGGGGATCAGCACGCACTCGCTGGTGGCGCCGTCGGGCCAGCGCAGCAAGAGCTTGACCGTTTGGTCGCTGGATTCCTGCCGTTTCACGATGGTCGAGCGATGCAACGGGAACTCGTCGGCCAGCCGCGTCCGCAGCCGCTTCGACAGGTTGGTCATCTCATCGAACGAGGTCACGCCGCGCTGATAGACCCACTGCAGAATCTGCGGCGCGCGATAGCGCGGCTCGCCCCACGCCACGAGCAAGTCGCGGAGTGCATCCAACGTCAGGTCGAACACACTCTGCGGCGTCGTGGCGGGCGGATCAACGGGTGTTGTCTCGGCGGTCATCGGTCAGTCGTTCTCCAGTTGGTCGGCGTCAGTCCGCCACATCCATCGATCTCGCGCCATCGTAGTCTACGAAGCGACGCTGACCAGGGGTAGCGAGGTCTCGCGGACACTCTCTCGTGCGCGGCTTGCTCCGCCGAGTATCTTACCGGTGGCTGGGGGCGCCATCCTTGCGAAGCAAGCGTGGGGAATGGATGGACCAGATGACGCCACGGGGGTCTCGTCCGTCCCCCACCCTTCGCCAAAAGCGAAGGATGGGGCACCGTCCTTGCTCCACTGAGTCCCTTGCCGATAGCATGAGCGCTGTTCGTACTTCTTCTGGGAAACCGATCAAGACGACATGCTGATTCGAAAGTCTCTGACAAGTATCGCGACGGCGGTATCCACTTCCAGCCGGTTGGTGGCTTGTGTCGTTGTTTTGTTGCAAGGCTGCGCTGCGCCGAGCGCGACCTATGTCCGTCCCGACCCTCGGCCCACGCCCGAGCAGCGGTTCTTTGACTGGTCCCACCTTCAGTTCGATCGCCGCGTTCACCGGCAGCGGCGCGAGAACCTGGCGCGGGCACTGCATGATCGCGGTGGCGGTGTCTTCTTGGCGCCGGCGATCGACGGGTTCTCCGCCGGCGAGACGTTCCGCCAGCTCGACGATTTCCTCTACTTCACCGGGCTGGAATTGCCGAACTCAATCCTGGCCATCGACGCCGACGAGCAGCGCTCGATTCTCTTCGTGCCGCGGCGCGATGCCCGGTTCGAGAATCGATCGCGTGCCAACGACTTCCCGGGGCGCCCTCTCGCTGATGACCCGTCCCTGTCGCGCGAATCGGGCTTCGACGACGTTCGACCGTTCGACGGGTTCGCACCGCAGATGAAGCAGTGGATAGAATCCGGTCGCACGCTCTGGGTTAACTCGGGACGAGCCGGAGGAATTCAACCTGCCGTCCCCATGCCGATGCGGGCCTGGACGCCTGCTCAGACACTATCCACGTATGCGCAAGGCATGAGCCACGCGGTGAAGCTGCAAAACGCGTTTGAGCCGGTGGCCGACCTGCGTATTGTGAAATCGCCGGAGGAAATCGATGTGATTCGACGCGCTTGCCGCATCACCGCGGCGGGGATTCGTCACGCGGCCGGCTTCGTTCGTGACGGCGTCGATGAACGAACCCTCGAAGCGGAACTCGAGGCGGCCTTCAAGCGAAAGGGCGCCCAGCGGCTCGCCTTCGACTCGATCATCAAGTCCGGCCCCAACTCCCTTTGGCCTTGGCGCATTCTCGCCGCGCACTACGACCGGCGCAACCGGAAGATGCAAGACGGTGAGCTGGTCATCTTCGACGTCGGCTGCGAACTCGATCACTACGCCAGCGACGTCGGACGGACTTTCCCAGTCTCAGGGAGGTTCACGCCGCGCCAACGAGAGTTGATCAAGATGGTAACCGGCGTCACCGACGCGATGATCGCCGCGGTCCGTCCCGGCGTGACGCTGGGTGAGGTCCAGGCCGTGGGGGTCGCTCGCATCCCCGCGGCGGAACGAAAGTACATGCAAACCGGTTTTTTCTTCGGCCACCACATCGGGCTCGACGTCGGCGACCCGAGCCTGCGCGACGCCGCGCTATCGCCGGGCATGATCTTCACCATCGAGCCCTGGTACTACAACCACGACGAAGAGATCGCCGTCTTCATCGAGGACAACATCCTCGTAACCGAAACCGGTGCCGAAAACCTGACCCGCGCGCTCCCACGCACCCCCAACGAGTTGGAACGAATGACGCACAAGAGGTGATGACCCCGGTGCAGCGTCACACGATACGGGGTGGAGTGCTACCCGCAGATGGACGTTTATTCCATGCATCAGCAAACAAAGGCTATCTCCCGGCCACACAGAGCGATTCGCAATGCGCCGTGCGGCGGTCAACGGCCGACGGATAACCAATTACTGACAACTGACAACTGTTAACTGACAACTCCTTATGGACCACGACAACACGCCGATCATCGAACGCCTTGCCGCCCTTGAGCCGGCCGCCCGCGCTTTAGAAGCCGATGGAACCTGCCGTGCTGAATGGCTCGACCGCGTCGCTTCCTGTGGTGATGACTTCCTGACCGGGCTCTCGAACGCGCCGGCCTTTGGAAGCGCCGACGTGCCGCGCGAGTTGATCGAGCAACTCGATGTCACGGAGACCCCGACGCCGCTGCCGGGGTTGCTTGATACGTTCGAGCGGCAGGTGCTCGGCGTCCATATCAACCCGGCCTCCCCGCGGTTCTTCGGGTACATACCGGGCGGCGGGCTCTATGCATCCGCGCTTGGCGACTATCTGGCCGCGGTGACCGACCGCTACAGCGGCGTGTTCTTCGCCTCGCCGGGGGCGGCGCGAATCGAGGACGCACTGGTCCGGTGGATCGCCGACGTTTTGGGCTATCCCAAGACCGCCGGCGGGACGCTCACGTCGGGCGGGTCGCTGGCGAACCTGGCGGCCGTGGTGACGGCGCGGGAGGAGCTTTCCATCGAAGATCGCGGCCGAGCCGTCGTTTATGCGACGGCGCAAGCTCATCACTCGATGCACAAGGCCGTTCACATCGCCGGAATGGGACACGCCCGCCAGCGCGACATGCCGGTCGATGCCCGGTTTCGAATGGATGCATCGGCCCTGGTCACACAAGTCAAGGCCGATCGCGCCGACGGGCTTGTCCCATGGCTGTTGATCTCCTCAGCCGGCACGACCAACACCGGAGCCATCGACCCGCTCGACGCGCTTTCCGACGTGGCCGAGGGCTATGGGCTGTGGCATCACATCGATGCGGCCTACGGTGGGTTTTTCGTTCTTTGGGATGAGGGGCGTCGCGCGCTTTCGGGGATTGATCGTGGCGATTCGATCGCCGTCGATCCGCACAAGGGCCTGTTCCTGCCGTACGGTTGCGGTTGCGTGATCGTCCGCGACCACCGCAAACTCCGCGCCGCCCACAGCGCCTACGCCGACTACATGCAAGACGCGCTCACCCCGCCCGATGAGGTCTCGCCGGCCGACTACTCGGCCGAGCTAACCCGACACTTCCGCGGGCTTCGCTTGTGGCTGCCGCTTCGGCTGATGGGGCTGGCGCCGTTTCGCGCCGCGCTGGAAGAAAAGGCGCTGTTGACGCGTTGGTTTCACGAGGAGCTGTCCAAGGTCGAAGGATTCGAGTGCGGCCCCTATCCCGAGCTGTCCGTCGCCACCTTCCGGTATCGACCGACGGGCGTGGACGACCCGCGCGAGCTTGATGACATGAACACGCGCCTCGCCGAGGCGATCCGCGATGACGGGAGGGTGTTTCTCAGCACGACGAAGCTGACCGGCGAGGGCTGCGCGGAAGGGGCGGTCTATCTGCGGATGGCCATCCTCTGCTTCCGCAGTCATCTCGAACACGTCCGCGAAGCGCTGGAGATCGTCTGCGAGAAGACGTCGTCGTTGAGGTAGGTCGGGTCATCGACCCGGCACCTCGCTCCGGGAGCATCGCCATGAAAAGCCGTATCATGTACATTGAATACAAGGGTGATGAGCTGAGTGGCCCCGGTCGGATTGGTCGCGTAACCTTCTCGCAGGCTGGCAAGACATTGTATTATAGAGGTAAGGCACTCAAGTCCTTGAAAGGCAAGGGCTACAAGGCTAACTACTTCGACGTTGAGACGGGCGAACACTATTGGGTCTCGGGGTGTAAGAAGGTCGGCGACGACACTCTCTACCCGGGAACGATCGAGATTGACGAAGAAGTGAGAGAGGAATACTGGCTTCAGATACGGAGGCGCCGCGAGTGCGTCAAGCAGACGTCGTTCCGCTCTGAAGGCAAGCACTCGAAGCGAAGACCGAAGTAGTGCTGTAGGTCGGGTCATCGCCCCGCACTTCCCAAGGCAGCCATGCCGGGTCGATGACCCGACCCACTCGGTTACCTCCCGCTAGGCGTCAACCCCTTCCGGAAAAAGTGCTCGAACAGCACGCCCGTCCGGTTTTGCCAGCTCGACCAGCCCGTGCCGTCGTGTATTTCGCTGCCCACGGCTCGGTGGCCGCTCTTTCTTAGGGAAGCCACAAACCGTCGGTTGGACTTCGGCAGATCCCAGGCCTCGTCCGGGTTTCGCAGGCCGTATTTGCCCCACTCGATGAAGATGTCGATCGGCGTGTCGGCGGACGCCTTGGCCGCTGCCAGAAGCGGCCCGGCCATCTGATCAAAGATCAGCGGCGACAGGCAACCCACCTTGCCGACGGTGCCCGGCTGGCTGAATGCCGAAAGAAGGGTGACAAAGCCCGTCATGCCCGTCCCGACGTAGGCCCGCGCGTCGGCCGACGCAATCGTGCGAAACTCCCGATCGATATAGGGAATCAGTTCTTTGGCGACCATGTCCGGGTACTTCCCCGGGTCACGTCCGGGCATCGTGTTGATGAAAACGACGATGATCGGGTCGATCCGCGTACCGATCAGGTTGTCCAGCGCCGTGGGAAGTCGCCCTTGCTTCCTGAAGAATGCGCCGCCGTGGATGTACGCGACCGGGTAACGCTGGTCACCGTCGCCATAGACAGCCGGCAGGTAGACATCCATCTCGGTCTTCGCGTCGAGCAGCTTACTATCGAACTCGCGACTCTGGATGCGTCCTCGTCGCGACGCGGACGGCTCCTGCAAGAACGTCGGCTCCTTCCAGTCGGGCATCGACAGCCAGGACATCGCCATCTCCGCGCCGGAAAACGACATCTCCATTTCCTTTGTGTAGACAGCCGTCGAAGTCTTCCGCGGGTTGCGCGGATCGACCAGGTGCTCCTCGAAGTCTTTGATGAACAAGTAGTTCACCCGCGCGTCGGGTTCCAGCCGCGTGGAAAGGTAGAAAAGATCGGTCCCTTCGACGCGATTCATGACCCGTTCCTGTCGCGCGCCGAACATGTCACCCGCGACGGCCAGGTCGTCGCCCGCTCCGCGATAGACGAAATGAATCCGCTCCCTTCCCTCGATCACGGGAAAGCTCTTGTTGGATGCCATGAATCGATCGACGATGGCCTTCTTGTCCGTTGCCGAACCAACTTCGGCCAGGAAGCGCGCGAACTTGGAATCCGCAGGGGTTGCCTTGGCCGCGGTCTCGGTGGTTGTGCCCGCGGCGCCCGAACGGATGTCCACCCGAGCGATCTCGCTTAAACTGCGGACGTAGATGTGCCCGTTGGAAAAGCTAAGCGGGCTCCAGGCGTGTTCCGCGAAAAGCGACAAATGGGCCGACTCGGTGTAGCCATCGGGCGTCGCCCTGGCCACGTGCAGGCTCCCTCCCTTGGTGATGATGACGAGGTGACCATCGACAAGTGTCACGAATCCGTCACCCGGCGGGCGCGATCTCCAGACGCTCTTGCCCGTTGCGGCATCGACACAGGTCAGGAACCGGCTGCTGAAGGCGTAGACATGCCCTTTGTGATACACGGGCACGTTGTAGCTGTTGCGGATGGACCGGTTCTCCCACAACTGCGTAGCCACAAGGGTTCCATCGTTTTGTGTGACTTCGATCATCGCGGTGGCCTGGTCCTTGTACGTCAACAACAATCGACCGTCGCCCGCCGGCACCGGAGTCAGACTTCCCGCTCCGATCGCACCGCCGCCGCCGTGAACGTATTCCCAAAGCACGTTGCCGGATTTCGCGTCGATGCCGAAGAGCTTCTTGTCTCCGGCAGCAACGACCTGGTTTCGGCCGTGAAGCGTCCAGGAGATGGGCGATTGGTACTGGATCGTGTCACCACCAGCCGTCCACAGCCGCTTTCCCGTAGTTGGGTCGAAGCCGGCGATCGCCCCGTCTTTCTTGCCGATCTCGGCGATGAGAACGCCGTCCTGCATCATCGGCGATGTGGAGAATCCGTAGTGTGGCTTGATGGCTTCCTGGTCTTCGACGAGGTTCATCGTCCAGACGACCTTGCCGTTGGCAGCGTCCAGGGCGAAGAATCGGCCGCGAGGCGCAAGACCGAAGACGCGACCGCCCGCGATCAGCGGTGTTGCGATCGCACCGGTGTGCGAGCCGTCGTGACCGGTATAGGTTGGCGCGACCACGAAACGCCATAGCTCATCGCCGGTGTCCTCGTTCAGGGCGATCATCACGTCCGACGTCCCGTCGGAGAACATCGTGATGACGCGCCCGTCCGCGACGGCCACGCCCGAGTACGCGCTTCCCAGCGCCCGCTTCCACGCAACGTGGAGACTGAACCCATCGCGATCCGAAAAGGCGCGCTGCGAGTAGACCCCGTCGCCGCGAGCCCCGCGGAAACCCGGCCAGTCGCTGTCACCGGCCGCGCGGGCAAGAACCGGAGCGATCAACACAAGGCAGACGATAGCGATGGAATCGGTCGAATGTGCGCGCGTGCGACGTATGACGGACATAGTTGTTCTCCCGGGACGTGAACCCCGCGCAAGCGGTGAATGCTCGACCCCATCGACCGTGCCTGTGGTCAGTGCGGGGATCAAACCGAAACCGAACTATGCGAGGCGAAGGTATCCGCCCCCCATGACTGCGTCAAGGAACCGAGGGCGCATCGCCACTGGGACCCGGCGGTCAACCGGTTGGCAGTATGCGGGTCGCGTGAGCCTGTTCTTCCAGGTCACGCCGGGCATGATTCGTGGATGTCGGGCCAGTGCAGCCAGTACGCATCCAGTGGAATGGCGCCGTGCTTGACGTAAAAGGCACGACACGGATTGTCCGGTGGTGCATCCACGATGACCCGCGTGCTCCGCAGACGCCCGAACCATTCGGCCAGAGCGCTCAGGAGTGCTGCGCCGATTCCGCGCCGCTGCCACGTGGGAAGGACAAACATCCACTGCAATTCGCCGGTGCAACCCAGCCGTGTCGAGACTTGGCCCGCTCCAAACCCGACGACCTGCACACAGTCGGCGACAACCATGGTCCGATCGGCCTGCGAGAAACTGGGATGATACGTCCCATCGAAGTAGCCGCAGATGCGGGGGCGCAGGCGCTGAAGCTCCTGCCGTTCATCGATGGCCCGATCGTAGTAGGGGGCCGCGACCATCGTCCGCGCCTGTACGCAGGCGATGCAGTCCAGGTCCGTGCGAAGCGCCGGTCGGATCTGAACGGACTGCGTCGCCATCAGGCCTGCCCCATCTGGGTCCGCTGCATGCAAGAGGCCCTCTCAACTCCGGGTGCCCACCGGATGCGTTGCGTTCCTCCGGCTTTCGCGCCATGCACGCCTGGACTATGAACCCGTACCGCGCATCACGCAACTGCCGCGAAGCAGGTGGGCCACTGCCCTCAGTGCCCCGGTCCGAAGAAGACGGCGTTGAGAAACAGCAGGTTCATGCCATAGGTGTAGGCTCGGAAGTTGGGCTCTTCGGTAAAGGCGATGACATGCCCCCGGCCTCGCGGCTGGTGGATCAAAAACGCCTTGGTGGGCAAGAGCTTCTCCACGTCCGGCCAGGTGAAGCCGCTGACGAGCAGCTTGTCGGCTTCCGCGAAGTAGCCGACGTTCCGCCCCTGGTCCAGCGTCACCAGCTTGAGGATGTTTCGCGAGTTCACCAGTCCGTTGGTGTCGCCGTCGTAGCCGACCGACAGCCAATGCTCCTGGTCGAGCTTGACCCGCATGATCGCGCCCGGTGTGGATGATGGGGACTCTTTTTCCGGCTGGATGGCCTCCTCGAAGGTCTCTTCCTTTTCTTGCTTGTCTTTGTCTTTGCTCTTTTCCGGCTTCGGCTTGGTGCGCCGTTTTCGTTCGGTGGCGAGCAGGCCCACGTCTTTTTCGGTCAGCCAGATGGTGGCGCCGCCGATGGTGATCAACGTGCCACCGGCTTGGACCCAGTCCTTGATCTTGCGGACACCGCCGGCGCCCAGCACGCGCGTGTACCCGCCGCCGCTGGGGAGAATGAGCACGTTGAACTTGGTCATGTCGGCGCGGGCGATCGATTGCGTCTTCATCACGGTAACCGGATAGCCGTATTGCTGCTCCAGCATGAACCGGGCGGCGCCGGCCGAGTAGGGGCTGGTGGGCGTGTCGTAGGCCATGACCACCTTCGGCTTCTTGACGAAATGGACCTGCCCGCTCCCGAAGTTGACGCCGTCGGTGACCCAGCCGGTGTCGGTGGCGAAAATGTCTACGCCGATGCGCCCTGCCAATTCGGCCAGACGTTCGTGCAGATCGTCGGCGTTGTCCCTAACCTTGATGATGAGCGACCCGCGCGGGAACTTGTGCCCGTTGTTGGAGAATCCCTTGTCGCTCATGTAGACGCGTACGCCTTCGCGCAACAGCTCGGCCAGTGCCTCGGCGGCGGTCAAACTTCCCCAGGGGACCAGGTAGGCCACCTTCGCCTGGTCGCCGTGTAGTTCTCCCTTGGCGACGGGCGGATCCTGTAGCAGCGTGAAAGCCCCCGAAGACGCTTCTTCCGCCGTGTAAGCCTGGACGTCAAACAAGAGCGGCAGCGACCAAGCCGTGATGTCGTAGATCTGGTCGCGCAGGCGCAGCCCGTGCCGCTTGAGTTGCTCGTGGATGAACTTCTCTTTCATCGGGGTGTGCGGGTCGAGCAGCGTCTTGGCGATGCGCTTGTCCGGCTGTGCGAGTGACACCAGGAACGTGCCCGCTTCGAACAGCTTCGTCTCCAGATCGCCGCCGTAGTAGTCGCGGACCTTGGAATTGGTAAACGGTTGGTCGGCCCGGCGGACCTCGATGCCCTGGGCCATTAGCAAGGCAGCCAACTTGGCCGTCCGGTTGGGGTCGGCGCCGGGCGGCAGAAGATACTCCTTGACCGTTTCCTTGCGACCTTCCGCCAGACCCGTCGCGCGGTAGTCGTACACGTGGCGCAACATCTCTTCGCGGTTCTTGGCGCCGGTCTCGGCCGTTGCCAATGAGGCGATGAAATGATGATGCACGCCGTCGCGATACAACAGCACCTTTTCGTCATCGCGGTCGTACACCAGGCCGCGCGACGACGCCTGCTCATACGTCATGCCGATCGAGCCCTGAAAGAGCGGCCAGGTCGATCCGTATCCGGGATAGAACTCGTCGAACACCTCGCCCGTGAAGTAATCGAAGCCCATGCGATCGAACCACGCGGCGTCATTTTTCCCGATGACGTCCACCCAGTGGCGCTGACCCTCGGTCAGGTTGGGGTTGACCGGCACGGCCCACGGCGGAAAGAAGTAGCTGCTGTTCCCGCCCATCTCATGAAGATCGACGTAGATCTCCGGCTGCCATTCCATGAACGACTTGGTCTTTCCCTGCGTCTCCGGCTGAGTCTGGGCGACCCAGTCACGGTTGAGATCGAACAAGTAGTGGTTCATGCGCCCGCCGGGCCAGGGCTGGTTGTGCTCCATCGATGACGGTGAACCGTCCGGCCAACGCCCGCGAGCCGTTCGAAAATGGTTGACGAACCGCTGGCGCCCGTCCGGGTTCTGCGTGGGGTCGATGATCACCAGCGACTCGGACAAGATGGTGTCCGTCAACTCGTCGTCCCGTGCCGCGACCAGGTGATAAGCCATGAGGAGCCCCGCATCACAGCTCGAAATCTCGTCGCCGTGAACGCCGTACGCCAGCCAGGTGATGCTGGGGATGGATTCAATCAGGTCGTCGAGCTCATCGCGTGACGTCTCACGCAGATCGCGCAGCTTGCGCCGCAGCTCTTTGATCTCATCCAGACGCGCCAGGTTCGCCTCGCTACCAATGACGAGGTAGTAAAGCGTTCGCCCCTCCCATGACTTCCCGTAGGTCTCCAGCTGGACGTTGTCCGACGCCGATGCGAGCGCCTCGACGTACCGCGCGATCTCCGCGTAGCTGCTGATCTTTTCAGCCCAGTCGTGGCCGACGACCTGCTTGAGCGTGGGCACGTCCGGGTCATAGGTCGTGCCGGGAAGGAACTCGAAACCCTGCCCGAGGGTCGCCGGGGCCGCCAGCAAGGCAAGGGACAATCCAAGTACGAAGTGTCTACGCATCTCTTTCGCCTCCTACGTCGGGATCACCCAAAGCTGATTCCCCGTCAGCCCATCGACCCCGTCTTGCGACCCATTGTAACGCCAATCGCCCCATTTTTCACGCCGCCTGCTCCGTAACACGCCCGTATCACCCGCCGACCAGCCGTCATGCAAGTCCGAGAACAACGCGGAAGACAAGCCCATCGGCAAGAAAAGAAGCAAGATTCACTCCTGAACCCACTGTCGGACACGCGGGTCGCGCGCGCCGATCGCAAGCCGGTGCCGACCCCGGGTCGCTCGCGCGTTCCCCTCTTTCCGAGCCGCGACCGACACGCTGGCAGTCCGGTCCCTGACGGTCGCGGAGTTTCGTCGGTTTCTCCACTGTTGGGGAGCGCCTGAAGGCTGCGGCGCGCATGCCGCCATCATTGCAACGTGGCTGATGCCACGCCCAAGCGAAAGGTTAATGTCCCGAACGAAAGAAGCGGTCGGTGCTGAGCGGAGCCTCGCCGCAATTGGCGTGCCCTGGACAAAAGCGGCGAAACGGTCAGGCAGACAATAATCCGGCGCGAAAGGCTGATTTTGCTTGAATCGAGTCAAGCCTTCCGCGTACGATAGCGGCTTGAGGTGTGACAAATCGGAAATCAGTTCCAGGTTCGAAGACCCGCTCAGAACGGAAGAATCGCTACGTTCCCTCTGAACGCCAGGCGTCCTTCAATGAAGAAGCGAGGTCGATGGCACGGCACCCCGTGGCAAACTCAGCCTTTGGGGTGCAAGCAAAAGGAGATTTCTCATGTCCGTATCCACGCTCCGGATCTTGTCTGCTCGAAGGCAAGGAATCCGTTCAGAACCTTCTTGCGGTAGTAGTCGCAGCGAAGGCACGATCAGTCAACATCCTGAGAAACCGACGGCCCTACCTCATCACCTGAAGGGCCCGATGAGGGGGCGAACGATGAAATCATTTGGTTGGATCGTCATGTCTTCGCTCGTGGCGGCCTCGACGGGATGGGCCCAGACGACGGCCTTGCGACCCACGGACTGCGCGGGGGGCTCGATCGGGAGTTGTGTGGGCGACTTACTCCAAGAAGAAGACGCGATGATCGATCAGGTCGAGCTCATACTGATGGATATGCAGACTATGGGCTTGCTCTCTTTTGCCCGGGGGCGAACTGCCATGGCGTCTCAAGGCCCGGACGCGCAAGCAGACCTCCTCGCAAGAATAGATACCTTGCGTAACGAGCATGCGCGAGCCAAGGCCTCGAACGACGCGACCACGGATTCCGAATACGACGAAATGTTCGAGCAGGCCGATAAGGAGAAGGAGGGAAAGAATTGTAAGTTTTCCGATATCAACTTCTACAATTCAGTCCTCGACGCCAATGGGGATCCAGACCCCGCTTTGCTCGGCCTGAAGTCCATCCCGGCGTCTTCCAAGTTCGGAAACGGCAAATGCGATATCTTCGAGGCGGTGAACCTTGACGATGAAACGGTGAGGGTCAACGAACGAAAAGAGAATATGTGCGAGAAGGTGTGTATACAAAAGCCCAATCAACAAGGGAAGAGCAAAGGGAGGGCCATCGGTGGCTTCATTGACGCCCTGTCTTCAGCTCGCGGTGCCAACTTAGCCCTCGCCGCACAAAGGGCCAGCATGGCTGAGCTGGGATCCCTCATGTCATCCCTCCGATTACTGGACTCCAGCTCCCAGTTGTTAGGGACTGATCCCTGTGCTCCCGGAACTCCAGGCCCCGGAGCTGACTTGATTGCGGAACGTGTCTTCAATATCACCATTACGGTATTTGATGCGGTTATTGTTGTTGGTAACATTGTCACGGAAGTCTTGAAGACTGTTGCAGATATCGCGGACAAACCTTGCAAACAGACCGCCGCGGGCTTCAACGCTGCCGCGGCTTGTATCCCGTTTACCGTTGCCTTTCACATATCCAAGGGAATCGTTGATCTCATCAAGGGCGCCAGAACCCTTATCGGGGACGCAAAGAGTATTGTCGCCACGGAGGCAAAAATCGTTAGTTCGGGGAAATTGGACACAGGCAAAGCCTGTAGCAAGATCATCAGAGACGATACGGTCAGGCTGAAGGCCGAGTTCGCGGAGGGGCGGTGCGTGAGCCTTGTGTGCGACGGAGGTCCCGACGACGGCATGCCCTGCGCTAACGACGGCGACTGCTCGGACGGTTCGATCGTCATTTTGCAAGACGACGTGACCGACCTGAAGGCAGCCGCGGGGGAAACGAACGCCAAGTTAGCGGAGGTCACGGCCGAGTTGGCCCTCATGAAGAGCCTTCTGGAAGAAACCCGCGACCTCCTACTGACGCCGCTAGGGCGGAGATCCGGGTTTAAGGCCAAGCCCTAATCCCACAGAGCCACATGGTTTCACGCGTGCATGCAAGGCATCGGGGAGCGCTATGTGATCGTGAAGACGTGCCCCCTCACAGTCGCGGCTCGGAAAAGTGTCTTGGCTGAAGCGCGCCCGCTGGAACCCTAGCAGTCGCGTACCGGAGACGACACTACCGCTTCGGCTTGCCCTTTGCCTGGCGGCGTATCTGGGCCTGTTCCGTTTTCGCGTCGTCGGCCAGCTTTTGAAGGCGTTCGAAGAAGGTCGGCCTGGTTCTCTTCTTTTTCGCTCCCTCGGCCATGGAGCCGCCCTTCGCGGCGGCCGGGGGCTTGTGGAGTGTGCCCGCCTCCTCGTGCGCCTTGATGTGTTTGCGGATTCGGTGCTGCTCGATCGTGCCGAACATCGAACTGAACATGATGTACAGGTTCAGGCCGCTGGGCATCTTGTAGAAGATGACCAGCATCATGATGCTCATCATCGGCGCCATCTTCTGCATCATTTCCTGTTGCTGACGCTGCTGATCGGTGGCGTTGGGGTTGGGCTTGGGCTTGGGCTGTAGCTTCTGCTGCGTGTACATGAAGATCGCCACCAGGATGGGCAGCAGGTTGAAGCTTGGGAGCTGCCAGCCGAACAGCGGGACGACCAGCGGGGCTGAGAACGTGTAGAGCGCGTCCGGCGAGGTGAGATCGCTGATCCAGGTGAAATGCAGAGGCTCATGTCGCAGCAGAATGTTGTTGCTCAGGCTCAGGTACAGCGCCACCCAGATCGGCATCTGAATGAACATCGGCAAACAGCTACTGATCATGCTCGTGCCCGGGTTCATGCCCTGCTCTCGATAGAGCTTCATCTGCTCCTGCTGCATGCGGGCCTTGTCGTTGCCGTACTTGCGTTTGAGTTCCTCTATCCTGGGCGCGAACTCGCCCATCTTCGACTGCATCCGGACCATGTTGACCTGGCCCTTCTTGGTGATCGGATGCAACAGTAACCGCACAATGAGCACGAGCACGATGATAGCCAGCCCATAGTCGTGGGTGACGACCACAATCGTGTTGAGCAGCCAGATCATCAGCTCGACCAGGAAGGGGAACGTACACATCCCGAAGCCCTGCGAAATCTGGTAGAAATAGTTGCGACTGACGTAGCGATCGATGCTCTTGAAGCTGTCGCTGTCCTTTTCGCCAAGGTAGATGTCGATCGGATAGCGCTGCGAAGCTCCGGCGGCGATCGTGGCCCGTTGGGTGACAAAGCGGACGGTCACGTCGTCGGTCGTCAAGGCGCGCCCGTCCAAGTCCACCGCTTGGACGGCGTAGAGTTGCCCGGTGTTGTCCTTCCCGTCAGCGGTGAGCGGGGCGACGGTGCAGGTGAAATAGGTGTTCGACGACGCCGCCCAGGTCAAACGTGCATCGGGCTCCGCCGGGCGCGGGAAGAGCTGTTTCGCCTTATCGGCCTTGCTGCTTATCTCGGCGTGAGTCAGCCGGTCTCCGGCGACGCGCGTTCCGTCAAACGTTCCCCAGTCGATAAAGGGGCCGGCCATCCGCGAGTCCTTGATGGACGGGACGCCGACACCGCCGCGGTAGAAGACGTCCACCTCGGTAGGTAACGTCGAGAGGTTCTGCACCGTGAGCACGCTGTCGAGGTCGTGAAGGTGTGCCTCCCTCTCCTGCGCGGCAAGTGTGAACGAGCGCGTAAGCTTCAAGATGGGGGCGCCGTCCTTTTCGATCGTGATCCAGAACTCGACCGATTGCGACGCCTCGGTAGCGCGGACGTCGCCGACGTGCCAGCGCTTGTCGTGAAGGGAGACCAGTGTTGTCTCGTCAACCCGAACGTCTTCGATGGCCAACGATCGAAACCGCCCGCCGTCTTCATGCTCAACCAGCGACAGCAAACGATAGCGCGCGTCAGTGCCCAATGAGTCGGCGTGGTCGGTCATGGTGGCCGACTCGATCGAAGCGCCCAGGTTCGAAAGCGTCAGACGCATTCGGTAGGGGCTGGGCGGCGTGTCCTTCGTGACGCCGTTTGACGGTGCGGACCCCAAGATGCGGGTCTCGACCTCTGCCATTTCCGTGGCGGTCAGACCATGAGCCGGCGCCGGGGGCTCTGCCGGTTGGACGGTCTCTAATTCGCCGGGCGTGACGTCGGACGTCGGACGCTCCGCGGTTCCGCTGGTATCGCCGGCCACCGGCGTCACCGGTGGGCGCGTATCGGGCGGACGCAGGAGCATCGGTCCGACGCCCAGGATGACCGCGAAGACCGCACCGGCGATCACAAGATTTCGAAGCGTGTCGTTGTCTTTCATTGGGGTCTACAGTATGCCGCTGTTAGGGCGGAACCCTGCGTCAAGCGATCCCGCGCGAGCGGCGCGGCAGACGGGTGCCCGGTGACTATTCACTCGGATCCGCGCTAGCGGCCCTCGAACAGGCGGGTTCCCAGGAAGTCATCAAGTTCCGGTATATCGTATATTTTCCGCGCCGATGCCTCGACGTCGTACTCGAGGCGCACGAACTCCATCGTCGTGCAGTAATCATTGGTGTCCACTTCGGGTGGCTCATAGCCCTCGGGCGCTTCGCCGTTTTCGTGGACCAACACGAAGCATAGCCGCGGGTCGCGATCGCGCGGTTGCCCAATGCTGCCGATGTTGATGATCGCCTTTTCGTCCGAGGTGATCGTATAAAGCCCCATGTCGGGAAGCTCGTCCGGCGGGTCGAAGCACGGGTCGTCCAGGAACACGCCCGGGACATGCGTGTGACCCACGAGGCAGGCCTTGTGCCGGTCCTCCAAACGCTTGAAGTTGTCCAATATCTTGCTCGGGTTCGTATACACGTCTTCGGGGAACAGGTACTCGTTGACCGGCCGGCGAGGGGACGCGTGGACCATGAGAAGCCCGTTCATCTCGTGGCGGACGGGCATGTGCCCCAGGATTTCCCATCGACGGTCACGCTTGGCCTTGTCGGGCTCGTCTTCCAGCGCCTGGCGCGTCCAGTAGGCCGCCCGCTCGGCGCCGATGTTGAAGTTGCTCGGCTCGTAAAAAACGGCCTGATCGTGGTTCCCGCAGAGCGCCAACTCACACCGTTCGATCACCAGGTCGAGGCACGCCCCCGGGCTGGCGCCGTAGCCGATGACGTCGCCCAGGCAGTAGATCTTCTTGGCCGATCGGCGGTCGATCTCCGCCAGCGCCGTCTCCAGCGCTTCCAGGTTGCCGTGGATGTCTGAAATGACCGCGAACACGTACGTAGTACCTGATCTTCCACTGGTGACGCTCGGACCGTCCGCCTGTACAAATCCCGCGCCTACCGCACCAAGCGCAGTCTTTCGACTCTACGCCTGCCGAACGATGCCGTCAATCCCTGAAGGTCCTGTGCGGACTGAAGATGACGGAATACGCCGCCGGAGCGGCGCCGCCAGCTGTGAAAACTTGTATCATCCCCGACTATGGGTTCCCAAGAGCAAGAAAGGGCCATCGTGGCCCTCGCGATCGAAACCTCCGGCGCATTAGGAAGCGTCGCCATCGGACGCGGCGACGCTGTGCTCGAGGCTCGCACCCTGACCGGCGACCGGCGCCACGCCGTCGAGTTGCTTCCCACGATTCGGGCGCTGTGCGATCGGCACGCGGTGACGCCGTCGGCCATCGACAGGGTCTACGTCTCGGTCGGTCCCGGAAGCTTCACCGGGCTGCGGATCGGCGTGACCGTTACGCGCATGATCGCACTGACGACGGGCGCGAAGGTGGTGGCCGTTCCCACGTTGGATGTCATCGCCCGCAACGTCTTCCTGGCGCCCGATCCGCCCGATCGGTTGTGCGTGCTGCTCGATGCCAAGCGGGGAAACGTCTATGCCGCCGTGTTCGAGCGACGTGCGGAGGGGTACCACGCGTTGACCGACGCGGTCGAGGCCTCGCCCGAAGAGTTCCTGGCCACCAATGTCTCGCGCCAGTTGGCCTGTGCGGTTACGGGGCAAGGGGTTGCCAAGTACCGTGATGTAGCCGAAGCCTCGGGCTGGGACGTTGTGCCCGAGGCGCTCCACGTGCCCTGCGCCGAGGCGGTCTACGAACTCGGCGTCTCGCTCGCGCGGCAGGGGCGATTCCACGAGGCCCGATCCCTCACGCCGACCTACATCCGCCCGCCCGAGGCGGAGGAACGCTGGCGACAACGTCAGCATGGCCGCACCGAGTGACGCGGTGAGGCACTGAGTTCCGCCGCCGCACTTAATACCACAGCGCCGTATAGGCTCAAATCGAGCTGTGAGTTGGGCCGATGAAGTCTTCCCAATGTTTGTCATTGGAGGACTGACGGCATGGATGCGACAGAGATTGCTCGATTGGAGTCGGAGTTGGTGTGTTTTCCGGGCGAGTTTGATGACTGCTTCGGGCGCGGCGAGCCGCGCGAGCACTTGCGGATGTACGTTTCGGCGCAGCTTTCCGCGCTGCCGCGAACGAGCGTCGAGCCGGTCGCGCGGTCGAAGAACTTGCGCGGTGACTCGGACGCAGCGTTGAACATCTGGTTGATCTGCACGTACAGCGTCTTGGATTTCCGATCAACCTCGAACCAACAGGGCTTGTCGAGCCCTCGCAGCCAAAGCGGCTTGTTGGGTGCTTTCAATCGCACCCTTACGATCCGCCCATTGCGCTTGGACCGAATCGGTGCGAGCACCAGTGATTTGAGCCCGGCCCGGTCCTCTGCGTGTAACGTAACCGTGACGCGGGTTCCGTCGTTCGGTTCAACCGTGAACGACGCCCCGCGCGGCAAAGCAGTCGTTCGAGTACCTCATCCCGGCGCCGCGGGCGGTTCCCTCCGTGCTTCGGGCGGCCGTCTCGTCCCGATCGTCTCTTCGGGGTATAGTCTTCGATTGTTGTCGAACCCACGCGGATGCTCGCCGAATGACCTTACTGGTTGCCTCGATCGCGCCGAAAACGCTTGCGGAACTCGAGGCGCTCGCCTCACGGGCGTGGTCGGGCGGCGCTGAGGCCGTCGAGGTTCGCATCGACACGTTCTCCGAAAACGCGAGCGGGCTGGCGGAGTACCTGAACGGCAACCGCACCCACACGTGGATCGTCACCTGTCGCAGTGAAGCCGAGGGCGGCGCCTTTCGCGGCACGCTCGCTGAGCGGCTGGCGCAGCTCGCAGGGGCTGCCTCAAGGACAACGGCTCTGATCGACTTCGAGTTGGCCGACTGGAAAGCATCCGCGGAGGCGCGAGCGATCCTGCACAAAGCACTGGGCAGTGACGAGCCAACCCAAAGGCTGATCTTGTCGGCTCATGATTTCGGCGACGGATTCGCGCACGACTACACGTCACAGCTAAACACCGGAAACGCCGACGCGACGGGATCAACCGAGGATTCCGTGCGACGCTCCATGCTCCGGGCGATCATCGACGATGCGGGCAGCGTGGCCGAGGCCGCAGCCGCGAAGGTCGCATACACCGCAAACCACATCGGTGACACGTTCGATGCACTCGACGCGCTGCAAAGCAGCGCCAACCCTGGGACGCCGACGACGCGCGCTTGCGGCGTAACCGCTATCGCGATGGGCGAGGCGGGACTGTGGACCCGTGTACTGGCCAAGAAACTCGGCGCGTTCGCAACATACTGCACGCTGGAAACCAGCACCGCCACGGCGCCGGGTCAGGTAACGCTTCGCGAAATGGTCGAGCGATATCGATGGGCCAATATCAACGCGGACACCAAGGTGTTCGGCGTCGTCGGCGATCCCGTCGCCCATTCGCTCAGCCCCCTGCTGATGAACCACTGGTTTGCCGAAGCGGCGATCAACGCGGTCTATCTCCCGCTTCTAGTCGGCCGGGAGAGCCATGGGCTGCACGGGTTTCTCGATGGATGTCGGAAGCGTAAGTGGCTCGATGTAGCCGGGCTTAGCGTCACGATTCCGCATAAGACGACAGCGCTCGATTGGATCGGCGACGGCGCGGATCACATGGCTCGCAGCATCGGGGCGCTGAACACGCTTTCGTTTCGCTCGGGCGAGACGCAAGGGTTCAACACGGATTGCTACGCGGCCGTCTCCTCCATCTGTGACGCCCTGGGATGCGACCGACCGGACTTGCAGGGCGTCCGTGTCGATGTGCTCGGCACCGGGGGAGCCGCCATGGCCGTCCTGTACGGCCTGCCGATGTTCGGTTGCCACGTCACGCTATACGGGCGAACCGAAGAGAAGACGAAGCGGATGGCCGAGACCTACAACGCGACGCCGGCCCCGTGGGAGGCTCGCACGAAACGAACCGGCGAGGTCGTCATCAACTGCACCAGTGTCGGGATGTGGCCGGAGGTCGAGGCGAGCCCGCTGCCGCCCGACTCGCTGGCGGGCTGCCGACTGGTGTTCGACATGGTCTACAACCCGCTGGAAACACGGCTTCTGCGAGACGCGGCCGCAGCGGGGGCGAAGGCGCTCAGTGGCCTGGACATGTTCGTTCGTCAGGCGGCCGTGCAGTTCGAGTTGTGGACCGGACGCTCTCCGGATACGGCGGCCGCACTGGGCTGGATTCGACGAGAGATGGGTCCTACGACCGAGGCAGGTGCATGAACGCCGCTCGACTGGATCCGAACAAACGTAGCGTCGCGCTGATCGGCCTCAGGGGCAGCGGCAAGTCAACCGTCGGACGCGAGCTCGCCCGGCTACTCGGCGGTGCCTTTGTCGATACCGACGCGATGATCGAGGAGGAGGCCGGTTGCTCCATCGCGGACATTTTCGCAGTTGAAGGCGAGTCCGGTTTTCGCAAGCGTGAGTCCGATGCCCTCATACGCGCTGTGCGAACGGCCGCAGCCGTCATCAGTGTCGGCGGCGGCGCCGTGCTCGACCCGGGGAACGCAAGTTCGTTGCGGTCTGTCGCAAACGTCGTCTGGCTGACGGCCTCACCCGAGGTGTTGTGGGATCGCATGCACGCCGACCCCAAGACGATCGACTCGCGTCCCCCACTGACCCAGAAGACGGGGCTCGACGAGTTGAGGCAGCTACTGGCGGATCGGAAACGCTGTTAC
>CBDUXT010000037.1:0-50696 GCA_965371245.1 uncultured bacterium | reverse complement strand
TCCCGCGGCCGCTACGCATGCTGGCTGAGTCGGCTGGGGTGACAGTGCAGGCTGTCAGCGGCCATGTCGCCCGCCATGGATTCAATGCATCCGTTGCGTTCTACGAGCAAGGCACAAAGCCAGCGCGGCAATATCGATTGAACCGGACATGCCGTCTATGCGGAGTGCCGATACAGGACCGAAACTCGTTTGGTGTGTGCGGCAATCCGGGCGCGTGTAGACGTGAGTACCGCCAGCGGCACTACCTGGCTACCGTTAATCGCAAGTTCAACGACATCGTGCGGCGGTATTTCGTGATGGCCGCGAAAGCGAGGGCAACGGCATGAGCACTTGGGCAGATCAACTGGAAGCATATCACTTCTGGTCGATGCGGGTCGCCAATGGACGCACCCGTAAAGGGCGCACACTTCGACGGCACGAATGCTGCATCCGGCACAACGGCCACGTCTACCGCGCGAGCCGAGCAACACCGGACGACGCGGCGCTTGCGGCGATCCAGAAGATTCGCGACGCAGAGCTGAGGCTGAGACAATGACCGACACGCCGACGATGTTTCCGTACATGGAGCCGGAGCCGCCCGCGCAGCAATACCCGATCGTGCCGGTCGCCGACTTGCAGAAGTGGGCGGCGGTGGTGTGGGAGCAAATGGAACAAGCGAAACTGGAGAGCGACGATGGACTGCAATCAACAGGGCTGTAAGTGCCCGGCCGCGTATCGGTTCACTTGGCCTGGCGACGACGAGGTTGGAGTCTGCGAAGACCACGCCCCCAAAATGCGAACCATCGCGAACGCGATTGGGCTACACCTTCAGCTAATACCGATCCTGCCGGCCACGGCCGCGAAGGAGAACGACGATGCTCGACGACCCCGCCGCCGCGGCTGCTGACTATATCCAACTGCATGCCAAGTTTATCAAGGCGTCCAGCGCGATGGCTAGCTCGTTACTGGCGACATTGCGGGCGATAGAACGCAACCACTTCTTGTCCCTCGCCCGCGCGGTGCAGAAAGAATCGGGCTACCGCCACCGCCTTCTCAGGCTGCTGGCCGAACTGAAACGCAACGCGCGCGACTTTCGAGAGTTCTACGGCGAAGACATCAGTGAGGCCGAAGTCGATGCGTGCGTAAAGGAGATAGATGATGGCTGACGAGCCCGCCGTAAAAACCTACCGCACGATTATGACAATCAGGCGCGTAAAGCACGCAGCGGGCGGCCCCGCGATCAGGGTTATTATGGGCCAGTGGCACCCGGGCGCGGAGGTTGAGATTCCGCTTCGGCTGGTGCCCGAATCGATGCGCGCGCACGCTCAGGGCATCGGGAATATGCTCATTGCTCAGGTGAACATTGAGGCGCAGCGATCCGAAGATTTGGTTTTCAGTGACTTCGAGCTGCCTGATAGCGAGTGTGTGCGGGCCGCGATGCCTGACGACCCCGCCGCCGTGGCTGCCGACCGAGTTTTGCAAGGTTGCCCAGAAGGAACGCCTCCGCCAGAATTTATCAAGCAGGTCTACGACGACGCACCTATCCTCGCGCGCGAGGTGCGGGACTGTCGCCGACGACTGCGCCTTATCGAGTTGCCGAAAGGCGACGGTTGGCACAGCAAGTATGCGACGCGGACGCGAATCGATGAGCTTTGCCAACGGCTCGACGCGGACGTGCCCGATGACCCGATTCTCGATGCGCTGGCGGTGCTAATTGAATCGTGTGAGGCGAAGGACGAGCGGCTGCGGGAAGCGCTAGAAGTTTATGGCGACACCGAAAGCTGGGATCATCACGATGGATATATGACGCAGTGCCGCGCCTTTTTTCTACCGAAATCGGGCATCAATAAAGATGGCGGTGTTCTTGCACGAGCCGCCCTGTCCGCGAAACCCGAACCGGAGAAAACCGATGAAAACTGACGCGAGCCTACGCGGTAGCGATTCGACCCACATTTTCTGGTGGCCGTTGTTTGACGACATGGATCTCGACATCCTGCGGACGGCCCTGTCGAGCGGCGTGCTCAGCGAGGTGTTGCTGCGCGGCAAGGGATCGTATCGTTACCCGTTCATTGACCTGCACCATGGCGAGCAGAGATACAGCGACGCGCACCACCGTCAGAGCGAAGCCCGGCAGGCGATCGTCGTCTGCCGCGAGCACAGCGCCGAGCCGATCCTGCTGCGTTCACTCTGGCCGGATCTGCCAGGGCAGGAGCCGAACGACCACATGTTCGATGCCGGGTTTTACCATAAGCGGTTCGATCTGCTGGAGAAAGAGGCCGGCCTGTTCGGCATCAAGGCCGCGTTCAACATGGAGCCCGAGAAGCCTCAGTACGACCAGCCGACGACGATCTATCGGATAATCCGCGAGCGGTCGGACATTCACGATGCAGTTGGCCCTCCGCTTGTGCAGGCAATGGAGCAGGCCGTGACACTGGCAGGCGATTCGTTTCCCCGCTATATCGTGCCCGGCTGTGTCTCCAGCGACAGCCACCTCTACTCGCAGATTGGACAAGCGCCTGGTTTCGCAGCCTCGCAGCGGATCGCCGTGCCGCCCAGCTACGGCCATGATCGCTCAGGCCAAGTGACGATCGAGCACGCGGCGATGCAATGGATATTCGCGGCGGACGGCGAGGCGGATGGCTTCAACTATGCTTCGATAGCCGACCTTGCAGCCACCAGCCGCCGCATCCTGATATATGCCGACCACCGCGTACCGGATGGCGGCGGGCCACGTCCAATTGAAACAGTCGCCGCCGACCTCGCGAAGTTGAAGCCGGAGCCGATACCGAACCCGCTGACTAATAGCCAGCGGCTTGACGCGGTAGAGGCGCGGGTTGCCACGCTGGAGACGAGCGATGTTCAAGGTTGATGTTGCAAAAAGAACTCGCATTGAGAGGTATCTCAGCGCTAACGATTTCGACTTGTGGCTCGAAGGCGCGGCATTCTACGACATAGCAGTCAGGATCAGCCCACCAGTCGGAGCAGCCCTTGTTTCAAAGGTGTTTAACGCCGTGAAAGAAAAATGCAACACGATGCGCTACGAAGGCTGGGCACCGGACGTGAAAGCCAGTGGGCTTCTTCCGAACGGCCGCGGGTGGGATCAATTGAGGGCTTGGATCATGGCGCACGAGAAGGAGGTCGCCAAAGTGGACGGCAGCGTGCAGGCAACTGCGCGGCTGATGATGGAATCGAGAGGGAGGATTAACGGCGCGCTGATTACCATGCACAACGTCGGCGAGATTATGAAGTTGTGCGGGTACAAGCTGGCGGGAGGCGAGCCATGCTGAGTGACAAGTCGATCACGAACGGAGAAACCAAATGAAACGGCACCCAACCTGTAAAATCACCATCACTGCGACACCTGTTGGCAGCTTCAGGCGCCCGCCGGCAGAGCTGCTGGACTTTGTGGAGCACCCTAAGCACGGCGCCTTGCTGGTGGACTACAAGAGCGAAGACCGTAATGGGCGATTTTTCTGCTACAAACTTTCACCGGCGGGTGGCGGCGGTGACTGTTTCTGGCTGGCGTTGCCGCCGGGGACGCGAACCCTGATTCTGAAAGAGGCCGTATTCGAGGCAGTTCATGTTGAGTAACGAGCGGATCGCGGAGATGCGGGACAAGGCCGCTTGGCTTAGCGTCGCTGGCCACGAGATCGTAATGGAGTTGCTGGCCGAGCTGGATCGGCTGAAGCGAGAGATCGCCACAACCGCGAAGCGGATCGAGCGCGTAGCGAACATGGTGCCAGCACCCGAAAACGCCTTGACACCGCCCGCCGACGCGGAGGGCACGCAATGCTAACGCTTGGAGAAATGTCTGATAGGCGGAGGCTGTTGCGCGAAATTGATAGGTTGCGGTCGCTTCTTGTGCTGATATTGGGCGGCCTTGATGACTACTGGGTGACAACGGCCGATGGCGCGTGCGTTGTGCGGTGGGCGGGGGAGCTTACTAAGGGGCCTGATCCGTGGTTGGAGCGGTTGCGCGGCGAAGCGGGCTTGACACCGCCCGCCGACGCGGCTAAACCGGGAAAGCGAGGTGAGACGTGACGAAGCAGACGCGCCAGAATGCCCCACGAATCGCAGCGGGCGTCCGTGTGGGCTTCAAATCCGCCCAGCCTATCACAAACTGCCGGGAGAATTGGATTCACGCTGGGCCCATAACCCAGCCTTCGTTGGTTCGATTCCAACCCCGGCGATGCTTCTTTCCACGGCGCGGGGCTCGGTTCTCCTGGGCCGGGTTCCGCGCTTTTCGATCCTCCGTTTCCCTGAAGCGACGGGCTAGGCAACGTCCCACCCCCCACAAAGGCCCGAACGCTCGGCCCGCTCGCGATTGGGGGCTGCGATGACTGAGGAGCGGAGCCCGTATCAAACTAACAGCCCCTCTGGGGCACTCTGTCCGGCGCGGGGTTCGGCTGGTGACAGTCGGGCTCCGCGCTATATGAGCCCCAGCGCGTCCGTACCGATTCCGAGATCGCTGTATTTGGTCCTACGCAGCGAGGCCGATCGCGCAGATTGCAGCACTGAGCGGATCGCAGGTGCCAAGCTAGCGATTCCGCTGGCCGTGGCCATTGGAGGGCTACGATGAGTGAGGAGCTTATCGGGCCGCATCGGCTGATTCTCGGGGATTGCCGGGAGGTGCTGCCGACGCTGGAGGCGGGGAGCGGGGAGCGTGGATGCGGTGGTAACTGATCCTCCGTATGGTATCGGGCACCCGGTCGATTACCGTTCGCGTGGGCGTGGCAGGTTGGCGGGTTGCCGAGATTTGGGGAAGCCGATATGGCGCGATCCTCACAGCAACGATTACCCCACTATCGAGGGCGACGATAAGCCGTTTAATCCGTCGCCGATCCTAGCGCTGAATGTTCCGAGCGTGCTGTGGGGCGCTAACTATTACGCGGACAAGCTGCCGCCATCATCCGGATGGCTCGTGTGGGATAAGCGTCGCCCCGATACATTGGATCAGGCGACGTGTGAGCTTGCGTGGACGAACGTCGTCAAGGGCGTCCGCCGATTCGAGCATCTATGGAACGGCATGATGAGGGCGTCCGAACACGGCCAGAATTACCACGCGACACAGAAGCCGGTCGCGCTCATGCAGTGGGTGCTGAATCTGCGATGGCTCGCCGAATTCGACACGATCTTAGACCCGTACATGGGTAGCGGTCCGGTCGCAGCCGCCTGCGAGCGGCTCGGCAAGCGGTGTATTGGCATCGAAATCGAGCCCAAGTATTTCGACATCGCCTGCCACCGCGTCGAGGCCGAAGTGCGGCAGGGCAAATTCGAGTTCGCGGGAGCGACGGTATAAGGAAGATGAATGCCTGAGTGGTTGACAGAGTTGGGCAAGGCGAGTCCCGCCGCGGTTGCGGTCGTGACGGTCGTGATCCTGTTTCTTCGGTTCATCACCCGCCGCGAAACCGCGCTCGAGAAAGCAACAGACGCCGAGCGCGAGCATCGGGCGGTGATGGCGAAGGAATGTCACGACGTTCAACGTGAGGCCACGTCGGCGCTCGGGGCGATCAACGAAACGAATCGGCAGGTAGTCACAGCACTTGAGAAACTAAACGGAGACAAGCGATGATTTTCATATTCCAATTTTTCCTACTGCTCTTTTGCCGCTCGCCGCAATGGTGGCCGTGCTAATGATCGGCGAAAATGTGGCGATCGCCGTACCGAAACAGAATTGCACGATGTGCAAACGGCCGTGCTTGCCGATCCAGCCGGTCCGCTACAACACGCCGATGTGCTTCGCGTGCTTTATGTTCTGGGACGAACAATTCCAAAGGTCGCTGAAGTTGGCGATTGGATCGTTTCCTAAATATTCACCTGTGTCCTGAACCGGAGAAAACCAATGCGTAAACTGATGGCGCTGATCCTGCTCGCAGGGAGCGGCATGGGCTGCGTCGGCACCAATTCGCTATTCCAGCCGACCGCGACCTACGCCATCCCCTTGCGGGCGCTCGGCTACGACGCCGACGGCAACTTGGTCATTCATAGCAGCCGCAACGCGACGCTGGGGTACAACGAGACCGGCGCGGATGGGAGCCAGAAGACTCTCAACTTCGCGGGCGATTCGAGTGGGGTAATCGGAGCGCAGGCCGCAGCCGTTAGCGCGATCGAGAGCCAGCGGTTCGCATTCATCGGCGACCGGCTGGATCGGCTAGAGTCTCTTATCAGCAGCGTGCTGGCGCAACGTGCCAGTGCGCCCAGCCCGCCGAACGCCGGGCCGAGTCGGTTGGATCGGCTGGAGGCGATCGTGGAGCGGTTGCTGGCTGAGACGGGCGGCGGCGAATGACGCCGCACAAGTGCCCTGTTTCATGAGCGGTGCCCATGCCGAGCCTGCACTGGCAGCGGCATCATTTGGGCTCGAAGCAGCGATAGCGTGTGCGAAATCGCATACACGCCGTGTCCGGATTTCGAGACTGGGCACGTCACGGAGCCGAACACATGACGCGACGAACATTCTTCCAATCCGCCGTGGCCGCAATCGGAGCGGCGTGCGTGCCAATTGCCGTGCTGTTTCGTGCGCCGTTGGAGGTGCCGAAGCCGAAGCCGACTCTAACCGCAGGAACATATAGCCTTTGCCACTGGCGCGTATGGAACGGCGATGGCAAGCTGATCGCCGAAGGGCCGGATGGCACTCTTATGTGGGGCGACCAGCGAACGATCGACGTTGTGGGGTTTAAGCTATGACGCGCCGCACCCGAAACACACGCTTCGGCTGGCTCGTCGTGTTCGCGCTGATTGCGATCACCGTGGCATGGCTGTGGTGGTGGCCGCTGGTGTGGGGAGTGGCAGAGTGAGGCTGCACGTCAAGCAGCGCAAGCGCGTGTTCACGTGGAAGCTGACGGGCCGCTCGCCTACCGATGGCACGGTCGTCGTGATTGGCCGATACGAAGAGCGAGAGCGCGAGTTCGCTGAGCGCGAGCTTGTGAACTACGGCGAGCAGGACTACACGGAACTGGAGCTGAAGCCGATAGAGACGTGTGAAGTGATATGCAAATAGGGTGTGCAATTCTAGGAAAAAGGGCGATAGCGGGCTGGAATCGAATGTACGATGCAGGTCGTACCCCCATTATTAGGCTAAAAAAGGTACTTCTAGAGGCCCAGGTGCGGGCGGTCGCCGCCGGACATCGAACACCTTTTTTGCGCGCGCACCGTAAAGCCAGTGTATGACGTGACTTATGGCTATCAAGGGAATTCGCGGCAAGGCGAGCCACAGGGGATCGGGTCCGGGCGCAACCGTCCCTATGGGGTGTCAGAAAAACGGCACCTGTCGGGGCGGGGTGAGTTCCCGACAAACATGCGATCGGATTGCCTCTGGGGTGGTCCCGTCCGCGTCGGGGAAAGCCGTGGCGTCCCGATCTTCGGTTCGGCGAGTCCGATCGCTTCAGCAGTCTTCGACGTCGATTGCCAGTACGCCCGCGCTACCGCGATTTCTCGCCGTCGATTCCGGCGCGGGACCGGGCCGAATTGTCGAGGGCTTGATACCCGAAAGCGAGGATGATTGCAATGCAAAAGCGAGGCAGCCCGCTGGATGATGTACCAGCCATCGTAGCCAGTTTCGACGAATACAGCCGCTTCGCCGAGATAGAAGCCGCGGTCTGGGCACCACTAAACGCAAGGATGAACACAATGCCGAGTGAACCAACGATTGAGATCGCCCCGCCAGTGAAGCTGTCCGGCTGCCTGACTTGGCATCGGCTACTTGACGGAACCGAGACGTGCGATCCGTGTGCGCCGATCATCGCGTTACGGGTCTACGAGAGCGACTGCGATTCCTCATCGTTTTCAGACAACGAGGGACTAATGCGTAAGCTGGCGATCGTAGTCCTCCGGAACTATTTCGAGTGCGAACTAGACCGGCCGAAGATTGCGACCGGCGGGCCTACTACGGAAGGTCCGTTCGTGCTCGTGAATGGTCGCGGGTTGTTTCTGAGCGCCGCGAATATATGGACGGCGGGGTTATCGGGTATCGAATCGCGGTCCGTTCGCCTGTTTCGCCACCGAGCGGTGGCGGAGAAGGCGGCGAACGAGTTGCCATGCCGGCCCATCACGATAGTGCAACTGGACCGTGCGTACCCTGAATCCTAGTCATGCCCGACCAACCTCACATCGTCGGCAAGCTCAGCGACGTCGCGGCGTTCTACGGCGTCACCGAGGGTTCGATCAAAACGAACTGGCGGGCGAAGATGGAGGCCGCGACCGGCTATGACGTTGGGCGGCGCGGCGCGTGGAACTTGCTGGAGATCGGGCGGTGGTTGGTCTGCGACTACTACAAGAAAAAGGAAACGCCCGAGGGCGATATCGGCGACTCGATGTCCGAAGCCAAGCTGGCGAAGTTGGTCGAGGATGCGAAGACGGCGCGGCTCAAGCGCAAGCGCTTGGATGGCACGATGATTCTGCACACGCGCTACGTCGAGACGCTGATGACGCTGTCCGGCCTCTATGCGGCGGCGCTCGATGAGGGCGAATTGATTGCGGCAAGCTCGGCGTCCAAGACCCGTAAGATGAAGATCAAGGGGCAGTTTGAGCGGATACGCGGGCGGTTGCGAAAACGGTTGGAGAAGATGAGATGAGAGCCAAATATACCTTAACTCGAAAGGATCGAAAATGAGATTTGAACTGGGCACGCGAGCGCGCGACATCGTCACGGGATTCGAAGGCGTCGTGACGGCGAAGGTCGAGTATCTGACGGGTTGCATACAATACGCTATCAAACCTCCGGAACTTGACAAAGACGGCAAGATGCGAGACGCGCATTACTTCGATGAGGATAGTTTGGTCGCGGTCGATGCGAAGCGTGTCGTCATAAATGTGGAGACCGACGGCGGGCCGCAAAGGGATTGTCCGCCGCGATGACCGCACGCGAACTCGGCGAACTTCTGGTACAAGAAGGCGAACGCGAAATCGGCAGATTACCCGCCGCATCGCCTGATTGTGCGGGCGGGTTGTGTACGCCAGCCGAGTACGCGACTCAATTCGGGCGCGACCTGGACGCCGAGCAAGCTGAGCTGTCTGTGCGAATCATGGGTGCGTTCGGCGCCGTAGCGGCCGACGTGCGGGCTTGCAAGGCGAGAGACGCCGACCTGCGCCGCTCCGAGCGCATCGGCTACTGGGCTACGGCCGTCGCCGTTGCGTGGATTGCCGCGGTATCACTGGCGGTGGCATTGGGAGCGATCGGATGAAAGCGAAAACCGTACGAAAGCACGTCGAGCGTATCGGTTACACCGTTACGGGCAAGCCGATAATGGGCGGCGCATTTTTCATGTCCGACACGGTTGGAGTCCCGCTCGGTATGCAAATCGTCGAAGCGGAAAAACTCGGCGCTATCGTATCGATACCGCAGTTTGTTTCCGACGCCGTTGCAGCAGGCTGGCCGCGCGACCGGGCGATCCGCGAAGTGCGCGCCGAGTTGCGTATAATTGGCCGAATATCGGATGCAGAGCTCGTCGTAAAGGCGCTCGGGGTGATCGGATGAAGGCGAGATGATGCTCCCATCGCTGGAAATTCACGATATTGCGATTAAACAGACCATCGATCACTTTCTTGAATTCGCCGTAGGCTTTCAGTGGGAAGACGGAACACCTGGCGCACTCGTCACTCGCGAGGCTGAGAGGTGGACAAAGCTATACGGGAAGAGCAACCCGTATACTAGCGCGTCATTGTTATGGAATCTGCGGTTACGGGCCGCATGTTGGATGCAGAATTGACCGCAACCCTCGACATTCCCGCCGCCGTACTCGACTTCTGGCGACCGCGCCGCGAGCAGGGGCTGATCGAATGGGCGCAAGAGCATGTCCGAATCACCGAAGGCCCGGCCGTTCGTAGCCACGGCGGATCGATTCCGTGGAATCCCGACACGTTTCCGCTGCAACGCGCACCGCTTGAATCGATCGAAGATCCCAAGTGGACGCGAACGATCCTGATGACCGCCCCGCAAGCGTTTGGCAAGACGGTGATTGTCGCGGCCATGCTGCTCTACGCGATCCACTACCGCCGCGTATCGTGCATGTACGTCGCGGGCTCACGCGAGCTGGCGGCAACTCAGTGGCGCAAGAAATTTGAGCCGGCCATGCAGGCCGATGAACCGCTCGCGGAGTTGTTTTTCGAGAATCCCGATTTCGGCGGCACGAAGGATCGGCGAGACTTCAAGAACGGCACGTCCTGGCACATGACCGGAGCCGAATCGATCGGGTCGCTATCGGGCTTCACCGCGCCCGTTGGCGCGTTCGACGACTTGCAAGCGTACATCGAAAGCCTAGTGCGGTTCGGGCACGCGGCCGACTACGGCGTCTCGCGAACCGAGAGCTTTCCGGCCGATCAGATATCGCTCCTGTTCGCGGGCACGGCCAGCACGATCGAAGCGTGGCTGTGGCGTTCGATGCTGGGCTCGGCGTTCTTCTGTCCGTTCGTTCCGTGCTTGTCGTGTGGGACGTATCAGTTAATCGAGTTCGATCGCTTTGAGTTTGACCGGGACGATCCGGTTGCGGCTCGGGACGAATGTTGGATGAGGTGTGCGAATGATTGTAAAGGAAGCGATGCAGGATGCGTGGACGGATGCAGATCTCGAAGTGGCACTGATCCGCGACACGGGCACGATAGAGAGATGCATAATTCAGAGAATAGAGGCGGTGGGGAAACTCAGACCGGACGGAAGCGGGACACGGACGGTAACGATATTCGTGACGCCTGCACCCACCGAATAATCTTCGACCAACTGCCGGAGATGCTCGATCGTTTCGTCTGGGCGTCGATGCCGCCCGACGCCGATTGGATTCTGAGCCCACCGGCCGGGGGCGTGACGATCGACCTGAACACGGCCGACATTTATCCCGACACGAAGCGCAACACGTCGGCCGCCGGATTCTGGTGCAACGCCTACTATTGGCTGCTCGGCAAATCGTGGGGCGACCGGGCCGCCGAATGGATTGGAATCCAGGGCGATCCGGATCGGCTCAAGACGCACCAGCAGAATGAACAGGCGCGGCCGTGGGCTGAGCCCGAGATCGATGAGGAAGCCTTGACCGAAGATGAGATCGCATCACACGCCGTCGAAGGCTACGTCGCGGGAACCGTCCCGTCTGAGGCCGACGTAGTGACAGTAACCGTCGATGTTCAGAGCGGCTACGTCTATTATCTGATTCGCGCGTGGAAAAAGGCGACGGGCGATAGCTGGCTAATCGAGCTCGGGACGAAACAGAAACCACTGCGAGGCCGCGATGAGACGGAGGCCGAAAAAGTCCGTCGCCGGGCGCTCTTGATTTCCAAGGCGCTCGATGAAGTAGACGAGCTGTGCCGAACTGGGTGGGATCGGGTAACGATGGACGGCGGGATTGTCGGGCATATCGACCAGACGCTCGGGCTGATCGATCGCGGATACGAGCCGGACGTCGTAGCGGGCTGGCAGGCCGCACGCGGTCGCGGTGTGTGGAAGACGATCAAGGGCCAGAAGGCGGGCACGCGGGCATCGCTCTGGCCGGCGAAACCAAGTGTTGATAGCCGCGGCCGAACGTTTCGCTATGTCGATGTCAACGCGGGCAAGCATCTTGTGCGGCGGTTGCTCCGCGTCCCGTCCGGCGAGCCCGGCTACTGGCGCATGCCGATTCTAGGCATTCATTCAAACACGGTGCGGGCGTATCTGCGGCACTTGGCGAGCGAACGATTCAACCGTACACGCGCGATTCCGGCGTGGGAGAAAAAGCGGCCGGGGATGGCGAATCACTTTTGGGATAACGAGGTGTATCAGGTATGTGCGGCCGTGGCGTGCGGCGTCAAGTTGCCCGGCATCGAACGGCCGCAACGGGCAGCGGCGGGCGGTTATGCCCCACGTACTTCTAACAGCGCTAGAAATTGGAAGATCGGAAGATGATTGCAATGTCGAAGAAACAGAAGAGAACGCGAACTAAGTCGAGAGCCGACCAGCTTCCGATCGAGACGCAGACGCCGCCGGTTATGGTTCAGCGGCCGCGCGCCGAGCGATTCTGGCCGAAGGGTGCCGCGATGCCGACGGTGTATCTGAAGGTCCGCCGCCAGTCGCCACCATGTCCGGAATGCCGTCGCGTGCGAACCGACGTAGGCGGGCAATCGAGCCGCTGTACGTCGAGCGGTACGGTCGTGGCGTGGTTCCGCTGCATATGCTGCGGGCACTGTTGGCAGTTGGCGGTGAAGGAGGTTTGATGTGAAGACCGACGAAGTGATTTCCCGACTACAGGCTATCGTGCGTGAACGCGGCAATTTGCGTTGTGTTACGCCCGGCTTCGACGAATCTGCATTTGATGATATTGATACTGTGAAAATCGTCCGGATTTGGGCGAACGTTCGGCCAGGTGGGCATTGCGGGCAGCACGATGAAATGCCGAGCGATGATGAAACGGCGGAAGCCGCGGTTTGCATCAACTTCTAAAATGAGCATCGACTACGGGAGCATGAAGATGGTCCGACCGATCGGCCCGATTCTGCCACGGCTCGCTTGTGATACGCCGCGGTTCTGCCCACGTTGCGGGAAGGCGACATTGTTTGCTGCTGGAACTGAACGGTATCCGAACAATTGGATATGCATTCAATGCGGAGCGTGTATAGATTGGGCCGCACGCCGAGTCGATCCGGCCCGCGAGCGTGAAGCGGAAGCTATCGGGATTAGGAACGGAACGCGCAGCAATCCCGGCCCGGAATCCGTACGCGACAAGCCGACGTTCGTTCCGGGCATGATGTATCGCGTGGGAAACGAAGCGGACGAGACAGCCGATTGGAGGCACGCGGCCGCGGTCGCTATTTGGGGCGGATTGGGCTTTGGGCTCCTAGCGCTCGGCTACTATCTCGCACAACTCACCTCCAAATAATCGCTACAACCTGTACCGATTCTAGCTAACCCGCCCTTGCTATCGCGGCTATCTTACGCGCGATGGCTACGACCACTATCACGATGTCGTCGTTCCAAGACGCGCTCGCCGAGTGTGCGGACGCGGTTGAGAGCAGCGATTTCGCGACGGCGCGCAAGAAGCTGACCAAGGCCGAGATGATTCAAAACGGCCTAAGTGTCGAGGCCAGTGTCGGTAACGGGATGCGAAACCAAATGCGCGTATCGCTCGAGCGCTCGAAAGTGCTGATGGACGACGCCGAGGCGGCGGTCACTACGGGCGATCAGCGTCGGCTGGCGACGACGAGGACTAACTTCATCCAATGAAGACGACCCGGCTCGAAAAGGCTGTCGATACCGTCGTGCGGGCATTCAGCCCACGCAAGGCGGCGATGCGGGTCCATTTCCGCCGTTTCGAGCGCGACCCGGATTACCGCAACGTGTTTATGGCGGCGATGCACGCTCGCGGATACCGGGCGGCCAAAACCTCAGCGGGCAATACACCCTGGCTGGGCGGCAGTCGTTCGGCCGATGCGGAAATCCTCCCCGGTCTAGGAGCCCTACGCGATCGCAGCCGCGAACTCGGGCGCGATGATCCGATCGCCAGCGGACTCACTCAGACGTTCGTACGCAATATCATCGGCACGGGCTTGCGCCCGCAGGCAATGACGGACGATCCCGAGAAAAACAAGACGCTGGAGGCAGTCTGGAAGGAACGCAAGGACCAACTCTATCCGGCCGATAATCTGACGCACGCTGAAGCGCAGCAAATGCTCTTAGAGCGCGTACTAGAAGACGGCGAGATTTGGGACAAACAGACCAAGCGGCGCGGGGGCGGCCCGCTCTTTTTCGAGGCGATAGAGGCTGACCGCGTAGCGACTCCGCCGGGCAAGTTCATTCAACCGAATCGCGGGCGCAACGAGGTGCGCGATGGCGTCGAGAAAGATCGGCTAGGGCGGCCGGTCGCCTATCACATTAGGAAGCGGCATCCGGGCGACGTGAATCAGCTTGCATCGACGGGCGACGCCCACAAGTTCCAGCGCGTCTCAGCTAAGGTATGCAGGCATCTAAAGCTGACGCGCCGGCCGGGCCAGACGCGCGGCGTGCCGATGTTTCATGCGATCCTGCAAGACCTACGCGACCTAGACCTACTGTTACTGGCGTCGCTGAAGCGCGTGCAAATCTCGGCCTGCCTGGCCGTATTCATTAAGAGCCGTATCGCTATCGACGACATGCTGCCGATGACGGAGGAGAAATACGGCTTCCGACTCGATCAGGACATTGAGCCGGGCATGATCTTCAAGCTCCAGCCCGACGAATCGATCGAAACTCTACTGCCGAATTTTCCGACGCCGGAACTCGGGCCGTTCATCGTGATGATCGCACGCCGCATCGGCGCGGCCCTGGGCGTCTCCTGGCAGGTAGTGCTGAAGGACTTCAGCGACAGCACGTATTCGAGCGCCCGAACGGACCTGCTCGAAACGCGGCCGGTATACACCGGGATGCGGAAGTGGTTCGCGGCCAAGCATAGCGATTGGCAATGGGTGGCCGTAATGGAAGATGAGCGGCTGCGCGATCCGGCCCGTATGCGTGGCATTACCGACGCGGACCTACGAGCGGTCAAGTGGGGCGGCGACGGCTGGCAATGGATCGACCCGGTGAAGGAAGCAAAGGCGAATGAGATCGAGCTAAAGATGCTCATCTCGACGCAAGCCGAGATTTGGATACGGCTGGGGAAAGACCCCGACGAAATGTGGAAGAACCTTGGCCTCGAGCGCGGCAAGCGCGAAGAGCTCGGGCTTCCGCCGCTTGATTCAATAGGCGTTGCGACGGGCGGCGCGCAGCGTGACGCCGACGACGATGACGACGAGCTGAACCGGATGCGCGAGCAGGCGTTTCAGGCGAAGTCTAGGACGGGTACGAATGGTCACTGAAGTCGAAGACATGCTCTATCGCGACCTGTTCTATACGGCCGAAGTCCGCGCGATCGATGAGGACGCGCGGACCGCGACATTCGTTGCCGCGACCGAGAACGGCGTTGAGACGGTCTTCGGCCGCGAGCACCTGCGTTTGGGCGGGATGGACCTCGCGCGGTTCAAACGCAATCCGGTCGTCCTGGATGCTCACGACCGCTCGACCGGCACGGCAGTGATTGGCCGCGCCGCGGTTACGAAAAAGGCCCGCGAGCTGATTATGGTCGTAACATTCGCCACAACTGAACGAGCCGAAGATATCTGGCAGCTCGTGCTCGGCGATTTCCTACGTGCTATGTCGATCGGTTTTCGCGTACTCGCGGGCGGCGTGCAGGTATTGGATGAAGGGGAGGTTAGCGGAACGGGAGCGAACCGGATCGAGGGTCCGGCTCGCGTCGTCAAGAAGAGCGAACTATTCGAGGCATCGGTACTGCCGGTCGGAGCCGACGCCGACGCATTGCGCCGCAATCTGGCGGAAGCGGGAAACGCGGAATTGCATTCGCAGATTCGCAGCCTCACCGGGGCCGTGGATCGTTTATTGGATACGTCGAAAAAGGAGGCAGCTATGCCCAAAACCGACGACAAGACGCAAGAGCCGACGGCCCCGGCGGAAGCGGCCAAGCAAGAGGACAAAACGCGGGCAACCGAAGTCATTGTCCCCGCCATCCCAGAAGAGCTGGAGGCGCGCAAGGCCGAGGCCCGTCGCGCTGAGGTTATGGCGTGCGTGCCGGAATCCCTGCGCGACTTCGCCAGCGGCCTATTGATCGACCGTAGCCTAAGCGTCGAAGGCGTCTTGAAGGCGGTACAGGCCAAGCACGCCGAGCAGCGCACGCCGGTGGGTACGACCGAGCCGACCGAGATTGAGGGCGGATCGGGCGATCCGAAGACGCCCAAGGTAGCTGATGTTTCTAACCGGACACTGCTAAATTCGATCGGCGTTAACGGATAAACACCGCGTGGAATACGCGAAAGGAGACTGATTATGGCGACTAACAAAGTGCGTTGGGTCCGCAACATGAATGGCGCACCGGAGAAGATGGTCCGGCTGGCGTTGTTCCAGGCGGGTGTAACGCAGGCGATCAAACGCGGCGAGATTTTGGAATTAACGGGCAATGGGAATACGGCTTACGTGCCGATCGATTCCGACTTCGCGATGGACGGGAATATCGCGATCGCGAACGAGGAGATCAAATCGGGCGATCGGGCCGGCTACTACGAAGTGATCGTGCCGCGGCCGGGTGATATCTTCGAATACGACCTCGCAGCCGCGAGTGCGATCGTCGAAAACACGCCGCTGTATTTCAGCAGCAGCGAGGCGGTGACGGTCACGGCCGGATCGAATATTCTCGGCTGGTCGGTAGGGCAGGAACACTACCCGCAGAAGCAGGGGCATCTATCTGACGATGCGGCCGGTGACGCTGGCACGACAATCAATAGCACGGCTCAGGTTCGCATGACGTTCCACGAGGCCGCGAGCTTGTGGTCGAAGCTAGCCGATACGCAAGAGATGCGGATCGTCGAAGCGCATACGGCCGACGACACGCTTACGGTTGCCGAGAGCGGTAGCGTTCACACGACGGTCGGAGCTGGTGACACCGTCACATTCTCGATGCCGGCCGCTGTAGTCGGCCTGGAGTATTTCTTCAAGGTCGGTGCCGCGCAGGAGCTTCGCATCGACCCGAACGGCAGCGAAACGATCGCATTGCCGTCAACGGGCGTACAGGGTGCGGCCGGGAAGTATCTGACCGCGAACGCAGCCGGAGAAACCGTCCATATTCTGTGTAGCGAGGCCGGGACGTGGGACGTGTACGGCTTTACCGGAACCTGGACGGCTCAAGGCTAAACGAACTGAGCAACACTGAAATGGAGGCAACTATGCCTGATACGAAAACCAAAAAGCGGCGACGCGGCTTTATCCCGGACGTTCGCGTTGGCGGCCAGGGAATGGATCTCGATGCTATTCGCACGGTGGCATCAAATGAACCCGGCGAATTTATGGGCAAGATGCAAAAGCTGATCGACGACGGCGACTTCCGTTGGGAAAACGTCACCGATCTTAAGCGGATGTATCTCGCGTTAGGCGAAGTGCAGGTCGAAGCGACGGTAAACGTAATGGGGGAGCAGCGGGTGATTATGGCCAGCGCGTTCCCGCTCTTGTCCGGTAGCTTGACGGTCGCCGGAATTAACGAGGCGTTCACCGACGTACCGGCTATCGGCGGCGAACTCGTCAAAGAGATCGACGACAATAAGAAAGTCAGTCAATTCGCTGCCATTTTGACGGAAGATACCCAGATTCTTCGAGTCGATGAAGGGAAGGATTTCCCGGAAATCGGAGCCGGTGAAGAGCGGTTCGAGGTGCGATCGCTGCGCAACGGACGCCGCATGTCGATCACCGGCGAGATGATCGACGAAAACGATCTCGCGAATATCGTGAGCCGCGTCAACGCGCTCGGTTCGATCGCCGGCGATGTAGTCGAAGAGCAGACACTTAAGCGCGTCTACGACTTCGATGGGTCGAAATCAGCCGGGGCTGAGCCGTTCGTCCACCGGCCGAATGGCGCGGGCACCGCCCTCTATTCGAGCACGGCTAACACGCCGGGCACTCGAGCGCCGCTCGGCAATCGGATCAATAATAACACGCTGGTCGATTCGACCGACTTGGATAATGCGCGCATTCGGCTGGCGACCATGCGGAATAGCCGTGGAACGCGCATCAGTATTCCGATGTCGAGTTCGACGCTGCTCGTCCCCGATGCTCTGGTCGGAACCGCGGCCAAGGCGCTTAATAGTGAACTGGAACCGGGTGTCGAGAACGAGGTCAACAACTGGGGACCGCGCGGCCGCTGGCGTCCGCAGTTGCTCAGTTCATCGAAGCTGGACGATATGTCCGCGACTTGCTGGCATCTCGGAAACTTCAAAAAGCAATTCGTCCGCAAGTGGAAATTGCGTTTTGAGTTCGTGAGCCTGAGCGGCGACACCGAAACGTTCCTGCGATCGCGTATCGCGTTCCAGTCGCGCGTCGCGTGGGACGTCGAGATCGGTGCGCTCGACTACGTGTGGGTGATTCAAAACCTGACCGCTTCGACCGCGCCCGGCGACGAATAGGTCAGTCGATGCTAGCCAGCCGCGTCAATCGGGGCGCGGCATACCAAGGAGTCGATTATGGGTTCGCGAGTTCCCGTTCCGAACGAAACTAGAAACAGGTTCGACTTTCAGGCGATCGGTAACAAAGAGGATGCGGCTGTTTCCGTGCCCGGCTCGTCGGCGTCGATCCTGGCCTACCTGAAGCATCTCGTAAGCGTCAGTCAGGGCGGAAGCCAACTCTTCACCGAGTTTTTCGCTGATACTGACGGCGCAGGCGACGACGCGAACGACGGATTGTCCTGGGGTACGGCTAAGGCGACGATCGGCGCGTGCATGACGTTGGCTGCCGCGCTCGGTACGCGCGGGCGCGCCCGTATTTTCGTAGCGCCCGGCGGCTACACCGAAGACGTGGTGACGCCCACAAACGCGGAATGCGCATTCGGCCAACTGATCGCCGTCAACCCGACGCTGGGCAATACTTTCGGCGCGACATGGATTAAGGCGTCAACGGCGGCCACGCCGGCAATCAAGGTGCTTGCTCGCGGCTGGCAAGTACGGGGATTCGAGATCGCACCCGTGGCGAACACTGAGGCGATCCTTCTGGACGGCGAAAATGGTACGCCCAGCGGCTTCCAACTCGTTGACTGCCTGGTCTCCGGCTGGGCGCTGGCGGGCGCGATCGGCCTGGACGTGACGGGCAATGGCGCACCGCACACGCGGCTGCTGAATTGCCGCTTCACCGACTTCAAGGGCTCGGCGATCAAGTCCACCAGTTCGGGGACTGACCAAGCGAGGTTCTGGCGTATTGACGGTTGTATGTTCGCCGATAACACGAATCACATCGCGATGAATCCGCGTGGGTTCAAGGAAAGCATCATCCAGAACTGCCATTTCCTGAAAATCGGCGCGAACCAGACGGCTACCTTGCAGCTCGACAATCGCGGCGGCAATGCGACGGTCATCGGCCCTAACAATTTCCTGTCGTCCACCTATGCCAATACGGGCGGCTACTACGCTGGATCGAATGAGACTTGGCGCGGCAACCATACCGAGGACAGCGATAGCGGAACTACCGGCACGGGCCAGGTCAATCCGGCTGGGTAGGTGAGCGATGACGGCCGATGAGATTGTCCGCATAGAGCTGGACGCCGATCCGCTCGATCGCGGGTATGAGGCGATGAGCGACCTGGAAGTCTGCCAGTCGCTCACCGCCGCTGTGCGCGAGAGTTGGGTGCCGGTTTCAGCGTCGGCGATCCTGGAGGCGATCGTTCCCGCGGCGTGGGCTGGCCTGTCGGACACAGCACGGGCCGACGTCGATTCCGTTCTGTCGATGGGCGGTGTAATCGACATATCGCCAGGCAGTAACGCGAGAGCGTTGCTTGTGGCCGCCTTCGCGGACTCCGGGCCAACGCTTACGGCACTGGCCGCGGTTGCGAAACGGATGATTTCCCGAGCGGCGGAAATCGGCTGTAGTTGCAACGAGTTCATCGTCGCGGCCGCGAGGGCTCTACCGTGAGTCGATTCGCCACACAATTCGAGCTGACGGCCTGGGAGATTTTGGCCGATCAGCACGGCGTCTCGTCGTCTACGTTTACGCCGGGCGACGGTTCGGCCGCGACGACGGGGCTGACCGTGATCCTCGACGTTATGGCCAGCGAACGAGACGAGATCGACGACATGGCGGTCCAGAACGAATTTCTCGGCACGGTCCATGTACTGAACTCCGATCTCGACTTGACGGCCGCCAATACGGGCGGGCGTTTTACGATCAGCAGCGTGGATTGGGAGTTCGACCGGCGTTCGCCGCCCGTACTCGAAGGCAGCGTGTGGCGGTGCGAGGTGCGGCGAGTGGAATTGCGCCGCGTGCCGCCGCATACGAAAGGCTGATATGAATGCCTGCGATCCAGACAGCCATTGCAAATCTTCGCGTGCTGCTCAGCGAGAACAGCGACGTCCAGACGTGGCTGGAACACACGGGCGATGCGGCATCGGCGCTGGCCAGTATCATCATCGGTGGCTTCGAGGAATCGACCGACCCAGACGACATCCGGCCATACCTAATTATCCGCGAAGACCCGGATACAGAAATGCAGCTTGTAAAGATCGGGGTGGATACATGGGTTGCGAATGGCGTGCTGGAGATCAAAGCAGACAAGGCGATCACAGCCGACAATCAGAACGACCCCTCGGCCGCGACAACAGAGAAGAATACGGAGTGGTCCAGCTTGTTCCAATTCATTTCGGAGGCCTCGGTCTCGGAAGGCTCGGGTGGCGAGCGGATCATCGTGCAAGATATTCTACCCAAAGAGTTCGCGGGTTTCCCAGAGATCGATCGCCCCAACAATATCAAGCGCTACCCCTATTGGTTCGGCGTACTCAATGTAGCCTGGGGGCCGGAAGGTGAATGATGGAAATGGAATTGTTGGAACAGAGCACTTTGCCGAGCTGTATTCTCGCGGCCTTTACTGGGCTACTGGCGCACAACGGCCGGGCGATGAAGTCGGAGGCGCTATGCGACAATGCGATCGCGCTCGGGGAACTGATGCACTACAGGATGACCGGAAGGCTGGAACCGCTTGTAACTGACGCCGACGTAATAGGCGAGCCGGAGAGGGTAACACCCTAATGCCGAACGCAACGGGCAAACTCGAATTCTCATCGGCGCTGGTGTTCCTGACGCGCAGTCGCCGCAGGGGCGGACCGATGCGCGAGTTGACGGTCAAGGCGATCCGAAAGTGGATACTCGGCCGCTGGTTTCCGAAGATTCTACCGAAGCATTTCGAGCCGATTGCGCCGCGTATCTATCCGGGCGTCTATACGCCGCGTGCCCCGTCAACGATCAGGCGCAAAGCCCGCAAGGGCGTGGTCGGTCCGATGGTCTTCAGCGGGGCTATGCGGCGAACGATACTCGGAACCAAGCCGCGCACGGAAAGCAAATCCAGCAGTGCGACGGTCAAGGTGACATTGGCGCACGCGCGAGTCGTGAATATCCACAAGCGCGGCTCGCGGCACGATTTCCCCGCAGCCTTGACGGCGTTCAACAACCGCGACCGGAAATCGTTAGTAGCGAGCGTACGCAAGGATTTGATTCACGACGTGCGGGCCGAGTTGCGGCGACGCGGGCCGAAGACGGTCAGACGCTTTGTAGCGTGAGGTGAGCGATGGCAGACAAGTATTTCATCGAACGAGTTCAGATCGCTAGCGGAACGGGCGCTGCGACGATTGGCGGCTTGGTCGGCGAGACATTTAATCCCGGCATCACCCGCGTACTCAGTAGCGGGTCGAATCTACTCGACCCGACGTTGCATGCGCTGGTGACGGCCGAGGCGGAGTTCACTTTCACGACGCTCGATATCAAAACCGCACTCGATGCGATGTTCGGCGATTCGCATATCGTGCCGCACCTTGCGATCGGCGATAGCCATTCGACAACGGTCGTAATTTGGCTGCAATCGAACGATGGCGCGGGCCGCGGTGGAACGGCGACGACGGACAATATCACACTGACGATCAATCAGGGTACGATGACACCCGTCCGAATCACGAACCAGGGCGGGGTCGCGGTGCTCGAATGCCGTATCGACGTATCGTTCGATGGAACGAATTTGCCCGTGGTTCGCAGCGCGGCCAATCAGAACCTCCCGTCCGCGTCGGCTCCGTCCGCCGCGCTGTATCGGTTGAGTGCGGTTCAGGATGTATTCGCCGGCGCTGTCGAACCGATCCAGAACCTAGTAGCCGACTGGTCGCTCGACTTCGGTATCAGCGTTTTTCGGGATAACACACCGACCAGTATCTATCCTGAGCAGACTGGTATCGAGGCATGGGCGCCCACGGCCGAGTTCGGATCGACGGCCGTTGCTACCGAACTGGATGACAACGGCATGTCGGGAACCGTGTCAACCGGGGCGGGTATCGCGTTCTATCTGGCGCTGGTCACGGCCGATGGCGGGATTAGTTCAGGTGCCGACGGTCTCACGATCGCTTTCCGCGAGGATTCGCCCTGGCATCCGATATCGGTCAATCTCGATGGGCTGTCGATTGTTCGCTATCAGGTCACTGGGCTGGGCGCTACGGGCGTCACCCTAGCAGACGCTCCGTTGGCGTACGCGACGGGCGCGACCATGCCGACGCCAACGACTACGCGGGCTGCCGAGGCGTTCCGGTTCGGTACGGCTGGCGACGCGACCACGGCGGCATTCGTTGTCACGGGCGGAAGCGTGGATTTCAATATCTCTATAACGCCACTAACGCCTTCGACGCTACTCTGGCCGGACAACTACGCGATTACCGAACGCACGCCGACGATGACGATCCGTACGGACAAGTTGCCGGACGCAATCAACACGGCCATCGGCGAGGGCCGCGCGATTGCGACGAATTTCCAGTTGTTCCTCCGCAAAGTCACGGCCAACGGCGAGCCGATTGCGGACGTGACGGCCGAACACCTGCGATTCCTGATAACGGCGGGTGTGATTGAACCGGACGACATGAGCGGCGACCACGGCAGCGTGGCGGAGAGCGGCGTCCGCGTGGTATCGGCCAGCGCGACGGCAATGACAATCACAAAGGACATCGCCATCACATAGGAGCGCGGCATGAGTTTCGGCGCATGCACCCAGAATTGCGGTACCAACAAGGGCAACGTCACGCGAGCCACCTGCAAGAAGTGCGGGCTATCCGGGCTATGCGCGAACTGCCTCGCGCTCGAGTGTCCGACGCACCGCAAGCCGGACGATGTGAAACCGGAAGCGGCCCCGACAGTCGTCGCGGATATCAGTGAAACTGATTGGTCGCCGGACGCGGAAGCGCAATACAAGGGCGACGACGAATGAGCGGATTCCTATACTTCATACCGGGCCAAGTCGGCGGCCACCGGTTCGCGGCACTCGGGCTCGGCGACCGTCTCGGGCCAACGGGACGCGAACAGACGCGCGTTGGCTCGGAGCAATCACCGACGGGCGCGCCGGGCGTGGTATTCGCCGCGCCGTCGCCGGGCGGACTGCCGCACCCGATCGACTGGCACGAAGCGGACGGCTATCACATTGGCTGGCACACGCCCTACCCGCCCGGCCCGGCTGACCTGCACAACGGCCTGGACGTGACCGGATTCAATATCACTCTGTTGGACGGCAACGCCTGGCGTGTGCCGCTAGTCGCCGTATGCCGCGACCTTGACCCCGAACGCGAATGCGGGCTCCCGCAAGTCTACGCCCTAGCTGACAACGGCGACGCCCGCGACACCGATCGCGGCTACGCTTCGACGGTCAAGGCCGAGTACATGCCGCTGGTCGAAGAGTCGGAGGCGTTCCTGGCGGCGGTACTTGACGAGAGCGCGGCCGGCCCTGATGCGGTCGATTATTGCGCTCACCTTTTGCACGTTTCCTATCGGATCGGCGTCGCCGAAATGCTCGCGCTCGAGCTGCTGGACAAGGAATGTGCGGAAGCGATGGTGCTCGGAAGCATCGATTTCAGTGAGCGGATCAAGGCCAAGCTGACGCCGCAAGATCGCAAGACGCTGATCGCCGCGGGGGAATTCGATGCCTGACGTCAGTTTTACGGTTGATGCGAAGCTCGCGCCGGCCACTCGCAAGTTTATCAAGCTTGCGGCGCAGTTGAGCAACGTCGAAAAAGGGGCGGACAAGGTTACGAAGGGGCTTGGCAGAACGTCCCGCGCGGCCAACAAGGCGGGAACTTCGCTCGCGAATGCCGGTGAGAAAGGCAGCGGGAAGTTTGCCAAAGGACTAGGTACGCTCGCGAGCAAACTTGGTCCGCTCGTAGGCGGCGGTGGGCTACTTACGGCTTTCGCCGGTGCCGTTTCCGGTATTACCTCGGAATCCGATAAGGCGGCCGCATCATTACTAGCAGTTGAAGCCAGTATGCGTCGGCTCATTCAACTATCGTTGGATCAGCCGGAGAAGTTCCCGCTCTTAAAAGCCCAGGCAAAAGAACTAGCGGTTACGGCAGGCATTCCGTTTCAGAAGGCTCTTGATCTAACGTTCCTAGCGGGGTCTGCGGATTTGATAGGGCCTGGGAAGGGTATAACTGCCGCCGCGGTAGAGGTTGGGGAAGAGCCCGTCAAGGTATTCGAGGCATTGGTAACTCTACTGCGGAATTTCCCGGCGGAGGAACTAGAAACCTTATTTAATCAGACATTGGCGGCCGCGATAAAAACGAAGAAATCGTTTGTGGCTACTGCCGAAGCGGCCGCGCGATCAGCGCCTGCGGCGAAAGTTGTCGGGGCGGGCATTACGGAGACATTGGCGTTAAGCGCAGCGTTGATCGACATCGAAGTCGGCGTCGAGAGGGCGGCTACTCGATTTCAGCAATTAGCGGCGGGAGCGCAGGAAGGCGGTTTCAGAGAGTTTGGCGTTGTCGAAGGGCTGCGGCGATTCCAAGAAGAAACTCCAAAGGCATTCGAGAAATACGACGACTCGAATAAGGAATTCGCAAGAGCCGTTGCATCATTGCCGGCCGCGCTAGAACGCTTGCCGGATATTCAAGCGGCTATCGAGAAGAGCACTGTTGGCGAAACGCTTTTGCAGCGTGCGGGGCGCGTCGCGGCCGCGGACCCGCTACTTGTTAAGGCCGAGCGGACCCGCCAGCAGAGGGCGGGAGTAGAGATCGAACGCTTGGAGCGTGGGGCTGGTCGTGCCCTAGACCTTGGGGCCGAGCGCACCGAATTCAAAAGACTCCGCCGGATCGGCACGGAGCGATTCCGCGAACGCGACCTGCCCGGCTCCGCATTTTTGAATGAACTACAACTGCTATTAGAGTTGGCGGCCTCCAAATTACTCTCAACTATCGATGAGGAATTTGAAGCGCGCAATCTACGCGAGACGAATCTACGTATCCGGCAGAATCTCGGCGTTCTGCCGGTAGCCGAGCAGATTCTTAAAGAGTCGCTTGAAGAGCAACGGCGCTTGAATGCGCTGATAGAGAAGTCCACCGGTGAGCAAACCGCGACCCTAAAGGAGATATCAGCAAATACCGGTATTGGGCGAACGGAGAATGACGTTGCAACGGTTGGCCTCCACACCGAAGAATACCGCCAAGCCCAGCCGAGCGAAGGGGAGGTCGAGTGATGGCGCTCAATATCGGCGGACAGGCTATCGACCGACTGCGACCGCCTAACGATAAGGTGATTCCGAAACTGGCAAGTGAGGCCGAAGTCGAAACGCGAATGGGTAGTGACGGCCATTCTACGCGGCCCATTGGCACACGCGGCAAGCCGGTCGTCTGGAGTACGGTCACCGACCTCGCGAACGCGGCGAACGGCAAGACTCACCGCGAGGCGCTGCTAGCACTACAGGGCACGACTGTCAGTACGGAGGATATCTGGGGGGATGCGGAGACGAGCGTACTTGTCGAGTTGGTCGTCGAGCCATTCCAGCGAGTCGTCGAGATTGGCGGTGCGACCAAGTACCGCGTCGAGTGCGACGTGACGTTGAGAAAGGTGGCGGCCTGATGGCGAGCGGCGACACGTTCCTGTCATTCGATAAGAACAACGACACGACGGTTGCGCAGGCCGTCGTAACCCGGAACATCCACAACGTCATTCCCCTGGCGTTGACGGAAATCGCGACGTTCCCATTTAAGCTGCCGACGCAATACCAGGGCGGCGGGCTAACCGTCGTCGTCGAGTGCGCAATGGAATCGGCAACGGCGAACGACGTGAAGGTCGAGGGGTCGATCGATCGCATCGGAATCGGACAGGTCGATATCGATACCGATTCGTTTGCGGCCGCGCAGGACTCGACGGACATCACGGTGCCGGGCACGGCGGGGCATGTATTCGAGTTGACCCTGACGTTCACGGATGGCGCTCAGATTGACGGGCTCCTGCAAGACGAGCGGGCTGTATTAAAGATCCAGCGCGTTGCCGTCGTCGGGACCGATGCGGCGGGCGATCTGCAAATTCTCGGCGTGACGGTGAAGGAGACGTGATGCTGCTCGTGCCGCCGACACCGCTACTCATTACGAACATCGAGGCTCCGCAGAGCGGGCCGATCGTGACCGTCACCGTCACGGCGAACATCGTGGCGGCCGTCGATCATTACGAGTGGTACGCCGACGGCGAGTACGTCGGGCCGACAGTCCAACCGCAATGGGGCCAGCCCGTTGATCTGAATAGCGTCGTCGAAGTCGTGTGCATCGCGACGCGCTACGCCGATTACGATCCGCTGGCAAACGAGCCGCGCAGCTATCCGGCCGAGATCACAATCGAATGGAATACGGCTGAAGACGATAGCGACGTTGACTACTACCGGATCGATCGCGCGACGGGCGAATCGCCTGGTGCCTATACCGAGATCGGCCGCAAGCCACGTACGGGCGCATGGACCTACACATTCCGGACCGCCCCGTTGACCGATCTGATATGGCATTGGCTGCGCGTCACGCCCGTCGGCCTCAACGGAAACGACGGGACGGCCTTGCTCTTCACGCCGACGACGCAGCACGTCCGGCGGCCGGACGCACCCGATCTCGATACGGCGTTTGACGACGATACGCAAAAACTAACGTGGAGCGCCGCATGAGCACGACCGCAACGGGCACCTATTTCAACGCCTACCGACATCAGGTGCTCAACGGCATATTCAATCTCGGCAACGGCGGCGACGTCATCAAGATGTCGCTGATCGACAGCGGTTGGACGCCGGACATCGACAGCGATGAATTCTTCAGCGACGTCGCAGCCGCTGTACGGGCAAACGAGGTTACGGGCACCGGTTACGTGCCGGGCGGCAAGACGATAGCCTCGCAGGCTACGGCGCAGGATGACAGCAATGACGTCGGAACGTTTGACTTTGCGAATCTGACGTGGTCGGCCGCGACGCTGACTGCCCGTTACGGCGTGCTATGGGTGCCGACACTGTTGAGCATCAGCGATCAAGCGACGCACAAGTGGACGGTGAGCGGGGCGCAGGCAGGCGAGTATTTCTGCGAGCTGTTCGGCGGCGGCGATCCGAACTTTACCGAACCGCAGGAATTAGATGTCCTTAGTGTCGGAGCGCCGATTGGAACAATGGGGTCCCTTGCGGCCGGCGAGTGGGACTTTGGCGATAACGATGCGAACGGTTTCAACAGTGTCTATTTCAGAACCGCAGGCACGACCGACCCTGACAACGAAGCGGCCGATTTCGTCAAAACGATCATCGACGCGACCAGCCGACTGCTTGCCTATTGGGACTTCGCGGCGAACATCGCGGTATCGGCCGACGATCTGTCGCTAAACGTGGCGGCTGCCGGAGCTTTTGCGAACTGATGGAAACCGTAGACCTGGCAACAATCCAGCTTTTTCCGGCGGTCAAGCCGCTGGCTGTCGCGCACGGCGCGCACGTGATCGAAATGGACCAGATCGAATTGGAGCCGACCGTCGGCGATATGACGCTGAACAGTCCGGGCGGGCTATCGGTCGCGGTCGAAATGGCGCAGGCGGCGCTCGGGCCGACGGTCGGGAACATAGTGGTTCGCGGGCGCGTTCGCGGCGGATCGCTGAAATGGACGGAGTGACATGAACCGAATCGACATCCTGAAAACGGAGCTGGTTGGAGTTTGCTGATGCCCGGCACAGTCGGCGGTGACAATACGCTTCGCTTCGCAGGTGCCGACGCACGTGATCGTCGATACTCGATGGAGTTTGGGGATCGCGACCGCACGGGCGGCTGGTTTCCGACCGTAGATATCGGCATTCCGCACCTTGTCGCCGGACAAGTGGAAAGTCGGGGCATTGACCTTGAACAGATCAGGATCGCACTCGGCAGCTTGGCGATGCTCGGGACATTGCAATCACGATCCGCCACTGAAAATCGTGTTCGGATCGCCGGGCTCGACGGCACGCTCGACATGCTGCTCGACGGCCAAGACGCCGAGTTCAAATTCGTGTTCACTCGCTCGCCGGTCGGCGTGGGGAACGACCTCGTACTGCCGTTTGACGTGACGCTTCCTCGCGGGGCAAAGGTCGTAAGGCAAACGGAATTCATCAATCCCAGCAGACCAGATGTGAACGGTATTATTACCAGCACCTCAGAAGCTATCGGGAATGATTGTCGGCGGCACATCCGCATGGACGGAGGGTTTGTTGTAAAGGGGAACTATTGGGGAGACCGAGACGCAAGCGCACGGGGCCGTGCGATCCATGCATCGACAGGTAAACTTGGCGACCTACCGCGCATGGTCGCCAGGGACGCGGCGGGGGCGACGCTCTGGTCTACGTTGACGTTTGTGGCGGGTGAACTGCGACACACCTGGAGTGGAGCGTGGTTCCGTGACGCGGCCCGCGTGTACCCAATCAGAATCAGCGATTACCAGAACGCGACGTTTGGTAAAACTGATATCGGAGCGTCCACTTTTGGCTGGGCGGTCAATCAGGCCCGTTACACCGGAATCCAAACCTTAATAGAAGACGGCACGGTTACACTTGTGAACGATTATCAGGGGGATACAGATACGATTGACATTACGTTAGGTATCGGGAGCGGAACCCCAGACCCAACTACGATCGAGGCGGATGGCCCTGGAGGGGCTATACCAGCATCGCCACAGTGGTATGCCCGGTCCGTGTCCTATGCCTTCACGTCGTCTGAGAATCTATGGCTTGTCCGTGCAAGGGGCGGCGGGGCCACTCTGACTTCCAATTACGACGTTGTGACCCAACCACCCCACATGGAAAGCGACGGAATAAGTTATTCCTCCGGCACGATTCCCGCGCCCTCCGGACTATCTGATATCGGTCAGCTTGAATTGTCATTATACGCGACGTACACCCCAGCGGCCGGCGGCCCCATCACTGGTCGGCACTATCCGCGTGGCGTCATGCGTGGCGAGTTGAGAGGAGTCGCATAGATGGCATCGTTCCTTCGCAAATATGGCGTGGAGACAACGATCGAGTTTCCAGTGCCGAAGTTGGACGATACTGATTTCGCCGCAACGGGGGACTGGACGCCGGCAGTAGCCGATATCAAGATCAGCAAGGATGGCGGAAACGTCGCCAACTGCGATAACGCCGCCGCGGCCGTCGGCGGAGCGGGCTCGGTGCTGTGGTCATTGACACTCACCGCCACCGAGATGCAGGCAGCCCGGATTACACTCCAGATCGTCGATGCCGCGTTAGAGAATCAGGCAGTCACGATTGAAACGTACGGCCACGCGAGCGCGCAGCACGCGATGGACTTCGACGATGCGGTGCGTGGCGGCATGACTGCCCTACCGAACGCGGCGGCTGAGGCGGCGGGCGGCCTCTACACGCGCGGCAGCGGTGCCGGACAGATCAATCAGGCGAACAACGGCGAGACCGACGCAAACGCGACGCGATGGGCGGGGACGGCCACCTCAGCGGGCGTCGGCGGCGACGGACTGCCCGCGTCGATCGCCCTGGCCGATCGCAACGCATTTCTGGTCGAGTCGCTGAAGGGCGGGCACACCTACCAGGGCAATCACTACTACGTCGATCCGGTGAATGGCGACACGCACGGCAACGGCAATAGGGGCGGGCGAACCGATCCGTACAAGACTCTACAGGACTGTCACGACAACGCAGTGACGGACAGCAACCACGATGTGATATTCCTTCTGGCCGGCGCTGCTGCTGGCGTGACGACCCATACGATTGCAGGCACTACCACGTTCAGCAAGCGCTACCTGTCGGTTCGCGGGCCGGGCCGGGATTTCATCATCACGCGCACAGGCTCGGGCGACACGTTGGCCGTGACGGCCGACGGCGTGGAGTTGAGCGGCTTCCAGCTCGGTACGGCCGCCACGGGAAGCGGCCACGGAATCAAGATTACGGACGCCGACTTTGTGAAGGTCGAACATGTTTGGATTCTCGATACTCGCGGCGATGGCGTCCACATTCTGCGAGGGTCCAACTGTGTCATTAACCTAAACACGTTTCAGGGCACCGGCGTGGCCGGTTCTGGGGACGGCGTTCACATTGTCGGCACGGCGGGCGTGTCTACTAATAACCGCATCACGTCGAATGTCTTTTCCGAGACAGTCGGCGATTCGATCCTGATCGAACAGGGCACGACCAACGACACGCTGATTCGCAACAACCTTATCCACGATTCAGGCGGGTGGGCGATCAACATTGGAGCCAGCTCGACGGATGCGATTGTCGATGATAACCGCTTTGGTAATAACGCATCGGGCGATATCAACGATGGCGGAACGACGACGATCGAGATCAACAACGAGCAGTGGGGCACGGCGACGGCATTAGCGGCGCTCAACGATCTCTCGTCGGCCGACGTTATAGCCGCCCTGGAAGATGCGGGCTTGGTTTTGCAGACGACGACGATCGCGACCCTGGCGTCGCAAACCTCGTTTACGCTGACCGCCGGATCGGCCGACGACGGTGCGTACGTCGGCTGCATTGCCGTCATCGAAGACGGGCTCGGCGCGACACAGAAGGCCGTCGGAATCATCTCGGCCTACACGGGCGCGTCTAAGACCGTCACCCTAGAGGTTGATCCGGGCATATTCACGGTACAAACTAATGATAAAATCGCCATCTTGCCCGCACGCTGGTCCGACATCATTCTGATCCTGGCCGATACCAATGAAATCCAAGGCAAGCTACCGACCAACAAATTTATGGGGAGTAGCGACGGTGCGGACGATGATGGCACACTCGACTCGATCGAAACCGATACGCAGGATATACAGTCGCGGCTTCCGGCCGCGCTATCGAGCGGCAACATGAAGTCCGACGCCTTGGCAATCAGCGGCTCGACCGAATCGGCGGATCGGTTAGAGCGAACGACGCTCGCGATTGTCACGGCGACCTGCGACGCGGGAAGTAATGTGACGACCATTATCGCGTCTGCCATTTCGCCAGCATCGGTCGAAAACGATCAGTTCAATGGGCAGGTCATGTCCTTCGATAAGGACACGACGACACCCGCGCTGCGAGGGCAGAAAACAGTCGTGACCGACTATGACCACGGAACCCTAACGTTCACCGTCACGGCCCTGACGACCGCTCCGGTCTCCGGCGATACCTTCACGTTGACGTAGGAGACGACGTGGCGGCTATTACGCGGCTGAGTCTCGACGGATACGGGGCGCGCCCTACCGGTTCATTCGCCGGCAAAGAAGCGTCCGTTACGACCGAGATCAAGGCGCTCGCCAAGTTCGGCACGCTCAGCGGCGTGACGATCGAAGATGCGGGCGGCCTGAATAACCCCGGCGTCGGATCGCTTCGCGCGGGAAAGGACGGGACCGAGCTGAGCTGGCGGGCACCCGGCTCACTCAGGTACGGCGGGGCCGTCCGTTTCGCAGCCGACGACACGCGGCTCTTGCTTGACGGTGACGATCCGGACAAATGGATTCGCGTGGCCGTGACGTATAGTCGGCTAGCGCGGTCGCCGGGCGTGGCGTCGGTGCGGCTGCGCGACAAGTACGGCGCGGGCGCGGGCATCGAAGATCTGACGGCGGCTGAGGCGACGGCCGGTAAGGTTTCGACCAAGACGCTCGGGCTTGAGAATCAGGCGGCGAATGTCGGGCTCGTTGACTCGACCAACTGGCTCAGCCCAGCGGCCGTAGCGGCGGGATTTGAGATCAGTCACGACAACTCGAATTGGTATTCGCCCGTCTCGGACGCGGAAGGGCAGGCGACGATCGGCACGCGCACGATTGCGGCCAGCGCGACCGCCCAGTTGTTCATCCGCCGAACCGTCGGGGCCGCCGCGTCAGCCGAGCCGCGCGGGCTGGTCCAAGTCTTCACATCGTGGGACGACGGCGATAGCGGCCGGGCGGTCGCCGAATTGCGCGACCTCTACCGGATCTTCAATGCCACCGAATACCGCTTCTACCGCACGAGCGGTGGCGGTAAGCCGCAACTCGACGACGATGCGCCGTACACGACCAACGCGACGCTCCCGCACGAATCGGCCGACACATTCGCCGACGAGAAATGGCATACGGCCGGCACGTTCTTCAACGGTGTACTGGAAGGTCGCGCGCGCGAGAACAATCGCCTGATCGTAGACGGCGGCGCGGCCGTCGCGACCCCGCCGTCGCAACCGTTCCACGAGGCCCTGATCGCCCGCGCGTCGGGCGTAATCGAGATCCAGGCAGCGTACGCGGCGACGGCCGACTCGGCGGCGCTCCAAGCCGATACCTGGCTAGTTTGGTACACGACGGACGGCAGTACGCCCGATCCCGAGAATGACGCCGTGACGGTGACGGTCACGATGCAGTTTACGCGCGACGGGCACGACGGGCAGGGCGTCTCCTATCTGAAATTGGCTACCGGGTTGCCCGTCCAGACGCCGGGACAGGCGGGCGGCACGACGGTCAAGGCGATCGTCCGCACGCAACGAGTTGGCGATTCGGCCGATTCCGACAATACGACGATCACGACTACGACGGTTGCGACGACCGGTCCGCCTGCGCCGGGCGGCGGCGAGTCCGAAACGGATACGGGTGGATGATGCTCTACGAATCCGAGCTATTCGAGCGCGAGGTGATTGTATTCCGGACAGGCGATCGTATACGCGACTGCCGTTTCGACGACTGCATTCTGGCCATTGACGTGCCGATCGAAACGGCCGAAGAGGATTGCCCGCGTTTCTTTCGCTGCACCTTTCCCCGTTGCGGCGATATGATCGAGCTGGAGACGGTGACGTAATGGCTGGAATTGAGATATCGAACCGCGTGGGACCGGCCGCGGCGTCGGGCGTCGTCGTGTGGCGCAAGTTCAACTTCGACGACGAGTGGGAGCTCGACGAGGAATTGATACCCATTAGCTGCCAGCTCTCAGCCGGTGCGGGCAAGGCCGAGGAAGTCAAGTTGGTACGCCACTACGGCTCGCAGATCCGCCCTGTCGGCGAGGTAAACGCCGTCGATCGCGAGCCGATTGACCTGCGCCGCGAGTGGATCAAAATCGCGCTGCTTGTCGGCGGCGAGCAGAACGTGATTCCGCAAACGATATTCGTCGGGCAGGTCGAGAATCAGGTGAACGCGATTTGGGGAAGCGACGTCGGCAGCCGGGCGAATGGCGTGCAGACGTTTGCCGTTCGCGGTCCGACGTTGACGCTGCAAAAGAAGACGATCCATGAATCCTATTGGCTTGCTCCGCAGGCGGCTCGTCAATTCGAGCGCGATAGGCTCGGCCGGACGTTCAGTTTCAATCGCCGCACGTCCGACGGCCGAACGGAAGGCAACCGCGCGAGCACGACGGCCGGACACGGTTCGTTCCTGTTCAGTAGCGACAAGCTGGTGTGGAACTGGCGGCAGATCGCGGACTATTTCGTCGAGCAATTCCTGAACCAACGCGACGAGCAAGGGAACTTTGTCGGCCCGCGCTGGTATCTCAGCGGTGCCGCCCGCGGCTACCTTAAAGAGCTACGCTCGCCATTCGAGATGAAGGCGATCATGAAGCTGTCCGACGTTTTCGCTCAGCTCATTAGCCCGATGAAGGGGCTCGATTTCTTCATCAAACCGCTCTTCGACGACGAGGACGTTGACGACGGTTTCGAGATCGACGTCTTCGCCCTGCAGAATAGGACGATTGAATATGTGCTGGAACGTGGCGACCCGGCCCCCACGTTCCGGTATCCGAAGAACGGGCCGGGAATCGAACTCGACGTGTCGAGCCGCATCGGCATGACGGCAACCGTCGAGCCGGCCGGGGAGTTTCAATACGACGGCGTGCGGCTGATCTCCGATCCGATTATCACCGTCCACCATTGGCGGCGTGAGGATCTGGTTCCGGCATGGGAGGGATTCCGGGAAGTCGAATACAAGGCGGGCGATCCGACTCCGAACGCGGGCGAAAAAGAACATGACGCGGCCCGTACGCGCGACGACTGGCGCGGCGTCTATCAGGCTCATCGTGTGATCGAGACGTGGGAACCGACCGCCCCATTCGTTGATCTTGATGGGTCGTTCGATCAGTCGGGCAAGTTCCAGCGCACGCATCGAACTACGCAACGATCGACGAATCTGAAAGAGGGAGAGAATTACGAGCAGGGGCCGGGCCGCGTTGTCACCAGCCCGACGGACGACCTGAAGCCCTTGCTTACGATGATCTATACGCCCGTCGATGGCGTGTCGCGCTGGGTCATCGTCGATCAGATCGCCGCCGCATTGCCGGAGAAGAGAAGCGCGAGCGTCGGGCCGCTCGATAATGAGTGGGGTTTTCACCATCGCAGCACGCCGAATCATGCCTTTGCGCGTGGGCATTTTGCCGGGGCCGCGGCTTCGCAATTCGATCCGTTTGTCAACGGCGTCAATTACCTCGACATAGCGGCGACCGTATCGCTCATCGGCGACGAACGGGCCGTACTAGGCGTCGATCGGCCCGAGAATGAGCAGAGCGGCAACAAACTAATCAAAACGATTCGCGTTCCAGGCACGGTATTCGTCTACCTGCCGAGCCAGACGACATTCGATATTACGAAGGCCGGCGCAAAGCGATTCGCCCAGGGCGGCGACTTCATTCGGGCCGATTTCCGCAAGCTGGCCCGAGAAATGCCCGGTGCGATCGCCCGCTACCTACACGAGCGTGCGGCGGCGGTAATTACGGTCACGCGGCTGGAGAATTGGAACGTCGCGCTAGGCCGCATCTTAGACGGCGTACAGAATAGCGGCGAGCGCGAGCTGGTCGAAACACCTATTACGTCGGTCACGTGGAATTTCGAGACTCGCACGACGACGATCCGCACGGGACACGCGAATACATGAGCCGCATCGGAAGACCGCCGCCGGGCACGCGGGGAGATCCGGCCCGCCTGGCGTTCGATACACCGCTGGTCGCGACGATGCCGAGTATGTGCGATCTCACGCTCGGGCGGCATTCGCGGTGCGGTGGAAACGAGACGCGCGACGAGGTGACGTGTGAAGTCGATTTCCCGATTCACGAGATCGAGGGCAATTGGTTCTGGACCGAGTGGAGCGGAGCCATGCCGGCCGTAGCCAACGCCGCGACGTTTCCGCAGACCCCCTCGCTCGAAGGCTTTAGCTCAGCCGAATTGACCGTTGTCACCGATCCGCGCTTCGATCACATTATCTGGCGAGCTTCCAATATAGTGGACATAAACAACCCGATAACATTTCATCGATCGAATATCGCAGAATCGTCGTTCCAGCCCTCGACGCACGGTATTCCCGCCCAGCCGCAATGCGGGCCGCCGCAATTGCGGTACACGTCGGATATCGTCAGTCTTCGCGGGCCGGTGACACACAGGCTTTGGCGACAAGAGCGGGGCTTCGGAGAAAGTGTGATACCGGGCTCGGCCGCGTCTTCGGCATTTACACGCACGCGATGGATCAATGAAACGACGTATCCGGCAACCGAGGATGCGATTGTCGGCCGGCAGTTTATCGTGCCGTCTACGAATCTCTGCCGCGGCGAATCGTACTTCGATGAGTTCATAATGAACTGCGATAGCCAGAACGGCGGCCCGGTGGGTACGGTTCATGCGTTTTCGTTCCCACTCTTTCACGTTCCGCGGCAAGTTAACGGGGCCGATCCAATTGGCGTCTCGTTTCGGATGCGGGTCGAAGGGCAGATCGGCAGTAACGAATTTCTTGGCGCGCCATGGCCGATCCAGGCGAGCGCACACCTTGTCGTATGGACCGATCATTCCGTGCCGGCCAGCAGCAATCGGGGCGGCGTTCCGGTTTATCGCAGGCTGCTGTTTCCGACCATTCACGATGGCGGGCTGTGCGGGAGCCGACGGGTCGATCATCGGGCGTTGTACGCGCCGTCACTTGAGGATGAAATCATTCCGGGATCGGGCCGCCCGCGCGTCGTCGCGATCCTGATCCTGCAACCCGGCGAGCGAAACGAGACGCGCCCGAGCTCGATCGATAACGGCCGGACCGAGCTGACCGTGACAGAATTCGAGTTCCTGAACTGGCGGACCTAGCGGGCGGCCGGTCGTGCGCCGGGTTTGCCCGCCCAGCCGCGCCGCCGCCCGTGTTTCACGTGAAACGTCGTTATAAACCCCGCCCGAATTTCTCCCCGAATCCGCTTGCAATCCGTTACCGTATCTGGTATATTGCTTATATGAAGACTGAAGCGAACAACGCGGCGACGACAACCGAGACGCCCAAGCGAGGCGACCTGTACGAGCGGTTTGGCAAGCTCTACCGGGTCTGGAATGTGATGACCGAGAGCGACGGCACACACACGCTAGAGTCTAGTCGGGTCCACCGCAACAAGGGCTATAACTTCGGCCCGACGCGGTTGCATGGCTGGTGGCCGAACCATCCGTTTATCGGAGTGGTCCAATGAACGACTGGGCGGACGTCCGTGACGCCGGCGGCGTGTTTTTCTGTTCGCATTCGGCGGGCAAAGATTCGCAAGCAATGTACCTCTACCTCACAGTTGACCTGGGCATACCCGCCGCTCAGATCGTCGTCGTTCACGCCGATCTTGGCGAAGTCGAGTGGCACGGGCAATATCGAAGCTATCGTACGAAAGTTGACTGGCCAGATGCCCGCGACGGCAGGCACGGAACAGCATCGATTCGTTGAGATGGCTATCAATGGAGCAGCCGCATAACCCTATAGCCCCGCGCCGTTGCGGGAGAAATGAGGATACGATGAAACATCCGAAATGGGGCGAGTGTTGGCTTCGGTACGGCGCGCGCCAGCGATCAATTGGTGTCATTCAGCAGCAAGGAATGCGATGCGTCTGTGTGCTGCCCGAGGTTATTTATCGCCGATCCGATAGCAACAACTCATTCGGCGCACGGCTGAACCGGCGCGACCGGGACGGGCGATTGATCGAAGCAGCACCGCAACTATACGGTCTGCTCAACGAGTTCATAGCGACTGGCCCGAATGGCGGGGCGCGATGCAACACCGCCGATTGTGGCAATTGCACAGCGTGCAGGGCGAAACGTCTCTTAGAAGAAATAGCTAATCCATGACCTCCATCGCCCTACAAATCCGCGACGCCCGCGAGGCCGCCGGGCTGACTCAGAAGCGGCTCGCCGAGCTGGCCGGAATCACGCAACCGAAGCTATGCGAGTACGAAGCGGGCCGGATTGATCCGAGCGCGACGCGGTTCCAGAAGATCATCGAGGTGTGCCAGGCGGAAAAAACTTCGGATTCGCCTTGATTTTCGTGTAAACATAACCGATACTGTAAACATGAACGCGAAACCGAAACGACGGAGACGGCGGCGGATGAACGGCGACACCCACGAACTGATTCGGTGCTACGGTAGCACGCATCGCCGCATCGCCGCCGCCGCGCGGGCGTTCGGCCTATCGCACGCCGAAGTAGTCCGCCTGTCCTTCGACCAGGCTGGCACGGTGGCGACGCTCGAGCGCGAATCGAAACGGAGGCGGGGCGATGGCTAAAGGGCTACTCAGAACCGATATCAAGGCGTGTGCCCGTTGCGGCGCGGGCCATCCTGGGCTCGAATTCGCCGGGTTGACGCGGCCTGTAGTTGCCGGGCCATACGCGTGGACGCACTGGGCGGCCTGCCCAGCAAACGGTGAGCCACTATTGCTTCGCGTCGCCGCTGAAGGCGTAGGTGCGACAGAGACGGAGCCGCGCTGATGGCTAACGAATTGGAGCATGACCCTGCGATCGAAGTTGCGTTGAGGGGGCACCCGCGACTTTGGATGCGCCAACGCAGCATCGACAAGCGTGACGGGCCGCTGATGCCAACGCCGACCCATGACGACGATGTCGGGCCGTGTGAAGACTCCTATGCCCACCTGTTCGTCGATGTTATCAAGCGATACGGGATGGAAATCGGCACGTTTGACGACCTTGTTATCATGGAGCCCGCTGATGGCTGAAACGCTGGATCGGTGGCCGACAGATGGGAAAGGGGGCGCGCGGTATCCGTGGAACCAGTGGCTCGACGGACAAATTTGGAAACTCACTCGCGGGGAGGATTTCATGCGCTCTCCATCGGCAGTCCGGGCGGCCGCGTGGTCGTATGCGAGGTATCGCCACTGGAAGATCAGTTGTTCAGTGCCTGATAATAACACACTCATCATCCAGCGAGTCATCACAGAGCTGGAGCCCTCCGATGGCTGATCCGCAGCAATTGCCGGAGCGATTGAAGTTTGTCGAGGGTTCGACCGAGGATCTTTCGCCGGACGTGCCGTACGGGGCGAAACTGGTAATGATGTGCCAGGCCGATGGCACCTACTCGCTTGAATTCCGAGAGGCTATGGGCCGTAAGATACTGGCCGCCTTCAACCACATCGTGCCGGTGATGGAGCGGGCTCGCAACCTATTGCTAGCGCTTCCTGATTGCGGCCCGAGCCGATGCGGGCAATGCCCGACATGTCGCATGGAGGACGCCCTTGCCGCCGCCGAGCGCGATCTGGAGGGCAAGTCGTGAGCATGTTTTCATTTCTCAACGATATCGACAATTACGACGAACGTCGCGTCGCCCGAGATTCGGCGTGCGGCCTCACCGTTTCTACGGCGAACACCTCCGACGAGGGCTTCGAGACCGCGATACTAGATACGAAAGGGGCGCACCCCGTTGAACGCTACGACGATCGCCCAGCGGCAATTGCGGGCCACGCTCTATGGGTTGAGAAATGTCGGCGTGGGCTCAACCGTATTACTGAATTGGGCGGACTCGGCGGGCTTGTTGATGATCAGGCCGTGACGCTTGAGCCGGAGAACCACGAAGAGGGCAAATCGTGAGCGACGCGAAGCGACCATGGACCGTGCATATCGGCGACGACTACACAGCGATCTACGACGCGGATAATAACGTGGTAATTCAGGATTGCGGATGCGACCTGGATACCGTGGGACTGATCGTCGCCTGCGTCAACGCCCTGGCCGGGCTCAACCCGGATGCGGTTGCCAAATTCATAAAGGCGGCGCGAAGCCTGCGGCGCGCTTATACCGGACACTATGGGAATGGGGCGCAGGTAGACGCCAGTTGCGAATTCGACGCCGCCCTCACCGCTCTGCGCGACGGAGGCGGGCAATGATGCTGTCCGACGCCGAACGGGATAAGTTCGCGAGGTATCTTGAGGAAAATGCTCGCGATCAAGAGATCCTGATCGAGTAAATGAAAAAGCTGCCCGGCACCGCCCCGGTTGCCGAGCGAATGAAAATGCTAATGGTAGCGTTCCGTATCGTCGCTCAGGAATTGCGATCTATCGAGTCGCAGACGATCAACCCCGACGCGGCCCAGCCTGGAGGTAGCTCATGAGCAAACGAGGCCAATACGTGACCGATCAGTTGCACGAGCGGATTCGCGACGATGCGGGCTATGGGGTCGCTATGTTCATCGCCCAGCACGCCGACACGGAGCAGGTTAAGTGGCTGGCGACGCGGCGAGACTCCATGGCTAGGGACGTGGTGAATCAACTGCTGCGCCACTACACGATTCGAGTTCGGCGACCGAGACGACCGCGTAAGCCTGGCGGTGGCCCGTGAGCGAGACGCTGACGGTTGAATTCAAGCTGGCTACCGGCCGCGAAACGCTCGGCAGTCTATATGCCTCGCTTGCGACAAGCCAGCCGCAAGACGCCACCGGCGACCGGGAAGTGGAAATCAGCACGGGACAGGGCCTCGGCCATCTTGGGTGCTACGTCGCCGTTGATGGCAAGCAGGTTATCGCGACATCGCTCGGTCCGCTGGTGAACGCCCTGGTCGAAGCGGCGCTTGCGATCGTAGACGGTGAATGAGATGAGCGAGACGAGATTCGAGCTTGAAACTAACCACGAAGACTGGCTGGGCGATATCGAGATCTGCGGCGGCAAGTTGGCGCAATTTGTCGAAATTCCGAAGGATACGGATCGCATCACGCTCGTTATCTCGCGGCACAAGAAACCCGATTCGTGGTGCGAGGTGAAGCTCCGCCGCACGGCAGACGAGTGGCTCTGGGAGGACCTTGACGGCGGCAGGTGGGATATATTCGTCTATGAGGTTGACGTGGTATTGGATCGGATATTTGGCCGCGACGAGGGACTCGCTGCGACCGTTTGGTTCTACGTGGAGTATTGAGCGCGTCCCATAAGGCGTGATTACGTTGCGTTGGAGAATTAGATGAGTGAGACGGAGATGGTTCGATGAAAAAGGGCAAAGTAGTTGGCGTTGTAGTCGGGTGCTGTGTGACGATTCCGATTTGGCTCGTGCTGCTGTACCACATTCTCGTCGCGATAGATGCGGATCGGATGCTCTGGCTTCTATATTGGGTGTACATTCCGGTCGGTGTATTCTCTAGCCTGCTAACGCAGATATACAGCAGCGATGATTGACGCACGCCCGATAACCGGTCTTATGTTGCGTAGGATAGGAGATCTAGAATGATTGCGAAAGCTTTTACGGTTGCAGAGGTTTTGATCGCTTTCTTTATCTTCCTGCTGCTGGCGATCATCCCGCTTGTCGCGCTGTGGACAGAGCGGTCGATCGACTTCTGGCTTGTGTGGGGCGGTAGCGATTCCGATTGCCCCTACTGGCTGGGTTTGCTCGTCACCCTCGCGTTGCCGGTAGCGTTCACATGCAACATCGTGACGGAAATTGCCCGACTGTTTTTGTAGCCCCCGCCCCGGACTGATGCGAGAAGGAGACTAGAATGTGCCTCCAGGCAGTTGACGACGACGCGCCCAAGAAAGAGGGCTTTGGCTGGAAACGCTTTGCCAGACGCAAGGGTCGCCTCCGCCGCCTCTTTCCCGGTCGAGGGTGGGCCGCGCCGGATGAACCCTATCGCATCGGCAAGTGGCACGAAGCTGCCGAGACTGTTCTCCTCGCATTTCGGGGGAAACGCTATCCGTCTGGCTTTCACATTTTTCGACGCAAAAGGGACGCCGAGCGCTGGTTTGTGCTGCACAATTCGGAAGTCCGCCGGGTTGCTTTCGCCGACGCCCATACGCAGGGGCTTCAAGATACAGAGCCTGGGCGGCGAACAGTCGTTGCTCAGCGGATGCGAATCCTGCCGCGCCGTGCCGCCGAGGAGCCGACATGAGCCGTCTCGGGTACATGATGTGGCCCTGCATGACGGATCTGGAGCTTGAGAGGACTGACATGAGCGAGCAACCGAAACCCAACCCCGAGCCGAGCGCGGAGGCGGTGGCATTGTCGGCCGAGTTGCGACCCCATCCGGTGTTCGGCTGGCTCGGTGCGGAAGCCGAGATAATCATCGACCGATGCCTCTCCGACCTGCTGGCCGAGCGGGACCGGCTACAGAACGATCTGGCCGATGCCCTTGACGTGAAGGCTGGGCATGGGCCAACGGCATTGTCAGCAGTAATGGCCGAGCGCGACCGGCTGGCGGCGATTGTAGCGCGGCTGCCGGTGACGGCGGATGGGGTATCGGTGGTGTCTGGAACGAAACTTTGGCACGTTGATCGACCATCTGAATACTATGTTGCTATGGCGGTTTGCGGGAAGGGTTTCAATACGCACATCGGAGGCGGCCGCTACATCGATCACACGAAATGCTACTCGACCGCCGAAGCCGCCGCCCTCGCAGCAAAGGGGGCGTCGAAATGAGACTCACGAAAGGTGGTGATGCCACATGTCCTGTCCTGTTCATGGAAAGAATTGTCGTAGCCTGTTCTGCAACGCGACGGAAGGGCGAATGTAACTTGGCCCGCCACGATCAACCGGCTGGTTCCCTGACTTCGCCGTCTCCATGGGCGGCGTCGGGCCGAGACGCGGCGGGCCTTTACAGCGTGTGGCGGTGGCGTGTGGGTTCGATTCCCTTAGCCAGTGGTTTGGCACGCCGGAAATGGGTAGCGGGTCGCCCCCGTGTGTCGGTTCGATTCCGGCCCGCCACACGTCAAACTTGCCGGCACGGGAAGCTCGTAGCTGATCCGGGTTGCCGCCGGGCGCGGACCGATGCTGAAGCTACGCCTGAAACGGATAACCATGGAAAGACCCCGGACCCGTGCCGGATTCAAATTTCGCGGCGGCGGCGAACAGTTCCCAGCAGGGGTCGCTGCTCGATTGAACTGCGGCTGAAACATTGCCGTGCCTGCGAAAGTCGAGGCTGTAGTAGGCCCGCCGCGAACATTCTACCCCTCCCCCAGCCGAGCCGGGCACCCGCTCGTTTGCACTCCGCCCGGCTCGGCCACTGAGGTGACGCATGACTGAATGCTGCTGCTGCAAAAAGGCGGCGACGTATAGGTATTGGACCGTCGTGCGTGACAACACTGCTGCGCTGTGCGAAGACTGCGCAGCCGTTGCCGAGAATCTCTTGGCGACGCTGAAGATCAATTACGGCTGCGTAGAGATCATGCGCGCACCCTCCGGCCCGCCGCCGCGTTCCGATTGCGACTACGGGCCGGACGATCCGCCGATGAGCCCGCTCGGCGTGGATCTGATGGCATGATATGAAAACGAAGACGTGGGAATTTACGGCGAACTTCGCGGACTCTCGCACGTTGTGGATTCAGCCAGAATCGCTCGGCCTGGCGGCACTGTGTAGGGAGGGGCTGTCCGTGCTATGGCACCTGCCGCCTTATGAGACGGTATACCTTACCGTGTCCGATACTCGCCGCCCATATACGCATAGAGTGCGAGTTCTGGCGCACGACCCCGACAGCGTGGTGCATAGTAGATGGGCGTCCGGCGCACGCGGTTCGATACGCAGAATACTAGACCCAGATTTTGGCCACCTTCTCGTGAAACATGAGCTTGCCAAATTTGATACCCCGTCAACGATCTGGGTTTCGCTGGAGTACGAAGCATGAACGAACCCCTGACCGCAACCCGCGAGCAGGCCGAACTCGTGCCCTGGCTGAGTTGCCTGATCGCACTCGCCGCCGGGGCGTTGGCAATGGAAATTCTGTTTGGAATTAGAGCCTGACATGGACCCCGAACTACACCCGATATTCAATGACTGCGGCTCGAAAGAGGATACTCGGTACGCCCGCATCGAACCATTTCGCAGCGGCGAGTTCATAGCGGCTACAAACGGGCGAATGATCGTACGTGTCAAATCGGACATCAAGGCCGAAAACGGCCCGAGCTTATCCGTCCTGACTTGGGATGCCGCTCGTTCCGAGGCAATCACGTTGACCAGCCCGAAAACCGAAACGTGCAAACGCTGTGTTGGTTCGGGGATGGTCGGAGAGGAATGCGAGCATTGCCACGAAAGCCCGACGTGCAAGGCGTGTCGCGGCTGCGGAGACATCATAGACCCGATCAACTGCGGCTCGTTCCACCTCGCCGGCGAGTATGTGCAAGTGCTTCTGAAATACGGGGTGCTGTTCGTTGAGCCCGATAAAGACTCGCCGCAAAACAAAGCGGTGCGTTTTACAGTTCCGGGCACCGAAATCGAAGGACTACTTATGCCGATGCAGTTTGAGCGGGAGGATATGCGATGACGCAACCCGAAACCGAAACGTCGCCCGCGAAGACGCGCCTGCTCAAGGGCTTGCCCTTTCGCGACTACCTGGGTCTGCCGCACTGGTCGCAGTCCAGTCTCAAGGCCGGGCGGCGCTCGATGCTGCGCGCCCGCCACGCATTCGAGGGCAAGTCGAAGCCGCCGACGGACCCGATGATTCTCGGCAGCGCCCTGCACTGCGCCTTCTTGGAGCCGGAGCGGATGCCGGAACGGGTTATCTGCTGGGAAGGTGGCCCGCGGCGATCCCATATCAGTAAGGACGGTAAAAAGTCGCCGTGGCTTTCCTTTCAAGAACAGCACACTAGTCAAGCGATCCTGACGCCGGGTTTCTACGCCAACCTGATCGGCATGACACAGGCCCTTCGCCAGCACCCGTCCACGAAGCAGTGGCTGTCGAAGATCGAGGACGTGGAAGTGTCGGCGATCGGTGACGTCAACGGCCTGACGATGAAGGCCCGCGTCGATGCGTTGACGGCCGAGCCGCTGATCGATCTCAAGTCGTGCGCCGACGTATCCGAACGGGCGATGCAGCGGCAGGCGTTCGCGATGGGCTACCATATTCAGGCGTGGGTGTACTGCGAGCTGTTCGACCGCGAGCGATTCGTGCTGCTGTGCGTCGAGAACACGCCGCCGCATGACGTAGTGCCGTGGGAATTCACGCGGCAGTTCATCGACATGGGCGGCGAGACGGCGCTGGAGCTGATCGACCGGGTGCTCGAATGCCAGAAATCCGGCGTGTGGCCGGGCGTGTCGCAGATCGTACAGTTGTTGCAGCCGCCGGAGTGGGCGCTGCCCAAAAGCAAGTTGACGATAGGTGGCGAGGATGCGCTTGGCGAGATAGCCGAAGCCGATCCGCTCGGGCTTGGCGAGGAACGGTGGAACGATGCGTAAGGCCATAAAATGCAATGCGACGCTCGGCGGCGAGCTGATGTTTCCCAAGAAGTATCTCGCCTTTGAAGACCTGCGAGGCCAGGACGCAGTTGTCACTATCGAATCCGTAACGTGGCAGAACCTGGAACGTGCGGACGACGCTCCTGAGCGCAAGCCGATCGTGTCGTTCGTTGGCAAGAAAAAGAAACTGATCTTGAACAAAACGAATACCGCGACCGTTGAAAAGGTGCTCGGAAGCCGGGGCGAAGAGTGGCAGGGTAAGCGTATCACGCTCTATCCAACTCGCGACAGGGGCTGGGACTGCATTCGCATTCGCGACCGCGCACCCACGGCCCCCGGCGATGCCGCGCCCCCGGCTTCCGGCCCGCCCAGCGAATCCGAACAGGCCGCGATCCGTAAACGCGACGCGGCAGAACAAAGCTAAATTGAAAGGGCAACGATGAGCACGACAATCGAAGTGAACGACATCGGACCAGTATCCGAGTTTGAATACAAGCTCGACAAGCCCGGCGTATACGTCCTGTGCGGGAAGCATGGCATCGGCAAGACGACGATACTCCGACTCATCGAATTGCTGATCGGCGGCCGCGCTGATCGGCCTCAGAAGTCGGACGGGGCGAAGGCCGGAACTGCCGCTGTCGGCGATCGCTCCATCCGAATAACGAAACGAACGACGTACGACGGTACGCTCAGTGTCGAAGGGCTCGGCGATCTCGATATCGCGAAACTGCATTCGCCGAAGTTCAACGAGGTCGCCGTGCGCGATCGGCATCGAATCGCGGCTCTAGTTCGGCTGGCTGGCGTCACGGCCGATATCAATCTGTTTCACGAGCGGGCCGGTGGCGTATCGCTGGAGGGTATCGCGTCTGACGATCTCGTTGACATGGCTGAGCGGGTCAAGCGAACGGTTGAGGCGGCAGCAACGGCCGTCGAAGTACAGCGCAATGATCGGCTGGCCGACTGCAAATCGCGGGCCACCGCGTGTAGCGGCGTCGATCTCAACGCCCCGCACGACAAGTATGCGCTGGAGGCAAAATGGCTGGCGGCCCGAGACGAGGCCGCGCGGCTCCGGCAGCAAAAGGAGACGGGCGAGGCCAGCCTGGGGCGTGCGGCAGCCGCACGGAAGTCGCTCGACAACGCACCGAAGGCCGACTCGGTTGAGTCCGCGACAGCCGCTGCGGAGAAGTGCGCTGCGGCCAACGAAGAATCGGACGAACGAGTCGGCAAGCTCGAAGCCCAAATGCGTGCAGCCCGCGAGGCGCAGTCAGCTACACAGTCCGCCCTGCGCCATGCCGAAACCCAACTCCAAGGGGCAAAGCAACGTGAGGAGCTTGCCGCGGGTTGGCGTGCCGATATTGAGGTGGCTGAGGCGGTCGAGTGCCCAACCGATGCCGATATCACAAAAGCGGACGCCGCCTCTACGGCCGCTAACGCTGCTTCCGAGCTGGGCGCGCGCGTGCGTCTCGCAAAGGCCGCCAGTGACGAGGCTGTTGGTTTTCGCGAGCAGGCTGCCGAACACGAGAAACGATCCATAGCGCTCCGCAAGGCGGCCGGTTCGATATTCGGCGTTCTGTCGGAAGCTATCGCCCGTATCCCCGACTGTCCACTGTTGTGTCGCAATGACGACGACGGCAACCCGCGACTCGTGTGTAAGACTGACCGCTCCGACTATGAGCCGTTCGACGAACTCAGTTCTACCGAGAAATGGCGGCCGCTGCTCGACATTGCCGGTGCTCCGAATCGGCTGATCGTATTCCCGCAAGAGGCGTTTTCGGAAATGAACGAATCGACTCGGCTTTGGCTGCACGAACAGGCCGCCAAACGCGGTTGCTACATTTTCACGGCCGTCGCGGATGAAGGGGAGTTGCGATGCGAACCGTACGCCGATCAGGCCGCGATCCGTGCGGAGGAGGCGAACTCGTGACGACACCTGAAATGAGTGTAATATTGCGCCGTCTCGATGTCTTGGAAACCAAGATGGGCGAACTGGCTCGCCGCGACTCAGTTCACGAAGCGTTCGGTCGCCTTCAGGCTAGGATAGGTGAATTGCAAACGCGAATCGGGGCAGTAGAAAACTTAGTTGTCCGGCGAATCGAAAGCATGAGGAGCATATTGCATGAAATCGTTCGACGAGAGTGAAAAACACCAGACGTACGTTGTCGAAATGTCGGTCGTCGCGACGGTCCGGATTCCATGCGGCCCCGGATATGCCAGCGAAACGGATGATGAAAGGGTGCTGGATTATGCTATGTCGTCGATTACGCAACGGCATGAAGTGGCGTGTGGTCGATACAGTGACGGCCGAAGCAACCAGATAGCCTTCGCGGGGGTGTTCGCCGAGGTGTCCGATGACGATTGCGAAATAATCGAACGTGCGGCGGAGGCGAGCGAATGAGCGAGCGGAAATTCGAGGTTGGCGATCCGGTATGGTTCTATCGCGAAAGCGAGGTTCGCACTCGCCGCGCCCCGCGCCCGCATCCGGCTGAGATAGTTGAACTGGTGCCGCCGATGGTGCCCGGCGATGACGGGTGCTACCGTCTCCGCTCGCCGGACGTGGGCGGGATATTCGTGCGTCGCGAAGATGAGATTGCTTCGCGTGGTGAGACGAAATCGGGAGCCGGGACGTGATGGCTAACGTCCCTGCGCGGCCGACGCAACAGGAACAAAGAGGCGTCGGCCGCGCCCCTTACTTTTGAGAGGTGAACAATGGCACTGGTAGAGAAACGAGTTTGCGACGTGTACGGGACTACGAAGGATGTTGTCAGGCAGGTTTTTACGCGGTCCTACCGACTCACGGACGGATCGTTGTCTGAGGCCGTACGGCACGAGGTCGATCTGTCCCCACGTGCGGTCGATCGAGCCGACAGGCTTCTGCGCAAGGCCATCTACAAGCCCGGCCACGGCAACCGGCCTGTGGTCAATGCGGACGCCGAGCCCGCGCCCGTAACCGAGTAGCTTTGCACCCGGCCGGTCGGCGTGCGGTGTGTAGCCGTGCGTGTCGGTTCCCCAGCCCAACGACCGGCCGGGCTTTTGGAGCGAGAGATGAAGAACGCCGACGCCCTGCTCGTCACGATGGAGGCCGAATGACGCGGATTTCCCTTGACGCCGGCCAGGCTGGCGGGTAGGTTGGGCGACATGGACAGCTACGATGGTTTCTCAATTGACAATCAGAAGCGGCCCGAAAGGGCTTCGGCGGCACACCGTAGGCGATAACCTCGCCCGTGGCTGTCCATCCGCCGGAGTCCTTTCCCGCCGCGTGTCGGACGGATCTGACATGGCCAAGTTGCCGGCGTTTCAGTTCTACCCGGGCGACTGGATGAAGGATGCCGAATTGCGGCGATGCTCGCCGGCCGCCCGCGGCGTGTGGATGGACATGCTCTGTCTAATGTTCGATTGCGAGCCGCGTGGCAAACTCGTAGCAGGTGGTAGGCCTTGGCTTGACGAGGAAATCGTCTGCGCGGTGAGCGGGTGCAACGACGTAGTGAGGACCTGCTTGGCGGAACTGCTCGACAAGGGTGTCGCTCATCGGGACGGCTCCGGAGCCGTCTATTCGCGTAGGTTGTTGCGAGATGAAGACTTACGACATAAACGTGCCGCCGCCGGCGCTCTCGGCGGCAAGCAAAAGGCCAAGCAAACGCCTAGCAAACCGCTAGCAAACCCCCAGCAACTCCCTGAAGATGAAGGTGGAGGTGAAGAGCTCCGAGTAAGAGGGGGTGTGGGGGAGATTGCGGAACGGCTCATCGGACTCGGCGCCAGCCGTAAGGGTGCGGAAAAAGCCGCAGCCGGGCCGGGCGCGACTCTCGAGCGCCTGGACGAATGGTTGGCGGTGGCGGAGCGAAAGCATCGGGTTGACGATTGGGTCGGTTTCGTGATTGCCCAGCTTGCCGCCGGTGAGAAACCGCCGCCCGATCCGAACGTGAAACGCAAGGCAGAGGTGGAAGCGGAAAGGGCGCGGGGTAGGGCGCTGTGGCGGAGCCTGACTGCCATCCCGCCGGAACGCCTAGCCGAGCTCATCGAATCGGCTGGGGCTCGCTACAAGAAACGGCATCCGGCGTTCTCCACGAAGAATCCGCCACAGCCAACCGCGGACGCCGTCGCGATGGAGCCGATGTGGTTGGGGCTGGTGGTCAACGAATGGCGGCTGGTTGAGAAAGGGATCGCATGAGCGACGTAGTTGTGACGGTGCCGATGAACTTCAAGCTGGATGGCGTGCCGGGCAAGCGCGGGCTCGCCGCATGGATCGAAGAGGGTGACGCGGTCGGCGAGGAATGGAGCGGCGAAGAGTGGGCATTTACCACGTACGGCCCGCTGCCATACATTCAGCCCGGCGAGCGAGTATATATCGTCTGTGAGGGCCGGTTGCGAGGCTACGCTCCACTGATCCGCTGCCTGTTCGACGAGAGCCGCTTCCGGAACGGCAAGGCCCCGATTGCGTTCATTCGCGGCGGCGGGGCCGTCGCGGTAACGATCGCCGAGCCGATCACAGGCTTTCGAGGTTGGCGTAGCCGCTGGTGGGATTATTCGGACGAGACGCCGTTTCCTGATTGGGCGCTCGGGAAGGCAGGGCTGACGGCATGAAGCGCGAGTCTGATCTATCCGCACCCGTATCGCGGTGGCTGGAGGGCCGCGGCTACACGGTCTATGCCGAAGTGCCGCACTACAGTTCAGCCATTGATTTAGTTGGCTGGCGCGGCGACGAATTGGTCGCGGTCGAATTGAAGCTGACGCTCTCTCACAAGGTGCGGTATCAGGCCATGCTTGCTCAGACGTGTTGCGACCAGTGTTATGTTGCAGTCGGAACCAAGCCGCGCCGCTCATCGCTAGAAGCGTGTCGCGAAGTCGGGCTCGGGGTGCTCTCGCTACGGCGCGGGCTAGTCATACTCGTAGCGCCGAATTCGCGATGGCTAAATGAGGGAGCCAAGCGCCGAATGTTGGAACAACTCGAAACGCTAGAGCCGGGTGGTATTGGCGGCAGAGCGTGCGAATTGGGCGTCGGACCAGCACAAGAACTCGAAACGGCCATCGCCGAGTTCAAAAAGAAACATCCGCGGGCAACGTTCAAGGAGATGTTTCGGGCGATCCCGAATCACTATGCGAGCGCCAGCAGCATGTACGTCGCGATGCGGTTGGTTCGCGAACGCCGGGCTTATCGGCAACGGCGACAAGCGGCCAAGCTCCGCGGGCTGGTCGAGAAAGGGATCGCATGAAAGATCGGCTCGTGCTTAGCCTGTTCCCCGGCATCGGCCTGCTCGACATGGCGTTCGAGCAAGAGGGCTTTTGCGTGGTGCGTGGGCCGGATGTTCTGTGGGGCGGTGACATCTGCCGCTTCCATCCGCCGCCCGGCAAGTTCGCCGGTCTGATCGGCGGGCCGCCGTGCCAGATGTTTTCTAGGCTGGTTCACATCGTCCGGCACAACGGCCACGAGCCGAAGTTCGGCAACCTGATTCCCGAGTTCGAGCGGGTCGTCGAGGAAACCGAACCACTTTGGTGGGCTATGGAGAATGTTCCCGACGCTCCGATACCTACCGTGGAGGGCTACGGTGTTCATTCGTTTCTTCTGAACAATCGGCAACTCGGCGAGAAGCAAAACCGCGTTCGGCGCTGGTCGTTCGGTTGGCGTGGCGGGCGGAAGATTCTGGGAGTTGACGTAGTGGTTTTCGAGCACCCGGAGTTTGAATATGCGGCGTGCGGCGGATCAACGGGTCCGCTTGCGAACGTGGACAAACGTAGGTCGAAGAAACCGAACAGCGTGAGAGAATTGCGAAAGGGCAAGGGTGCACTGCCGTGGAACTCGCGCGGTGCAGCGGGATTTACGGAAGTGAAACGAAAGCAAGGGCTGCCCGACGCCTTCGATTTGCCGGGTTTCACGGTTGCTGCGAAATGTCAGGCTATAGGCAACGGTGTGCCGCTAGCGATGGGGCGAGCGATCGCCAAGGCGGTCAAGGTCGCGCTCGGAAAGGCAAGGCTGACGGTATGACGGTGACGGCCAAGGCGATCGAACACCTACGAATCGTCCGCGACAACGGACCGATGCTGCCGGGTGAATTCGGGCAGCGTGCGTGGCCGAACATGATCGAGCGTGGGGCGGGCGATCGCGGCGGCGGGTCGAATGTCGCGATCTGCGGGGCGGGCAGGCTGGGACGCTTGCAGAAAGCCAGGTGGGTTGTCTATGTGTTCGGGCACGGGCAACGCGGATATCAGATAACACCGGCTGGCCGCAAGGTGCTATGGAAGGGACTGACGGCATGAGAGCCGAAGATCGCATAGGCCAGCGGTTCGGGCGGTGGACGATTGTCGGAGTCGGCGTGAGACAGGCCAACCAACGGGCATACGAGTGTCGATGCGAGTGCAACCGTATCGTTCTCGTGCAGTCGGACAATCTGTTCACCGGGAAAACGCGCGGGTGCATCCAGTGTTTGCGGAAACGACAGCGCGAGGAAACGCGCAAGTCAAAAGCTATGAGAATATGCGTGGACTGCAGAAAGCCGCGAAGCCGGTATCACTTACGTTGCGTCGCTTGTGGGAGGCGTGCAGCCAGCGAATCGCTGCGGGGCAAGCCACGTAAATTCCCGCGGCCGCTACGCATGCTGGCTGAGTCGGCTGGGGTGACAGTGCAGGCTGT
>CBDUXT010000036.1:0-51600 GCA_965371245.1 uncultured bacterium | reverse complement strand
CCGCGCGGACGCGAGCTCAGTGACACGACCCACCTCGGTCGCCGTGTCCGCGGGCCGGCGCCCGCGGCTCTGATTCGGCGTACTTGTCGATCCAGGGCTTGGGCGCGGCTCTGAAAGAGCCTTCTTAAACACGCTCTGAGGCGTCCTTGCTCCGAGCCGCGCCGATAAGTTTTTCCCGAGCCGCGGGCTTCAGCCCGCGCGGACGCGAGCTCAGTGACACGACCCACCTCGGTCGCCGTGTCCGCGGGCTGGCGCCCGCGGCTCTGATTCGGCGTACCTGTCGATCCAGGGCTTCGGCGCGGCGCGCCCCACCGCGCTCTGTGTGTCTACCTTGGATGGGTGGGAAGGTGAGTAGCTGTGCCGGCGGTGTTTAGGCCACTCTGGTTGCACAGTGTACAGGGTTGACCAACCCTAGGGTTATCCGACGGCCCCGACGACTTCGTCGAAGATGCGGACACCCACGTCGAGTTGCGCCTGGTTGATGCACAGCGGCGGACAGTAGCGAATGCTTACCTCGCCGCACCCGAGCATCAGTAGGCCGCGCTCGAACACCGACTGAAGAATCTTGTTCCGCAGTTTCGCGTCCGGTTTACCCGAGCGTTTCGAGACGATATCGACGGCGCACATCAGGCCCAGCCCTCGGGCGTTGACCACCACCTTGTGCTTCTCGCAAAGAGTGGTCAGCGCCGCCTGGAGCTTCTCGCCCATGGCGGCCGCGTTGGCCATGTAGGTCGACTCCACCAACTCAAGCGTCGCCAGGGCGGCCGCGCAACAGATGGGGTTTCCGCCGAACGTGCTGCCGTGGGCACCGGGCGGCCAGTTCATCACGTCCTGGCGGGCAATCACGGCGCCGAGGGGCATGCCGCTGGCCATGCCCTTGGCCGAAAGAATGATGTCCGGGACGATGTCGAAGTGCTCGAAGGCGAACCACTTGCCCGTGCGTCCCGCGCCCGATTGGATTTCGTCGCAGACGAGCAGGATGCCGTGCTTGTCACAAAGGGCGCGCAGCCTGGGAAGAAACTCGGGCGAGGGCACGACGTATCCGCCTTCGCCTTGCAGCGCCTCAACGAAAATCGCCGCCACTTCGCCTGGGGAGACCTTGTAGCGGAAGAGCTGCTCCTCGATGGCATCGACATCGCCATAGGGCACATGGGCGACCATGGGGACGAGGGGTCCGAATCGCTCTTGCTGCACCGCCTTGGAACAGGTTAGCGCCAGCGCCCCCATCGTGCGTCCGTGAAACGCCCCGTGGAACGCGATGAACCACTTGCGCTTGGTGTGATAGCGGCAGAGCTTCATCGCGGCTTCCACGGCCTCCGCGCCGCTGTTGGTGAGGAAGACCTTTTGGTCGTCGCCGCCGGGAGCGATCGAGGCGAGCTTGGCCATCAGATCGGTCATGGGTGGATAGTAGAAATCGCTTCCGCAGATGTGGATGAGCGAACGAGCCTGTTGCTCGATGGCTTGAACCACTTTGGGGTGGCAATGTCCCGTCGCGCACACCGCAATCCCCGCCGCGAAATCGAGAAATCGGTTTCCGTCCGCGTCCTCGATGACGGACCCGGCCGCCCGCTTGACCGCGAGGGGAAAGTCGCGGGTGTAGGACGGCGAGCAGTACCGCTCGTCGCGTTCAATCATGGCCTTGGCGGCCGGTCCGGGGAGTGGTCCGGTAATGGATGGTGCCGGTCCGATACATGTTCCGTTCGACGCGGTTGAATCGCCGTCTTGCTTGATTCCCAACACCGTTTAGCCTCCGCTTAAGCCCTGGTTCGATGCTTGCTCGATCGCACAAGCCTCCCCGGTCATCGGCATTCTGATGGTGCAGCCGCCACTGTCGCGCGAAACGCCTCTAGTAGCGGCTTGGCGCTCGGAAAGCAACAGCAACACAGTACAGAAGGTGGGTTTGGGGTTGCTGGCTCAGGCCGCCGGGTGCGTGACAGTTTTGGCGGGACGTGCAAGCGCCACGCCGCGTCAGAGCCGTGGGCGCAAGCCCACGGACACGATGCCAACAAGCACAGGGCTTCCACGATACCAGACCGGTCACGGGTCTCGCGCTCCGTGCTCTGAAAGCTGCCCGCCGATTCGGTGATGGACCCGGCCGCCACTTGGGCGCCGCCCGGCTTGTTCCCGCAGCCGCGGCGGCTATAATGGCTACAGGAGGCTGCGCACTTGGACTGCGTCGGCCTTCCCGGCCTGCGACCGACTCTTCCCGGGTTTTCTCAAGGGTATTTCCGTGGACGAACAGACGCCCCGACCGTTCGAGAGTCCGACCGTTGTGCAGCCTGCGTCGCGGTCCGAGTTGGGCGGGGCGGGCCAAATGGACGGTGGTTCACCCGCGCTTGGGTTCGCATCCGCCCGCCCGCGTGCTCCGCATCCGGTGTTCTGGGTGATCGCGGTGGCGTTGGTGGTGATCGCGACGGCCGTGGTGACCCGGCAGGACGGGCTTGGTTTCGAGGGCGTGGCGCTCGGCCAACCGGTCACCCGGGGCTCGTCTCGCGGGGTTTTTGCCTTTTCGGGGCAGCTCTCGAAGGGCAGCTACGGCGTGTACATGGTGGACGTCGATACGATGACGACCTGGGTTTACGAGTATGTAGCGCAAAAGGGCTGCCTGCGGCTGGCGGCGGCCCGGACGTGGCGATATGATCGCTACCTGGAAAATCACAACCTTTGTGGTTTGCCGCCCGAGGATGTCGAGCAGCTCGTCGATGATCAGCGGCAATACCGTCTCCAGCAAAGCGAAAGCCAGATGCCCTGACTCGGGGCACGATCACCCGTAGCAGAGGATCGACAGGAATCCATGGCCAAGATGTTCTATTCCGGCGAAGAGGCCGCCACACAGCTCGGAACCGACGAAAGCGGTCTCAAGGATTTGGTCCGCGCGGGGAAGCTACGTGAGTTCCGTGACGGGGGCTCCGTGAGTTACAAGGTGTCCGACGTCGATGGGCTTGCCCCTGCGATGGCGTTGGAGACCGCCCAGACCGCGGACGCCAGTGCCTCGGCCAGCGGTGATATCATCCTTGAGGCGGTCGAGGACTCCGGCGTTGAGCTTTCCCCGTCCATGAGCGACGTTATCAGCCTGGAGGACACGGTCTCCGGTCAGACTTCGTCCGGTACGACGGCGATCGGCAAGTCGAAAGAGGACACGGTCGTCCCGTCCGTGGGAGTGAACGTCTTCGATGACGACGACATGGACGAGGACGTCGATCCGCTTGCTCAAACGGCCATCAGCGACCTGGCCGGGCTCGGCCTCGAGGGCGCCGGTAGCGGCTCGGGCATTCTCGACCTGACGCGTGAAAGCGATGACACGTCCCTGGGCAAGGACTTGTTAAGCGAGATTTACACCGACGACAAGGAGGGCTCCAGCGCCATCGAGATGGGTGACGCCACCCGCGCGGGGCTCGCGGACACCAGTACGGACGATGATGAGGTCGAGGTCGATGCAGCAGAGGTCTTCGACCCGGAGGTTGAGGTAGAGGTGTCCGACGACACCGCGCCCGTCGTTGTGCGACAGGTGATTGAGTACGCCCCGGATGCCGCTGCCAAGAGCGTCACGGTGATGATGGCCGTCGGGGTGTTGGTGATGGTCGTCGCCTTTCTGGCCGCCGCCGCAGGCGTGCGCGGTTTGACGCCCTCGCTGGTCGAGACGATCTATGCGAACCTGGGGATGTTCGCCGGCGGTGCGTTGGGGGTGGCGTTGTTGGCGTCGCTCATCGTCTATCTCATTTCCAAGCGATCCGAGTAACCGCTCGAAACCGATCGACGAAACTCACAGGGTGCGAACTCAAGTCTCGACGAGCCCATTCTCGGGCGGTATACTTCCAGCCACGCGGTCACGTATAACAGACCGCTGACGGTTCGTGATTCATGGATTCGATTCCTGGACCGCTTGTCGGCGCGGGCGGACGGCTGCTCCGAGGAATCAAAAGAAACTGCAAGCAAAGGAGGCGTGCGATGCGCTCTGGCGGACGGATGATGGGTTTGGTGGCAGGATGCTTGATGTTGGCCGTGTCGGCCGGGTGCGCTTCGCTTGATGACCACCGCAGGTTGGAGGCGGCGAACCGAAATCTTCGGGCCGAAAAGGAGGCGTTGGCTCAGGATCTCTTTGACGCCCGCAGCAACCTTACGGGCTTCCAGTCGCGCAGCCGATCGCTGGAGCGCGAGTTGAGCACCAACACCGAACTGGCCGCTAACCTACGTCGCGAGAATGAGCTGCTCGACGGCATGGCCAAAGCCGCGCAGGCGACGATGGAGGAGATGGCCGGCAAGCAGGGGCTCGGTGACATCACCATCAGGGGACCAAAACTCCCCGAGCCACTTCATGAGGCCTTGAAACGCTTCGCCGCGGATCACCCCACGGCCGTTGCCTACGATGCCGGTCGCGGGAATGTCAAGTGGAAGTCGGACCTGCTCTTCGCACTGGGCAGTGACATCGTGAAGCAGTCGTCGTTGGAGTCGCTACAGACGTTCACGCAGGTCATCATGTCGCCACCGGCCGCCGGTTTTGAGGTCGTCGTCGTTGGGCACACCGACAATACGCCCATCGTCCGAGCCGCGACCAAGGCGAAACACCCGACCAACTGGCACTTGTCGTCGCACCGCGCCATCTCCGTGGCGAGCGTCCTTCGTAAGTACGGCTATCCCGCCGAGCGTATCGCCGTCAAGGGGTATGGCGAGTTCCGCCCCCTGGCCGACAACTCGACCGCCGCGGGCAAAAGCAAGAACCGCCGCGTCGAGATCTACCTCGTGCCGAAGGGGACCGCGATCGCGTCGCGCCGCGAGGCCTCGCCGAGCAAGGCGCTCGCAACCGTAAGACCGTAACATCGTCAATCGACGCCGATCGAAGCGTACCAGCCGTGCGCCGCGATTGGGTCGTTTGACTCCACGAGGTCCACACAAGCCGAACCGCCGCGCCCCGTTTTAGAACGGTGCGTGGCGGTTTCGTTTTTCCTTAGATAGCGGTCTGTTTTGGTATGTGATGTGCTACCGATATCTTCCGTGCGGCATATAATGCCGTGGCCCTTGTGCCCATCGTGGTGAACGGACCGACCCGCCGACCAGAGTCGGGTTGGTGTTTGAGTCAACGGAGATCGAATGGACACGCCCATCGCCCATCCCGAGCCCACCCCGCCCGAGCGTCGGCGGCGCGGCCCGTTCGCGTGGGTGCTCGACCTGTTCAGCAGCGTCTGGCTGGGCGTCTCGGTCATCACCGTCTTGTTTTTCTATTGCTCGATCGGCAGTGCCAAACCCACGATACGCCAGTCTTCGTGGGTGGAGATGACGGAGTTCGAGTGGTTCCATTGGTGGCCGTTCAATGTGCTGGTCTTGCTTCTTTGCCTTAACCTGACCGTCGTGACCGTCCGGCGCATTCCGTTTCGACTCGCGAACCTGGGCGTCTGGGCGATCCATGGCGGCATCATCACCCTCTGCCTGGGGAGCTATCTTTATTTCGGTACGAAGATAGAGGGCGATACCCCCGTTTTTCGTCGCCGGGTATCGATTACGCTTCCAGGCATGGTCGAACCCGTCACTATGGTGGCGGTCCCCAGAAGCCAGGCGTTTGCCGTGTCCGGGTCGGACCGCTGGCGCTTCGGGGTGCAAAGTACCAACAGCGATTGGCCCATCCTCTCCGAGCCGCACAAGGGGGAGCGTACGTATGCGGTGAACGTATTGGTTACTCCGCCAACGGGCGAGCCGTTCATCCGCCAGCTTCTCGATGGTTTTCCGCAATACACAGAGGACGTGATTCCGGGGAAAGGGCGGGCGATCAAGTCGATTGGTCGGAAGCTCGTTCGGGAGGAGCTCTCGCTGACACTCGAGTACGAGCCGCAGAAGTACTTCCACGTCATGGATACGTGGGCCTTGTTCAGTCGGCGCGCCGGCGAGACGGCTTGGGCTCAGCGTCCCATCCGAGGCTTGCCGCGCTACCACGACAGGATCGCATCGCGCGAACAGGTCTTCACCGATGCGAACCACACGCTTGCGATTCAACCCATCGATCTTGAGGTCGATGCTTCGCCGGAAGGCGACGCGCTTGGCTCGGCGACGGTGCGCGTCACGGGTTACTTGACGTATGCCCGGATGCAACGGCGCTGGCGCGACGGCGGCGCCCAGCCCAACCCCGTGCTTCGCTTGTCCATTCTGGCCGACGGGGCGCCGGCTGCCTCTCATCAGTTGGTCGCCTTCGATCGTCAGCGCAACCACTCCGAGGACGGCATCGTCGAGTTCCGTTGGCTCAAGGCGTTCTCGCAGGTGGACGCGCTGCCGATGGACGCCGCCGCCGTCCTGCACATCTCGGTTCCCGGTAAGAAGGCCACCCAAGCGGTTCCGCTGAACCGCCAGACCGTCGTCGGGCCCACGGGTGTGTTTACCCCCATCGAGGGGACCGAGTTTTCCTATCGCATCCGTGCGGTGCAGGACAATCTGGTTCTGCCTGGAGCCGGGCGCATGGTTTCCGTGGCCATGGTGGATGTGCAGACGCCGGACGGGCGGTTTACGCGCATGGTCGCCGACCAGCCGGGGATGACACGCGACATGCCGGGCGAGTCGGCCGATCCGCATGCCCCCACGGTTCGTACGCCGAAAGAGTCCGACCCGCGCGTGGTGATGACCTACCAGCCCGCATCGGCGCCGATCATCTTCGCGGCTTATCCGGGCGGCTTGTTCCTGGTCATCAACGGTCCGGCGGGGCGCGTGCTTGGGCGCGACGTCTTGCCCGGTCAGGTCGTCGAGGTTGACCAGGGGATTCAGGTTCGTGTCGATGAGCTGCTGACGCATGCGTTCACGGAGGTCAAGCCCTATGTCGTTCCGGCGTCAGCCCGCCGGAAAGGCGCCGGCGCGTTTTTCTCGATGATCCGGCTCGAGGTCGATTCGGGACGCGGGACCGAGTCGCTTTGGCTGCCCTTCAACCGCTACGCCTTTGCCAATGCTCAATACTCGTACGGCGGCGCGTACCAGCCGCGACCCATCCGTCTTTCCGATGGCTCGGATGTGGAAGTGCTCTTTTCTCGCCAGCGGCGTTTGCTTCCCAGCCCGATCGCTCTGGAGCGGTTCTCGCTGGACACGCATGTCGGCGGGTTCTCGGGGAATGCGATCACCATCCGCAACTACATCAGCGAGCTGCGGTTCCTCGACGACGCCGGCTGGACGGAGCCGACGGCGATCCAGGTGAACGACCCGACCGAGCACGGCGGGTATTGGTATTTTCAGTCGAATTGGGACAAACCCGCGGCGGGTGGTCCGGGCAGTGGCATGAACTTCACCGGTCTGGGCGTGGGCAATCGCAACGGCGTCTACATCCAGCTTGCGGGCTGTTGCCTGTCGGTCCTGGGCATGCTTTTCGCGTTCTACGTGAAGCCGGTGATCCAGCGACGGCGATACGACCGATCGCGAGGAAAGCTCGCCGGCGCCGCGCGACCGGGCGACACACGAATAACCGAGCAGGCACCGCCGGAAACGGTCGAGGTCTAACCGAGTGGTGTTCGTAAGAAAGAGGAACACGGAATGAGTGGGCGTTTTCGAATCCGAGTCCTTGACGTGCTCGTTCTCGCCGGCTTCGTGGGTGCGTGGGCGGCCGCGCAATGGTCCGTCCAGTCGGTCGAGGATGCGGATCCACGCCCGTTCGTCCGGCAGGTGCGCCTCGACCCACTCTACCGGACGGCCGTGCAGGCGGACGGGCGCCTTCGGTCCTTCGAGTCACACGCCCGAACGTTCATGGGATACGTCGCGGGTCGTCGCAGCGTGAACGGCCAGTCCAACGGCTTCACCTACCTCGATCTGATCTTCCGTCCCGATGCCTACGACGATGTCGATCTGATTTATATCAAGAACAAGAATGTCGTCTTGCAGATTCTGGACGCGCTGAAGGGTAGCGACGGGATCGATGAAGCGCGTGCCGCGCGCATCTTGAAACGCAAGATGATATCCAGACACCTTCTGCTTCATCCGGAGGTTCGGACTCTGCTTCGTCGTCTCGGTGAGGATCTGCTGCGCACGGCCAAGTCGGTCGATGCGATCCAAGGGGGCTTGGGCGTTTCGGATGGACGCTTCCTGCTGGACAGCCTTCGAATGGTCGCGCCGCCGGACGGTCGAATCGACCGGCCGTGGCTTTCGCTTGGCGAACTCGTCGTGGCGACGGGTGTGCCGCGGGACGATGTTCACTCGACGGTGGCGGCTCCGCGCCCGATCGACGGGATCGACCCGGGCTTCCAACGCGACCTTACCGCCACGTGGAGCGCGCTACGCGAGGCGTGGCGCGCCGAGGACGCCGCCGCGGTCAACGAGCAGGTGGCCAGGTTGGCCGGTCTCGTGCCGACCGTCTCGCCTGAAAACTACCCTTCCGCGCGCCGGCTCTCGCTGGAAAGCTGGTACTTCCGCAGCAAGAGCATGACGTGGGTCTGGCTGGTCTATCTAGCCTCGGTCATACCGCTTTTGATGTCGGTCATCTACCGGTGGGATCGCGCGCGTACCATCGGTATGGGTCTCTTTGTCGTTGCATTCGGGTGCCATACGGCGTCACTGGCCGTGCGTTGGTATATCTCCAGTCGGTGGCCTAACTCGAACATGTTCGAGGCCGTTACCACCTCGGCGTGGTTCGGCGGGGTGGGGGCGCTCGTGCTCGAATGGCTGACGCGGCGGTCGCCGATCCGCAGCCTCTTCGCGCTTGGATCGGCCGTCATGTCGATGGCGGCGCTGATGGCGGCCTACTACCTGCCCGCGCAGCTCGACTCCACGATCGGCAACAAGATGGCCGCGCTCAACGACGTGTGGCTGTACATCCATACGAACATGATTATTTGGAGCTACGCCGTCATCGGGTTGGCCTGTGTTCCGGCGCTACTGCAACTGCGTCACCGCTGGTGCCTGGCCTGGGACGAGGGAACCATTCCGCCGTGGCGGCTCTGCGTGCTTCCGGTGAACCTGGTGATTCTGCATGTCACCGGGTATCTGTTGTTGATGCACGCGCTCGACGATCCCAGCCGGGACTTGGCGTTCTGGAGTTTGTGCGCGGTCCTCGGCGCCTTCGGGGGATCGTCGGGGTTCGTGGTGACGGAACTGGCCGAGAGCAACGCCCGCCGGCGGGTCGGTCGCGGTCGACAGCGCGCCGCCACCGGGGGGGCCTCTTCGCTGATCCTTGGCGCGTCTCCCGGAAGCTCGTTTCTTCGCGACGAGCGTCCCACGACAAGCCAGGTTTTCGACGGCGCGACCATGGTGTTGGTCGAACTCGCCTTCGTCATGCTGTGGACGGGGGTCGTGATGGGCGCCATCTGGGCGGACCACTCGTGGGGTCGTCCGTGGGGATGGGACCCGAAGGAAGTCTTCGCCCTCAACACGTTCATCGTCTTCATCGTGCTCATTCATGTTCGGATGAAGGTGCGCGACAAGTCGTTCTGGACGGCCGTCCTCGCCATCGTCGGGTTCGAAGTCATGATGTTCAACTGGCTGGCGGTGAACTTCGTGATCACCGGACTGCACAGCTATGCCTAAAAGCGTGCAAATGAAGTGCGGTACGTCGGGTTTCGATCGCGCGTCCTAGGGGTGTAGCCACGGAGAGTACAGTCTCTTGCCGTCGGGTTTGTTTTTTCTGGCTGGAACGAGATTGACCGTTGCCCAAGGGCGACGCAGGGAGCTTCTTGAGTGAGTGACAACACGTTTGCTCGTCGGTTCGTGAAGCCGGGCGATTCGGTCGATTCATGGGAACGCATCGCGCCGTACTTCGAGCTCTTGAAGGAACGTTCGCTCGATTCGATTGCGGCGCTTGAGGCGTGGCTGGTCGATTTCAGTGAGTTGGCGGCCTGTATCGACGAGGTCGGCACCGATCGTCACGTCCGGATGACCTGCCAGACGGATGACGCCAATCGCAAGGCGGCCTTTCTCGACTTCATCGAGAACATCGAGCCGCGGTTCAAGTCCGCGTGCCACGAGCTATGCGTTCGCTTCACCGAAGCGAAGCCGGCGGGGCAACTGCCGACTGAGCGATACGGCGTCCTCGATCGCAGCATTCGCGCGGACGTAGCGGTTTTCCGCGACGAGAACGTCCCGCTGCAAACGGAGGAATCGAAACTCGAGCAGCAGTACCAGGAGATCAGCGGTGCCCAGACCGTCGCGTTCGACGGAAAGGAACAGACGCTCCAGCAACTGGCGATCTACGCCGAGCGGACCGATCGTCCCATCCGCCAGGCCGCCTGGGAAGCCGAGGCGACGCGGCGCCTGCGGGACGTCGAGAAGCTCGAAACCATCTTCGATGAACTGGTCGGCCTGCGACACCGGATGGCACTCAACGCGGACTGTGCCGAGTTCCGCGAGTATTCGTTCAAGGCCAAGCAGCGGTTCGATTACGCGCCCGAAGACTGCCTCGCGTTCCACGATGCCGTCGAAAAGGCTGCGGTGCCCGTGTTTCGATCCATGCAACGCAAACGAAAAAGCGACCTGGGCGTGGACACGTTTCGCCCCTGGGACCAGGCCGTGGATGTCTTGGGGCGGTCACCGATTCGTCCCTTCGGCTCGCCCGAGGAACTCTGCACGAAGGCCTCGCGTGTCTTCCATCGGGTCGATCCCGAGTTGGGTCACCAGTTCGACGACATGCAAGCGCGCGGCTTCCTCGACCTTCAGAGCCGAAAAGGCAAGGCGCCCGGCGGATACCAGGCCACCTACAGCGAGGGGCGCCACCCGTTCATCTTCATGAACGCGGTGGGCCTGCAGCGCGACGTGGGGACGCTGATCCACGAGGGCGGGCACGCGTTCCACTGCTACGCCGCGCGACACGATGCGCTCTTGCACTATCGAAGCAGCCCGATCGAGTTCGCGGAGGTGGCGTCGTTTGGCATGGAAATGCTGGCGATGGACTACCTGGACGAGTTCTACAACCCCGAGGAACTCATGCGGGCCAAGCGAACCCAGCTCGAGGGCATCGTCTCGCTTTTTCCATGGGTGGCCACCGTCGATGCCTTCCAGCACTTCCTCTACACCCATCCAACGCACACCCGTGACCAGCGCAAGAGCGCGTGGCTGGCGCTGCGCGAGCGCTTCGGCGGCATCGCCGACTACACCGGCTATGAAGACGCCCTTGCCTATGCCTGGCATCGTCAGTTGCACCTGTTCGAGGTTCCCTTCTACTACATCGAATACGGCATCGCCAAGCTCGGGGCGTTGCAGGTCTGGCGAAGTGCCATGGTTGATCGAGCTTCAGCCACACGGGCCTATCGCGAAGCACTGGCGCTGGGGGGAAGCCGACCACTGCCGGAGTTGTTCGCGGCCGCCGGGGCGAAGTTTGATTTTTCGTACGAAACACTGGCCCCGCTGATGGAACTGGTGCAGGACGAGTTGGCGAAGCTGCCGGCGTAGCGGTGCTTTCTCGCCGGGATGAAGACAACCGCGATGATTGCGACCTCAACCCCGTCGTTCGACGACATCCGTGCGAAGCTCGACGCCCAGGAACCGTTGAGCCTCGAAGAGGGTATGCGCCTCTATGATTCGTGCGACATCCACACCCTGGGCGAGCTGGCCAACCGTGTTCGCGAGCGCCTGCACGGGCGCCGCGCCTACTACAACGTCAACCGCCACATCAACTATTCGAACTATTGCGTGCTGCGATGCAAGTTCTGCTCGTTCTACCGACCCTATCCCCCAAGCGACGGGGCGCGGGATGCCGACGGGGGCTACAGCCTGAGCGGTGACGAAGTCGTGGCCCGGGCGAAGGCAGCCTATGCCCGCGGCGCGACGGAGGTCCACATCGTCGGCGGGTTGCACCCGACGCTTGCGTTTTCCTATTACACCGACACGTGCCGCGCGATCCGTTCCGCCTGCCCGCACATGCACATCAAAGCCTTTACCGCCATCGAGATCATCCACTTCACACGCATCAGCAAGCCAAGGATGTCGATTCGAGAGGTCTTGACCGAACTGCGGGATGCCGGGCTGGGCAGCCTTCCCGGCGGTGGGGCCGAGATCTTTGACGACCGCGTCCACGACGAGGCCTTCAAGACCAAGGTGGGCGAGGTCGAGTGGTTCGAGGTCCACGAGGTCGCCCATGAGTTGGGCATCTTCACCAACGCCACGATGCTCTACGGACACGTGGAAACGCGGGCCGAACGTGTGAAGCACCTGATCAAGCTGCGTGAACACCAGGCCGAGAGCCTTCGCAGCCGCAAGGCCCGGTTCAACTGTGTCATCCCTCTGTCGTTCATCCCCGACAACAGCGCCCTGTCCGACCTGCCCGGCCCCGACGGGCTGGATGATCTTTCCACGCTGGCGCTATCGCGCCTGATGTGTGACAACATCCCACACATCAAGGCGTTCTGGATCATGCAGACGCCGAAGCTGGCGCAGGTGTCGCTGAACTGGGGTGTCGATGATATCGACGGCACCGTCGTCTACTACGACATCACCAAGCGCGAGGGCGAGGGAACAACGCATCAAGAGTTGACCATCGAGAAACTCGACAGGTTGATTGTCGAGGCGGGTTGCGAGCCGGTCGAGCGCGACACGCTCTATCGACGTGTTCTTCGCGGAGACGGCGTTTGGCGCATCGAGGGAGAGCCCTGGTCGGTCGAGTATGTTGCCAACCCCAGCCCCGATGCGGCGACTGATGGCTTCGTGGCGCTGACGACGCCCGACCCAACGTAGCCCCGCGATCCATGCGGACCCCGGGTTTCAGCCCGCGCGGATGTTGGTACGGTCGAGGGCGCCGGGGTCCGACGATCACGCCGCCGATCCGCCGAAGATTCTCGCAAAGATCAAGAAGCCCGCCGGCCGGTACGTCCGGATCGGACTACACCGGACCAGCCCAGGTCAGCGAAAAGAAATGGCGGAAAATATGGCGGAACGCTGCACGGCGGAGGTTGTCCCGTGTGTAGATGTTCTTTCTGGCCTCTGAAACGCAGAGGTTTCGGGGGGAAAAATCGGTGGATCACGCTGGAGCAGGTTGCGGATGTGGTCAACACCCTCGCTTCGAAGATCTCGAAGCGATTCCGGAAGCATGGAGGGAGCTGATCTACGGATGCGAGTACTTTCAGGAGCGAAACCGAACTTCCTACGAGAGTCGAAAAGGAACGGCCGCAAGACTCGACACGTCATAGCGCTGTCATATTAGAGGACACTGGCAGCTCGGGAGCGATGTGACTCGCTGACCTTCCGGCCGCGCCAGGGATCCCAAAGTCCGCCATCGTGGTAGCGCCCCTGCGGGGCCGACAGCGCGGTGCTCGCGTTACGAGTCGGACCCCAGGATCCGCGTTTCCTCTGCTTCGGCGCGGTAACCCCCGTAATATCCGTACCGAGGTTGCGATCGGGTGTCCACGAGTACCGTGCCCAACAGCTTTGCCCCGGCGGCGCTCAGATCGGCATACGCCTGCACGACCTCGCCCCGGCGCGTGTGCGATGAGCGCAACACCAGGATTGTTCCATCCGCCCGGCCTGCCAGGATCCGGGCGTCCGCGACAGGCAGAACAGGCGGTGCGTCCAACAGGACGAAATCGTACTTGCTGCGCCAACGATCCAGGCATTCCTCCAGGATCCCGTTCGCGAGTGCTTCCGATTGGGCAGGGTGCGCGCCGTTTCCAGCCAGGATCAAATCGAGATTGGGCACACAGGTTCCGCCGATCGCCTTCCCGTCGTCCGCCTCACCCGAGAGCACGGACGCCAAGCCGAAGTCCGCCTCCAACCCCAGCCGCCGCCCGAGGGACGGTCTTCGCAAGTCCGCCTCCACCAGCAACGTTCGTTTTCCGAGCTGAGCAAGGCTTCGCGCCAGCAGGGCTGCAACCGTGGTCTTGCCGTTTTGGCTCGTGGAGCTGGTAATGAGCACCACGTTCCGGTCGCTCTGATCAAGACGCTCCAGGAGTGCCGTGCGTACCATGCGCACGCTTTCGACGATCATGGGGGTGCGGCTGCGCAACAGATCCTCGTCGGTTGGGATCTGTGGGAGCTGTCCCAGAAAGGGCACCATCAAGGTTTGCTGGACCTCGCTTGCCTCGCAGATCCGCGTGTCCATCGTAGCGCGGAGGTAGCCGGCGCCGATCCCGGCCACGACGGCTCCGCACAGCGCCACCAGCGTCAGTTGAATCCGTCGGTCTTTCTCCGGCCTCGACGGGGTAATGGCATAACCGGCGATGCGGATTCGACCTGGTGCTTTCAGCTCCATGTCCAAGGCAGTCAAACGTTGGTGGACCCTTTCATAAAGCTGGCGTTTGTGTTGCAGATCCTCGTCAAGCTTTGCGAGGTCCTTGGCCAAGTCGCCCTTCTTGCTCTGGTCCTTCCGTAGCTCCCCAATTCGTTTCTCCAGAAGATCGAGTTCCTGCTGCTGACGAGCCGCCAAATACTCAGACGCCGCCGGCTGTCCCGCTGTCGCCGCCTCATATCCGACTGTCATCTGGGCTCGATTCGCCACGCCAGGGGGATCGGTGAGCTCGGTCTCGCGCTCACGTAACAATCCCTCGCGTTGGTTGATACGGGTCAAGAGCTCTTTGATTCGAGGATGGGCCTCGCCGTACCGCTGCCTCTCCAGTTCGATGGCATGCTCGGCCATCAGCAGCTCGCCTTTCAGTCGCCTCCAGTCCACGTCGTTACGAAGCGAGGGGTTGGACGCCAGTGCGATCGCCGCGGTTTCCTCGTCTTGGTCGCCCCGGGAAGCTTGCTGGAGTTCCCAGAGCGTGAGCGCGTGATCCTGGCGGAGGTTCCCACGTACCGTCTCAAGTTCACTGAGCCGAAGCGCGAGCTGTGATCGGACGATGTCGGGATCGAACGTTCCGATTTTCTTGGACAGCTCACCCATTTCCTCGACCTTCCCCTTGATTTCGGTTCCCAGCACCCCCTTTTCGTCTCGCAAGGTCTTGAACACGAGGTCTTCGGTCTCCTTTAACTCGGCCTTGCTCACGCCGTCGTACTTGTCCACGACAGTATCGACGATGATTTGGGCGTCCCCTGGCCGAGTCGCGGTGAAGGCGACATCGATCAACTCGGTGTCTCTGCGAGTCGAGACCTCCAACGCGTCGCGGAGCCGCTCCATCTTGGAGGGTGGTTCGGTACCCAACAGCGTTTCGATCGTGCGCGGCGTCTCGCCGAACCATTGGGTGCGCATCACTTCCGGATCGAGTAGAACCAGTTCGAGAACCTGCCGGCCTGAGATCTTCGATACCTGCGTGTTCAGGAAAGACTTGTACAGCGGCACGATTCCGTTGTACTCAGTGTCGAACACGATCCTCGGCACGCGGGCGGACACCTGAACAGTCGCGCGAGCCACATACTTCGGCACGGTGAACTTCCAGATGCACGGGATAGAGGCCGATGCGACCAACAGGAACACTCCGAAGATCAGCCACTTCCGCCGCAGCAACATGGAAGCCGTGAAAGCCGGACGTGCGTGGGTCGAGAGCGGCGCGGGGGCATTCGCGAACCCGTTTCCGTCGAACTCAGCCAGCGCCTCCGTGCCGAAGGGCGCGGATTCCCGGGGTCGAACCTGAGGCAGCATGTTGTCAAAGTTCTCAGTCATGACACGAGACTATGACCGTACGGGCCAACGAGTTGGAGCGGCGGGAGGCATCCCCGCCTGGCTCCGCAACGATTCCTTGTGCAGAGAGCAAAACCGGTTCCACCGCAGGTTCCTGCCTGCATGACTATTATTCCTCATCAAACCCGATGACGCCACCCAGGAAGCCAAGAAAATGACGAACTCGTCTCACCCCAGCTCCCCAGCGTCTCAGCGGCAAAAATCGCCTAGATGAGCAAGGGCCTGCCAAATGGCCGTGTGGACGGCCTTCGGCGTATCGGACCTTGTCGGGACTACTCGTCGTCTGCGGTCCCAACCGCTTCCCCTGGCCGCAGCGGATCTCGGGCCGAGGCGGAAAGCGGGTTGTCAGCACGCATTGCTGTCAGCGGTCCTACGCATGCTGAGTGAGGTCCATCGCGTCCTCCACTGCCAGCCGCGACTCACCCAACCGCTAATCGGACTGTCAGGTTCGACGCCGTCCCCACGGAAAGAGTCGGACCCCCCGTGTCCCCCTGTCAGACTCGACCAACAACGAGTTGCTCGCGGCGGGTTGGGCATGCCGGCGCGCCCTGGGAATGCCAATGCAGGGTCACGTTGTATCACCATCCAGGCCAGAATCTCGTCGCGCACGGCGAATGCGTTCTCGTCACTAGTGCATCTTCACTCCTGAATCTGCGGGTTTTGGTTACCCGCAACGCCGCGACCGGTCGTGCTAATCAGAGCCTGCCGCGCTAGCGGCGGGACCAGTCCGCGGGCTAGCGCCCGCGGCTCTGACTCGGCAACGAACCCGCAAAACGACGTGTGACCATGCACTAGTGTATGGCCGACCTTGAATCTGCAGGTCTTGCTCGGTGGGTGGCCGACCTCTTAAGAGGTGGAGGACTCAAGTAGTCGCCGGATTCGCGTCCCCCACGGCTGAAGCCATGGGCCACCCAACTCGCAAGCTTACGCGTGACGATGCATCAGGTTGGGTGACGGATCGGCGAGGAAGGACCAGGCCAAGCAACCCTTGTCGTACTGTTCGGCCTCGCCTCGTCATCAACCATGGGCTGTCGCCAACCCTGCGGCGCGCACCGGACACGGCGTGTGGGAAGTGGTTGGGTGAGCGGTTCCGGGGGTCTTGTTCCGTCGCGCGGACTCCGCCAGCATTCCTACACCCTGTGTTTGCGTGCGAAGCCCACCAAGCCCAGGCCGAGGAACGCCAGCGCTGCGGCGCCGGGAACTGGGACGATGCTTGCGTCATGCGAGAACGGCGCGAACTTGACGTGATTTGACGCCACGATCGTGTCGTACAGGTCGAAATGCAGGATTCCACTGGCGTTGAGCACCGAGACCTCATAGACGTTGATCTGTCCAGTTGCCGGCAGGCCTGTTGCGTCTGGAAAGACGTTGATGAAGTCCGCAATCTGGGAATCCTCCAGGGTGAAATCGCCCAGGTCAAACTCTTGCCAGTGCGTACCCGCCCCGAAGATGCCGTGATCGGGAAGCGACGATCCATCCCCGAGCAGGGGCGAAGAACCGTCGGTCACCGTTTGGATCCAAGTTCCGGTACCAAGCGGTGTGGAAGGATCCACGAAGCCGTTGAACGCGCCAACACCGCCCGCCGTCGTCGGCGTCAGTGTTATCGTCGGAGCGACCGCGACGGCTTCGTAGGCGATGGAAAGACGAACGTCAGCAATAGAGCCCGCACCCCCTGGGCCGTTCACGTTGCCGATGGTCCAAAGGCGTATGGGATCAGAGCTGCCGGCAGCGAGCTCCCAGGACTCGGTCACGCTGTTGTAGGTGGCGCCCTCCACATACAACTGGAGCTTGGGCGTCGCCCGAGCTGCCGATGCGCCGGCCATCACGAAACATACGAATCCAAGTGCAAGGAAGCATGAAATGCGCATACTTCGTCTCCCAGCGATCCGCCTGGATCTCTTCTTTCCGCACCGACGGCGTCTGCCGAGACCGATCGCGCATCCAGCCGAAACAGGTCGGCGTCAGTGAACTTCCCAACTAGGTGCGGCGCCTGCGGTGTGCATCGAGCCGACAAATAGCACGAAGGACCCCGCAGGCACGAGCCTGAAACCTATCGCAATTTAACCACGGATTGGTCGCGTTGTCAACAAAAAAATGGATACTTGGGATAAACAATGTTGGCTATGTCCGATAACTAGGCATGCAGGATTGGGCGGGTACGGTAGGGGTTGAGCGCCAAACCGCCTAGGCTACCACATTTCCCGGGGGCGGTATTGGACCCTCTTAACCTCCAGGACGGCCGGTGTCCGAATCGGGGTCGGGCGGGGTGGGTTCGAGCCGACGGCGTAGCTCTTCGCGCTCGCCCGGGGTGAGCCCGCCGCGGCGCTGGTCCAACCGCTTAGCCTTCCGGAAGTTCGACAGCGCTTCGTCCTTTTGGTTACTCTCCATCAAGGCCAGGCCGAGGTGATACGTGGCTGCGGTTTGTGTGGGCGTTTGACCAGAAATCTTCAGGCATTCCCAAGCTTTTTGTTGGGCGTCGCCGAATCGTTTCAATCGCAGGAATGCCACACAATGCGTGTCGAGAAGGTGCGCGTCCTCGGTACCACCGTTCGCCAGGAACCTATCGATCAGAGCGACCGCTTTGGCGGGGTTTTTCAGATACTCGGAATAAAACCAGGCGAGATTGTTGACGATGTCGCCGTCGGCCGGTGCTAGACGTTGTGCCACAAGGAATCTGCTCTCTGCTTCCCGTAGCTCGTTTTGTCCCAAATGGCAAAGGGCCGCCCTGTGGGTTGCGTCTGCTGCGTGATCCGGGTGCTCACTAGTGATGGTCGCCAGCCACCCGAACCCGATCGGTCGCAACTCGGGGTCCACATTCTGCGAGCCGAGCATCTCGGCGGCCATGGCCCATGATCGCACGTCCTTGGGGAATTGCCGTTGCCGGGTCACGGCAAGATCGTGGATTCCCTCGATGTCTTTCTGGCGGGCCAGGAACCGCAAGCGCGCTTGATGGGTCTTGCTTGATGCCGGGTCGGCCGCGGTGGCCTGCTCGAACAATCGCCCAGCGCGTTCGAGGTCTTGTTTGGATTCATGCAGTCGCGCAAGTAGGACGATCTCGCCGGCGCTTCGCACGGCGGGCGGGGCATGCGTCTCGATGAACTCGATGCCCTTGTCGATCTGGTTCGTGGCGCGATAGGCGCTGGAGAGCAGGACAAGGGCGTCCGGCATGCGCGGCTGAACTTCGAGCAACACGTGGAGGGGCCTCATTGCGCGTGCGTAGTCACCCGTCGTGGAGTAGAGTTCGCCGGACGCCAGTAGCAGGGCCGGATCTCGCCGTGCCAGCGCGAGTCCGCGGTCGATCGATTCACGGGCGGCACCGAGGCGCCCGGCCTCCCTCTGCACCCGCCCCAGTAGCCGGTAGGCATCCGGACGACGTGGGTCGATCGATACGGCCTTGAGGAAGTCGGCCTCGGCGTCCGCTGGATTCGGGCGTGGCGACAGCATCGTCAGGTATCCGCGCAGGAGGAGCGCCTCGGCGTACCGCGGGTTCGACGTTAGAAGCCGCTTGACAATGCGGGTTGCTTCGTCGCGTGCTTCCGCGTCGCCGTCCTCGGCGAGCACGCGAGCGAGCGCGAGGGAATAGGCGGGGTCGTTGCCGCTGAGGTTGACAGATTTGCGCATGCCGGCCACCTGGCGCGGGCGCTGACCGATCGATCTCCACACGTCCGCGCAGGCCGCCCATATGGCGGCGTCGTCAGGAGCGCGGGTTTGAGCCTGCGCGAGCGCCTGCTCGGTTTCAGCGTTTCGATCCAGCCGCGCAAGCACCCGGGCAAGGAGGACATAGTGTGGGGCGTCTCCCGCCGCGACCGCAGCGTCCTTGACTTGCGCCAGGGCTTCGGTGTCGCGCTGCTGAACAAACAGGGCGCGGGCAAGTATCCAAAGGACGGTTGTTGAGTCGGGCGAGCGTTCGAGATGGGCGCGGGCGATCGCTTCCGCTTCGATGGGATGGGCCTCGCGAAGGTGTAAGTCCGCGGTCTTGACTGCCCAGGCTGTGTCGTCCGGCTGGAGTTTAAGCACCTTTTCGGCTGACCGCAGCGCTGATTCAAAGTCCAGTCGGCGTGCCTGCTGCTCGGTGCGCATGCGCAGGATGGCGGGCTGGTCGGGGAACTCCTGGAACAGTGAGTCGAGCAGGGCGTCCGCGTCGGTCACTCGACCAAGCCGATATTGCACCTGAACGAGGCGAGCCGCCACCGGTGTGCCTCGAAGGGCGCGATCTTGGGACAGCGCAATACGATAGGCATCGGCGGCGTTGCGGAGATCTCCGCTGAGTTCGTTAGCGTGCGCGAGCAGGAGGCGAGCGGACGTCCAGCGACGCCGATCCGCCAAGCACTCCTCGAGAAGCTCGCCTGCCCGGGCGAGCGATTCGCCTGCGGGATCGAGCCGGAGTCGGGCGCGAGCCTCTAGGAACTTCCCCTGCACGCCTGCATCGCCTTCGATTGCGCGGATCTCGTGGCTTCGAACGATGGCTTCGTCGAGGTTGGACGTCAGCCCGACCAGTTTCCTTCGTACGGATACGTTCTTACTCATGAGATCCGCGGACTCGCGGTACAGGCCGATCGCTGTCTCTGTCTGATTGGCGGCGCGGTATTCGTCCGCCGCGGCCTCAAGGACGCCGGCCCGTGCGACGGCCGGCAGTTCGTTGCGATTGACGTACTCCATGGCCTGCGAGAGCCCCGCCGTGGCGGCGAGTGCTTTTACTTTCAGGATGTACCCCTCCGGGGCGTCGGGGAACCGCTTGATGAGCGCTTCGGCGAGTGTCAAGACCTGTTCCCCCAGCCCGTCGGATATCAGAAGCCGGCCGAGCTCCGTGCCCAGCCGCGGTGAGGGGGATTCAGCATCGCCCAGGCGGGCGCGGAAGAGTTCCGCAGCCTTTTCGGGTTTCCCGGAGAGCGCGAGGCAGCGAACGAGCCAACGCGTCGGGAACGCGCCTGCCGGGTCGATGGAAGCTAAACGGTCCAGCTCCTGAAGCGATGAAGCGCGATCGGTCGGCGGGCGACTGTCGCGCCTGGCCTCCGCCAGGTCGCAGGCCAGTCGTATCAGGTCGGCCTCATGGCGCTGTCCGTCGCTGGCGCCGGGCAGCGATGCCAGGACTTCACGGGCGCGGGTCAGCCGGCCTTTTTCCCATTCGAGTTCCGCGAGTCTGAGTCGGGCATCGACGTTTGCGGGGTTGATGCCGATCAGGCGTTCGCACGCTTGCGTAGCGCCGTAGAGGTCACCAAGCTGTGCGTACGCGGCGGCGGATAGCTGCAGAGCCCGCACGCTGGGAGGCTCTCGGTTGGTTGCTGACCGGAGGTAACGGATCGCGGAGTAATAATCGCCTTCTTGGAACGCCCGCGTTCCGCGGAGCGCATCCAGGCGGGTTTCGAGTTGCTCGGCGACTCGGGGGAGCGCGTCGATCGTGGCCAGGCACTCGTCGGTCCGACTTGGTTCGCCGGCACCGAGATAGAGTTCGGCCGCCCGGACAAGATAACCGATGTGGTTGTCCCGCGCAAGGCGCAAAAAGTCGTCGGCGGCGGCAATTACGTCGGCCGGGCGTCCTGTTCGGGTTGCCCACTGGGCGCGCATGCGCAGGACGGTGGGATTCTGCGGCGCTATCCGCGTCGCTTGGTCGAGCTGCGCCCCGGCTTCGTCCAGCCGGTCGCGCGAAACGTAGAACAGCGCGGCCGGCAGCCGTGTGGTCAGAGAGTCCGGCGCCAGATCCAGCGCCTGCCGTAGATGTTTCTCCGCGACGTCGATCTCCTTCTTGCGCTCGAAAAACACAAACGCGGCCATATGAACGCCGGCGCTGTCTTGCCCCACGCTGAGGGCCTCCGCCAGCCGCTTGGCCGCCTCTTTCGGTTGGTCCAAATCGTCGCTGATGAGTAATTGGATGAGCAACGGATAGAACTCCGGCTCGTCAGGGTTCCGGGTGATCGCAGCGACAAGCGTGTCGGCGGCGTCCCGGCTGCGATCTAGTCCGTGCTGTGCGCTCGCGAGGGCGAGGGTCGCTCCGGCCGCTTTCGGATCGAGCGCGAGCCAGTTGGATGCCGACTGCTCAGCCAGGGCATACTCTCGCACGCTCAGGTACAACCCGGTGAGTTTGCTCATGGCGTCGGTGTTGTCCTGCTGCAGGCCCACGACGCGTTGTAGAGTTCGAAGCGCATCACTGACGACCTCCGGCGTCGTTTCAAGCCGCTTGAGCAGCACGTCGGCGTATGCTCGTAACACGTCCACATCGTCGAGTTCTCGCTGCATGTACTGTCGATAGGCGGTGGCGGCGCCGGCCCAATCCTCTGCCGCGGCAGCGGTCCGGGCGCGGGCGAGGAGTTTGCGCGTGTTCTGCCGCGTCCTGAACGAGTAGAGCTCGTACGAACCCCAGGCGATTCCGGCGAGCACCAGGCTCATGATGGCAAGCCACAGCACGTATCTTTGCCGTCGCGCTCGTTTGTGTCGAAGTCGAGACATGATTCAAATCCCAATGTGCGTGCCGTCGCCCACTTGCGGCATCACGAGCGCTACGCTACGGGTTCTTACTCTCACGACCCGGATCATGCGAAAGGACCGGGTGACGGTTCTTCGGTGGCGTCGCCGGAAACCCACGGGAAGGTTCACGATCGCGGCGTTGTCGGCGTTAGTTTCGCCAGGAGCCAGAGCTCCAACAGGATGAAACCGAGCGCTACCGGCATCATCAGCATACCTATGACTTCGTGCATGTCACCGCGCGTGAGCCATTCGTACTCAGTACCGTAAAGCCCAGCCATGGCCACGATACGGACCACGTTGCTAACGATAGCGATCGGTAGGCTCGATAGTACGATGATCATTTTCTGCCAGGCAGGGCGCTGAATCAGGTAGGCCACGACGCCGGCCACCACGAGGAACGCGAGGGCCATTCGCAACCCGTTGCACGCCTCGGCCACGACGATCTGCTGCCCCTCAACCTCCAGGATATGACCGTGCCGCACGACCGGGACGCCCATGACCTCGAGAACCATCGCTGACACGTACGCTACGAAACGCTGGAGCGGTAGCATGATGGCGTTGTGTACACGATTTGGTAGCGGAACGGCCAGCAGGAGAAACGCCATGGGGAACCACAATCGCTTGTATCCTTGCCAACCGAGCAGTGTCATGACAAGTCCGTTGGCAGACAAGACGAGTCCGAGATTCTGCAGCGAGGCGTAGAGATAGTAGTAGCCGAGCAGGTTGGCGATTACCCCGAACGCAAACACGCACAAGCCCCGCCAGTCGAATCTCAGCGGTAGCCCAACGAGGTTGTGTCGTTGCACCGCGACCATGTATACGATGGCGGGTGGAACGAGCTGACCCACGCTGTAGTCCGGGTTGTTCTGCCAGACACGCCATAGGTCCGCCAGGCTATACCAGAACGCCCAGACGAAGATCGCGCCTAAGATTGCGACGGTGGCGCACACCTTGGTTGCCCAGCCCGGCGGTAGGTCGTTCGCCAGTCGGGGTGCCGGCGTTGCCACGACGTGTTGCTCATTCGTCATGCGTCCACCTTGACTGTGCCGGAACGGAGTGCTAGACGACGTAGTACACCTCGGGGCGCGGAACTCCGTCAAGGACACACGCGGACTCGTACAACGCCAGCCGCGCCGCGGGACCTACGATACGTCCATCGACTCTGCCCGTGGCCTGGCGCCGCAAGAAAATCCGACACGACGACGCCACGCAGAATCGAACACCGGGATTCCATAGCTCACGCCCACCGCGTTCGCATGACGCAGGGAACGCGCCAGCGGAGTAAGCCGGCCCTCACCCCGGCTTGATCGACCGGAATGTGGAATCGCGGAATCGCTCCATGTCGGGCCCTAGCAAGCACGCATCGGGCCAAAGATTGGCCGATTCTACGCGCGCGGTGCGCGAGACGTCAATCAACGATCGAACTCTCGCTGCCAGGGACACCAAGACGCCGCTGTCTGGGGTTTGGACAAGCATCGGACCAGTTCCCGGGCGCGTTGACACAGGCGGGGACTGCGCGTTCGACCTAGACGTAGTCCCACGGACTGGGTCCGGGCAAGCGGTCCGACGCGAGTTAGGGCATGGGCCGCATCTGCGGCGTCACGGACACCGCATGGGCGGGCTGGCAGGTCGCCACCTTCCCCAGGATGCTTCAGTGCAGCGGGCTTGAGGGCCGATAACGATAAGCCGGACTCGTCCGCGGATTGGCCGATCCTTCCGTGTTTGATAGAGAACGACGACGTTTGGCGTTTGGTCTGAAGCGTAGCGCCCTCGAATTGACTTGTCCGGGTTCACCATGGTGCGGTGAGCCACGCATTGGGCGAAGAGGCTGGACGGCTTGGCCAACGAGCGGTAGGTTGTTCCCTTACGATCGGTTGCGCAACAGACGGTGGGCACTCGACCGGGACGGAGTCCGCCTCGGTTGAAGTTTCGGGCGAATGCTGACGGTATTTCCGATGATTCAGGACGCTCAGGTCAAGACACTAAAGGTCATTCCGGACGAGCGCGGGCGTCTCATGGAGATGCTTCGTCGTGATGACGAGCTGTTCAAGGGCTTTGGGCAGTTGTACATGACGACCGCGTATCCGGGCGTGGTCAAGGCCTGGCACTACCACAAGAAACAGTGGGACCACTTCGTTTGTGTGCGCGGGATGATGAAGGTGGTTCTCTACGATAGCCGCAAGGACTCGCGGACGCACGGAGAGGTCAACGAGTTCTTTCTCGGTGACCATCGACCGATTCTTCTGCAGATTCCGCCGTTGGTGTATCACGGTTTCAAATGCATCAGCGCGTACGAGGCGATCGTGGTCAACTGCCCGACCGAACTCTACGACTACAACAACCCCGACGAGTTCCGCGTCGATCCCCACGACAACGAGATTCCCTACGACTGGGCGCAGAAGGACGGTTGATATGAAGGGTGTCATCCTGGCCGGCGGTCTCGGGTCGCGTCTTGCGCCGCTCACGCGCGTGACGAACAAGCACCTGCTGCCCGTCTACAACAAGCCGATGATTTACTATCCGATCGAGTGCCTGGTCAACGCCGGTATCGAGGAGATCATGATCGTCACCGGCGGCAACGACGCAGGCGACTTTCTGCGCCTGCTCGGCAACGGGAAGCAGTTCGGCCTGCAGGATCTACACTATACGTATCAGGACGGTGAGGGCGGGATCGCGGACGCCTTGCGCCTTGCAGAGCACTTCGCGGATGGGAACAAGATCGTCGTGGTCCTGGGCGACAACATCATCGAGACCAACATCCGACGGGCCGTCGGCGAGTTCTTCGCCCAGCGCAGCGGCGCCAAGGTGTTGCTCAAGGAGGTGCCCGACCCCGAGCGTTTCGGCGTCGCTGAGCTCGACGGTCGGCGCATCGTGGGGATCGAAGAGAAGCCGAAACAACCCAAGAGTAAACTGGCCGTCATCGGGATATACATGTACGACCGGCAGGTCTTCGACATCATCCGTCCGCTCACGCCGTCGGAGCGAGGCGAACTCGAGATTACCGACGTGAACAACGCGTACATCAAAGAGGGGAGTATGACGTACGACGTGCTGGACGGCTGGTGGACCGACGCGGGCACGTTCGAGTCATTGGACAAGGCGTGGCGGCTGGTCGCCGGCGGCGGCGCCAACAAGTTGGAGGAACCAACGCCGTCGGGTCCGCTGGTGCGGCAGGGGGCCGGCGGAAAATGAACAGGATCCTTGTGACAGGCGCGGCCGGTTTCATCGGTAGCAACTTCGTCCGCACGCTCCTTAAGGTACGTACCGATGTCGAAGTAGTCGGGCTGGACGGTCTGACCTACGCGGGCAACCTCGAGAATCTCGCTGACTGCATCGCGGATGCCAGGTTTCGCTTCGTTCGCGCTGACATTTGTGATGCCGATGCGCTGGCACCTGTTTTCCTGGATGGCGTGAGCGCTGTCGTCAATTTTGCGGCCGAGAGTCACGTGGATCGAAGCATCCTCGGGGCGCAGGAGTTCGCTCGAACGAATTTCGTCGGTGTCCAGGTGCTGCTCGACCTTGCCCGGGAACACGATGTGCAGCGATTCCTGCAGATTTCGACCGACGAGGTGTACGGCTCGTTGGGAGAAACCGGCCTGTTCACCGAGCAAACGCCGCTTGCGCCGAACAGTCCGTACAGCGCCTCCAAGGCCGCGGCGGATCTTCTCGTGCAGGCTTATCACCACACATTCGGCGTTCCAACGTTGATCACGCGCTGCTCGAATAACTACGGCCCGTATCAGTTCCCCGAGAAACTGATACCGCTGTTCGTCACGAATCTCGTCGAGGGCAAGAAGGTTCCGCTGTACGGCGACGGATTGAACGTGCGCGACTGGATCCACGTCCAGGACCACTGCGACGCAATCCTGCTGGTTCTGGAACGCGCCGCGCCAGGGAGTCTCTACAACATTGGGGGAAAGTGCGAGTTGCCCAACATCGAGATTGCGCGGCGTCTGCTAGCGCATCTTGGTCATGATGAATCCATGATCGAGCGTGTGAAGGATCGGCTGGGGCATGACCGTCGGTACGCCGTGGACATATCTCGTATTACGAGCGATCTGGGCTGGGAGCCTCGCGTCGAGTTTGACCGCGGGCTGGGCGAGACCATCGACTGGTACGTCTCCAACAAGACGTGGTGGACCCGAATCAAGAGCGGGGAGTATTTGACGTACTACGAGAAGCAGTACGGCCCCGGCGGGGTTGTGGGGGTCAAGAAATGACGGCGGAAGATTGGGCGAGCGGGGGTGTGCTCGTGCTTGGCGCGAACGGCATGCTCGGCCACGAGTTGATGCTGATGCTGAGAGAGCGGCTCGGCAGTTCTGCCACCGGCCAGTTGTTCGGGTATCATCGACCAGAGCTTGACATCCGCGATGGTGCCGCGGTTCGCAGGATACTGCGCGACCATGACGCCAGCGTCGTGATCAATGCGGCGGGTTACACGGACGTGGACGGCTGCGAAACGAACCGGGGACTGGCCGAAGCCGTCAACGCCAAGGCGCCGGGAGGCGTGGCGGCGGCGTGCGCGGACGTCGGCGCAAAGATGGTGCATTTCGGAACGGATTTCGTTTTCGACGGGCGAGGTCGTCGTCCCTATCTGCCCGATGATCCGGTGAGCCCATTGTCGGTCTACGGCCAAACCAAATGGGCGGGCGAGGAGGCGATCCGAGCGGCGGGCTGTCGAAGCTTGGTGGTCCGAACCTCGTGGCTCTTTGGCCTGCACGGGCAAAACTTCGTGGAGGCGATCTTGGCCCGGGCGTCATCGGGGCAGCCTCTCAGTGTTGTCACGGATCAAATCGGCCGACCGACCTTAGCGAGTGATCTGGCCGGCGCGGTTGTTCGGCTGCTGGATGTCGGTGCCGAGGGGACCGTCCACTTTGCCAACTCGGGTGAGTGCTCGTGGTTTGACTTTGCGGAAGAGATCATCAGGCAGGCGGCTATGGATGTGACCGTGGGGCGGATTGCCTCGGCTGATCTGCAACGACCCGCCACGCGTCCGGCCTACTCCGTGTTGGATTTGAACGGGTATATCGATTTGGTTGGGGATGCGCCCGCGACGTGGCACGATGCGCTGCAGCGTTACCTTCAGGCGAGACGTGCGAAGGCGTTGTCGGCGGCGGAGGCGCCACCCACGTGTGATGCGCGGGTTGGGAGGGCGAAGGCGTGAGCGGCTGGAGACGATCAGGCGGCACGCCTGCCGGCGTGGTTGCATGTTGTTCGATGCTAGTCGGCGTCGGCCTGGTTAACCATTGGGCTCACGAAAAATGGGTAGCGGCGTCGGATGTTGCGATCGAGCTGGACCGGCCGCTGGAGACGATACCACTACGGATCGGCACGTGGGACGGCGTGGATGTCCTGCTCGAGGATGGGGTTGTGCGGATCGCCGGTGCCGATGACTACATCAACCGCAACTACATCGACAAGAACTCGAAAGGCGTTGTTTCGCTCTACGTCGCGTACACCGCTCGCCCCGGGAAGATGGCGGGGCACCGGCCTCAGGTTTGCTATCCAACGAATGGATGGCGCCACGAGCGAACGGAATCCGCAACCACGAGCCGTGCGGATCAGAAAGAGCTGGCGTTTCTGGTTCATCAGTTCACGCGTCGCACGGTCTGGGACGAACAGATTGTGGTCTTGAACTACTACGTTCTTGCCGGGCGGCACATTACCGACGTGGAGGAATTCAAAGGACTGCACTGGCGGGGGCCGAATCTTGCGCGTGACGTGAGTCACTACGTGGCCCAGGTTCAGATCGCCGGCGACTGCCACGCCACGCGAGGTTGTGCGGAGGCGGAGAATCGAGTCACGCGGTTCGCGGGTGAGGTGGCGCCACTCGTGGAATCGCTGCTCCCCAAAGCGGCGCCTGTTACGGTTCCTTAGTGCGCTGGACAGGTCCGAGCGCTACCCGGTCACGATGGAGTAGGGGCATATCGTCATGAAAGTTGCCATTCTGGCCGGCGGCAAAGGTTCGCGGATCTCGGAAGAGACGGAGGCGAAACCCAAACCGATGGTGGACATCGGCGGCCGACCGATCCTCTGGCACATCATGGCGCACTATGCGCATTACGGGTTCGACGAATTTGCGATTGCGCTCGGATACAAGGGCGAAATCATCAAGCGATACATGGTCGACTACTGCGCGGTCAGCGGAAACCTCACGGTGGACCTGAGTTTGGGGCAGGTGACCGCCCACGAGGGCGAACGGCCGAAGTGGAAAGTGGATCTGATCGACACCGGGCAGGAGACGATGACCGGGGGTCGAATCAAGCGACTTCAACCCTACGTCGGTAATCAGACCTTCATGCTGACTTGGGGGGACGGTGTGTCGGACATCGACCTCAAGGCGTTGCTGGCGTTCCATCGGGCACACGGCAAGATTGCGACGCTGACGGCGGTGCGTCCGCCGGCACGGTATGGGCGTCTGACGCTTGACGGAGATCGCATCGCGCTCTTCGAAGAGAAGCCACAGCTCGGCGAAGGATGGATCAACGGGGCGTTCTTCGTACTCGAGCCCGAGGTGTTCGATTACATCGAGGGCGACGAGACGCAGTGGGAGAAAGAGCCGCTCGAACGTCTGGCGGCCGAAAACCAGTTGATGGCGTACAAGCATACTTCGTTCTGGCAGTGCATGGACACGCTTCGCGAGAAGCACCTGCTGGAAATACTTTGGGAATCGGGCAACGCCCCTTGGAAAGTTTGGAGTTAACCCACGGCCATGAAAGTGCTCGTAACCGGACATGACGGCTATATCGGAACGGTGCTGGTTCCGATTTTTCTGGAGGCGGGTCATGACGTTGTCGGCCTTGACAGTTTTCTGTTCGACGACTGCGTCTTCGGCGAGGACGTTCCACCCGTACCGACGCTGCGGAAAGACGTCCGTGACCTGGCCCCGACGGATCTGGAATCGTTCGACGCGGTGGTGCATCTCGCCGGCATCTCCAACGATCCGCTGGGCGATCTGAATCCCGACTGCACCTTCGACATCAACCACGTGGGATCGATGCTTCTGGCCAAGCTGGCGAAGCAGGCCGGTGTCGGTCGATTCCTGTTTTCGTCCTCGTGTAGCATCTACGGGGCGGGCGGGATGGATGACATACTCGACGAGCAGGCACCGTTCAGGCCGGTTACGCCGTATGGCGAGTCGAAGGTCTTGGTGGAGCGTGACCTGGCTGCCATGGCCGATGAGACGTTCTGCCCGACCTACCTGCGGAACGCAACCGCCTACGGCGTGTCACCAAGACTGCGCGGCGATCTGGTCGTGAACAATCTTGTCGGGTATGCGTATACGACGGGCCGGGTGTTTCTCAAGAGTGACGGCACGCCGTGGCGACCCGTTGTGCATATCGCTGATATCTCCGTGGCGTTCTTGGCCGTGCTGGAGGCGCCGCGGGAGGTGGTTCATAACGAGGCTTTCAACGTGGGTCGCGACGAGGATAACTTTCAGATTCGCGAGATCGCCGACATGGTTAAGGAGGCCGTGCCGGGTAGCCGCGTCGAGTATGCGGAGGGCGCCGGACCCGACAAGCGATGCTACCGGGCCGACTTCGGAAAAATCCATCGCGTGCTTCCTCAGTTCAAGACGCGATGGACGGTCCGCACCGGCATCCAGGAGTTGTATAAGGCGTATCAGGCGAACAAGCTGACCCTTGAGCAGCTTGAGGGGTCGCGCTACCTGCGCATCAAACACATCCGCAAGCTGATGAGCGCCGATCGCCTCGACGATTCGCTGCGCTGGAAGACCCCGCGCGGTGACGAGGCCGTGTGCGGCAGTGGACGGACAACGAAGCCATGACCACGCCAGGTTGTCGATCGTGCGGTGATGCCGGTTTGGCACCGGTGCTTTTTCTGGGAAAGACGCCGCTGGCTGACCGTCTGCTGACGGAGCCCATGCTGTCGGAGGCGGAACCGATGTTCCCCCTGACGCTGCATTTCTGCGCCAATTGCGGATTGGTCCAAATCGCCGAGTGTGTCGAGCCGGAACAGCTCTATTGCGAGGACTATCCCTATTATTCGTCGTTCTCCGACGCGTTGCTGAGGCACTCGCGGGACAATGTCGAGGAGTTGATCGAGCGGCGCAGGCTCGGCCACAACAGCCTGGCCGTCGAGTTGGCGAGCAATGACGGCTATCTTCTGAAGAATTTCATCGAGAACGGCATTCCCGTCCTGGGCATCGATCCGGCGGAGGGTCCTGCCAAAGCGGCGGAGAAAGCGGGAGTGGAGACGATGTGTGTGTTCTTCACCGAATCGCTCGCCGAGGAGCTGGCGTCCGCGGGGCGACGGGCGGATGTGATCATAGCCAACAACGTGCTGGCCCACGTGCCGGATCTCAACGGGTTCGTGGCCGGGATCGGGGTTTTGCTCAAAGAGGACGGCGTGGTGGTTATCGAGGTGCCCTACGTCAAGGATCTGATCGACCACTGCGAATTCGACACGATCTACCACGAGCACTTGTGCTACTTCTCTGTGACGGCGTTGCAGCGGCTGTTCGCGAGGCATTCGTTGTCGCTCAACGATGTACGCCGCCTGCCGATCCATGGCGGGTCACTCCGGCTGTACGTCGGGCACAGGGAGGAGGTCAGTTCGGCGGTTGAGGCGCTGTTGGCCGAGGAGCGGGCCAGCGGCGTCGATCAAATTGACTACTACAAAGACTTCGCGCAGCGCGTCGAGCGGATTCGTGAGTCGTTGCTGGAGTTGCTGCGGGGCTTGAAGGCGGACGGGAAGCGCATTGCGGCCTACGGCGCCGCGGCCAAGGGCGCGACGCTGATCAACTACGTCGGGATCGACACCGGGTTGATCGATTTTGTGGTGGATCGCAACACGCACAAGCAGGGCCGGTTCATGCCTGGCAAGCACTTGCCGATTTTCCCCTGCGAGCGACTGGTCAGCGAACGGCCTGATTATTGCTTGTTGCTGGCCTGGAATTTCGCGGATGAAATCATGAACCAGCAGGCGGAGTACATTCGGCGTGGCGGCAGATTCATCGTGCCGGTGCCCAGGCCGCGGATCCTCGACGATGGCATCCCGGCGGTCGAGTGATGTCCATGGAACACACCTGTCCGAATTGTCAAACCGCCGGGATGGAGCTGTTCTACGAGTCGAAGGGCATCCCGGTGCATAGTTGCATGATGCTCGAGGATCGTGAGAGCGCGGTGGCGTTTCCCACGCGGGATCTTGCTCTTGGGTTTTGCCCGACGTGTGGTTTCGTTTCGAACGTGCTCTTTGATTCCTCGGTCCAGAACTACTCGGCCGGATATGAGGAGCAGCAATCCTTCTCTTCGCGTTTTCGAGATTTTCAGAGTGAGATGATCGCGGGGTTGATCGAGCGATACGATTTGCGCGGTAAAGCTATCGTCGAAATTGGCTGTGGGAAAGGGGATTTTCTCGTCGAGCTCTGTGAGGCGGGTAACAATCGCGGCGTCGGAATTGACCCAGCGTGCGATCCCGAGCGCATGTCGGGCCGCGGCGGTGGCCGGGCCCGGTTCATCGCGGAACTCTACTCCGATCAGCACGCCGAACTCCCGTGCGATTTTCTGTGCTGTCGCCACACGCTCGAGCACATCCACCCGACCAAGGACTTTATTCGCCTGATGCGGGACGTCGTCGGAGACCGTAACGACATGATCGTTTTCTTCGAGGTGCCGACCGTCGAGCGGGTTCTCAGCGAAGAGGCGTTTTGGGACGTCTACTACGAGCACTGTTCCTATTTCAGCCTCGGTTCGCTGGCCCGCGTGTTTCGAGCGAATCGCTTCGATATCGTCGAGTTGAGGCGGGACTTCGACGATCAGTACCTGATTGTCGTCGCCCGACCGACGGATCGCAACACTGATGCGGCACACCCGGAGGAAAACGACCTCGCCCAAATCGCCAGTTGTGTAACCAAGTTTCGAGACGGTGTACCCAAGACCATCGACGGTTGGCGATCGCGCCTCACGGAACTCAACGCGAAGGGCAGGCGGGTGGCGGTCTGGGGTTCCGGGTCCAAGTGCGTGTCGTTTCTCTGCTCACTGGGTTCTGGTGTGCGGATCGACGCCGTAGTCGATATCAACCCGTTCCGGCACGGGAAGTGGCTTGCGGGCGTCGCAAAACAGGTCACCGCGCCTGAGACGCTGTCCGACCTGGCGCCGGATGTCGTTGTAGCGATGAATCCGATCTATCGCGATGAGATCAGGCGCCATCTGGATGCCCTCAACGTATCCGTAGAGTTGTTGGCGATCTAGGTGTCGCGGGAATGTCTTGCGGCGCGGGCACGCGCCCGTTCGGTGGCGTGGAAGTGTTGGGGCTCAAGAGCCGCTAGGCACCCGGTTGGATAACGACCGACGAACAGTAGCGGTCGGGGAAGCGCCCATGGCGGTTACCGCGGGATCGCTACGGTCGGTGGGGCCGATAGACCGGCTGGTACTGCGGCAGGCCTAGGCGCTGCGGGAAGGATCGTGACTTTTCCTGATGTTTTGGGCCGCCGCCGCTGATAATAACGGAAGCACGAGACGTGCACAACGAGGCGGCTAATGCTACAGTGTAGCGTCCTGTTTGGCGGTGGCACTTGCGTTCGGTCGCTCGCGACGTGGTCTAGTGAAAACCGTGACGGATCGCCGTAGTCGTTTGCACGCTCATGGTGCTCGCGGCTAGCCCAAGATGTTCATAAGTTTCTTTCTGACAGTCGGTTGCGCTTCGACCCGGCGGGCACTCGACGGGGACGGAGTCTGCCCGGATCACGAAGAACGAGCTGGGTTCGGTCTGTCGCCGCAGCGGAAAACAGGATGTTGGCGACTACCGGGCCGTATTGACGAATGCGTTTCTCTCGAATGACTCAGTCTACCGCTGATCTGCTCGCTTATGAGCTCCCTGTCATGGCCGCGCCTACGAAATCGATGACCGTCCAGCTGTGAAACGTACGATCGAAATGCAGGCTCAATGCGAATCGCGATCTGCGCACCTGGGTGCTAGGGCCGGTGCTTTCGACTGTCCGGTCTGTGGCCGGGGTGGCATGACGGCGTTCTGGTCAATCCGCGATTTGCCGGTTAAATGCAATGCGTTATGCCGTACAAGAGAGGAAGCCCTGGCGGTACCTCGGGCCGACATCGACCTCTCGGTATGCCCATCTTGCGGCTACATCTGCAACACGTCCTTCGACTCTGACCGAATGGCGTACGATCCGGCGTACGAGAACGCTCTTCACTACTCACCGCATTTTCGAGCGTACGCTGATGACTTGGCGAAACGAATCATCGACACGTACGATCTACGCGGGAAGGACATCCTGGAGATTGCCTGCGGGGATGGGTACTTCCTTCGGCTGCTTTGCAAACTTGGGTCGAATCGTGGTGTGGGGTTCGATCCAAGCTACACGGATCGTCCCTCGGGTGAAGACGACGAGTCGAACATCTCGATCGTCCCGGATTACTACGGCGAGAAGTACGCCGACCGGAAAGCCGACCTGATCTGCTGCCGGCACGCCTTGGAGCACATTCCCGAGCCGGTCGCGTTTCTGCGATCCGTTCGGCAGACGATCGGTGATCGGCACGACACGGTCGTGTTCTTTGAGGTCCCCAACGCGATGTTCATCCTACGCGACCTGAGCGTCTGGGACATCATCTATGAGCATTGCTGTTACTTCACGATCCCATCGTTGGTGCGGTGCTTTGGGAGGGGCGGGTTCGAAGTAGCGGATGTTCGCGAGACGTACGACGGTCAGTTCCTGACGATCACCGCGCGGCCGACGGCGGAAGGCAAGCAGACGGACGCGACCCAGGAGCTCTCCACCGGCGATGTCGTCGATGCGGCACAGGCCTTCGGAGACCGATTCTCGCAGAAGCTCGATACGTGGGCAAGGCAGTTTGAAGCGCTTGCGACGAGCGGTCGCAAGGCCGTCCTGTGGGGCGCGGGATCGAAAGGGATCACGATCCTGAACATGTTGCAGCCGCTGTGCGGGACGGATGCCGTTCAGTACGTAGTCGATATCAACGAACGAAAGCATGGCAAGTTCATCGCCGGGACGGGCCAGGAGATTGTCCCGCCGGAGGCTCTCAAAGAACTTCAGCCCGACGACGTCATCGTGATGAACTCGGCGTACGAGGGTGAAATCCGTCGTCAACTCGGAGGACTCGATCTCTCCGTTGGCATACTGAAGGCGTAGGGATGAACGTGTCCGGTACCGCTGGTCATCCGGGTCAGGCGTTCGACGCTTCGGTAACTCCACGAGGCATTTGGATATCGAATGACGCAATCGGACGTGGAACCGGCCCAAGAGACGAGTGTAGAGATCAGCAAGAAGCTGGTCGCCGTCAACGCCGGCAGTGCGCTGGTCGCCAAGGCGATCAACATGGGCGTTCTGATCTGGCTGCAACAGTACCTCTTACGCAAGATCAGCCCGGAAGAGTACGCGCTTTATCCGCTCTTGATGGCGATCATGATCTGCGCGCCGCTTCTGACGACCATCCTGACGTCCGGGTTGGGCAGGTACGTTGTGGAGGCATACGCTCGCGGAGACGAGCGGGAGGTCACGCGCATCGTTTCCACGATGCTCGGGCCGCTCGCGGGCGCAGGGCTGGTTGTCCTTGCTGGTGGTTGGTTGGTCGCGTGGAACGTCGATCACGTGCTGGAGATCGCACCGGCGCAGGTGTCCGACGCGCGGTTCATGCTGGCGCTCTTGATGTTCTCAGCGGCAGTGAGTGTCCCTGCGGCAGCGATGTCTGTGGGTCTGTACGTTCGGCAGAAGTTTGTCCTACACAACGTAATCAGGCTTGCGGCCGAGTTCTTTCGTTTGGGCTTGTTACTCGTACTACTCCTTGGGGTAAGTACGCGGGTGCGTTGGGTAGTCGTTGCGTCCGTCGTCGCCAATCTGATGATGCTTCTTACGATGGTGCTCATCTCCCGGCGGTTGATTCCCGTCCTTCGGTTTCGTCGCGACGCGATCCATTGGCCTCTACTGCGGAAGCTGACGTCGTTCGGTTCCTGGAATTTCGTCGGGCAGGCGGCCCACACGCTTCGCGGCGCTCTCGACCCGCTGATCCTGAACCGCTGGGGGACGGCGATGGACGTGACCTGCTTCCATCTTGGGAATCTGCCCAACAAACACCTTCGTCAGGGTGTGGGGCTGGCGATGGCGCCCCTTCAGCCCCCGATGACCGCCATGCACGCAACCGGCGACAAGAGCCGGCTCGGACGGACCTACCTCCGGAGCAGCCGGTACGGCATGTGGATGGCGATCGCAATCGCCATGCCGCTGCTGATATTCAGCAGGGAGTTGGTTGTACTCTACGTGGGTCGCGAGTTTCTGACGGCGGCAACGGTTATGGCACTGACCATGGGGCTCTTTCCGATCACCTACACCAGCCTGATGCTACCCAGCCTTGCCATCGCGAAGGCCGAGTTGGGACGCATGACGGTTTATGGGCTGATCACACATGTCGCCAACATCTCCTTGACGGTGTATCTCGTTCGCGGATTGGATATGGGGGCAACCGGCGTGGCAGTGGCATACTTTGTTACGGGCGTCGCTTGCCAGCCCTTGTTCATGCCTCTGGGTGTTCGACTGGCGGAGGTCACGTGGGGGAAGTGGCTCTTCGAAACTGTGTGGCTGGGTGTTTCGCCGGGACTGGCCGCGGTCGGGGCTTGGCTCGGGCTTCGCTTCGTGGTTCAGCCGAGCACCTGGCTCTCGCTCAGCGTATGTACTGCAGTGGGGATGTCGGTTTACGTCGTCGTCCTGTATGGCCTCTGTCTGAACCGGACCGAGCGTGCCGACCTGAGTCGCGTCTGGGGTCAACTGCGGGCGGGGCTCTCGCGTGGCAAACGCGTAACTGTGGTCTGAGAGTCGTTCGTCACGCTCCACGCATTCTAAGCCGAGTCGTCCGTCGTCTTGTGACAACACCATGAGAGTTGCTTTCGTCAGTCAGCCCCTGAACCACGTTCGGCCGTACGTCCAGGCGGACGCCATCTCAATCTGGATCGATCAGGTGGCTCGCCGTCTGGCGCACACTTGCGATGTATCAGTTTTTAGCATGGCGTATTCTGATGACCCGCCGGTCGAGATATGCGAGAACGTGGAGTATCGCGCAGTCCGCACGACGATCGACCGGCGCCTTTCACGGCTTCTCAAGCCGCTGTTCTCATCCCGGTCGAAGCTCCCACAGTTTGCTTCGTTGACGCACTACGCTGTGTACGCCCTTAGGATCGCGGCCGAGATTCGCAGGCGCAGGTGCGACGTTGTACACATCGTGAATTTCGGCCAATTCACGCGGATCGTTCGAGCCTTGAATCCGCAGGCCAAGATTCTGCTCCATATGCAGTGCGATTGGCTGAACGAGCTGGATTACGATTCGGTGTCCAAGAACCTCAAAGCCGTGGATGGCGTCGTTGGATGCAGCGACTTTATTGCCCAGAATGTGCGAAAGCGATTCCCATGGTTCCGGGGCTTGGTGGCCCCTCTTCTGAACGGTGTCGATACGGATGTCTTCTCGCCTCTGCCGGGCCAGCAACCGGTCCACCGATCCGAAGAGACGATCCTCTTCGTCGCCCGAGTTTCGCCTGAGAAAGGCGTACACGTCCTCCTCGACGCGTTCTCCCGCATTTGCGACCGGTTCCCAAACGCCCGACTCGAACTGATCGGCGGAATTCGCTCTGCGCCACTTGACTACATCGTCAACTTGAGTGCCGACGAAACCGTACGGGCTCTCGCACGTTTCTACGACGGCAGGACGTACCGCGAACATCTAGAGCAGCAGCTGGCCGCCGGAGTGGCGTCGCGCGTTAGGTTCGTCGGGAAGGTCCCACACACTCAGCTTGTCGAGTCATATCGGAGTGCCACGGTCTTTGTCTTCCCGTCGGTCTGGGATGAACCCTTCGGCATGCCAAATGTCGAAGCCATGGCGTGTGGGGCGCCCGTTGTCGCTACACGGGGCGGTGGGATTCCCGAGTTGATCGCGCATGAGAAGACGGGGTTGCTCGTCGAGAAAGACAATGCCGAGGACTTAGCCGACGCGATTGCTGCACTCCTCGCTGATCGGCAAAAGTGTCGGGAAATGGGTGAGGCCGGAAGGCGGCGGGCAATCGAGCTGTTTGAGTGGGATCGAATCGCCGAATCGACAATGGGTCAGTATGAGTTACTCCTCGCTAGGGATGGCGCACAATGTACAAGCTGATTTGGATACACGAAGAGCTTGGCCTTCGGGGGTGACGTGTGCAGCGGTACGACGCCGGTATTAGGGCAAGGAACAGAGCCTGTTGCTACGGAAAGAACGAATGCAGTATGATTCGGACTATCAAGTCGATGGTACACTGAGCGACAGTAAAGAAGCCCTACGACCTTGGTTTACACCAATCGTCGTCATTGTACTCCTTGCGATCATGGCCACACAGGCCGTGCTTAGCATGCGTAGGAAGTCCGTTACCGTCGATGAGATTATGTACATTGCGGCAGGATACTACCATCTAAAGACCGGCGACTTCCAGCTCAACATGACCAATCCGCCGTTGATGAAGCTCCTCTCGGCGACGCCGCTGCTGCTGCTGAAGCCCGATCTTCCGCCGATGGAGTCGTCGCCGGTGGACTGGTCGATGATCCGCCAATGGCAGTACGCCCGGACGTTCCTGTACGGCAACAGTGTGGACGCGGACCGCATACTGTCGTACGCTCGCGTTCCCATCGTGCTCTTGGCCGCTGTGCTCGGCGTTTTCGTGTTCCGGTGGAGTCGAGATCTCTATGGCGAGTGGGCCGGGCTGTTATCGTTGTTGTTGTATAGTTTCAGCCCGAACATTCTCGCGCACGCGCGGCTCGCAACCCAGGACATGGGCCTTGCGGCGTTCATGTTTATATCAAGCTACTACTTCTGGCGGTTTATGAAGCAACCCGACGGCCGATGGCTTATCGTGTGCGGAATCGGAGTCGGTCTTTGTCTTCTGGTCAAGACGACTGCGATCCTCCTGGCGCCGATCTTCGGGGCTTATGCACTGGTTTGCATTGCACGTCGGAATGGCTTCGGGGTGTACGAGCGCATCCCGTTCGTACGGCGCACACGCCCAGATCTCGTTCGTACGCGCCAAGTTGTTTCCGTGGCCGGTGCATTCTGTGTCATCGGGGTGCTGGTGGTTGTCATTCTGAACGTCGGCTATGGGTTTCAGGGGACGGGGCGATCGTTCAACGGTGCATCGATCTTTGCCAGCGCCGACGAGGCGTCGGTACTTCGCGCTCGAGTTCCGATCCCGGCGCCGGCTCCGTTTGTTCAGCTGGTGAAGGCCCAGCGAAGGTTGACGTCCGGATCTAATCCCTACTATTTCGCGGGGGAGATCTACGACGGAACCTGGTCCGCCATGATGCTCGTTGCTCTTGTGCTCAAGACGCCAATAGCGGTCGTGCTGTTGCTGGCAGCGGCGTGTTACCTCGGGGTTAGACGCGCACGAAGCATGGAGGGCGAATGGCTCTTGCTGTCGGTGATCGTTGTCACGATCGCTTTCTTCTCGCTAATGGACAACATGCAAGGTCGAGTTCGATACGTGCTTCCGATTTTCCCGTGCATCTTCGTCTTGGCCAGCGGGGTAATGAACCGCGAGATCGTGCGATCGAAGTTTGCGAGTCTGTCGATAGGAGGACTTTGTATCTGGTACCTTGCCAGCAGCCTTTGCATCCATCCACATTACCTGGCGTACTTCAACGAGTTGATCGGCGGCCCCAAGAATGGCTATCGGTACCTCGTCGACTCCAACCTCGACTGGGGTCAGGACTTGAAGGGTCTGAAGGCGTACATGGATGAAGAAGGTGTCGATCGGATCAAGCTGGGGTTCTTTGGCAGCGCGGATGCGGACTACTACGGCATTGACTATGACTACCTCCCCTCCGTGGGATTAGCGCCGAAGGAGCCCGGGCAGCGCTGGTGGTATGAATTGTCGGCCGATCGACCAGCGCAGCTGGATCCGCAGCGTGGGTTGGTCGCGGTCAGCGCGACGACGCTGATGTCACCCGGCTGGATGGGGGCGCTATTCGGTGACTCATACAAGTGGCTACGGGAGCGCGAACCCATCGACCAAATTGGCTACTCGATCTTGATCTACGATCTTGACTAGGGCTGAACAATCATGACCGAGCACGAGACGGCTGTACGACCGCCCTCGAGTGATGCTTCGATGGCCCAACGTGATCGCGCGACTCCGGATGTCTCGGTTGTGTGTCCCTTCTACAACGAGGAGGGGATTATACAGCAGTCCATCGAGGTCATGTTGGCGGCACTCGAGCGTCTCGACGGATCCTATGAACTGATTGTAGTGAACGACGGCAGCGTTGACGGGTCGCGCGACGTCGCGTTGGCGATGACCCAGAAGCATCCGCGGCTTCAAGTGGTGAGTTACCAGGTTAATCGCGGCCGCGGCTATGCTCTCCGGAGTGGGATCGCGCAGGCTCGTGGTTCCATCGTCGTTACAACAGAAATCGACTTGTCGTGGGGCGAGGACATCGTCGAGCGCCTCGTTGCCGCCCTCCGTGAACATCCTGAGGCCGACTTCGTGGTGGCCAGCCCCCACCTTGAGGGCGGCGGCTACAAGAACGTGCCGGCCAAGCGTGTGTTCTTGAGTCGTGCGGGCAACTGGGTCATCCGCGCGTGCATGCGGAACGCGGCAACGATGAACACCGGAATGACCCGCGGATATCGACGGGAGATGATTCAATCGCTCCCACTCGAGGAGCATCGAAAGGAGTTCCACCTGGAGGTCATCATGAAGGCCCGGGCGCTGAACTACCGTATGTGCGAGATTCCCTGTGTACTCGAGTGGAGGGACTTCAACAACAAGGGGGCGAAGGTGGCTCGAAAGAGCTCCGCCAAGATCAACCTCCTTATTGTCTCACATACGTTGTTCAGTGTCTTCGCGAACCCGATTCGATATGTATGGGGCATGAGCGGTATCAGTGCCGCCGCATCATTTGGGTTCCTGGTCTGGGGTATTGCGCGGGCGCTGATGGGCGAGGTCTCGGCGTTTGTAGCCATCATGAGTCTGTCTCTGGCGTTGATCTCCTTGGTTTTCTTTACGTTCGGCGTCATCGCTCAGCAGGGAAACATGATTCAACGTGAGCTTTGGACCATCAAACAGACTTTGCTCAAAGAGAGTCGCAAGCGGGAGGCGGACGAGCAACCGATGGAAGGTGAAGGGCGCAACCTGTGATCGCGCGCCTGCAGGGTGATTCCGCGGGCCCGCCGGCCGTAGTCCACGTGGATCTGGACGGCGCGACCCACATCTTCGAAGACCAGGGCGCACCGTACGACTACGACGATGACCCGCTCTTCGAGACGGGTCTGACGAACCTGCTGGACTTCTTTGATCGTAACGAGGTCAAGGCCACGCTCTTTGTAATCGCGGCCGACCTTGAGGATCCGCGCAAGAAGGAGCTGCTGGTAGAGGCGGCTCGAAGGGGGCACGAGATCGCTTCGCACAGCGTGACGCACAGGCGACTAGCGCGCCTGACCCGCGAGGAGAAACGAGCCGAGATCGCGGAGAGCAGGGCGCGGCTGGAATCGGGCCTGGGGACAACGGTGCTAGGCTTTCGAGCGCCGCACTACGACGTGGATCGAGACTGCTTCGACCTGCTCGACGAGTACGGGTACCGTTACGATTCATCGACCTACTCGACGTCCGAGTTCGCCGAGCGACTGCAGCTTCCGGCGATGGCGGTTGGCCTCCATCGTCCGTTCATCGACCGGGCGCTCGTCGAGTTCCCGCTGCCCGACTACAAACCGGCGCCGTTTCCCTTTCACCCTTGTTACAGCTTGATCGTTGGCAAACGGTACGCACGTTGGCGGATGGGCCGGTTCCGCAAGACGGAGCTTCCATTGGTGATGCTCTTTCATTTGACGGACATGGCCGAGCCTCTCGCACGAGACCGGGTGCCGGGGTGGCGTCTTAGATTGATGACCCTTTCGCATCTATCCGCGAGTACGAAGATCGCGCGATGTCAAGACATGTTTGACTTTGCGAAGACACTTTATCGCTTTACTGACACGGTATCACTTCTGGACCAGGAGTCAGGTAGATTGCAGGCCAGGAAACCACTTATCATGGCTATCAGCACCACACACGAGACCGGTGCTGCCGTGTTCGAAGGTGCCACGCTGAAGTCGGCGATAAGCGAGGAGCGGCTGGATCGGACCAAGTTTTCCACGACCTATCCTCCTACGAAGAGCATGGCCGCCGCCGTGCAGGTCTCGGGCATCGATCCGCGCGAGATATCCGACGTGGTCATATCGGGTCTGCCCGCCAGTAAGCTGTTACCGAAGATGATACGCGGGCAGTGGCGTGACGTCACCGAGTTCCATGGCTTCAACGACTACTTCCCGCATTTCTGCAAGGTGCTGTATAGGGCTTTCTACTTCTACAGGGCCCTGGGCTACCGCTCGATCCTCCGTTTCTTCCGGAAGGAGTACGGAACGCGCCCCAATCTTCATTTTGTCGAGCACCACCTCTGCCACGCGGCGGCTGCCTACCGGACGGCACCGTTCGACGACGCCCTGATCGTGACGGCCGACGGCGTTGGCGACGACGTATCGGTAACGGTCTCGGAGGGACGCGGCGGTAAGATTACGCGACTGGCGGAGATTCCCTACCCCCACTCCTTCGGGCAGTTCTACACAGCGTGTACGCAGGTGCTTGGCTTTCGCGGTGGGCGCCATGAGGGAAAGATCACAGGGCTCAGTGGCTTTGGCAAGGTTGATCCAGAACTGTATCGCAGGATCAAAGCGACCATTCGGCGGAGCGGGCCGAACTTCACCCTGGACAAACGTTACTATTCCGAGGGAATCGTACGCGGTTTCTCTCTAAAGAGAGTACGCAGCGGCGAGAGCATGTTCGATGCGTTGCAGTACCGCAACTACAAGGCGCCGCTGAAGCGATTGGTGGCTGAACATCCGCGCGAGGACGTTGCGGCCGTCTTCCAGACCCTTCTCGAAGAGGAGATGATCAACGTTGTACGGCCGTTTGCAGAGTCGACCGGGCTCAAGAACCTGGCGTTGTGCGGCGGAGTCTTCGCAAACGTAAAGCTCAACGGTGCGCTGTTTACGACACTTAAGATGGAGCAGGTGTACATTTTCCCGCACATGGGTGACGGTGGCTTGTCTGTCGGGGCGGCGTTGGAACACCTTCAAGTGCGCCCCACTCCGTTTGACTCCGTGTATTGGGGGCCTGAGTTTAGCGAAGCGGAAGAGGAAGCCGCACTGCGCGAGGCTGCGGACAAAGGGCTGCGCTATCGACGCGAAGATGACATTGAGCGAGTGATTGCCGAGCGGCTCGTGGACGGCAAGGTGATTGCGCGGTTCGACGGGGCGATGGAGTTCGGCCCTCGGGCACTGTGCAACCGATCGATCCTCTATCCGGCGTCGGACCCGTCGGCCAACAAGTGGCTGAACAATCGTCTCGGACGAACCGAGTTCATGCCGTTTGCGCCGGTGGCCTTGGTCGAGGAAGCTCATCGCTGCTTCGAGGGCATTCGAGGCACTGAGCACGCATGTAAATTCATGACCACGATTCTGGACTGCACGGCCTTTACCAAAGAGCACTGCCCGGCTATTGTTCACGTCGATGGCACGGCCCGCCCGCAGTTTGTGTCGAAGGAAATCAACCCGAGCGCGCACAAGGTGCTTACCTACTACCACGAAATGACTGGCGTGCCCTTGTTCGTAAACACCAGCTTCAATATGCACGAGGAGCCGATCGTCTGCTCGCCGAAGGATGCAGTCCGTGCGTACTTGGCGTCGCGATTGGATCACCTTGCGATGGGGCCGTTTCTTGCATGGATCGAAGGCTGAAAGGGATCGAAGCAGATCGTATTGAGGCCGACGGCTGCCCGCGTCACACGCGATGCGCCTACCACACCGGTTGCGCGTCGGTGGCATTTCAGGCGGGGGGGGGGTAGGAGTCGACAAGGCGGTCAGAGCAAGACACGTTGACTAAGGGCTCAGTCGTCGTCTGTACGAGAGGAAGATACATGCTACGGCATCTTCTACCTAATGCCCTACAAAAAGTTCTATGGGGTGACCGGAAGAAGTATGGAAAGGATCCGGCTGATGATGATCCCGAATGGCGGCTCTGGCACGATCAACACTACCTGGAGTTCTATTCGGAGACTCAACGTCAGGGAATTGGGGAGAGGGTCTGCAATGCGGGTTATCCGGTTCTGAGGAAATTAGGCTTCAGCCAAAAGTCGATCCTGGAGATTGGACCAGGGATCATTCGACACCTCGAATTCATTGATGAAGTGCCGGCCAGCTACACCATAGTCGATACCAAGACGGCATTCCTGGATGGCGCAGAGCGACAGCTACGTGACCGCGGATTCTCTTGTGAATCCGTGATTGTGGAGAGGGGCGCAGGACTTCCGTTCGAAAGCGGAAAGTTTGACTGCATCATATCCTTCTACTCACTGGAACACTTGCATCCGCTGGATAAGTACCTCGGGGAGTTCGAGCGCGTGATGAAGTCCGGGGCCGTTCTCGCGGGCGCGATACCTTGTGATGGAGGATTGGCTTGGGGCCTAGGTCGGTACCTGACGACACGTAGGCACGTCATGCGGAGGTATGGCATCGACTATGACAAGATCATGTGCTGGGACCATCCGAACCTTGTGGATGCAATCTTCGAGGGGCTGGAGAGCCGCTTCGCTCGTGTTTACTGGGCGTTGTACCCGTTCCCGCGCATGCCGATCGACGTCAATCTGGTGGGGCGGTTCATTTATCGGAAGAAGTAGACGAGTCATCTGGGCGGAGTAGGTAGCTTGCCGACAGCTGGCTGTCGGCAAGCGGCGTGGAGATCGTCCCTGGGCACTGGACGGATTATTTAGGGACGTGGAGAACCGTGAAGTGTCATCTGCTGCAACGTCCGCCGACGGCGCGGAGCGCGGGGGCGCGTTGGCGTCTCAAGTAGAGAGATCGGGGCGAGCAGGCAGCGCCGAAGACCGGGCGGCCATTTATCGGCGTGGCGTCCTGCGGGAGGCGCCGCGTGTCCTGGGTCTGATGGACCGTGAGGACTACAGCCCCACGCTCGGTTGCATGGACCGGACGCACTGGGCTTGGAAATTTACGGACTTCTCCGGGGCTCGTTTCCAGGAAGGTCTGTGCGTACTCAGCTTCCTCTACGCGACCGAGATCGAGGGCGGCTCGTACCATCACAACCCACGTTTGCTAAGCTGGATCGCGTCGGGCTTCGACTTCTGGTGCAACATGCAGCGACCAGGAGGTGACTTCGATGAGGCCTATCCGTACGAACGATCCCTGGCTGCGACCTCGTTTACGGCTTTCTACATGTCCGAAGCCTACCGGTTTCTTGGGGACCACCTTCCGGAAGATACAGCGGAGCGCTTTCGTGCATCGCTCGCCCGCGCGGGCGACTGGCTCATCGCCAACGACGAACGTCATGGTTTTCTCTCGAATCACCTGGCCGCCGCCGGCGGCGCGCTGCGTCACGCGTACGGGATCTGCGGTGACGATCGCTATGAGCAGCGCTGTCAACACTTCCTCAACAAGGTTCTCGATCACCAGTCGGATGAGGGTTGGTACGAAGAGTACGGCGGAGCGGATCCAGGATACCAGACGCATGGCAGCTTCTACCTGGCGCGATGCCTGCAGCTAGCCCCGGACGATCGGTTGGCCGACTCGCTTGAGCGATCCTTCGAATTCCTCGCTCATTTCGTTCACGCCGACGGCAGTCTGGGCGGCGAGTACGCCAGTCGAAACACACAAACCTACTACCCTGCCGCGTTCGAGATGATGGCCCAGCAGAGCGGGCGGGCGAGTTGGATCGCAAACGCCATGCGCCCGTCGGTCGGATCGCTGGCCGCGGCCGGTCTTGGCAGTGTGGATGCGTACAACTATTTTCCACTGCTTAACAACACGGTGTTCGCGTACGTCGCCAGTGCTGGACGAACGGGATCGGTAGCGCCACCGACGGCACCAGCATCTGAACCGGGGATGACGAGCTTTCCGGCCGCGGGAATCGTCAAGATTCGCAGACCCAAGTATGAAGCGTTCGTGGGGATGTCGAAAGGGGGGGTCCTCAAGGCCTTCGATCGGCGGACCAAGCGATTGATCTGCGACGATTGCGGCTACCTCGGACGCATGAAGTCGGGCGGGGTCATCTCGAGCCAGTGGCATGACGACGCGTGGGAGGTAGACGTGGACGACGAGCGTGTCACTGTTTCCGGACGCTTTTACGCAATCAAGAAACCGACGATGAAGCCATGGTCCTTCATCGGGTTTCGGTTGTTCACGTTGACCGTTGGCCGGGCGAAGTCGGTGGGTTATTGGCTGAAGCGGCTCTTGGTTCGGGTGCTTATCTATCGCAAGAGTGAGCTCGACTTCTCGTTCACGAGGTGCATCACCTTCGATGACGGTGGCTTTGAGCTTCGGGATGAGCTGCAGAGCCCGATCGGGCACAAGATCGACAAGATCGAGCGCGTCGATTCCTTTTCAACCATCCACATGGGATCTTCCAGGTATTTTGTTCCGCATCAACTGGAAACAGGTTCGGAAACGCGGCCGGCACAAAGCATGGTCGATGTGGCCGGTTTACAGGCCGGAGTGGTGCTAGAACGTCGGGTTGACGTCGAACCCTCGAATGAGTCGAAGGAGCACGCCTAGAACCGATGTGCGGCATCTGCGGATACAGCGGGATCGGCGACGAGGCGTTGCTCACCAAAATGACCGACTCGCTGTCGCACCGCGGTCCGGACGACCACGGCTACTACCGACACGGAACGGTCGGGCTGGGGCACCGCCGACTCAGTGTTATCGATATCGCCGGTGGCCACCAGCCGATGGTGAGTGACGATGGTAACCTCGTTCTGATCTTCAACGGTGAGATTTACAACTACCGGGAGCTGCGGGAAACACTGGAGCACGGCGGTCGCCGCTTCACGACAGCATCGGACACCGAAGTTCTCTTGGCGCTTTACGAGGAGCGAGGCGCCGCGGCACTGACTGAGCTGAACGGGATGTTTGCATTCGCGGTGTTCGATCGCCGGGACGGATCGCTGTTTCTCGCGCGCGACCGCATCGGGATCAAGCCACTCTACTACCTTTCGTTGCCAGGTCGATTCCTGTTCGCGTCTGAAGCCAAGTCCATTCTGTGCTATCGAGATTGGAGTCCGACGCTCAACGTCCGTGCCGTCCACGACTACCTTGCCTTGCGGTATGTGCCTGGCGATCGAGGCATGTATCGCGAGCTTCGCAAGCTGCCGGCCGGGCACTATCTAACCTACCGCGACGGATCGTTGGACATTCGGCCGTATTGGGAGCCGACGGTCTACGAGGGGCCCCATCGGCGCGGAGATGAGGAGTACTTCGATGAATTCGCGGAGCTGATGGATCGGAGCGTCAAGCGGCGCATGATCAGCGACGTGCCGGTTGGTGCGTACCTGAGTGGCGGGTTGGATTCCAGCACGATCGTCGCTTCGATGTCGCGATTGACTTCGAAGCCGGTCAAGACTTTTTCGGTGGGGTTCGACTACGAGCACGACGAACTCAACGAAGCAGCCGCGACGGCGAAGATTCTCGGCTGCGACCACCATGAGATTGCGTGTCGAGGAGAGGACGTTGGGCTGCTGGCGAAGATCATCCACCACCTCGACGAGCCGATGGGTGACGCGATCATCATTCCCATGTTTCAGCTCTCGCAGGCGGCCAAGCGCGAAGTTACCGTGATCCTGACGGGCGAGGGTGGCGATGAGGTGCTGGGCGGCTACCTGTTCCACAAGCTCATGTGGGCCGGCGATGTCTTTCGGCGTACGGTGCCCGGCGCGGTTCGAAGCGCACTCATCGCTCCACTACTCGCAGCCATGCCGGTTGGGGCCATGAACTTGGCCTTCAAGTATCCTGCGTACTTGGGTCGCCGGGGCAAGCGGAAGGTGCTTGACTATCTGAAACTGTTGGCCCCGCAGAGAATCGATGACGCTTATCGCCATCTTATCTCACTGTTCGACGAGCGCGATACGCAAGATCTCTACACTCAGGACTTCCGGCAGGAGTTGGCCGAGCAGAGTGGGCACGCTGGTACGCTACAAACCAACGGCGCGCTCCGGGGTGCATACTTCGACCGCCTTCTCAGGTTGCAGTTCGACCACTGGTTGCCGGACAACATGCTCCTTCGCCAGGATCGAACGGGTATGGCGCACGGCATCGAGGGCCGCGTGCCGTTCTTGGACCACGAGCTCGTGGAGTTCGGAGCCCGTCTGCCGCGCCGCTTGAAGCTCAGGAGGATGACCGGCAAGTACATACTTCGCAAGTATGCTTCTGGTCTGCTACCACGCGAGGTCGCCCAGCGAAAGAAAATGCCCTTCTATGTCCCGATCGAGAACTACTTTCAACAGAAAGAGTTCAGGGACCTTATGGATGATCTTCTCAACGAGGAGTCGGTTCGCCGCCGCGGCCTGTTTCGCCCCGAAGCAGTCGCAACGCTGCGAGCGCAGACGGATCGGCGCGAGTTTGTTCGGGTCAAGCAGGTGTTTAGTTTGATGGTGCTGGAGTTGTGGTTCCGTATCTTTCACGATCGGTGTACGCCTTGATCGGTCGGCCGCAAGAACGTGGGACTTGTCTTGCCGTCCTTCCAAGCGAACAGAATGTCTGGTGACGCCAACAGTCGCCGCTGGCTGTGGAGCATCGCGCGCATACTCGTGTGTGCGCTTGCGCTGGCGTGGGTCGTGCGGCGTCTTGCTTGGGACGAACTATCCGCTGCGTTCAGTGCCAGCAACAAAACTCTGATCGAACTTGCCTTCTTGGTGTTCCTGCCCGCGCCGGTGCTACAGGCAGTGCGCCTGGTGTGGATGCTTCGAGCCCAGGACATCTCCCTCAGTCATTGGGAGTCGCTGAAGCTCACGCTCGCGGGGAACTTCTTCAATAGCTTCGTTCCGGCAGGTGCCGTCGGTGGTGACCTCGTCAAGGGCTACTACATAACCCAGAGGACGTCGCAGAAAACCGAAGCGGTGACCGCGGTGTTGCTCGACCGAGGGCTAGGGCTCTTCACTTTTGTCATCATTGCGATGGTTGGGTTGCTCTTCGCTTCCGGCGAACAGACGCGCGCCGTGCGGCCGTGGCTCTACGGGCTTTCCGCAGTTGGACTGGTCGCGGTAGTGTTCGTCATCTCCCGTCGCTTGCGGAGCGTGTTACGGTTCGAACGTTGGGTCGATCGCCTGCCGCGTGCTGAGCAGTTCGGCCGAGTCGCTCCCCCCCTGTGCGGATGCGGGCTCACTGGGGCATTGCCCTTAGTGCGCTGGCGTCGACGGTTCCGGCTCACGCGGTGTTGTTCATGTCGTTCATGATAGTCGCAGCCGGTTTGGGCATGACGGGCGACATCTCTGGCCGGGTAGCTTTCCTGGCGATCTCGCTTGTCATTGCGGCCGTGCCGGTCTCTCCCGCGGGGTTCGGCACGATGGAAGCGTCGATGACCTACCTTCTCGTTTCCGGCGGCTACGGGAGCACAGAGCAAGTTATGTTGCTCGCGCTCGCGATGCGCGCCATCCAGGTCTTCTGGGCGTTGCCGGGAGCTGCCGTCTACCTGACCGGCTCGTGTCACCCGACCACTCAGGCACTCGCGAACGCGTGACCTATCCACGACATGTCCGCGCAGTGCTCTACCACGACATCGCCGACAATCCGGACCCCCTTGTTGCGCCGCTCAAGATCTCTACCCCGGTGGCGGTATTCGAATCCCACCTCGAGTACTACGCGAAGCACTACGACGTCATCGACCTGGACACGCTACTTTCCGGACGGTTTCCGAAGCGCCCGCTGCTCATTTCGTTCGACGATTGCTACCGGTCTATCGCTATTACGGCTGCGCCGATGCTCGCACGGCGACACCTTCCGGCGACGTTCTTTGTTACGTCCGAGTGTCTCTCACAACGGTTCATTCCGCTTGACAATCTTCTGTGCTACGTGTACCAGCAAGGAGCTCTGGAAGCGATCGCCCGGTTGGCTCGGCGTAAGGACTGCATGGGCGAGAGTGTTACGTCATTGATCTCAGTGCTTCCGACTTGCCTCGACTTGGCGTCCGCTCGCAAACTCCGTGAACGCATCGTGCGAGAACTCGATGTTGATGAACCGTCCCTGGTGGCATCCAGTCGATCGTTTCTCCGGCCGGACGAGCTGCGGAAGCTACCCGAAAGCGGCATCGAGATCGGCTGCCACACCCGAACGCACACTTTTTGCCGGTGGCTGCGCACGGCCAGCGACGTTCACGCGGAGATCACTGAATCGCGGGACTGCCTCTCTTCGCTCTTGGATCGACCGATTCGAGCGTTCAGCGTTCCTTACGGCTCGCGGCTGGATCTGCCTCCAAGTGTCGCTGCAGCCCTCAGGGAGCTAGGCTTTCGGGCGATCTTCCTAGTCGAATCTCGTATGAATTTTGTTCGCCGGCAACGCGACGTTTGGTCTCGCGTCAGCATGTCCACTCACGGCACGGGCACATTCCCGAAGAGGATCGAGGCGTTTCCCTTGATGCGTTCCTGCGTTGATCTACTGCGGGGACGAACATTGGTTGTGGACTGAGGTCGCGATTCGCGAACACTAATGGAACCAAACGAATACTCGGGACGTGATCGTTCGAATCGCTATGTCCTTCTGACGGGTGATCAGCCCCAGCATCGCTACGTCGCCCAGGTGCTGACCGAGAATGTGCCGCTTCGGGCGATTGTTGTAGAGGAGGTTCGGAGCTCCTTGTCGTTCAGACGGGCGGTTCTCCGGTACAGCCTCGCGGTACTCGCGTCGAAAGTTCTGCGCCGGTTGTTCCACATGGCGATCCGCGATGGGCGGGCGAAAGAGAAGGCATTAGGCATGCTGTTTGGCGGGAAGGGGCGGTCGTTCCCGCAGGACGTCCCGTTGACCCATGTGCGTTCGATGGGTTGCGACGAGGCTCTTCGGGCCGTGCGGGCGCTGCGGCCGGATGTACTGCTCATCTATGGCACCAGAATTGTGCCGGACAGAGTTCTGAGTCTCGCACGAATCGTATCCGTGAACCTGCATACGGGTATTTCTCCGCACTACCGTGGATGCGCGAGTCACGTGTGGCCGCTCGTGAACAAGGAGTTCGACCGGATCGGACTGACGGTGCACGAGTGCACGAATAGGCTTGATGGCGGCGATATTTTCGCAACGGAAGCCGTTCCCCTGCGCTCAGGAGACACTCTGCACTCCGTCTTCGGCCGCTGCGTTGTCGTCGGCGCTCAACTCTTCGGGCGAATCGCGCGGTCCTTCGACGGTCCAATGCCGCAGAAGCTCGAGCAGGATCTGACGCGGGGGAGAGAGTATCGAGCGACGCAGTTGGGGCTGGGCGCTGAGTTGCGAGCACGACGCAATCTTAGGCGTTACGCGCGCCTCCGGAAGGACCACGTCAAACAGTTGGCTAGAACACGAAGTTGTAGTCATAAGCGCCATCTCGGAGCTCGAAGACCGTCGTCAGAGCGAAGCTGACCTGATGAGGCCTCCCAGAGTTAGTATTGGTCTACCAGTGCACAATGGTGCCGACTTCCTGTGGTCTTCCGCGCAATCGCTTCTAACGCAAGATTACTACGACCTGGAGTTGGTGATCTCCGACAACGCTTCGACAGACGAGACGGAGTCGATTTGCCGCGACCTGGTTACTGCGGACAACCGTGTGCGCTATCACCGCAATGCAGTCAACATTGGGGCTGCGAGGAATTACAACAGGGTTTTCCAGCTCTCCCGGGGGAAGTTCTTCAAATGGGCTGCACACGACGATGAATGTCATCGGACAATGATCCGGCGCTGCGTTGACGTACTCGAGCGCGCCCCGGACTCGGTAACAATGGTTTACCCGCTTGCTGAATTGATCGATGAGGAGGGAAACACCATTCGTTCCGTCCTAGATCGCATTGATTTGCGCGACCCAAGGCCGCACCGTCGGCTGGCGCACCTGATCAGATCACTGAGCATGTGCGATCCAGTGTTTGGATTGTACAAGTCAGAGTACCTAAAGAGGACACGACGGATTGGCGGATTCTTCGGAGCTGATTACGTACTGCTGGGCGAGCTGGCAATGATGGGTGAAATCCGTGAGGTGACGGAGGTCCTTTTCCGTTTGAGAGCCCATGACGGAAGGTCCATGAAGGCGAACCCGAGCAATCGCTCCCGGGCCGCATGGTATGATCCTGACGCCGGGACAAGGGTTTGTGTACTTCCATGTTGGGAGCGGATGGTAGTGGAACTGATGAAATCTGCGTGGCGCGCTCCGCTTTCACGTACCGAAAGGCTGAAGTGTACTCTAGTCGTGCCTAGTGTTCACTACTGGCGAAGGTGCAAAGTTCTGGGTGGCCGCGTAAAACGGCGTCTTAGGACTTAGGACCTCGCGGGCAATTGAGCCGCACAGCAGCTGCACGCCGGAAGATACAACGTCCAGCGCTTAGTAGCTCAGGGGCTGGTTGAGGGTTGTTGGTCTTGGATGGTTAGCTCTCGCCCGGAACCTAGTTGTAAGATGTTTCAGGAGATATCACCAAATCTTGTGAATGAGGGTTCTTCAAGCGGCGTTTTTTCTCACTCCATCCACGAATTTAACGCCGGCGATGACGTCGGCCACGAGGGCTGATCCGTTCAACGCCCGCCACGTCTTCGAGGCACAATCCATCAGCTTGAACACCATGGCCAGGCAGGCTTTTCGCGAGCCCGATCCTTTCG
>CBDUXT010000035.1:0-51788 GCA_965371245.1 uncultured bacterium | reverse complement strand
ATATGCCTGATGCCAAACCAGTGCGCTCGATGCCAAACCTAGGTGCGCCTTAGACCCGGCACTGGGAAACTTCCCTCCCCACGAAACGACGCAGGTCGCCAACAACTCGAAATGGCAAGATTTCCGAAAAAAAGACTTGAACTTATAGGCCCATCTGACGTATATTCAGCATATACGGAGGATGGCAGAATGATTGACGAGATTGACCGGTGTATTCTGGCGATGCTGCAGGAAAACGGGCGTGTCTCCAACGCCGAGATCGCCCGCAAGGTGGAGATGGCCCCCTCCGCCATCCTTGAACGAATACGCAAGCTCGAGGATCGGGGTCTGATCGAAGGCTACGCGGCCAAGCTCAACCCCGCGGCCCTTGGTCATGGCCTCTTGGCCTACATCTTCGTTCGCACGGCCGAGTGCATCGGTGATGGCTCGACCGGGGCGGCGCTGGCCGACGTGCCCGAAGTGCAGGAGGTGCATCACGTGGCCGGCGAGGACTGCTACCTGGTCAAGGTGCGGTCGCGCAACCCCGAGACGCTCGGGCAGCTTCTGCGTGAGAAGATCGGGGCGATTCCCAACATCCGCCACACCCGCACGACCATCGTGCTCGAAACGGTGAAGGAAGCATCGACGATCCCTCTGGAGATACCGGAGGAGGTATCGTCCCATGCGTGATCGACTCCCCGCCGGCCCGCGCACGCTCGCCGTGGCGGCTGCCTTTGCGGCGGTATACCTCATTTGGGGCTCCACCTACCTTGCGATCCGCATTGCGGTGGAAACCATTCCGCCGTTTATGATGGGCGGTGGTCGGTTCCTGGTAGCGGGCGGGGTTCTTTACGCATGGGCGCGATGGCGCGGCGCGCCGGCGCCGAAGCGCAGTCACTGGCGACCGGCGCTGATTGTTGGAGGCCTACTTCTGTTGTGCGGCAACGGAGGCGTGATTTGGGCGGAACAGCCGGGACGCGTTTCTTCGGGCGTCGCGGCTCTCTTGGTCGCGGCGGTTCCGTTGTGGATGGTTCTGTTGAATTGGTTGCGCCCCGGTGGGATCAGGCCCAGCGGCCTCGAAGTCGCCGGCGTGTTTCTCGGACTTGTCGGCGTAGGGATCCTGGTGGATCCGATGTCCTTGTCGGGGCAGGCGCCCATCGATCGCGTCGGTGCGATGGTTCTTATCTTCGCCGCGTTCGCCTGGGCCAGCGGCTCGCTGTATTCCAGACACGCCGCCCGTCCGGAATCAGCGCTCGTTGCGACGGCCATGCAGATGCTCTGCGGCGGCGCGCTACTGACAACGGCCAGTGTGGTAAGCGGAGAATGGACCGGCTTGGACGTGTCGGTGTTTTCGACGCCGTCGGTGCTTGCGTTTCTCTACCTGATCGTCTTCGGCGCGTTGATCGGCTTTACCGCTTACATCTGGCTGCTTCAGGTCAGTACGCCGGCCAAGGTCTCTACCTACGCCTTCGTCAATCCGGTGGTGGCCGTTCTGCTTGGATGGGCGATTCTTTCCGAACCGCTTACCGGGCGAATGGTCCTTGCGATGGCCGTCATCGTCGCGGGCGTGGTGATGATCACCGTGCAGGCCGCCATACGGTCTGCACTGACATCAGCCGGCAAGAGCAAGTCCGATCCGCCGTCGTCGGCACCCAAAGTCCTTGAGACCACATGCAGCGAGCCCGGGGCAACGCCGCGGGAGCCGGCCACCGCGATGTGCGAGACCCGCTAACCAACGCTAAGGGAGACACAGATGGGTAACGAGACTTTCGGCAAACTGGAAACCAGGGCCGTCCGCGCGGGGGAGCCCGACCCACTCATCGACGGGGCGATTTCCATGCCGGTGTTCCAATCATCCACGTTCGAGTATCGCGGCGAGGCGAGTTACCACGATGTGCGATATATCCGCCTGAACAACACACCCAACCACGACATGCTAGCTAGGAAGCTCTCCGCCCTGGAAAACGGAGAGGCCGCCCTTGTCGCCGCCAGTGGCATGGCCGCCATCAGCACGACGCTGCTTACCCTGCTGCGAGCGGGCGACCATTTCCTGGCGCAGAGTTGTCTGTACGGAGGCACGCACCATTTCGTTACGAGCGACCTGGACGGCCTGGGTATCTCGCACACCTTCATCGATGCGAATGATCCCGCGTCGTGGAAGGCGCACGTGCGACCCAACACGAAGGCCATCTACGTCGAATCCATCACCAACCCGCTGATGGACGTCGCCGACCTGGCGGCCGTTCCGCCGTTTGCCAAAGAGCACGGGCTCGTCTCGTTGATCGACAACACCTTCGCGTCGCCGGTCAACTTTCACCCGATCGACCATGGGTTCGATCTCGTCTTGCACAGTTGTACGAAGTACCTGAACGGGCATTCGGACATCGTCGCCGGTGCCGTGATCGGCTCGGTCGAGAACGTGCTGGCGATCCGCAAGAAGCTCAACCACTTTGGCGGCGCGCTCGATCCGCACGCCTGTTTCCTGCTGAATCGCGGGATCAAGACGTTGGTCCTTCGCGTTGAAAGACAGAACGAAACCGCCTTGAGGCTCGCCCGGTTCCTGGAGGGGCATGATGCGGTCGCAAGCGTTGGCTATCCCGGGCTGGAAAGTCATCGCCAGCACGCGCGAGCCTCGGAATTGTTCGCCGGATTCGGCGGCATGCTCTGTTTCGAAATCAACGGCGGCGTCGAGGCGGCCGACCGGTTTCTAGCGCGCGCCGTACTGCCCATCTCCGCGCCGAGCCTGGGCGGTGTCGAGACACTGATCACCAGACCGGCCACCACGTCGCATGTGGGGATGTCTCCGGCCGAACGTCGCCGCGTAGGCATTTCCGACGAGCTGATCCGCCTGTCCGTCGGGATCGAAGCGGCTGACGATCTGATCGCGGACTTCGATCAGGCGCTACGGGCGTAGGAACCCAGCCTTTCCCGCGAACTCGAAGGAAGCATCCTGGATGAACGAACTTCCCGTTACGGACCGGACGCGCGTTCGGCGCGTGGCCGATCGTGGCGCCTTCGATCGAGACACCATCAACGCGATTCTCGACGAGGCGCTTATCTGCCACGTGGGCTTCGTGGAGGGCGGACAACCCTACGTGATCCCCACCATCCACGTGCGGATCGACGACCGCGTCTACCTTCACGGCTCGCAGGCCAGCCGAATGATGCGGTGCCTTCGCAGTGGCACGCGAGCATGCGTAACGGTCACGCTTCTCGATGGGCTGGTCCTGGCCCGGTCGGCGTTTCACCACTCGATGAATTATCGCTCCGTGGTCATCCTCGGCGCCGCCCGGGAGGTGACGGAACCCCCCGAAAAAGAAAGAGTGCTGCAAGCACTGGTCGAACATGTCGTCCCCGGGCGATGGGAGGATTCGCGGCAGCCCACCGAAGCGGAGCTGAACGGCACGACGCTGGTGTCGCTACCGATCGAAGAGGCGTCGGCCAAGGTTCGCACCGGACCACCGGTTGACGACGACGCGGACTACCAGTTGCCCCACTGGGCCGGCGTCATCCCGTTGACGCTACTGCCGTCGGCGCCGGTGCCCGACCCACGTCTGCCGCGCGGCACGGCCGTGCCCGATTACGTCTCCTCGTACGCCCGGCCGAGCGCCAGATCGCGTCCGTCCCCTTGACAGCCCGGTTTTCGACCAATCTCGCATGCGTGGCAACGGAAGCCGGGGCCATAATAACGGCTGGGAATACGCGCTCCGTTCATTCAGGGCCTGTGGAGGCGGGCCCTTGAGGCACCCGTCCCGTTCATTCGGCTGATCTTGAAACAGACCGCTACAATACAGTAGAATACGGGCCGCGACGTTCGGGGTGTGAAGACTGCGCGTACGGCGGCGTGTCGAGAGGTTCGCGCGCGGAGTGCGATCACGAGACACTGAACCGACAAGTATGCGGCGGTGGGCGAGCGATGCCCCGTGCTGACGGGAACAGCGCGATGTGTACGCTGAACAAATCAATGGGGTGGAACTGCACGTCTAGGAGGCGGCTTCATACCGCCGCGGCTGTCTTGCTGCTGGGTCTTGCGACCCCATCGACCGCCTTCGGTCAGGCCAGGATGCCCGGACCCGTCAAGGGTAAGGCGACCGTGCAAGTACGGGGTGCGGTCGCACAGCCCGAACGCGTCAGTGTGTTGGTTCATCTGGCGGCAGGCACGGCGCGAGGACCGATTCGCGACTTTGCCGCGAATCGCGGCGGAGTGATCAAGTACGAGTACGACGTCGTCTTGCCCAACGTCATCAATCTGCGCGGCATTCCGAGAAACGCCATCGACGCATTGGCGGTCATACCGGGCGTTCTTTTCGTCGAAGAAGACCGCGTGATGCATGCTCACCTCACGCAGAGCACGCCGCTCATTCGGGCGTTGCAGAGCCAGATCACGGGCGCCGGCCTGTCCGCGGACGGAAGCGGGGTTCGCGTATGCATTGTCGATACGGGCATCGACTCGGACCACCTCATGTACGCAACGCGGATTGACACCGCGGCCGGACGCGACTTCGTCAACAACGACAACGATCCCGAAGACGACAACGGACACGGATCCAACGTCGCCGGGATCGCCCTGGGTGGCGTAGGCCTGTCATTGAACGTTTGTAGTGTTTTGGAAACCTTTCAAGGCGTCGCACCGGCGGCCACCCTGATCGGAATCAAGGTGCTCGGCAGCACCGGAAGCGGAGCCTTCTCCGACGTGATCGCCGGGATCAACTACGGCGCCGACCAGACGGCCGGCGGCGGGCGCTGCGATGTGATGAACCTGAGCCTCGGCGGGGGTGCCTTCGCCGGGAACTGCGATTCCGACACTGCCGCGATCGCGGCGAACAACGCCGTGGCAGCCGGCGTGGTCTTCGTCTCCTCGGCCGGCAACGAAGGCAACGCCAACGCCATGGGCACGCCGGCCTGTGCCTCCGGCGCTATCGCCGTGGGTGCGGTGTACGATGACAACTTTCCCAACTGCTACGACACGACCGAGGATTTCGTATGGTGCCTCGGCAACCCATGCACCCCCATGGCACGGTGTACCGACAGCGCCCCGGTGCTGCAGGATTCCCTTACCTGTTTCAGTAACCAAAGCGATACGATCGACGTGGCGGCCCCGGGATGTGTGGCGACGTCGGCGAACAACGCCGCGGGCGGATCCACGGTTTCCGGCCAATGCGGAACCAGCCAGGCTTCGCCGCACGTGGCCGGCTTGGCCGCGCTCATTCTCAGTGCCGACCCGAGCCTGACGCCGGCCGAGGTGAGACAGATCATCCGCGACGGCGCGATAGATCTCGGTCCGGTCGGCTTCGACCGCGGCTACGGCTTCGGTCGCATCGACGCGATCAACTCGCTCTCGCTTGTGAACCCCTGCGACGACGGGCTGGCCTGCACAACGGACACCTTCAACGACATCACCATGCTGTGCGAATTCTCGACCGACGCGGGAGCCTGTCTGATCGGCGGCACCTGTTTCAACGATGGGGATAGAAATCCGGCGAATGACTGCGAGTCTTGTGGCTCCGCGCTGGATCAGACCGACTGGAGCCTGCTCCCGGTAAGCACGCTGTGCGAACTGGACGCCGATGCGTGCACGCAGGACCGTTGCGACGGCTTCGGCACGTGCGGGTTTGAGTCGTTCGCTACGCAGATCGACCTCAACCTGGAGGTTGAGGGACTCACCAACGCGGTGACGCGCAGCGTCACGTTTGTCATGACCGATTGCCAAGGAGGCACGGACACGCTGGTGAAGCCGATCGATTTCGATTCCGTCGGCGTCGGAAGTGTGTCGCTATTGGGTGTCGATCCCGGTGCCGATTGGGTCCACGTCACCGAAGGCCACACACTCGGAAAGCGGCTACCGGTGAGCATCAATCAAGCCGGCGGATGCCTGGCCACGGTCAACTTCACCGGAACGGATCGGCTGTTTTCCGGCGATTTTTCCAACGCGTTCGTGCCGCAGGACAACATGATCGGCATTCAGGATTTTTCGATCCTGGCGATCCAATGGAACCAGCCGGTGTTGCCCGAACTCGGCACGCTCGCCGACGTGACCGGTGACGGCGTGCAAGGCAACGCCGATTTCTCCGCCATGGTGAACCACTTCGCCGAAGCGGGCGACGCCCCAGACCTGTGCCCGGCCTCTGTCACGCTCGATCACATCGGGCAGGTTGTCCGACTGGAGCCGACGACACGTCTCTTGGTCGATGAGGCGACCATGGCCGGCGCCGAGCGTGCGGACCTCAACGCCGACGGCGTGATCGATACGCGCGACATCCGAGCGTTCGCCGTGTTCCACAACCTACCGCTGACGGCCGAGGTTTCGGCCAGGCTCACCCGGCTTGAGCGGGATGCCGCAGCCGCTGGCGAATCGCCGAGCCCGAAACGATCAAGGCAGGTCCGCGACCGAAAGTAGCCCGGATCCGAGCAGTTGTCCCAACCGCTTTCCCCGCCCGGAAACGCCCGCTGAGGGCTTCACTAGCCACCGGTCAGGTCGAAGGCGATTCGCGGTTTCGCGTAAGCTACGCTCACCGGTTGCGTCGTCAACGGACTGGACGAACAAACCATCGGCGATGGATTCGCGACCTCGAAGGAAAGGCTTGATTGCCCGATCGCACGCGACAACACCACAATGGGCAATTTGGGGAACTCAGGCGGCTACAGATTCGGCGATCGGTACCGAAGGCAGGGCGACCGCTCCGATTCTGATTCTCCCGTGTCTCTGTATTCCTCTCCCCCCCCCGTTTTTTCCGCACGCCATTTTTTCGCTTTATCCTTGACAACGTCGCGTCACCTGTTCCAATACCAGGATGATGGTGCATGGCCGACCGCTACGGGAAGGACTCGTCGGAGTTCACTGGCGCCGGTCCGATGGAGCCTAGACTCCCTGGACGTTTGGCATCGCATGCTGGCTCGTAATCTCAAAAAACTCATCAAGAAGGAGTAATGCCGATTCAGTCGCACAAGGTCACTTGAATCATGGCGATACAGAATGTCGCTAAGAATGATGCGTTCGAGAAGCGTATTCTCGATAGAATGTTGGTTCGTATAACCGTTTCGGAGAACAACAAGTGAAGAAGCTACTAGGAGTATCAGCAGTTATTGTTTGGGTGTCAGCTCTTAGTTCGTTGCCGGAATCGGAAGCGAAGTTGTTTGGCGGCGAACCATGCTCGGAGTGTCCTTGGATATCCGCCTCGGAGCAGTTGAGTGTATGCGGCTTCGTGTCGCAAGGAATGGGTTGCACCACGATTACCCCTCCATGTTTCTGTGAAACAGGCAGCTGTACTTCTGCTCTATGGAAGAGAGGCTATAGAATCAACGAATTTACTCCTCTCTACGAAGGTAATTGTACGGACGAGTTCTTTTGTCATATTTGGCTCAATCCTCCGCAGCAAGCGTGTGATACAAAGGCTTGCGAAGACTCGGGTGGTTGTGTTTGTGCTTATTCAAGTCCAATGACCACTAATGTGGCGAAATGGCTGCCAACTGTATGGGATTGCACCGGTGGCGGGCAGCAAAAATAGTTAGGCGAAATCCCGCCTTTCCTCTTACACTGAGGAGTCATCTATGTACTTTCTAGTTATTCTTTGTCTCTTGCCTCCAGAACTTCAAGCTGTGAAGGATAGGCGGGAACAGATCGCAACTGCACATATCGACTGGACGCTGGACTACGGTGATTACCAGGAACGAATTGAGTTGCGTGTCGCTGGAGGTACTCGCTGGGAGCGTAATTTGGGTGACCGAAATGGCTTTCACCCAAAACAATATCAGACGGCTATCGCCGGTTTGAAAACCGAGGAAGGAGTAAAATCTGGTCAAACGCAAGACATGTATGACTTCATGTTCAATGAGCCTCAGCACAGATTGCTTCTCGATGGTTCAGTATGGAATAAGCAAGGTAGTTCTATGGCTGTGGACAAGTATCCTCCACGAGCGAGTGAACCACCGATAGGCTTTGCAGACTGGGGACTAGGAACAACTCCACGCCTTGATAACGATCCTGAACTTGGGGATTGTTTCTCAAGCCAAAATGATTCCCAGAAGGTGATTTCTTGTAAACTTCGAGGCAATTCCGAAATGGCCTTGGAGTGGGTTTTGGACACATCGCGGGATTCTCAACCAATAAGGTGCGCGCTGCGCAATGGGGATGACGAGTTGGTAAGATGGTCTCAGACGGAACTCACTGAAGTCGATGGACGGTGGATGCCCTCGTCCGTCGAGTTTCATCGCAAAGGGGAGAACGCCCCGTACGAAGTTCTGACAGTCGAGGAAGCGTCGTTTGATCAAGATTGGCATAGGACAGAACCATATCATCCAAGTGATCTTGATATTGGTTTTGGTCATTACATTAGCGCCACGGACGGCGGCAAGACCGGTTGGTGGGACGGTGAATCCATTCTGAGTAATCTGGAGTTTCAGGCTACACGGTGTCTCAATGACATGCCGTTTCATCCCGACGTCGTAAGAAACCGGGCTCGCATTATGGGTAAATCCGTTCAAGAGTATTTGGTTATCCTTGAAAACATATCGCGGAGGTACAAGAAGAATCACGCCGAAGAGTACGCTGAAGTCCTAAGAAAACGTGCCGCCAGAGAGCGGGATGACTGGGACATCTACGTTGATGAGTTCATTGAAGAACATGAACTTGTCAAACCCAAACAAGGCATAGCTGCCAGAATCCTTGGACGCGCTAAGACGCTTCGAGATATCTATCGTGATAAACAAACGGTCTCCTCAGAGCAAGAGGAATACGACGCCATCGAGAAGCGTATTTTTGAGCGGATGCTGGTCAAAAACCTGAAGAGACTCAAATGAAGAAGAAGTGGATTCCGAGCGTAATGTTAGGCGTAGTCATTCTGGGGCTGTATTTTTACATATGGAATATTCATCAACGGCTTGCAGTTCTCGAAGTTCTATTGGAGCATGTCGGGCTATGATACGGAATCATGCTTCGAGATGTTGAGTGAATCCACGGCAACATGAAACGCAGGCTGTGTGCGAGCACAGCCGGGCTGTTCACGTAGAGCGAGACCGTATAGACGACGCCCTTCCTTTACCCTTCTTCCGCGAGCGTCACGTTTTCCTGCTTCTTGTTGTGCCCCTGGTGCACGACCAATTCGTACGTAAGGTCGCGCTTCTGGCCGGAACCGACCGTCTGAGAAAACTGCACGGTGTGGAAGTCGTACAGCGTCGGGGCCAGGCCGCTACGAAAAACGACGTGCCCGGGGAAGCCTCGACGAAGTTCCACGGAGATCGGCTTGTCGCGGTAGTTGCGGATGCGCTCGATCCACACGTCGCGGTCGTCCCAGCCGACCAACCGATCGTGACTCCGTATGCGGTGCCCCTTGGTGGGGCTGAAGTACTCGGTCGGCGAGCCGCGACGGAACCAGAAGTTGTCGCGTTTGCTGCTGATGCGCACGCGCTCGTGGATGACCTCCGGATCCTGCCCCAGGTTCAGCACGATCTCCTGACCGATGGGTACGTACTCGATTTTCTGGTTGACCAGGAACGACAGGCCGTCGCGTCCGTTGTCGCGATAGAGACGCACGATGCCATCGGGCAGCGGCGTGCTTCCCAGGCCGCTCTTCTCGTCGTTACGCAGCAGGAACAGCCGCGCAAGATGCTGACCGTACTCGGCCGGTCGATAGCGGTACTGAACGGAAAACGGCACGTCGAGCCCTTGGAAGAGCTGCATGCGTTTGGACCAGTTGTGCTTGACGGTTTCCGTGCCCGGCACGGTGTAGATGAAGTACTCGGAGAGACCTTCCTTGATAATCGCTTTGGGACCCTCCGCCTCCATCGCATCGAACGCACCAGCCATCTCGTTGCGGACGATGCTCCTGGCCTTTCGTGACATCCTTCCTCTAGCGCCGTCTTGGAACAGCCTCGCGTCAGCGAGCGAAATCATCCCGCGCCGCGCCAGGTCGGCCACCTTCTCGACCAGGTTGATCGTGCCCACGACCATGCGAATCCGCGCGTCGGCGTAGTCCTCGCCGGAGCCGTTCATGATGCGCACGAAGCCGTCGAACCGCATGTGCTCCTCGGCCGGGTCGCTGACACAGACGTAGTCCGCCGACCAACTGATTCCGCTGGTGAAGTAGCTGATCTCGACCACGGCATCTCCCGCGAACTCGCTCTGCACGTTCCAGTAGAGCATTTGCGGCTTGGCGTGGGGAAACGTGGTGTCCAGAAGATCCAGCTCGCCCGCGTGCGTCTTGAACCGAAGGTCCACGCTGGTGGGATCGATCAACGTGCCGGCCCAGGAGTATTGGAGCGGGTTGATTCCCTTCTTGAACGAGATCGTTCGCGTTTCACGCACGAGGGTCAGATCCTCGGTGTTGTAGATGGTCAGTTGTACGCCGTCGCGCGGCGGAACGGTCGAGAGATCGACGTTCTGCGCGGACGCCGTCGCCGCGGCCAACATGATCAAAGCGGATGAAAGGATTTTCGTGAGATGATTCATCTTGTTTCGAGCCCCCGTTGAGTTCCTAGTACCGTGCCCAGAAAGGTGATTCGACTTCTTGCGGCTCCGATCGTTGGGTAGCATGGCCACGCTTGCGTGGCCATGTGGTCGACGACCGAAGCATGCTCGCGTTTCCGGTTTCGGCGTGCCACCCAAGAAAACGGAAGAACCTTCTTGGAAATGGCACTGGATGCCTGTCGCGTGTTCATTGCTTGGTTCCGTAAGACGGTTCTCTTCGTCGTGTCGCCGGCACGTGCCGTCTTTACCATTCGTTCTTGATCATCACGTGCAGTTTGTGAACCTGCTTGACGGCCTTCTGGTCCGCACCGCGCGGCGGAAGCGGAACGTGGAACAAGAGTCGCCCGCCGGGGGAACGCTCGGTGTCCAGCATCTCCTGAAGGGTTCCATCGGGTCCGAGCTGCCATTGGACGCGCCGTCCGGTGTCACCAAGAACCTCACGGCGCAACGCCGACATCGCCTCGACGAGATCCAACTCCACTGCGGTGTCTTTGAAGTTCTCGATTTCGTACTTCACGATCACGTCGTAGTCGTAGACGTTTCCGACGACGCGCACTCGGTTGAAGCGATCGATCGTGCGCTTCACGACGATGTCCTTGGATACCCCCAGGAAAAGCTTCATCTCGTCGTCAAGCGCCGTGAAGCGGCCCCAGTCCTCGCCGAGAAACGCGATGCCGCCGCGGCCGTCGTCCTGGAAGATGCGCGCCTTGCCGGGCATCAGCGGAAACCGGCCCAGTCCGTTCGCCTTGTCGTTCTTCAGCACGTAGTGCATGGGGATGCGAAGTTGCTTCTTGCCGGCGTTGAGATAGCCGTACACGGCGAACTCGGCCGTGAAGGTCTTGCGGATGGGAACGTTCAGGAACTTCGCGAAAAGCAGCCGCTTGGTCTCGTTGATTCCGATTGGACGCTGAAGGCGCGTTCCAAAACCCGCCCACATGCCGGCCGAGCCGAACGACTCATTGGCCTGGTTGTGGAGCCGGATGTACTGCCACAGCGTGAGTGTTCGTTCGTCGCGCGAGGCCACCGCTCGGTAGGCGAAGGATTTATCAAGCCCGCCGATGATGTAGCTGATCCTGACCAGCGCGGAGACGGCCTCGGGCGAGGACACGTGCCAGGTCAGCGCGGTTTCGCCCGGCGGATAGGAGACGGAAAGAACTTTGATCCGTCCGGGGTCGGTGAGACATCGGAACTGGATGCTGTTCTTATCGATGTTGGCGTTCGCCCAGGCGAAGACCACCTCGTTGACGCCGGGGACCAGCGGGACCAGCCGCTCCTCCTCGACGAGCGTGACGCCGGGATGGTCGAGCTGAATCTCGACGCGCTCGCGCGGCGGCAGAGTAATCAACTTGATCCCCGCGCTAACTGGCGACGCGAAGCACGAGAGGCCAAGGACCGAAAACACAAAAGCGCTGGACGTACCGGTGGCGCGCATGGACAACCCTCCCGAGTAGAAGACAACGGATCGAAGGACGGGCTCGTGCCGACCTTGCCGATCATTGTGAAGCCGCACTACGTGGGGCCTTTCGACCGGCATGTTGTTAGTCGCGCGAGCCGAGCAAAAGGTTCCGGATTGTTCGAGAAACTGCTCGGGAATCGTGGCCGATGGGTCATTCCCATAACGCGGACCCCGGGCGGGCGCAGCTCATGGGAACTATCGGAACCGTCGATGACCGGACCAGTACCTTTGTATAAGATGCCCGGCTGTCGGCCCCGAAACGTTCGCCCTTTCCCTCTACGATTGGAGGTCTCGACGCGATGAGCTTCTTTGTTACGAGCGCAACACAAACCCCTGCGCTTCCCGGGCGACCTGCCCGCGGAACCACGGGCTCTTCACCCTTGATTCGCAGTGGCATTAGGATGGCGACACTCGCGGTGTGGTCGGCGCTTCTCACCAACGCGGCGAGCGGGCAGGAAACCCTTGTGCGAAAGGCGTTATGGGGTCAACCGACCGAGCGGCGGGCCGTCATGGCGGGGCTCTTGCACCTTGAAAGCACGCGCGAACGAGTTCGGGCGATCGAGGCCGCCATCCGCGCGGGCCGTGCGTATCAACCGATCTCGGCCGAGCGCGAGGACATCCCCGTGACACTGGAGCCCGGACACACGACCACGCTATACGTGCAGCTACCGCCCAACTATGACCCGGCCAAGTCCTATCCATTCATGCTTGCTCACGGCGGTGGGCCAATGGGAACCAAGACGCAGGCCGACCGCACGGCCAAGTGGGTGCTGTCCATCTGGAGCGAACCGGCGAGCAAGGCGGGCTGGATCGTGGCCGCCGTGGTCGATACCGTGTCGGTGTCGCGGTCCAGGCAACCGCCGCGGCACCGGGTTCTCAATGGCGCCCACGCCCGCGCGATCCTCGACGCGATCATCGCGCGATACCATGTTGACCCCAACCGAATCCACGCGACGGGCGTGTGGCTCGGGGCCGACTATTCACTTGCCCATGCCGCGGCACATCCCGACTGGTTCGCCGGCGTCGTGCCCGTCTCGACGGAGGGCGAATCGCGCGAGTACGTCCTGCGCAACATCAACCAGGTGGGCGTCTACGTCCTGGGGGGCGTCCGCGGCCGCAGCGTTCGCGCGCTGGACGGGCCACGGAAACTCGCGGAGATTCTCACGGCCTTCGGCTACCGGCACGTCTACGACGAGCACAAAGACCGCGGGCACGAGTCGTTCAAGGAAAGGTACCCCGACGTGCTCGATTGGCTTGCCACGCGCCCACGCGATCCGTTCCCCAAGACAATCATCCGCGTCGCTCACCCGGGGATCATGATGCCGGCCAAGCGTTTCTTCTGGCTGGAGGCGGACACCCGTCAGGCGATCTTCCACGCCGAGGTGACAGACAACACGATCGACGTACACGCCGCTCGCGCTCGCGTGCTGACCTTCCACCTGTCCGACCGGTTGGTGAACCTGGACAAGCCCGTGACCATCCGCGTCAACGGCCAAGTGGTTCATGACTCAAAGATCGCGCGATCCATCCGCGTCGCACTGGAAGACGCCGCCGCCTTGAACGACACGGAGCGTTTCGCCACCGCGCGGCTCCGCGTGCCCGTACCGAACCTTCCAGACGGCGAGGCGTGGGTGAAGAGGTTGGAACCGAAGGTGATGCCCGGCGAATTGGCGTTCTGGGAAGGGTATGCGGTGGAAACGCTACGCGAGGACCGCTCCACGTTCCCGGCCACGGTCGAGCCCATCGGTTCGGAGGTCGCGCCCGGGCTGACCGGTCTGAGAGTCACGGCCGTCGAGAAAGGATCCCCCCTTCTTCCGGGCGACGTCATCACGGCCGTCGATGACGAGCCGTGTTTCGCCGGCACCGATGCGATTGCGTTTATCAATGCCTACATTCTGCGCACGATGGCGAAGGACGTGACCGTGTCGCTTCTGCGAGACGGCAAGCCGCGGCGCGTAAGTGTGACCCTGTCCATCAAGAAAGCTGAGACGAACGGCGGGCAATAGCCCGCCCTACGTTCCTCCTTCAGAGCAGCTACCGTGAGGAAGCGGTCCGGAGTCGCACATAATCGCTCCATTATGGTCGCGGCTCGGGTCGTCGTAAACCTTCTTATGCACACTCTGAGACGATCGGTAGGGCGGGCTATTGCCCGCCTTTTTGTGGTCGATCGCGGGCAAGAACCCGCCCTACGTTCCGATGAGTGAAGCGGCTGTGTTAGACGGGCGCTGAAACGGGCACGGGTTCGAAACGCGCAAGACCGTGAAGATATCACGAGCCAACGTGCTGCAAGTTTGCCACTGGTGGATCGCGCGAAAGAATGAGCGTCCCGCGCATCGTCGTGACCGCCTGTCCGCCAATCCGTACGCAATAGCCGCCTTGCTCCTTGCCCGTGACCAGGGCAAAGAGCAGGCCCGCGCGACCGCCGGCCTTCGCCTGGATACAGGTGAGCCCGGCCACGCCATCGTGCAACGGAACAAGGCCTTGTTGCACAAGGTGCGCGGCCAGCGGTCCGTGAACGCTGCCGGTGACGGGATCCTCATCGACACCGGCCGGCGGTGCGAAGAACCGCGATTGAACGTTGACCGATGGTGTCAAGGTGTTGACAGTCGCCAGCGACAACCCGCGGAGCCCGTTGCGGATCAGCATGTCGCGCAGTCGCGCGAAGTCCGGGGTGGCGCCGTTGAGCGATATCACGTCGTTGACGAAAACCAGCGCATCGCCATCCTGACTACGCACGGATGGGATCGACCGATCGAAGGCGTCCGCCGGAAGACCGAGTGAGGCCGACAGCTCGGCGTCGTCGAAGGTTTGCTCGGCCAACACCGGGTCAAGCAGATCGAGCCAGATCATCCGCCCGGCGCCCTGACCGGGGATGGGCTCCACCGCCGTTTTCAAGTGCCCGGCTCGGGTCTCGATGGACGCCGTTACACACCCAGTCTGCGGATCGAGCGGCCACAGCCCCGATTCGACCAACGCATGGACCGCCGCGATGGTGGCGTGGCCGCACATATCGACCTCCATGCCCGGCGTGAACCAGCGAAACCGGATAGAGCGCTCGGTGCTCGCACAAGCTTCCTCGGGAGCCGGCCCCGTGGGCGGCAGGACGAAGGTGGTCTCGGAAAGGTTGAATTCGGCCGCGATGGCCTGCATCTGCTCGTCAGTCAGTCCAGCCGCATCGATCACGACCGCGGCCGGGTTCCCGGAGAACGGCTGAGCGGCAAAGGCGTCCACGACGTAGTAGCTTCGATCCATGGTTTGGCAAGTGTATGGCGTCCGGACCCGGAAAACAAAACGCCCCTGGGGCTGCCCACGGGGCGATAGGAGCGGAAATGCCTACCGAAGCCTTCCAGGCCTGTTCAGCGGTGCTGATTCTTCTACTTGACACAGCCCAAGAGCCCGGCGATACTTCCGGGGAATTCCTACGCCCTGCTAGGTGCGAGGCCGCCCGGAACAGTGGTTGTTTCACCGCGCCCTCACCCCCTAGCCCTGTTACAAAGGTTGTTTCAATGCAAGGTACTGTGAAGTGGTTCGATCAGACCAAGAAGTTCGGGTTCATCAAGCCAAACGACGGAAGTCCCGATGTGTTCGTTCACCACAGCGCTGTCGATCCCGATAGCGTTTCCCGCATGACCGACGGTGCGCCTGTCGAGTTCGAGCAATCCGAAGGCCAGAAAGGCCCCCAAGCGAACAACGTGCGCGTGACCGGCTAGCGCCGGGCATTCTCACACCAAACCTGCAAAGCCAAGCCAAGCTGTAGCTCCCGGTGTTTCCTTCGCCAGACGCCGGGGGCTTCGGCTGCGCGCTTAGAGCGTGTTTAAGAAGGCTTTTTCCGAGCCGCGCCCGTAAGGAAGCGGTCCGGTTTCGCACTCGAAACCGCTCCCTCACGTTCGCGGCTCGGTTCGTCATGACCCTTCTTGTACACCCTCTTAGGGCGATGCCCTGCGTGCCGTGGATAAGGCGGGTCGAGAGGTTGTCCGACTCGCCGTACTCGGCCACCACGATGACGCCGTCGTAGATGTACTTGAGCGTCTCGGTGCGGCCGTTGACGTCGGCGTCGAAGCGAAGCTGCGAGGAGATCATCCGACCCAGGGCGTCGTAGGCGAAGTGGGCCAGCCGGGTGGAGGCGCCACCATCCGGCGCATAATCGACCTGCGTCAGTCGGTTTTCGTAGTCGTAGGCCACCGTGGGAAGCTGCGGGATGAAGCTGGGGTGCTGGGCCTTGCCGAAGCCCGCGGCGTTGTTCCCGGTGCCGCGGTTACTTTTTCTCTATGGGGTTTCCGGCGTCGTCGTAGGTGTAGGTGAACTTGGCGATCTCGTCCAGAACGCTGCTGTCGTAGAAGGTCTGATTGGCGATCTGCGAGCACGGCTACTTAGCATCCTGCCAGCAGAACTAAGCCAAGCCATTCTGGATGCATGTTGGCAGTCTTGCCGTACGCATGGGAGTTCTCGCTGCCGTTCGCCGGACGATAATCTGCCGACGCGGCCACGTCTCGTCGCGAACCGATCAAGGTTGGTTCCGCGTCAACGCTATCAGCCACGTCGTCACTAAGAGAGCCACCGCGCTGACTCCGAGTACGAATTGGCTGCGTGTTCCCAACATTATCCTGTCGCCCAGTTTTCCATACAACGCTCCGAGCAGCAAACCGGCAACAAACCCCGCCACGTGGGCGAACACGTCCGTTCGTTCCCCACTCGTGCCAAGGTAGCTCAACAGGATCACCGCGCCGATGATGGGCGTGTACCGGGCGAACTTCGACGCTCGTAGATGCCGCCGACGAATCGTCGCAAAGGCTGCTACGATGCCGAAGGCTGCAAAGACCGCCGTCGAAGCTCCAACAGACGTGTGCCGAGGGTCGCGAACCACCGCATTGAGCAGATTCCCCGCAGCCCCGGCGAACAGAATGCTGATCCATGCCAATCCAGAACCCAGTAGCTGTCCGACAAACAGACCGATCAGACCACCGAAGACGAGGTTGCCAGCCAGATGGACGAGGTCGCTGTGCAGGCTCAAGGCGGTCACGGTCCGCCACCATTCACCCTGGCAGATTAGACCAGCATCTGTCTTACCGGCATCGAACCATTCCTCGCTGAGGATGCCATGGCGCTCGAGTACGAACATGAGCACCACGACGATGGCATAGCCCACGACTCCGGGCCAGCCGTTGCGTTGTTCAGGAACCGTTGTCGTTCCGGACGGCGAAGGCTGGTTCTCGCTTGCGTAGGCATCGATCTCGTAGCGAGCCTTTGCAGCGAAAGATGCGGGTACGACGATTATTGACTTTCCGGGTTCTTGGCGAATCTGAGAGGGGATGCCTGCGGCTTCGAGCACCAGGACGCGGCGCAAGCAGTCCTTTCGATTTGAGCAGTAGACCTCTTCCGCCGAGCTCAGATTCTCGTTCATGACAGCAGATCATATCTTCGCGGTTTCTGTTAAACCAGCACGCTGGGCCGTGAAGCACCCGCAGCCACGCGGTTCCATGCCATCTGGGCCGAGCCGGGGATTGCTCCGGAAGGACGCCACCGTCAGAGGTGAGCTGAAACCCATGACCTTCGGTTGCATCCCCTGCGGACAATATTTTCTCAAATAACAAAGAGGGATCGTTGTAGGTTTCGAGTATAATGTAGGTGAGGCAAAGGGGTATTGTACTATCGAGAATGATAAACGTCACGTGACGCAACGCACTAATCCGTAATTCAAGAGTGTTCATCTGTAATACCCCTTTGCCCTTGGCAGTTGTTCTCGACGGCTGTCAAGGGCAGCCTCGTTTCTGGAGGGTATCAGAATGAACGATCAAACATTTCTCATCCAAGAGACAATCCCCGGAGAGTGCTGCGTCCATACGTACTACCTGGAGAGCGTCGAGAGTACGACAACCTCTGAGATGTGGGCGAATCATTCCCGCAACGCGCTGCGATTCAGTACCGTCGAAGAGGCAGAGCCAACAGCCCGCAAAGCCCGCGAAAGGCATCCTCACGGGACCATCAACATCGTGATGGAAGGGGGCTCACTATGAAGAATCCCGAACATGAGGTGCAAGAGAAGCTCATCAACCTAATACTCCGCCATTCTGAAGTCATTTTGGAGTTGGTGGAGCACAACATCAACCTCAACTACTTCGACGAGAAGTTCCAGCCCTTGGTTCAAGCGATCTTCTACGTCCACGGAATTAGCGACGGAAAGCGGTTACTCACCGAAGAGCATTTCCGAAATCTGCTAATTCAACATGGCGGCAAGGGCGACATCACGATTGCCATGCAGGTCCAATTCGAATGCCTGTACGGCATGCACCACTCCAACAGCATAAACGAGTTTGATATGCTCGTACGGCAAGTGACCGAGCTTTACGTGCGTCGTGAAGGAATCAGAGCATGCCCCGAAGTTAGTTGAAAAAGAGCGGTTCTCCCCTGCAGCCAGCCACGGTGGTAGGCTCCGGGAAGATAAGAAACAGTCCCAAAAAGGAGAACCGCCATGTCGAAAAGCTACTCGAAGCGAGCGAAGAAATCGAGCCGGTGTACAGCCCGCAGCTCGGGTGAGGCGCGGATGATCGACGCCGCAGATGTCCTCAGCGGTCGCGTGACCGTCGAGCTTCCAGTGTCGATGGCCGAGATCATCGGCGGCGTGAGCGCCGAGATCGAACGCCTGGCCGGTGAGGCCGGGCTGCTGATCATGCAGTCGGTAATGAACGCCGAGGTCGAATCGCTGGCCGGTCCAAAGGGTCGTCACGATCCCCAGCGGCAAGCCACACGTTGGACAAGCCAACCGGGCTATGTGGTGCTCGGCGGCAAGAAGGTCAGAACGGTCAAGCCACGCGTCCGGAGCATGGAAGGCCACGAGGTGACACTGACGAGCTACGAGCGTTTCCAGTCTCCGCCAAGGCGGCAACCGAGCATTGTGCGTAAGCTGATCAACGGGATCAGTACGCGGAAGTACACGAGATCTGCTCGGAAGTCTTGGCGCGGACGCGAAGGTTGCGGTCCCAGCTCTCATCAAAGCGATAAGCGTCGTCGAGGACGAGGATGTTTGGAACCGATGCAAACCGGTAGAGGCCTTGGGCAAGATAGGGCCGGATGCCAGGGCAGCGGTGCCGATCATCGTGGAGTTGCTGAGCGACAGCGATATCGAGACCCGTTGGGTGGCTGCGGCTGCGCTTGGATTGATTGGGCCAGATGCCGTGGATGCGGTTCCCAGCCTCACGCGCATGCTGGACAGCAGCTTCGTACCGCGATGGGCGTCCGAGGAGCCTGCATTCCTCACAATGGAGGATGACCCTGAGCAACCCAACGAGTCTGTGGATGACGACGCGAGGCATTGCAGGTATGTCGCCGCAACGGCGTTGGGGAGAATTGGGCCAGCCGCGAAAGCCGGCGCGTCAAGTCTCATTCACGCTCTGACGGATGACGACTGCGAAGCCGCCTCTAGGTTGCGAGCTACCCGTTCGCGGTCTTTCAGATAGTCGCCGTCTTTACCCAGCTCGCACAGCTTTTCCAGGACGATCTCGTTCAGCTTGGCCAGGACCGTCGTTCCGCACCAGCGACAGTGGTAATAGGAATACACCTTCCCGTTGCCTTCCTTCGGCAAAGAAGGCGGTGTCCAATCGGCAGCCTTTCTCCTTGAAAGCCCGTTCTACCCCACCGATCAAGCGTACGGCGATGTCCTGGCTGGGGACGCGAGTCGCTGAGAGAAGAAGGGAGATCGTGGTCGTGGATACGCCGCTCGCCCTGGCGAGTTCCGCCTGCGATACCCCCAGGAGCGAGAGCGCCTGCCTCAGCCGTCCGGGATCCAAGAGAATCGCGTTTCCGCTCATCACTTCTTTGTTGAAACGAATGGAAACCGCCTACGGTTACGCAGGAGGCCTCAGTGACGGTTGGGATCAGTCGGATGTAGCGCGGCGATCAGGCAGGATCGTCCGATAATCGGACGCGGACGTCACTGAGCCTGGTCGATCGTGTCGTCTTCAACGCACACACGCGCGGCGCTATAGCTGGCGATCAAGCCGACGGTAGTGAACGGCCTCCAGCACGTCATCCGGGCTTATATTCTCCCGTCCGGCCAGGTCGGCGATCGTTCGGCTCACGCGGAGAATCTTGTCGTGGGCGCGCGCGGAGAGCCCCAGTTCGGTCAACGCCTGACGCAGGATCGTTTCGGACGCGTCATCCAACCGGCAGTAACGGCGGACGGCCTTTCCGCTCATGCGTCCGTTGGCGTTGGTGGAGGTGTCGGCAAAGCGCTTCGCCTGGCAATTGGATGCCACGATGACCTGCTCGCGCATGACGGCGGAGGATGTGCCGTCCCGGTCACTTCGCAGCTCGGACAAGGGAACCGCGGGCACTTCGATGTGGATGTCGATCCGGTCGATCAGCGGTCCGCTGATTCGTGCCAGGTACTTGTCAATCTGCATCGGCGAGCACTTGCAGGGCTTGCGAGGGTCTCCGAAGTATCCGCAGGGACACGGGTTCATCGCAGCCAGCATCAGCACGGAGGCCGGGTAGGTGATCGTGGTGTGCGCTCGCGCGATCGTGATCTCGCCTTCCTCAAGCGGTTGCCGGAGCGCTTCGAGCGCGGGCCGAGAAAACTCCGGAAACTCATCGAGGAAGAGTACGCCGTGATGGGCGAGCGAAATCTCGCCGGCCTTGGGAATCGGACCGCCGCCGACGAGTGCCGGCGTGCTGGCCGAGTGATGGGGCGCTCGCACCGGCCTGGTAGCCAACAACGCCACGCGCGGGCGAAGCTCGCCCGCAACGGAATGGATGCGCGTCGCCTCGAGCGATTCGTCGAGTGTCAGCGGCGGAAGAATGGTGGGCAGCCGCTTGGCCAACATGGTCTTTCCCGACCCGGGAGGCCCGATCAACAGCACGTTGTGCCTTCCAGCGGCCGCGATCGTCAGGGCACGCTTCACGTGTTCTTGACCACGCACATCGGCGAAATCACACTCGTAGACGGACGAAGCCGCAAAGATCGCTTTGAGATCAACGGTGGCCGGCTCAAGCGGAAGCTCTCCGGAGAGGAAGCCGATCGCATCGGTCAGGCAACCGACCGGGATGACGTCGAGCCCTTCCACAACGGCGGCCTCGGCCGCGTTTTCGACGGGGAGGATGATTCCACGCAACCCGCGTTCTTTGGACAGGATGGCCGCCGACAACGCACCGCGGATGGGTCGCACGCGCCCGTCAAGCGCCAGCTCGCCGGCCACCAGGTAGCCGTCCGTCTGCTCGCTGACCGCATTACCGTTGGCGAGGCTGATGCCCAGAGCGATGGGCAGATCGAAAATCGGACCTTCTTTGCGAAGATCGGCCGGCGCCAGGTTGATGACCGTTTTGTATCGCGGGAAGTCGTAGCCGGAGTTCTGCATGGCGCTGCGGACGCGCTCGATGCTTTCCTTGACGGCCGCATCAGGCAGGCCGACGACTGCGGTCCCGGCAAACCCCCGCCGCGCGACATCGACCTCGACCTCAACGGGGACCGCCTGAATTCCGTTGAAAGCCACGCTATGGAGCTGGGCGATCATGGTGTCGATTATATCCAGGAGACGGATGACCGCGACCAGGGTCCTGGAGGGTCCGTACGCTTGGTGGGTCTGGGGCTCTTGAGCCGGTGAGTCGTCGCTGAACCGGTGACTGGTGGGTTCGACTCCCAACCGGCCGCGTCGGACCCGCGGTTCGCTTCTTGAGATGCGGCGACTACCCCGCTTGGTCGGCGCCCTCGGGGAAACCGAATCAATCCACGACCTGTCGCCAACTGCCTTCGACGATCTTCATGATCGGGGGCAACGCGAAGCCGGGCGGCGGGTTCTCCAGGTACGTGGGCTGGTATGTGAGATCGATGTTCGCGCCTGCGGCCGCGTTGAACGCATTCCCGACCACGACCACACCCTCGACGAATAGGCCCGCCGCTGTGTCCAGGTCCACGGAGGTGTAGATGAGCCCCGAAATGACCGAGAGGTATACGTCCGTCGTATCCGAGTCTGTCACGTCGTTGAACGGTGTGCTCGTCGGGTTGAAATTGGTCGCCAGCACAGCCTCGTTGAGGCTCGCCGCGCCCGCGTCGAGATTGACCTGGATGCTCCCCCGCACGAGAAGCGAGGGGTAATGACTGACGGCCGGCGACCAGTTGACGGATTGCTGGATCTCGGTGTTGGGGCCGGGGTCGAGGAGGACGAGCGTCCCGACGATTCGTGAATTACGAATAATCAGATCGGCACCCAAGCAGTTGAAGATGTAGATGCCGCTGGAATTGATTGCCAACGCGTCGTACGGGTTGCTGGTCGGGCTGATGACCACATTCTCGACGATGTAGCTGGTCGCCGGTTTGGGGATCAAGGCTAGATCCATCGAGGTTCCGTTAGCCAGGTAATAGTCGAAGACCGTTGTGTCCGGCATCGCTCTCGGCGTGATCGGCGTCGTGTTTGTCCCGTTGTACGTGGTGCCGGTAATGGCGGTCACGGCCTCGACGTCCGAGTTGATCGTGGAAGTTGATGCCGTGACGGTGTCGTTGCTGCTAATCACTTGATCGCACTGCAGGGTCGTCCCGTCGAACGCTAACGTGCGATTGGCGTGCAGCGCCGCTTCGAGGCAACTGTACCCCCGTATCCGCGGCGTGAGCGTGACCTGCAACTTGTATCGTGCGTCACCCTGATAACCGACGGCCGTCAGCTCCACGGGGTCGGTCACGTTGTTGCTCAGGTCGCCGTCGATGGGGTCACGGCCCTCAATCGCGTACGTTCCCGTGCCGATGGGCTGGTTTACTCTCCATGGGCCGTTGGGAAGGGTGGTCCGCCAGTCTGGAATGTTTTCCAACTGCCACAGGGCCAGTTCGACGGCGGACTGGGCATGAAACCTCGCTTGTGTAAAATCACCGCCCATTTCGATCGATCGACGTTCGATGCGAACAAGCATGAGGGCGGACAGGCCGATGACGGTTAGCATCATCGAAGTGCCGAGAACGATAATGTACATGCCGCCTCGCCGCCTGTGGCGAATGGGATGGCTCTTCCGTGTTCGGCCTGACGGCATGTTGTTTCTCACGGTCGAGGTGTCGCTCTTCCTACTCCGGTGGGCTCTTGTGCTTGACGGCGATGATCTCGCCAACCGGAACACCGTGAGCCGTGACGGTTACCGTCACACGCTTGACACCAAGGTCGGAAACGACTGTTCCCGTCACGTCGTTGCCATCGGTGAAGACAACGGAGACCGTGCGTTCCCAGCCGGCCAGGTAGGTCATGTCGTTGCGATCGGCGTCTTGCGGTGGTGACGCCGACCAGCCGTCAAAGTCGTCTACGTCGTCATACTCCGCTCGACCCGATCCGCCCTCGCCGATCTCTCGTCCGAAGTTGACCGAGTCGATCGGTTCCTCGTAGGCTTTGATCAAGATCTCCGACATCAGGTCTTGCGCCAGGAGCGTCCCTCGTGCCCGGTCGGCGTTTTTTTGCCTTCCGATCTTGGCGGCGCCCACCGTATTCAGCGCTGCCACGATCACAACGCTGACGAGCAGGATCGATATGGCAGCCTCGACAAGACTAAACGCGCTGCGCTTGGTCGGTATCATGACTGGCTCACGAGTTCTCGATCTTCGCGGACACAGTATGGCATCGGCCGAAACGAGTTGATCCTCTTCAACTACGATGTGCCCGATAAGAGCATGGACGTGTGGGCGTAACGCATGGAGTTATCACCGCGGCTCAGAACAAAGAAGCGGGGAGACCCGGCGGCTCAATAGAACGAAACGGGAAATGCCGTCGGCTGGGAACAAAGAAGTGGAGAATTCGTTAGAGCCTACCCCAATAACGGGTGTGGCACGGGCTTCCAGCCCGCGAAGACACCGGCCAGATGCCGGTGCCACACAATTCCGAGATAGGCTCTTAGTCGGATGGTTCAACCCACCGATTGGCCGACATGAGCGCGCGGTTTTCCAGATCGAAGGAAACGACGTACGCGCCGTAGGCCCCGACTCGCCGATTGGGTCCGAAAGAAAGCGGGGGGCCGAGCCCCGTTTCGAAATCCCAGAACCCCTCGAGTTTGCGAATCAGGTGCTCTCGCCGAAGTTCGCGGCCCGTTTCGTTGAGTGCTTCGAGCAGGACCGACACGCCGCAGTATGCGGTTCGACGGGCGGATGAACCGCGGGGCGACAGCTCGTGCCGCGCGAGGAACGCCTTGTATTCCTTCACCTTGTCGGCGGACTGAGCACCTGGACTGTTCGGAAAGGCGGCCGCGAGCTTGCCCTGGAACGCGCGCGGGGCCTCAAGGATCTGCTTGCCGACGAAACTGCCCATCAGCAGCACGTCCGGTACGCGACCGACCTGGGAAACCTTCTGAAGAAGCCGGGCACAGTCGGCGTCGGGACCGACAAAAAAGAGAACTTCGCTTTGGATGCGGTTCCACGCCAGGACCTCGGGGGAGAAGTTGTCCGATGTATAGGGGGCGAGCACCTGAAGATAGATGCCGCGCTTGCGGCACTGCGCCTGGATCGCTTGCGATATGGCATCGTACGGCGGTCCTTTTTTGGCGATCAAGTCGGCCTTGGGCGAGGCGACGAGGAGCGGCTGTGTTTTACGCCGGTCCGACACTTGCTTGGCGAAGTGATCCGCCAGGGCTCGGGCCTGCACCGATGGCGAGGAGGATAGATAGAACAGGTAGCGGCTCGGACCGTTCAGGGTGTCCGGTGCCGTTCCGAGGGAGGCAATAACCGGGATTCCCCGTTCGTCGGCCAGCGCGGCCAGTTGCGTCTCGCCATTTGGAATAAACGGCGAGACAAGGGCGAAGACCTCTTCGGCTTCCAGGAAAGACCGGAGGCGAGCGACACTTTCGTCCGGAGTGGCCGCGGCGGGGAGAATATGCAGGTCGATTCGCCGGTTGTAGGTTCCGCCTTGGCGATTGACCTCGTCGATCCGCGCGACGAGCACGTCGCGGACTTCCGTCCCGATGTGCGCCCAGGGGCCGTCCAGCGGAAGCATGGTCGCCAGCGTGACGACGGAATCGGTGACGCCAGGATCACGATCATTCTCGATGTTTTTGAGGTAGGCGATCAACGACTCGAGGTCGTCGTCGCACATGCGAAACGACGGCATGCCCACGCCGAGCTTGTTTTGGGACGGATCAATCCCTTTTTCGATGGCGCGTCGGAGCGTGTCCTCGTTGTAGGGTCCGTGCCGGCGCCCGCTCTGGTGAATCGTTCCGTACCGCTTCGTCAACGCGGACCAGGCGATGTTGGAGGGCGTGAGGCCTCCCTCCGGAATGCCACGCCCGTCGTAACCGTGGCAGTTGACGCAGGGCAGCATCTTCGCGGACACCGTCATCGGTGGTTCGCCGAGGATCGCGTCGATGGGTCGTCCGGAGCTGCTCTCACCCCGTAGGTAGATCTGCTTGCCCACCTTCGCCGCCGGGCTAAGCACCGACCGTTTGCCGGGCTCGCCGGCGTGGGCACCCGCGCCGAACAACAGCGCGGCGAGGGTCAGTCCAAAAATCCGCACGGGGATGGGCTTGATCTTCATGCTCGTTTACTCGCTGTGAAGCTGCTCGTTGTCGATCGCGTCCAGAATCGGTCCCGGCAAGGGGGCGGCTGTGCAGCCGGACATGTTGAACACCAGCTCCGTTGTCGTTCCGACTCCAGCCTCTTCCCCGGGGTGGTTGGCCCGGACGATCGCGGGTAGCTTGAGGACCAGCGTCGCCGCAGCGAACATGATCCAGAACCTCTTCCAATGCTTACGATTCATCGTCTTGCTCCCTTTTCTCACCCTCATGGGGTACTGACAAACGGTACGATGGAGACCAGAAAGGCCTCGATGCCGCCGGCCACAAAACTGTTTACTCCGTCGAAGGCACCGAACTGGGCCTCACGAAAGACGGCCTGCACGCAACTGACATGCATGGTCGCGCCCATCAGCGCGAACATCTGGAACCACCGGCGGCGTCGTGAGCCTTTGAACATTTCATCACACTCCTAGAACGAGTACCCGACACTGAAGCGGACCGAGTAATCGATTTCCTGGTGCAGCGCCCAGTCCTGGTAGACCGGGATCGGCGCGGTTATGCTGAAGGTCCAGTTCGAGTTCGCCTGAACCGCGATGCCCGGAACCAAAAAGAGCAACTTCGCCCGGTGCCCGCCGAGCGTGACACCCTTATCGACGTCCGGCTCATTGAACTGGGCCACCACGTCGCCAAGCAGGACCACCTTCGGCCACTCCACATCCAGCGGAAGCTGGTAACTGCCGCCCAACCGGAGTTGGGTGGAATCCCCGAACTCGTAGTCGTGCTCGCCTTCGAACCTTAACGTGTGCTGGGCCTCGAAGTGGGCCGACCATGGCCCCCACTGCTTGGCGATGCCGAAGCCCAACGAGGTGCTCCAGCCGCCGCTTCCGGGTTGGAACTCCGGTTCGAAGCGTCGATCCAGGCGATCACGATTGCCGGTGTCGCCGGTCGGCATCGCCACATCCGCGATCAGATAGAACTCGTAGGGCTCTCGCTGCAACCGCCACCGAACGCCAAGTTCCAGATCTCCAAGGCCGGAGGAGTCCGAATCGTGCGACCCCACGAACGCGGGCCTTGAGTCATCAGTGAACACACTGCGCAGGTCGCGAAACGGAACACTGAAAGACAACTCGACGTCATCCGTGGCTCCGTAGGCCAGAGTGACATGGTAGAGCCACTCCTGGCTGAAGTCGTGAACGTGCTTACCTTGTCGCCCCAGCAACACCGCCTGGAGCGGGTCGATCACATCCCACTTGCGATACTCGGCCGTCAGGTCGAGGTGAACGTCACCCGCGCTGAGGAATGACCCGTTCCCCGTGGACCCTTGCGTCGTCGTGGATGATGCCTTCTCCACGTGAACACGGCTGGGCAACCCGGTCTTGCACGCCGGGCACGCCGAGGCGCGAGTGCTCATGGCGACCAGGACCATGGCTGCGATCAGTATCGCGCCCGGACCGCGAGTCATCCTACTTGGAGCCGGTTGCGGATTGCCCCGCCGCCTCCGCCGAGGCACTGGAGTCGGTGTCGTTCAATACGTTCCGCACGATCTCCACGATTTCTTCATCGGGCGCCAGACCGAACGCCTTCTTCCAAAGACCCGTCTTGTCGTTCCCGATGAGCAAGAGGTTGCTATGGTTCTCGCGGGTATCCGTGTACATGCCGAGCTTCGTGAGCGCGGTCTTGAGGTTGTCTCGTTCGCCGGTGAGGAAGAGCCAGTTGGGTCCGGCACGCAGACCCTTGGCGTATTCCTTCAGCCGCGGCGGCGTATCGACCGCCGGATCGACGCTCATCGACAGCAGGAGCAGGGTGTCGCCCAACTCGTCGGGGAACGCCTTCTTGATGGCCGTCATTCGCTCGTTGAGAACCGGGCACACGCCGGTACACGACGAGAAGAACGCGTCGATCACCACGACCCGCCCGCGAAGGAGATCGGTGTACAGGCGTTGTGGGCGTCCGAACTGGTCTACGAGTTCGACATCGGTGAAGTACTTCTTGGCGCCCGCGTTCACGAACTCGGTCGTGGGCGGAGTCGATTCAGCGATCGCCGCCGCCGTCTTCACGGGCGTTTCCGCTTTCGTCGAATCGGCGGTCGATGGCGCCGTCTTCACGCGCGTCTCCGCTTTCTTCGGACCCGCCATTTCCAGAATCGCGTCGCATAGTGTTGCGGGCGGTGCGAGGCCGAAGACCTGTTTCCACGTCCCGGAGGGCTCGTTGCCGATGAGAATCATGGGCGAGTGATCTTTCGGGTCGGGCGTGAATGACTGGAGCGCCTTGAGCGCCTGATCGATAGAAGCCTTGTCGCCCGTGAGCAGTGTCCATCCGGGCTGGACGTTGAAGTTTTCACTCCATGCCTTCAGCCGGCTCGGCGTGTCCGTTGTCGGGTCCACGCTGATCGAGATGAGCTGAATGTCATCGCGCCCCAGCTCCAGGAGTTTTTTCTGGACGTTGGCAACGGTGGCCGTCAGCACGGGGCAGATCGTCGTACAGGAAGTGAAGAACGTGTTGATGGCGACGTTTCGTCCTTTCACGAGGTCCGTGTAGAGGCGAACCCTGTTACCGTTGTGATCGATGAGTTCCACGTCGGGTATCTCGAGCGGCTTCTGGTCAACCGCGGCCGTCGCCGTTTCGGAGGCGGCCTTGCTCTTGCAGCACTCCGGCGTTTCCTGAACCAGCGCCGTCTCGGCCTCCGGCTCGGTCACGATTTCATTCTTCGCGTTGCTTGTCGAGCATCCCCCGAGGGCGCCGATGGCAAGGCAGCAGGCGACAAGTCGGGAAGTCAACACGCTGTAGCAATTCAGTCGGGCAGAGATCATGGGTTCACGCTCCTCTCAGCTCTGTCGGTGTTTGGCGCGACGCTTGCGGTCAGGGTTGTGTAGGGCACGTCCCGATAGGTCATCCCCAGCGACGGCACGCGGCAAAACACATAATAGAGGCCCGATCGCGGAGGGACGAAGGTTGCTTCGTACATTCCGTCGCCGAGTCCGGTCGCCGCTGTTTGCGTTTGCCAGTTGCCAGTCGAGAACGCCAGGACGGCGAGGTCTTTTACGTCGCTCATTGGTTGTCCCGTGTCGTTGTCGTGAACTTTGAAGCGCATCCGAACGGGCTCGCCCACGGCCACCTCTCGCGACCGCGCAATGGGTTCGACGAGGAACGGTTTGGCCTTGCGCGGGTCGACGTCTCCGGGCGCGGGGGCGACCTCCAAATCGAAGCAGTGGACGATTCGCGGGGAATCCAGCAGAACGGCGACGTCGAACGAGCCGCTACGCGGCAGCTGGACGGTTGTGGTGTACACGCCGGGCGCCGTTTCTTTGAGGCTCCGATCGACCACGAGCACGGCCCGCGCTTCTCTCCCGTAGTTGATAAACTCGCCCATCGGCGCCGCCATTCCCTCGCGGTAGTAGTAAATGGATTTGTCAATTGGGTTCGCCACGATCGCGGCGATGCCGCTCGGCGCCGGTACGATCCCATCCGCCAGGCTCGGCATGGCCGCCAGCCCGAAGGGCGTATGACCGCCGGTGAAATCCACGACGGACAGCGGCTGGTTCGTTCCCACGAGATCGAGCGGGATCATCAATATCGTCTCGGTTCCCTTTGAACGGACGTACGCGAGATTGAGTGTAAACATGATCTGTTCAGGCCCAGGCCCGACGTCGGCGGTCTGGATGATCGCGTTCTTCGCGGCATCGATGACGTGCACCACATCCGTTTCGACGTTGGCGACGAACACGAACCGATCACCCGGCGCAACCTTGATGGCGCCAAGCCCGGGGGCATCGGAGATCCGTTTGATCACCTCGTGGCTTCGACCGTCGATGACAACGATCTCGCCTCCGACGCCGTCCACCGCGTACGCACACTCGCTGGCCGACGAATACACGATCCCGTCGGCGGACTTTCCGACCGAAATGGTGGCGGTTTTCGCCAAGGACTGGACGTCCACGACAAACACGGAGGCGGACTCGGCATCCGACGCGAAGGCGTATCTCGAATCGGTCGAGAAGGCGTAGTCATGATGGCCCTTGCCCAGGGACAAGTGTTCGGCCACCTGGTGCGTCTCGGTGTCGATGACGTAGGCCAGGCCTTTTCGACCGGCCGGAGTCAGATCCACACAGCTCACCCAGAGGTATTTTCCATCGGGCTGGAGACGGATCCTCGTCGGCTTGACGCCGACGTCGATCGTTTCGATCAACTCCCAGGTGGTCGTATCGACGACACCCACGAGATTCACGAGCGGAAGCGTGACATACAGCCGACTTTCGTCGGCGTTGAGGACCCAGTCTTCGCCGGGACTGGGTAGCTGGATCAGGGCCAACAGCCGACTGCCGCCATAGCTGAACAGCGGATCGACAACCGTGATGGTTGCCTCATCGTTCATCGTCAGAACGTAGAACGTGTTGAGGTCGTATTCGGCCCGTGCGCTCAGGCTCCCGATGAGGAACGACTCGATTTTGTCATGGCAGCCTTCGCTTCCTCCCGCGACCTTCCCGTCGATCCAAACCGCCGGGCTCAAGTTCGCCAGCGGTGACTGCGTGGTCGTGTCGGTGATCTCCAAGCGGAGTTCGACGTGATCGCCTCGATAGATCACGCTCCTGGGCTGTGACGGCTCCAGCGGAGTCAGGGACAGCTTGACCGACACGCCCATCTGCTCGATTGTCTGCACCGACGGCGCGGCGGCAGCGACGGGATCGACGTCTGCTTGTGCTTCATCCGCCTGTGCCTCGGTGCGAGTTGCGACGGCGGTTTCCGGCGACGCCATGGGTGGGGATTCTTCCGGACTGCTATGCACCCGGACTTCATTGCGCGCGCACGAGGCCAAGCTCGACGCCAGCAGAAGCACAAGAAGCAAACGGGGCCGTGAAGCTCCATGGAGGGAACCCCAAGGAGACGGCGAACGGAGTTGGGTAGAGTAGTTGGTATTCACGACCCCGCCCTCCTTCCCGGACGCAAGGCGTGACGACGTCCGTATTCGAAGCGGTGCGGCGCGGTGTGGTGTTCCTCCGTTGCATCGAGATCCACAACGGAGTCGCCCGTGCGTTGCGGTGAAGGGCGAGCGTGCCGCCGAAACGGACACGCCCACCCAGCCGCAACAGCAATTCGCTGACGCGTGCTCTTCCCCTCCCGAACCCTTGGAGGCGAACCGAAGGTGAAGCGTAACGATGCAGTTGATCGCCACGAAACGCCAAGTGACCTGGGGATGCCCGAAACATCGGGCCGACGGACGGCTTGCATTGCTGTTGCGGCGCCCATTGATTGCTCCTTAAATTTCTTACTTCTTCGAGTTCTTTTTCCTTGTCCCGTTCGCCTTATCGGCGATCTATACCCTTCCAAACTGAAATCATGGCCGGCCGAGGATGCCTCACGAAAAGCGCCGGAGGAACCTCCCGCCCGAAGTTCACGTGAGATCCCTTGGATCGAGGACTCACCGATGCGTGGCGGCCCGCGGCCGCTCGGCTTCGGCATCCTCGCTCAAGTGTCACGCACTAGGAGCGTTGCCACCGATCGGATTTAGCACACGGCATGCCAGGCCCACGATTCAGCGTTCGTGCGACGTAAGGTACGGCGTCGCCGTAACTTACGGTGAGGACGTCCGGATTCAGGAGGGCTTGAAACGGCATGCTCCTGGAGCCCAAACATGCACATTCCTGATTATTGAGGGAACCACCAACGTGCTTGGGAGCGTGTCCAAGAAGCGCACTTTCTGAGCCGCGCCCCCGAGGATGCGGGCAAGGACCGGCGAAAAACCGCTCTTTGACGGGTGCGGCTCGGTTCAGAGCAAGCCTTCTTGAGCACGCTCTAAGACGTGAGCCGAGTGCTCGTCGTTGTCACGACCGAGCCTGCGACGTTTGGGAATGGCTCCGGCCGTCACTGCTTGCCTACGCCGAGATTTTTTTTGCGTATCGGTTCCCGGCGAGATGCCTTGAGAGGAACGTGGGAGCTTCGTCGCGCCTCGCCCGGCTTCTCGGACTTGGTTCTTGCAATCAGTCATGCTTCGGCGAGTGTCGAGGTGATGGCAGCGCGTTCGGCGCGGCGCTGGTCCGCGCCTAAGATCGGCGACCGCATCCCGTGTGAGCAACCGGTGCGGCCCGGTATTACCGGTCGATGTGTCGCGAGTGGTTGCGAACGCGCGTACGCGCGAAGCCACAAGCAAGGCGAAGAGCACACGTTGTGTCCGTGTGAGATAGCCGGGGGTCCGATAGCACGTGGACAGAACGCCAGTCGCGCACTGGCTTCCGTTAGCTTAGATTTAAGGTTTTGCGGAAACCGAGGGGGTTTTTCTTGAGTTACCAGAAGCGTCATTCCTATAAGATCCGTTTCTCGTCTACGTTGGTGGAAACCGGCCGCAAGTGTTTCCGGAATTCCCGGGCTGGGTCTTGAAAACGACCACCCATGGAATTATCATAGGCAATTGAAGGTTTCCGCATCTTCCTAACTCCTCGCAACGCGGCTTGCTCGTAGCGAATGGGACAGACGCGGCTACGATGGGCACAGAGAGCACGGGTCACGCTAGCTTGCGTCAGTTGCGGCGCGGTTGGGAACGGGCAGGTTTGTTGCTCGGCATCGTCCCGAGTCTTACACGCTAGGCGCGGCCAACGGGTTCCCACGTCGATGGATCGACTCTAGACAGGGCAGCGGCGATTGGCATCGCGTCGTGAAGGGGCGCATGGTGCGCACAGGCTGCGTTCGCGGCGCTTCGACGTTTGTCCGCCATGATTCGTGTTGAGCCTCGTGTCTTACGGGAACGGGATTCACTTGACACTTCCGGGAGCGTGATTGCCTAGATGATTGTCTCAGACACAGAGTTCCTGGTCAGTATTGCTGAACGCCTCGGGTCCGCTGTTGACTTTCGGGAAATCCTTGACGCCGTTTTCAGGTTTGTGTCGGGTAACCTGAGAATCTCTCGAATGAGCCTCATCGCGTTCGACGATCCGAAGGATCGCTGGAAGGTGGTGGCACAGCAAGACGCCGAGGGGTGCGATGTTCGTACCGCCCCGAGTCAGGGGCGAATCACGCCCGAGCTACGGTCCGTGGCCGCGCGCTTTGCGCGATCGGCTTCCGTGGTTGGCGATTACCGGGCGACTCCGGATTCGGCGGCCATATACCAACTGGGTGAAGGCGGGATGCGCTCCGGAGTCCATGTCTTCATGCACTCCGGCGGGCTGCTCACAGGCGGGTTCTTCGTTCAGCACGCGGAGGCGGGATCCTACGCGGAACGAGACGGGCTGTTCGTTTATGCCGTCGCGCAGGCGGTTGGCCCGGTCCTTGAGGAATGGAACTGGGCTTCGGAAGACATCGAGCCCAAGGCACGCCGAGCCCCATACGCCACACCCGCGGGAAGCGCGGCGGACATCGCGGACGGTTCGACATGCATCGTGGGGTCGTGCGATTCCATGCAGCGTCTGGATGAGGAGATCAAGAGTGTCGCTCCGACAGAGGCCACGGCTCTGATTCTCGGTGAAACGGGCACGGGAAAGGAACTGGTTGCTAGAAGGATCTTTGTGCTGTCGCACCGGCGGGACAAGCCCTACATCGCCGTCAATTGCGCGGCGCTGTCTCCCGATCTGGTTGCCAGTGAACTCTTCGGACACGTTGCCGGCGCGTTTACCGGCGCCACATCGGCCCATAAAGGCCGCTTCGAACTGGCCGACGGGGGTACGTTGTTTCTCGACGAAGTGGGTGATCTTCCCATTCAAACCCAGGTCAAGCTCTTGCGAACGCTGGAGAGCGGAGAGTTCCAGAAAGTCGGCGGCAACAAGACGCTCACTACGGACGTGCGCGTCATCGCCGCCACGCACCGCGACCTCAAGGAGATGGCCGCTCAGGGACGATTTCGCGCCGATCTTTTCTACCGGTTGAACGTTTTTCCGATTCGACTCTCGCCACTCCGGGAAAGAGGCGACGACATTCGCGCGTTGGCTCATCACTTCGTCCACCTTTGTGCGAAGAAGATGGACAGATCGCCACCGACCATCAATGAGTCGGCGGTCGAGGCCCTCCAATGCTATGCCTGGATGGGAAACGTGCGGGAGCTTCGCAACGTGATGGAGCGGGCCGTCATTCTCAGCAACTACGGCACGATCGGTTGCGAGCATCTACCGACGGCGCTCACGGTGTCCGATGATTCGGACGCCTGGACGGACGCTCAGCTCCCGGCGGGGCACATCCGGATCGCCCCATCGGATGCCACGGCCAAGTCTCCACCCACAATGGCAAGAGTGGATTACGAGACGGTGATGACGCTGGAGGACGCCGTACGCGTACATATTCTCAAGGCACTCGGCGCCAGCAGAGGCAAGGTTTCCGGGAAAGGGGGAGCGGCGGACCTGCTGGGGATTAATCCCAAGACGCTTGAGAGCAAGATGCGGAAGCTGGGGATTCAGCGACGTTGGGCATGATCTGACGGAGCCCGAGGCGGGTGGCACTTCCAGATCCCGAATGTCGAGAGAGCCGTTGTCGAAGCGTTGTGGGTCGCGCCGTTTATCGACCGGAGGTGTCGTGACGGTGTCGCGAGTCCGGTGATGTTTGATCAACCTGAAAGGGGAGGATCCCGTCTGTGAAGAAACGACACGGTCAGATCTGGACGGCGCTCCGCTGTGTGCAGTGGATTAGCGCCCTCTCGGCCGTGTTGATCGCCGTCTTCGTGATCTCAAACAACTGGAAGCTCCGTTCGGCGATCAGAGAACAGCTCCGAGAACGCAACCAGCTCAAGATGCGGGCCGCAAAGGCGGAGATCGAACACTACGCCAGGGACATTCGGCTCTGCTTGGAGCTCATGGCGAACTTTCCACAGGTCATGGAAATCAGCCCTGAATCCGAAGCGTACCTAGAGGCCGTCTACGACGCCAATTTCAACCAGCACCAGGTACAGGAAATCTACGTTCTCGAACGCGGTTTTGACGGTAGCCGGAGGCCTTTGAGATCCTTTGAGCGTGGCAACGACTTAAGGGCAGCCGACGAACTACACACGGCGGATCGGGAGGCCGAGGAATACGCCGTCCAACGAGAGCAGATTCGCCGCTTTGCGAATGAGCCGGATCTGGGCTTCCTTATCAGCGAACCCGTGGACCTTTGCGTCGGCGAGCCCGGGTTGGTTTTTTCCGTCCCCATTCGGTCCGCGGGGCGCCTGCGGGGCGCCGTGGCCGGCATGGTCCCCACGTCCGTCCTTTCGCAGGTTCTCGAGAGCAGCAGTATCGCGGGGAATCAGCTTCTTCTCATTCGAGAACGCGGCTGTCTACTCACGTGCCCGGACTTCCCATCGAAAGCGCTCGGCTGGTTTCAAGAGCGCCTGAGCTCATCTTCTGCGCAGAATGTCCTTGTGGAGGGCGAAGCCGGTTTTGTCGCCGGCGAGTACGCGGCGCATTCCACGCCCGTCAACTTGCTCGACGACGGCTCCTGGCGAATCGCTTCCCTGTACAATGAAGCTGAAGGGCTGGCCGAAAGCGGGATTGGAGGTCGATTCATCGGGGCCGCGACGGCCCTGGTTGTCCTCCTGCTGGGCGGGGCCGTCGTTGCCCTCTGCGGCGTGATTCCGGCGTTGCATAGCGCTCGAACCCAGGCGGACGAGCGCACCCGCGCGCTGGGCGACCGGGAAGAACGCCTTCGCTCGGTTCTGGATACGGCTCCGGATGGGATCATCATTATCGGAGAGGACGGTGCGATCGAGTCCTTCAACGCCGCGGCCGAGCGACTGTTCGGGTATTCGGCGGATGAGGTTCTCGGAAAGAACGCCAGCCTTCTAGCACCGGACCCCTGTGCAAGAAAACATCGAGAGGGCTTTGCGAGGTACCTCCAGACCGGCGAATCCGCCATCATCGGCGTGGGGCGCGATGTCATCGGCCGACGAAAGGATGGAACCACGTTCCCATTGCACCTGACGATCAGTGAGGTGCAACTCGCCGACCGACGTGTGTTCACCGGCATCGGACGCGATGTCAGCGAGCTTAAGCGGGCGGGCGAGACCGTCCGGCGGCACAACGAGATTCTCGAGCGTACCGTCGAGGAGCGTACCTCCGAGTTGGCATCGGCCAAAGAGCGGGCGGAGGACAACAACCGCGCGAAGAGCGTCTTCCTGGCGAACATGTCGCACGAGTTGCGTACGCCGCTTCACAGCATTCTGAGCTTCGCCGGCTTCGGTCTGAAGCGCCACCAGTCAGCCGGGCGGCAGAAGATGGCCGAGTATTTCCGTATGATCGAGCAGAGTGGTCGAACGCTTCTTGCGCTGTTGAACGACCTTCTGGACTTGTCCAAGCTGGAGTCCGGCGCCACCGTTTTTGACCTGCGGCCGGTGGATCTTCACACGCTCGTCAGATCCGTGGTGGCCGAGTTCGGCGCCTTGGCGTCCGAGAGTTGTGTGAAGCTTCGGATTCAAGATCCGGACTTCGAGACCCTTGTTGCTATCGACATGGGCAAGATGGAGCAGGTGCTCCGCAATCTCTTGAGCAACGCGGTGAAGTTTTCCCCGAAGGGCGGTCTGGTGCGGATCGCCATCACGCGAGGCGAAGACTCGCTTGTCGTCTCGGTTTGCGACCAGGGTTCGGGGATTCCGGAGGGAGAATTGGAGAGCGTATTCGACAAATTCGTTCAATCAAGCAAGACGCAGACCGGAGCGGGTGGCACGGGGCTCGGGCTGGCGATCTGTCGCCAGATCATCGCCGGTCACAGGGGTCGAATCTGGGCCGAGAACAGCGCTGACGGCGGCGCACGCGTGCTTTGTGAGTTGCCGCTGCGCTTGGCGAGCGGTCAAGAGGCCGTGCAGGCCTCATTGGAACGCTAGGATGATATTCGTTAGTGGAACTTCTGCGCGGTGTGCGCGACAGTCGGGATGTTGCGCGCCGTTCGTGCATTCGCCGGGATATCGGACATGGGGCCGCACGACGCAGGTCCGGGTTTGCACCACGACGGATTCCGCCATCACGACAGTCCCGTCGGTCGAGGAGCCGAGGTAGCCATGCCGAACCGTACCATGCGCGCGCGTTGGCATCGCCTGTATTTTGTATTGGCGGCGTTCGACCTGATCACCGTGTCGTTCAGCCTCTACGTGAACCACCGGCTGATGCAGGTCTACACCGATACCGTGGATGAGAACCGTGTCTGGTCAGCCCGCTTGAACAGCTATTCCGAGATTGCGCTGCTTGCGGCAGAGGTCAATGCCCCCGGCAATGACGTGTTCCAGACCCACGATGTAGACGAGGCTTCCAATCGACTTGAGGAAGTGCGAGGGAAGTTCGAGGAGCGAACCGTGGACGCTCGAAATGACCTGGTCGAGAACGTTCCGGCGGATGTGACCGAGTCGCTCATCCACAGCCTCAACGACGTGGACCGGGCCATGGAGGACATGGTCGGTGAGGCGCGGACGATCTTCGCTCTCTTTCGTGCCGGGGAGCTGAGCAAAGCCGGTCCCCGCATGGCTGTCATGGACAAGAAGTACTTTGAGGTGACACAGGCCGCCGGGACGCTGATCAGACGTGTTCAGGTGATCCAGGAGTCTCGCTTCGTCGAGCAAACGGCGTTGGCGCGTTCGATGCGAGTCTTCGAGTATGTGATCGCCGGCTTCATCGCCCTGATGGTCCTGGGCGTGACCGCTTATGGCAATCGAATGAGCCGTGAGATTAGCAAAAACCACTCCCGTATGCAGGACGTCATTGGGGCGCTGCGTGACAGTGAAGGACGGCTCCGGTCGGTCCTCGACACCGCCGTCGATGGGATCGCCATCATGGATGAGCAAGGTAGGATTGAGTCCCTTAACGCCGCCGCGGAGCAGATCACGGGCTGGAAGGCCGCGGAAGTGGTCGGCAAGAGCATGGGAATCCTTGCGGCCTCGCCGCACGGGGAGAAACACGACGCGTATGTGCAGACGTATCTTCGCACCGGTGAATCCAAGATTCTCGGCCAGCGCCGCGAGGAGATCGGTCAGCGAAAGGATGGTTCGACATTCCCGCTCTACCTGGCGGTCAGTGAGGTGCGCGTGGGCGACCGCCGGCTGTTCACGGGTATCATGCGTGATATTACCAAGCTGAAAGAAGCGGAGGAAACCATTCGCCAGCACAGTGACATCCTCGAACAGACGGTCGAGGAGCGAACCGCGGAGTTGGCCTCCGCCAAGAACCTGGCTGAACAGAACAACCGCGCCAAGAGTGTGTTCCTGGCGAACATGTCGCACGAGCTACGGACGCCCTTGCACGGCATTCTGAGCTTCGCCAGCTTCGGCATCAAGCGGCACGCGGCGGCCACTCCGGCGAAGGTACGAGAGTACTTCGAGATGATCGAGCGAAGCGGGCAGACGCTGCTGACCTTGCTCAATGATCTCTTGGATTTGTCCAAGCTCGAGTCGGGGAGCGAGGGATTTGAGTTCGAATCCACCAACATCGGCGAGTTGATCGAATCGGTCATCGCTGAATTCGAAGCGCTGGCTGCGGAGCGCAAGGTCAAGGTTCTTTTCCCGGCTCCGGGATTCCCCGCGGTAGGCCATGTCGATTCGGAGAAGATCAAGCAAGTCCTTCGCAATCTTCTGAGCAACGCGGTGAAGTTCTCGCCGCTGGACGGGGTCGTGAAGATCACCATCGGGCGAAGCGCGGAGACGCTGATCATCTCTTTGCGGGACCAGGGACCCGGCGTTCCTGAAGATGAGTTGGACTCCGTTTTCGATAAGTTTGTGCAATCCAGCAAGACCCGGACCGGGGCGGGTGGGACGGGGCTGGGCCTGGCAATCTGTCGCCAGCTCGTGGCCGCGCACCACGGTCGCATTTGGGCGGAGAACAACCCCGACCGCGGAACGACGTTCAAACTCAAGTTGCCCCTGCGCAGGTTGCGGGGCATGGAACAGGATCCTGCCTACGTGGAGATGCAGGATGACCAGGGAAGAGGCTAGCGGCGCACAGGGAAAGTGACGCGTCGTATGTCGGACCAAACCGACGAGAAAGGACCGAACCGTGCAAACGAAGGCCAAGGTCTTGGCAGTTGACGACAACCCGGCGAATCTGGCGATCATGCGTGAAATGATCGCCGGGGAACATCTGTTGATGACGGCTGAGTCGGGTGAGGCGGCGCTCAAGATCGCGTATGAATTTCGTCCCGACATCACGCTTCTGGACATCATGATGCCCGGCCTCGACGGCTATGCGGTGTGTCGAAGAATGAGGGCCGATCCGCGGCTGACGACCAACAAGATCATCATGGTGTCGGCCAAAGCCTTGGTGTCGGAGCGTCTTCAGGGGTATGCCGCCGGGGCCGATGACTACGTCACGAAGCCGTTCGAAGAGAAGGAGCTACTGGCAAAAATCCGCGTGTTTCTGCGACTCAAAACCGCCACGGAGATGGACCATCTGAAGATGGGAATGAAGTCGCTGCTGGGCCCTGAAATGAACGCCCGGCTCAGCGGCATCATACTTCCATCCTCGATTCTGATGTCCGATACCGACCTGGAGGGCATCGAAAGGAAAATGCTGGCCGAGATGGTCTATCGCAACGTCACACGCTTGAAAGGCCTTCTCGACGGAATCCTCAATCTGCAAGTGCCCGACCTGAACGACTGACGCCGTTTGTGAAGAAGCTCCCGGGTCCCTTTTTCGCACCGGAAGACCGTCTGTCCCCGTGCCCCGCTCAGCCGCGTACTTCCCGCTGCTCTTGCGCCGATCGGAAGACTCGGAGACCGTCCCGTCCGGTCCGCTCCTGCGGTGATGCGCACGGAGCCTCCAAGCCCGACGCCCACCCGTTGACAGCCAATTTCCCAATCCAACCACCGGACCCTCGCCTGGCTTCCGTCTGTCCATCTGAAGCCATCAGAACGCTCGCCAACGGGTTTCCCGGCTGCCGATGCGCGTAGTACGCACAGCGAGAGTTCAATAACGGAATCCCTAGATGTCCGGAATCGTGCGATAACGAGTCGTATGAACGGAATACGATCTCCGCGCACCTCGTCCCTAAATCATGCCAGGACAATAGCTTACGACTTGTTCCTCCAAGAGAGATTCCTGGTACGGGACATGCTCTGATTCAGCTTCACTGAAACAGTTTTCGCTAGGGTAAGCCGCGCTTCCATGAGTGGTTTCGGGCAACGGGTCACGTCCGTGCGTGTCCGTTGCGGCCATCTCACGGCGCCGACGGTGGGGACCCTGGGGATCGCTCCTGGGGTTTTGGCGGTCGATTCCAAAACCGCACATCCAGGCGCGGACCGGTGTTTTCGTCCGGGTATGGACTGCCGCAATGGAACATGCCGAGAGTCAACGTCGTGGCTAGGACTTTGAGTCACCCATCTCAGCCCTATTCGGAAGAACCTCGCGCGCCTCGTCGTGGTCGTGCCGTCTGTTCCCGGTGTCCGTGCCGGGGGCGTGCCGCGACCAAGCGGGGCTGTCTGGTTCGCTCCAAATCCCGGATGCGGCGACGTGATCCGTACAGAGAGGAGGCACCCTACGCTTAGTTAGTTATCAGCCAGTGTGCGGCGACGCAGGGTCCGGGGGGACGGGCCTCAACTGGATTATCGGAAAGTGGACAAGATTCATTGAATTTGGGGGCAGGAGGATTGCCATGTGGACACCAGGGCATCTTGGAACAGTAGGGTTTTTGCATCGAAGCGGCACATCGGTTGTGGCGCTCATGTTGGTCAGTCTTTTCTCACTGGGTGTTGCGACGGAAGCGAAAGGTCAGGCGTGTGAACGCACGATCTCCGCGGACGTTGTAGCGCTCGACCAGCACTTCTTCTGGAATCGGATGGGTGTGCTTCAGCCACAGGGCATGATCTTCGCCCTCCTGGAGGACGTTCGCCCCATAATCGATGGGACGGAGCTGGCTCCGGGCAACGTCAAGTTGCGGGAAGACAAACGCCCGCGCCCCATTGTCTTGAGGATGAACGTCGGGGACTGCCTGCAGATCAACTTCACCAACTACCTTGCCGCGGTGAGGGTTGATGAAGAGCAGCCGGCCACCCGAACTGCCTCGATCCACATCACCGGCTTGCAGCTCGTCAACAGCATTACGGACGACGGCACGTTCGTGGGGAGGAACCCGAGCAGTCTGGTTTCCCCGGGCGGCTCGGCCGTCTACACGCTCTACGCCGAGCGGGAAGGCAACCATCACCTGTACAGCGCCGCGGCCACCACCGGTGGTGAGGGCGACGGCGGCTCGCTTTCGGCCGGTCTTCACGGCTCGCTCAACATCGAGCCGAGGGGCGCCGAGTGGTATCGCAGTCAGGTCACCCGCGACGACATCGAACTTGCCAAGACGGGGACGACGCCGGGCGGTCAGCCCATTCTCAACTACGACGCCTTGTATCCGGTCGGCCATCGTCTCGAGGGAAAGCCGATCCTGAGGATGCTGGATGCCGCCGGAAAGATTCGACATACCGATCTGTTCGCCATCATCACTGGTCCGGGACGCGGATCTCATGTCCCCGGAACGTATCCGCCCAACCCCGTCTATCCCAATCGCGATCAGTCTTTCCGCGAGTTTACGTTCATTTATGAGGGCGAGATCGGCGCGGTTCAGGCCTTCCCGATTTTCGACGACCCGGTCTTCAGCCACACGCTTCACAGCGTGGTCGATGGCTTCGGGATCAACTACGGCACGGGCGGCATCGGCGCGGAGATCGTGGGGAACCGCTTCGCCGTCGGACCGATGTGGGACTGCACGGAGTGCAAATACGAGGAGTTCTTCCTCACCTCGTGGGTGCTGGGCGATCCCGCCATGGTCGTCGATATACCGGCGAACGCGAACCTGGGTGCCGACGGCCTCCCTCTGGCGCCGGGTCCCAAGGCAACCAAGGCGCTCTACCCGGACGATCCTTCGAACGTGGCGCACAGCTACATCGGTGACCACACCAAGTTCCGGATTCTTCACGGCGGACCGAAGGAATTCCATATTCACCACTTGCACGCGCACCAATGGCTCTACACGCCGGATAGCGACGAGTCGGCCTATCTCGACAGCCAGGCGATCGGACCCGGATCGGCGTACACCCTGGAGATTGCCTACAACGGAAGCGGTAACCGCAACCAGGTCGTGGGCGACTCGATCTTCCACTGCCACTTCTACCCCCACTTTGCGCAGGGAATGTGGCACCTCTGGCGGACGCACGACGTGTTCGAACAGGGTACGCAGCTCGACGCGGACGGCCGGCCCATGCCCGGGGCTCGCGCCCTACCGGACCCCGAAATCATCACGGGCAGCCCGATCGCGGCCGTTGTTCCCATTCCCGAGTTGGTCATGGCTCCGATGCCCGAAGCCGACGTTGACATTGTCGTGGTTCCCGGTCTGCCGGGCGGCCAGATACAGGTCACCGGCGCGGGGAACCCCGGGTATCCGTTCTTCGTGGCGGGCGTTGTCGGTCACCGGCCTCCACACCCGCCGATGGACACACCCACCGATGGGGGCCTGTCGCGCCACGTCATCAGCGGTGGAACCGCGGTCAGCGTGCAGACCCGACTCGACTTCACGAAAGAGATCACGTCCGCCGTGGCCGTGGATATTCCAGAGGGCGGCACCCCGCTCGAGTTGGAGGCGATGGCCTACCACGCCCAGCGTCTGCACCCGAGTTACAAGCAGGACGGCACAGCCGGCAACTTCGTGCTGAACGGCCTGCCTCCGACGCCCGGCGCCCCATACGCGGAGCCGTGCATCGACGACATGGGCATGCCCGTGGGCGACCCGCGTACGTACAAAGTGGCGGGTCTCGAAATCGACGCCGTGCTCAGCAAGACCGGCTGGCACTTCCCTCAGACGCGGATGATCTCGATGTGGGAAGACGTCGCGTCCTACATAGATGGATCGAGGGCGCCGGAGCCGTTCTTCTTCAGAGCGAACAGCGAGAGCTGCATCACGTATCACCATGTCAATCTGATTCCGAACATCTACGAGCTGGACGACTTTCAGGTCCGGACGCCGACGGATGTCCTTGGACAACACATCCACCTGGTGAAGTTCGACGTGACCTCGTCGGACGGATCGGGCAATGGGTGGAACTATGAGGACGGAACGTTCAGCCCCGACGAGGTACGGGAGCGAATCCACGCCATCCGCGTCAACAACGCCTGCACCGACCCGGACCTGCGCGATGGCACGTTCGAGTGCCCGGTGGCCGAGGCTCACCCGTTCTTTGGCGCCGGTCCCAACGGCAAGTGGATGGGAGCCCAGACCACGATCCAGCGCTGGTACGCGGACGATGTGCTGAACATCGGTCGAGAGGATCGAACGCTGCGTACGGTCTTCACCCACGATCACTACGGGCCATCGACCGTGCAACAGGCCGGTCTCTACTGCGGTCTGCTCGTCGAGCCCAAGGGCTCCGTGTGGCGCGATCCGGAGACGGGCGAGATCATGGGTGGCCGTGCGGACGGCGGACCGACAAGCTGGAAGGCCGACATTCTGACTGTGGACCCGGCCGACAGCCACAGAGAGTTCATGTTCGAGTTCGCCGACTTCCAGTTGGCCTACAAGGCGAACAACAAGACGCCGGCGCCGTACGACGTCAACACCATTCTGGCCGGTGGACGTCAGCCGGGTGATGGTTTCGACGATCCGGCCAACGCCGTCAATCCGCCGGCAGCGGTCGAGGCGTTCCCCGATCTGAGGATTCCGCCGGTGATTTGCCCCGGTGGCGTGCCGCTGCCCTGTCCAGAGGCCATCTCGGCGGAGGACCCGGGCGCCATGTCGGTCAACTACCGAAGTGAACCGATCGCGATGCGCATCCGTGATCCGTTGACCAACTCGCAGGCGGGCGGCGAGGCCGGCGACCTGGCTCTGGCCTTCCGTTCGGACATCGTGCGTGCCGATCCCGCGCTTAACGTTCAGCCGACGGTCTATCCGCCGCTGACCGGCGGTGTGCAGCCGGGCGATCCTTACACGCCGCTGATGCGGGTCTATGACGGAGACAAGGTGCAGATTCGATCCATGGTCGGCGCCACGGAGGAGGGCCACAACTTCAGCATCAACGGCATCAAGTGGCTCCAGGAGCCGTCTTGGTCCAACTCCGGATGGCGCAACTCCCAGATGATGGGTATCTCCGAGCACTTCGAGTTCAACTCGCCCATCGTCATACCGAAGTCTGCACGCGGGGCCACGTCGGACTTCCTGTACAAGCCCGGCAGCTCGACCGACGATCTTTGGACCGGGATGTGGGGAATCCTCCGGGCCTACAAGGGCAACCAGGCGGACCTGCTGCCCCTGCCCAACAACCCCCCCGGTGGTCCCGCGATGACGAACTCATCCGATTTCAAGGGCGTTTGCCCCGTGGACGCGCCAGTGAGGCTCCTGGATGTCACCGCCGTCCTCGCCAAGGACATCCTTGCTGACGGAGCGCTGATTTACAACTCGCGTACGGACAGTGGTGGTCCGTTGAATGACCCGACGGCCATCCTGTATGTGCGAAGCTACGACCTCGGCGCTGACGGCAAGCTCAAGCCGGGTATCCCGGTCGAGCCGTTGATCCTTCGCGTGACGGCCGGCGACTGCATCGTGCTTACGCTGCGCAACAAGTTGCCTGCCGCTACGCCGATGCCGGACCTGGACGGCAGGTCCACCCTGCCGATGGTGGTGAACTTCTTCAACGCCAACGACATCAGTCCGTCAAGTCTCGTGGGGCTGCATCCGCAGCTCTTAGCCTACGACGTGACCCGGTCCGATGGCATGGAGGTCGGTTTCAACAACCGGCAGACGGCCGCGCCCGGCGGCAAGCAGACGTACACCTGGTACGCCGGTGACCTGACACTGCAGCCGGACGGCATGCTCGTGGCCACTCCGATCGAGTTCGGAACCATCGGTCTCTCGCCCGCCGACGTAATCAAGCAGCCCAGCAAAGGCCTGGTCGGGGCGATGATCGTCGAGCCGGCCGGGGCGACCTGGGTTGAGGACACCAACTCTCGCGCCCAGGCCACGGTCACCGTCGGCACCACGAGCTTCCGTGAGTTCGTGCTGGTCTTCCAGAGTGACGTCAACCTGCGCCTTGGCGACGGTTCCGTCGTTCAAAACACCGCCGGCGAGGAAGACGCGGAGGATTCCGGTCAGAAGGCGTTCAACTACCGTACCGAGCCGACCTGGTTCCGTATGGGCTACGCGGCGGACACCGACCTCGGCGTCACCGGGGCCATGGATTTCACCAGCGCTTGGAGCAACGCCCAGGTGGGCGGCGACCCAGAGACGCCCATTTTCCTGGCAGCGGCCGGCATGCCGGTTCGCTTCCGTATCACCCAACCCGGCGGAAACCAGCGCAACCACGTGTTCCAGATTCACGGCCACACGTGGCAGTTCCTGCCTTACGTGGAGAACTCCACGAAAATTGGTAACAATCCTCTGTCGCAGTGGACCGGCAACACGTCCGGGATCGGCCCGTCAAGCCACTTCGACATTCTGCCTGAGAACGGCGCCGGTGGTAAGTTCGGCGTCGTCGGCGACTACATGTACCGTGACATGGCCTCCTTCGCCTTTGATGGCGGGCTGTGGGGTATCTTCCGTGTCGGTGGCGTCTGTGCATCCGACGCCGACTGTGATGACTCACAGTTCTGCAACGGGACCGAAACCTGTGATGCCAACGGCGGCTGCCAGGCCGGCGATGACCCGTGTCCGGGACTGATGTGCAATGAGGACCTCCTTCCAGTGCCAGGTTGCATCGATCTTGGCGGCGGGCTCGACGAATGTCCGACGGATCCCCTCAAAATCGCACCGGGCGTCTGCGGCTGCGGTGTGGTCGATGAGGAGACCGAAATCCCAGCGGACAACGTGCTTGATTGTTTGGACGTATGCGACGGGTTCGACGACAACCTCGACGCCGATCTGGACACCGTTCCGGATGGTTGCGACATCTGTCCCGGGATGCCCGATCGCGTGACCCTCCAGATCGAAGCCACGACCCACATCGTGGGCAGCGGCAAGAAGCCGAAGACGAACAAGGACCCGTTGGACGGCGTTGACGTGTGTATCTACGACAAGTCCGCGACAAGCTGCGCTCTGACGGTTTGCGGTGGAACGTCCCACGCACAGTACGAGTGCATCGCCACGTTCTGTGAGCCTGTGGATTGCTGCCAGACGGCGGCCAACGGCACCTGCAGCATGCAGCCGTTGCCGGCCGACTACGTCGCGGTGGCGTTTGACCCGACGTTTGCCCTCCTTCCGGATCCGATCGGGGCCAACGTCAGCGCCAGCGGTTGCGGCGACATCAAGAGAGTCCGCCTGAAGCAAATCATCAGAGCGGACGGAAAGAAGATGTCGGCGAAGACGATCGTTCTGACGGGGTCCGACCTGGAGATCATCGAGCCCGAGTTCGTCCTGTGGGACACGGAGGACCAGCAGTACCCGTTCGTGTTTGCGGCAGTCGGCGACTGGGGCGTGGAGACGACGGTCCTTCCGCCCGAGGGGTTCGTCACTGACTACGACGCTCTGGGAACCATTGTACTCACGGAGACCACCGAGTCGGTCCAGTTCCAGATCACGGAGATCGGAAGTGACTTGGTTCCGACGCCGACGACGTTCGTCGTCAATCACAACGGCGTGCAGCGTATCGTTCACAGTCAGGTGGACATCAGGCTGACCCCTGAATACGCGAAGAGTCGAGGGTTTGATGTTGTTGAACTTCAAAGAAGAGGACTGATCCACGAGCCGTTGCGTGGAAAGCAGTCCAGGCAGAGCCGGCGGTCCACCACGCCTGCACAGCCGAAGTAGATGAGCCGCCTCTGGTAGGCGGAGTTCCATAACACGTCACACTCGGACGCCCGCGGCCCGAACTTGTACGGGTCGCGGGGACAGTCCGAGTGTGTTTTTTGGGGAACCAGGGATCGTGGACGGCCATTGAAGTATACCTTGACGGGTGCGCCTGGTGCGTGCCGCACAGGCTGGACTGAGGCCGGACTCACAGGGCGGGCTCTCACCGCTCTGCCTCATGGAATGGTCGGGCCGCGGTCGCTCACGGGACGACGCGATTCCTCCGACGCCACACCGGGTGCGCAATGCCGTGGCACAACGTCTCGATGGGGCTTGCCACCAATGCTTGGGAGCTTTGCCCCACGTGCGAGGGCCTCGAACCGTTCTTGAGCACTGGAACTCAATGCAAGGTTGCTGGCCCACGATTTGCCATACCGTAGTGTTGTTCTGTTTCTTCCGTCAGCGAGGCGGTTTTCGAACCCACGCACTGAAAGCCGCCCGCCGATTCTTGGCGCGTTCAGTTCTACGTCCGGCCGTCTCCACGCATGCGACATGGTAGACGTACGGACCGTTAGGGCATCCGTCTTGACCCGATAAGCGAAAGACCTTGGTTGAGCGTCCGGATAGGAACAAGGCGTACTTGTGGTGAACGCGCGCTAAGCTAGGACTATGCTTTGGCGATTGGGGGCAACACCGTTCATAGGCAACTCCCCCCCGACGCGCGAATCCTGAAGTATCGGGAATCGTTCATTCCCGACGACCCGTGCCGCACCTTGTCGTCTCCCGTAACACACTGTGTGGCAATAGGTTAGCGATCCAGCGGACGGCGGTGTGTTTTGGCACACCAAGTGCTTTTCTTCTGTCGTTCGCTGGAACTGGAAGCGTGAGCCGCAGCAGCAACTCCCGACCTCCAGTCTAACGATGATGCCGAGCGCAAGGACCTCAATCCGCAGGTTCGCCCCGCGCCCGGATGATTATCGGAGCGGTACGGTCAACCGCGGTCATGTATACCGGCCTGTGCGTCGAGATGGGTGTTTCGATGCGAAGTGTGGTCGGGCGCATGGTGCCTTCTGGGGTAAGGCCACGACGGTTGCTGTATCGCCGGAGTCGGAAAACGGGTTTGTAGTGCCCGAAATTCCGCGAGACAGGACTGACTTCGGTGGTCGGGATGATAGCCACAAGCAGTGGTGTATACGAAAAGCAGAGCGGCGTACCGATCTGGGTAGGCGGTTGCTGTGGTCCAGAGCGCGTTGCGCGCGGACGTCGGGTTCGCCGTCGCGTCGCCGGGATTGTGGTTCTGGGCTCGATCGTCTGCGGGCCCGCTCTGGTCGTGGGGCAGTCGCCGATCGCATGGCGTACGCCTCGACTCCATGCGGAGCCGAGTCGTTCGTCAATAGGGAACCCGGGGGGGGAAGCGCCGCATCCAGAGGACGGAATGAAGCACGTAGTTGTTCAGTTTAACGGTCCGCTCGGAGAACCGACAAGGGCGGCGCTCAACGCTTCCGGAATCACGTTGCTGAGGTCGCTGGGGAACCACGCGTTCTTCGCCTTGCTCCCGGAAAGCCGGGCTGAGCTTAGCGCGCACACCAACATCGACTCGCTCGTCGGCGTCACCGAGATCCAGACCCCTTGGAAACTCCATCCTGAGTTTGCGGCGGCCGGGGCTTTCCAAAGAGCACCCGTCGGATCCACGCAAACGGGTGACGCGATTATCGCTGCATACGTCTTGTTTCACGCCGACGTGCCCTTGGCACGGTCGGCCGCACTTGTTGCGGGCCGTTACAAGGGCGTGGTTCGGGACCAGCTCCGATCGATCAACGGGCTCGTGGTCGAGCTTCCGCTGGCGAGCGTGGTCGAACTGGCGGCGGAGGATTCTGTTCAATACATCGAGCCGGCACTGCCTCCCTTTGTCGGGGCCAACGACGGTAACCGTGTCCTCGCAGGCGCGGACATCGTCCAGGCCGCTCCCTATAACCTGGACGGGTCGGGGGTTACGGCGATGGTCTACGATACCGGCAAAGCGCTTTCGACTCACCTGGACTTTGGCGGTCGGCTGACGACCGAGGACCTGTCGGTCCTCTCCGACCATTCGACGCACGTGGCCTGTACGCTCGGCGGCAGCGGCGTGGCGAGTTCCGGGACGTGGCGGGGCATGGCGCCCGGAGTGAGTCTCCTTTCGTACGGCTACCAGAGCGACAACACGCTCATTCCGCTCTACACGAATCCGGGGGATCTCGAAACGGACTACACCGATGCCATTGTCACGCTCGGGGCCGATCTCGCCAACAACTCATTAGCGACCAACGTGTGCGTGATCGGGTGGCCCTGCTCCATAACCGGTGATTACGGCGTTACGTCCGCCCTCCTGGATGCGATTGTGGCGGGGAGCCTTGGTGCGCCGGCCCGCATTATTTGGGCGAACGGCAACGAACGGAGTTGCACTCGTTGCCAAACGGAAGGCGTTACGACGGCCGCGGGCTATCACTCCACCGCGCCGCCTGCGTGCGCCAAGAATCCCATTTCCGTCGGAGCCGTGAACGCCAACGATGACTCGGTGGCGTCCTTCAGCAGTTTCGGGCCGTGCGACGACGGACGCCTCAAACCCGACATATCCGCGCCAGGCGCGCAAGTAGGCGGGGATCTGGGCGTAACATCCTGTAGCATCGCGGGAGTCGATCGGTACTCCGTCAGGAGCGGCACCTCCATGGCTGCTCCAACGGTTTCCGGTCTCGCGGCCCTGCTTCTCGAAGACTTTCGTGTCCAGTTTCCTACCAGACCCGACTTTCTCAACTCGACGCTCAAGGTCTTGCTGGCCCACAACGCAATGGATATTGGGAACACGGGACCGGACTATCAAAGTGGATATGGATCCGTGCGTATCCAACCCACGATCGACTTCATGCGCACGGACAGCTTCACCGAGGACCAGGTGGCGGATGGAGGTCTGTTTTCCACCACCGTGGTTGTCGATCCGAGCGACACGGAACTGAAAGTGACGTTGGCGTGGGACGATGTGGCCGGAACGCCGAACGTCGATCCCGCGCTGGTCAACGATCTTGATCTGAGAATCTTCTCTCCTTCCGCGACCCGCCACTTCCCCTGGACGCTGGATCCACTCAACCCGGCAGTCGTGGCCACACAGACGGTTGAGGATCACATCAACAACATCGAGCAAGTGGTCGTGAACGCGCCGGAGGCCGGCGTGTGGACCATCGAGGTCGCCGGAACGACGGTGCCCGTGGGAACCCAGACGTTCTCTCTTGCCGTCACACCAACCCTCGCGGCGACGGCGGCGGAGACGCTGAATGTCACCGTCGAGCTCGAGGGCGTGGATACCGCAGTTGTTAGAAACGTTACGTTCGTCATTACGGACTGCGCACTGACACCGGTGCAGACGACGGTTGTTCCCATGAGTTTCGACGCCACGGGTGTGGGCTCGACAACGATATCAATCACCAACGCCGACTCACAGTGGATCAGCGCGAGTGAAGGGCACACACTGCGCCATCTCCTCCCGCTTGGTCCGCCGCTGCCGGCGAGCGTTGCGCTCACCGGTGCCAACCGGCTACAGGCCGGCGATGTCACCGGCGACAACCTCGTTGATGTCGAAGACTTCTCCGTGTTGGCATCCAACTGGAATGTCGCGGGAAGCGTGGCGGATATCAATGGAGACGGAGCGCAGAACAGCACCGATTTTTCGCTGATCCTCGGTAACCTTCTATTCGTGGGAGGGTCTATCGATGGATGTCCGTGAAAGAAATATTCCCGGCGCGCCCTTCGCGTTGGCTGTCGTGCCGAGGTCGCCGGTTGGCTTCCCTTCGGCTGTATTAAACGTCTGGCCGCCCGAGAGGGACAACAGCCCCGGTCAAACAGGAGTTCCCCCGAACCAAGCGTCCGAAGTTTAGGAACACAGGAGCAGTATGATGAACCCGGGAAAACAAAGTTCGATCGTCGCGATCATGGGGCTCGTTATCACGGTGATGACGGCGCCGGCCATGGCGGTCAACGACCTAAGTCTCAACGTTGTCGGCTCCACAACGGTCTCTCCAGGGGACACGGTGACGGTGACGCTGGACGTCAGCAACCTGGCCGGAACCCAGATCAACGGAGTTCAGGTGTTTCTGAACTACGACAACACCGTGCTGACGTTGACCGGTATCGCTCCTTCGCTGGACGTTCTGGCTAACGGCGCGCCGACCACGGATGACTGGGCGGAGGGGCTGGACGCGGACAGTGCAGGTGCCGTTGACTACATCGTCGCCATGCTCGGTGGGTCGGTCACGATCAACCACACCGTGGCCACGTTGACGTTCGACGTCATCGGGGTGGGATCGACCAGTGTGACGTTTCAGGGCACTCCAACGGTCCCCCACAAGATCACTGCGGCGGACAACTCGGTGCTCACCCCCATCACGATCACCGACTCGGGCACCGTCGCCAGTGGCTGCGACGACGGGCTGACCTGTACGACGGACACGTTCGACGGAACGGTCTGCGTCTTTGCACCCAATGCCCTGACCTGCGCGATCGCCGGCGTGTGCTTCAACGACAACGACCTGAACCCGGGCAATGACTGCCAGGCGTGCAACTCGGGCACCACCCAGACGGACTGGACCAACCTGGTGGTTACGACGGCCTGCGGTAGCGGCGCGGTCGAATGTAGCGCACAGGACACCTGCGATGGCTCCGGGGTATGCCAAGCCAATGACTTCGCATCGACGACGACCTGTGGCGATGCCGGTACCGAATGCACCAATCAGGATTTCTGTGACGGCGCTGGGGCCTGCACCGACAACGGCTTCGTGTTGGTGAGTACGAACTGCGGCGACGCGGGTACCGAGTGTACCAATCAGGACACGTGTGACGGTGCTGGTACCTGCACGGACAACGGCTTCGCATTGGTCGATGCGGCCTGCGGCGACGCGGGCACCGAGTGCATCAATCAGGATACGTGCGATGGGGCCGGTGCTTGCACCGACAACGGGTTTGCGTTGGTCAGCACGAGCTGCGGCGACGCGGGAACCGAGTGTACCATTCAGGACACGTGCGACGGGGCCGGTGCCTGTACGGACAGCGGCTTCGTCTTGGTCAACACGACCTGCGGTGATGCGGGTACGGAGTGCACCAACCAGGATTTCTGCGATGGGGCCGGAACCTGTACCGACAACGGCTTCGTGTTGGTCAGCACGAGCTGCGGGGATCCGGGCACCGAGTGTACCAACCAGGACACGTGCGACGGCGCGGGAGCCTGTACGGACAACGGCTTTGTGTTGGTCAATACGATCTGCGGGGATCCGGGCACCGAGTGTACCAATCAGGACACGTGTGACGGAGCCGGTGCCTGCACTGACAACGGCTTCGTCTTGGTCAACACGACCTGCGGTGATGCGGGTACGGAGTGTACCAACCAGGATTTCTGCGATGGGGCCGGAACCTGTACGGACAACGGCTTCGTGTTGGTCAGTACGAGCTGCGGGGATCCGGGCACCGAGTGTACCATTCAGGACACGTGCGACGGGGCTGGTGCCTGTACGGACAACGGCTTCGTCTTGCTCAACACGACGTGCGGAGATACAGGCACCGAGTGCACCAACCAGGATTTCTGTGACGGTGCCGGAACTTGTACGGACAACGGCTTCGTATTGGTGAACACGAACTGCGGCGACCCGGGCACTGAGTGTATCAATCAGGACACGTGCGACGGCGCCGGAGCCTGTACGGACAACGGCTTTGTCTTGGTCAACACGACCTGCGGGGATACAGGCACCGAGTGCACCAACCAGGATTTCTGTGACGGTGCCGGAACTTGTA
>CBDUXT010000034.1:0-53830 GCA_965371245.1 uncultured bacterium | reverse complement strand
CTGGCAACCTTGCTACACGCCGTTCAACAAGCGGCATAAGTGCGAAACTGGAACTGGCAGCCTGTTGAAAAAGTGTGGCACCGGCCGGAAGCCGGTGCCATACCAGAGAACCATCTTCTTCAACAGGCTGCTAACATCCTTTGGGTAATACGACGCGGCTTTGTCAAGTGTGCCGAAGGACATCATCACGGCCGTCACTCCTGGACGCTCACCCCAGGCTGCGACACGAGGCGTTCGGGTTGAAGCTGGGCTCGGAAGGCCCTGAGTATTTGAGACTTCGGAGTTCGCAGCAGTTCTTCGAGAGTCCCATCGGCTTCGACGCGGCCACCGCTGAGGACGACCGCGGACCTGCACAACGCAGTTGCTTCCAGCGGGTCGTGAGTGACCAGAACGATCGTAAACGGTTGCTCGGTTGCGAGGGCGTGGATTTCCAAGAGCAAGCGCGTTCTTGTGATGAGGTCCAGGCCGGCGAACGGCTCGTCAAGAAACAAGAAGTCGGGCCTCGGCGCAATCGCCCTGGCCAAGGCGACTCGTTGTTGCTCGCCACCGGAGAGCGTCTTGGGTAGGCGATGGGAGAAGGATTCGATGCCGCAGCGGTGGAGCGCCTCTTGGGCGCGCGTCGCGGATTCACGTCTGGACAGGCTTGTTCCTGCAAGGCCTAGACGGACGTTCTCCCTGGCCGACAGATTGGGCCAGAGGGCGAGGTCCTGAAAGACCATGGAAACGCCGCGAAGGTGCGGGGGCATGCGGATGGTGCGCGCAGTGGAAACGACCGTGCCGTTCAGCATCACCTCACCCTCGCAAGGCGTGTCCAATCCGGCAAGGAGCCTAAGTGCGGTGGACTTGCCGCACCCGGACGTCCCCAGGATGGCCACATGTTGTCCCGGTTCGATGGCAAAGGTCACGTTGGAGAGCGCGGCTCGCCCGTCGTAGAGCTTGCACACGTTACGCAATTCAAAGGGTCCGCGTTTCATCGTCTGCCTCCCCCGCGAAGCGGGTTCAAGGCGCCTGTGCCGCCCACCATCCAAACGAGCGTCACGAACCCACCGGCGGCGAGGATGTATACAAGACAGAGTGAGGCGACGAAGGATTCACGGGCGTTGGCCATGACGGTGAAAATGGCGAGCGGGAACGAATCCTGCCCGGGCGGGTGAACAAGGAGAACGGTGCCGATGTCGGCCGTGGCCAGGAGTGCGACCACGAGCATTCCGATTCCGGCTGCAGGTGCCGCCAGTGGAAACGCAACTCGTCGAAGGTACGTTGAAAGAGAAACGCCGTGGAGGCCGCCGACCAGCGCCCAGGAAGGGGACGTTGAACCCCATGAGCGAAGAGCGAGCAGGGCGGCGACTGGAAAGAAGCGCAACGCGAGTGTCAGACAAACGGTGAGACGGCTACGTAGTACGGGGTCTGTCCATGACGGAGCCTCGGAGGCAAGCCGGACAATCCCGATGGCCAGGAATGCCGGAGGCAGGGAAAAAAGCGTGAGACAGACGCCGAGGCATGCCATGCGGAGTCGGTTGCTTCGGCCTACGACGACAGCAAGGAGCAGACCGAAGATGGCGGCGGCTGCCCCGGCGCCGCCTGCGTAGAGCAGTGTGTTTGTCGCGGTGCGCAGGAGTTCCGACAGAGCCGAGGAAATGTCGCTCCCGCGAGCGATCGGCGTGACAAGACCGACGACGGGGGCGACGACTCCGAGAAGGATGAACAGCGCGAACGCGCCGCAGGTGAGAGCCGCCGCCCTCGGCTTCCGGATTCGTTCCCTCGCGGCAGATTGCCTGGCCAGAATTTCGTGGGCAATGCGGGGCGCTGCGAAACAGGCGAGTGGGGCTGCCAGGGCCAACACGATTACGGTAAGGATCAGACATTGCCGGGCGGCCAGCGAGAAGTCGTATTGAGCGGAGAAGGTCGTCAGAAGCTCCGACGCCGCCGTTGACAGCCCAAGGATTTGTCCGGGTCCGGGATCCGAGAGCGTAAGGATGCCGCCGAGGCACGCGGCGAGCAGCGTCGGGGCTGTGGCATGTCGAAAAGCGTACCTGAGCACACACGGGTCTGCCCCTGCCAGGCGAGCCGCATCGATCTGGGAACCCGAGAGGGGCGTACAGGTGGCGAAGGAGGTGAGAAGTGCAATCGGAATGGCACCGCTGCAAAACACCAGCACGCATCCGCTGAAGCCCGAAAGCGCATTTGTCGCGACGCCGCCGAGGCGAGCGGCGAGAGAGGACCAGCCGATGGCCCAGAGAAACGACGGAACGAGGAGCGGAAGCGCAGAAAGGGCCAACAGAATCTTCCTTGCCGGGAACTCGTAGAGGGCCGCGAGCACGCCAAGAGGCAGGCCGACAAGGAACGAGATGGCTGCTACGCTACCACCGAGTAACAGGCTGTGTCGCAGGGCGCTGGCGAACACCGCGGTCATCACGGACGCAACTGAGCTTGGAGATGTGAGCAAGTGGTGCAGGAGCGGGACCGCCGGAAGCATCGCACCGAGGAGCAGCGCCGAAGCGCCGACGGTCCTCCATTTGCCCGGCCGTTCAAGTACGACGCATGAAATCATCGCCGGTTCCGGTCCACCCAGTCCTTGAGGTATCCCCTGGACAGGTCGTCGAGAAGTTGGCCCAGCGCCGCGTAATCGACGGCCATGCTTTTGAGTTGTGCTATCCGCTGGACGTTTCGAGGAACCTCGACGCCGGGTCGCAGCGGCATCTGAGCCGCGTCACTTTCCGCGAGAGCGCGCTCGGTCTTGGCTTCGAGAAGATAATCGATGAACCGTCGTCCCGCTTCGGGATGGGGTCCGCCGGCGATGAGCACCATGCAGTTCGGAATGATGAGCGTGCCCATGCCGTCTTGGTCGGGATAGACGATCTCGATGGGTTTCCCTTCGAGCCGTGCGACGTTGGCGTCGTCGGTGTCGGTGATGCCCACGGCGAACTCCCCCGCCGCGACGCGCCTGCGGACTTCCCCGTTGGAAGACAGGATGGTTCCTCCGTTTGCGGTGAAACCCTCGAAGAATGCCTTGGCCTTGGTCTCACCCAGCACGGCAAAGAGCGCCGCCGCATGCATGGAGGTCGTTCCAAACAGCGGGTTGGCGATACAAGCCTTGCCCTGGAAGCGTCTGTCGAGAAGGTCCATGATGGACTTGGGTTCGCCGCCCTGCGGCACCAGGCTCCGGTTGTAGATCAACACGCGGGCTCGAGCGGAGAAGCCGGTCCAGTGCCCATCCGGATCACAAAAGCGGGTCGGGAGACCCTCGGCGCTCGACGAGCGATACGGCGTCGAAACCCCTCTTGTCTTGAGCATGGCGGCACGCACGGGGTCGCCGCTCCAGAACACATCCGCCTGAGGGCGGTTCTTTTCGGCGAGTAGGCGGTTGAGAAGCCCGGCGCTCTTCGTTTCCTCGGTGTCCGGCACAAGAAGGACTCTGATGTTTGTTTCTTGTTCGAAGCGCCGGGCAATCGGGCGAGCGAAAACGTCATCGACTGAGGTGTAGACGACCACCTCCGTTGGACTGGTTGATTCGGATCGATCCTTGCATCCCGATAGGGCCACACAGCCAATCGCGGCCACGCCAACCATCAGTTCACTCAACTGTTGGATGAATGGTCCAGAACCCGCCCGCGCGAAGATGTACGTACCCTCTTGCGTTGGGTCGTGTGCCGCGTGCATCTTTGACCGGTACCGCATCAGGCATCTCCGTAAGCACTGGCACCGGCTTGCCGGCTTGCTGGCGATCTATTTCGGCGTCGGCGCGCTCGGGTCAAACTCGATGCCAAACGACGGCGGCGTGGCCGGAATCCGGAGGTTGAGAAACGGTTTCCCCGTGCTCATGTGGCAAGAGTAGCAGACGATCATGGTCTCGCGGTAGACGGAGATGCTTGCTGCGATGTCCCTCGCTCGGATGGTTTCGTCCATTTGGGTGAACTGCGTGTGATCGAGTGCTTCCGCCATGCCAACCAGGTCCACGTCTTGCCCGGCCAAGTCCTGTCGTACGGGTTTAATAGCCACGGCCCGTTCGAGTGTTTCCCTGCACTCATGCAGGTAGAACTCGGCGAGCGGCCAGTTTTCAGCGTTGATGGCGAACCACAGATTGTCGAAGTAGTAACCAACCAGGGTCATCACGGCTCCCTGGCCCGGAAGAAGGACGCTCAGGTCGTTGATTCGTTCTTCGAGCCGTTGAACCGTGGTTTGTCGCTTGCTCACCTGCCTACGAGGCAGCCCGACGGGTTCCGTTCGCGTAGCTTCGCGTTCCAGCTCGGCGCATCCGGACATCAGCAAAACGAGCGCGCTGACCGCAATGGCTTTACTCTTGGGTTTGGCCGTCATCGGTTTCCTTTCAACGCCACGCTGTTTAGAAGGTGAATTGACCCTCCCCAGCATCCAAGAAGCGCCAGGCTGTCCGGTCCGGCGGAGCGGAAGCTCCGTCCCATGGCCGCAAGCACCGAAAGGCGCTCCGAGTCTTGCAGTTGAAACCAAAGTGGGAGACCGTGGCCAACGCTCACTCAACGTGGCACCAGGCGCAACACAAGAAGCTGTGACACCGAGTGATGCCAGTAGAGCTCGTCATCGAGCACGGCAATCGCACACGGGTTGTCCTTGTTTCGATACACCACGGCGTCGTCCGCATGGCCTGTGTTGAGCTTCCTCGCCATCTCCAACGTCCAGCCGGTTCCGTCATGCACACCCTTGCCGCGCACATCCGCACGGCTTCCGCCAGGCTCATTCGGTTCGTACGAATCAACCGTGTCGCCGATGTATTCCCTCGGCTTCGGCTTGGTGGCGTACGGTGGGTTCCCATCATCGGTGGGACGTGCGATATGCATCGTTCCTCGGCCGCCGAGCGAATACTCACGTCCGCCCACGCTGGGACTCTGGCCGATGATGTGCCGTTTGTCGTCCACCCAGCCGGTGGGGTTACCCCGTCCGGCCTTCCAATGCCAGACATCGGCGACGAACGCGCTGTCTGTCGCGAGCATGTTGACCTGGAAGTCGCCTTCGATTGGGAACTGAAGGGCGAACTGATCGTCGGGTCTGGTGGGACGCTGATACGCCTTTTTCCTGGGATCCCACACGTAGGGGTCACGCATGTCGCTCCGCGTTGCGTCCGGCCAGATAGCGAGGACGTACAGCGAGTCGTCCGTGTAGAGAGCCCGCAGGATCACCTGCTTTGGGGTTGTCCCTCCCAGCGCTTCTCGAACAACGACTCTGAGCGGCTTGGCCTTGCTCCACACGTCATCCGTCATTCCGTCGATGCTCGGCTTGGCGGTCGAGTAGGCGGCCTCCCAAAGCAGCGGGGCTTGATGACCCGCTGACTCGAGCTCCCGTACAGATAGATCGTCGAAAGAGGTAACGGCATCGGCTTTGGTCCACAAGCCGATCATGCCGATCTCTTGGAAGGTGTCGTCCGTCGTTTCCAGGAGTTTCTTGCCGTCGAGATAGCCGGTGATGTGGTCACCAACCATCGTGACGCGAACCGTGTACCACTTGCCCGGCTCGGTTTCAACTTTGGCCGTATCGAGTTGCCTTCGCCGACCGTTCACCACCTTGTAGACGCGGTAATTCCCTTCCAGCGGATTAAACCGGGTGACATAGTAATTGTCCTCATCCTTGCAGCGCCAGATGGGACCACCGCCCTGATCCTCATCACCGGTGATCGCCTTGACCTTGACGCTCAGGTCAAGGTCTTTGAAGGACGTGTTGTCGGCAACGACAAGATTGAAGGTGCTGCCGTAGTTTTCCGTCTTCGTAAGAGCCAGCACATTCGATTGGCCGGGAGCGGTTGCATCCGCGATGACCCTCCACGTCGCCGAAGCGGTCCGTTGACCTGTCTCGCGGACACTCCAACCGTGCGGTGCGGCACCGGTCTTGCTGCCCTCGAAGTTGAAAACGGTTTTGGGTCCACTGGCACGGACTGCTCTGATCCGTGTCTGGGCCGTTGCACACCCGTTCGTAACCAGCGCAAGCAGGAGTGTCGTACGTAAGGCGCTTGGACTCATGGTCTCATCTCCTTTTTTGCTTGTCTTGCGACTTTGCTCTGTCTCGACTGACGGTAGCGTGATTCGAAACGTGCTTCCCTTCCCATCTCGGCGTTCCCGCTCGATCCTTCCGCTCTTGGCCTTCACGGCCGATCGGGCGATGGCCAGACCGAGACCGGCTCTTACGTTCTGCCCGGAACGATCCTTATCGATACGAACGAAGCGCTCGAACACTGCCGCGCGGTGCTCTTCGCGGCCACCCGAACACGATCGGGCAGGACCTTGACAGCCACGTCGCGATCGAACCTGGTGTCCCGCGCACGATATCCCTCTCCCATGCCGCCTGCGTCGATGGGCGAGAGAACCTCATAAGTGACAAGTTTCGTGCCTTGAACGATCGTCGTCGTTCCTCTCGACTTCGAGTAGATCGCCGAGCGGTTCGATTGTCCGCCATGATCGGAACGCCGCAGGCAACACGTGCCGGCATTGTAGGTGGCGACGCGATATAAGCGATTTCTCGCCCTGACCCGAATGATTCGAGGCCGTGTGATGCCTTTCCTCGGCGAACGGGAGGCGTTTTCGCGGGGCGATCCGGATGCGCGCGGCGGGCAACCGGTCAGGGCCATCGCCACCGAAACATGCCGCGACAGATCGGTCCTCAACCGCGCTGTATCACGTCTCGAGGATGCGCGCCGTTTTCTAGCCTACGCCACGAACTCCTCGGGCTGCCCGAGTTATCCACCCGTTTGAACCAACTCTCTCCGCGGTACATTGTTTTTGCGCGCATGCCCCCGAGCCAAGACGCACGCAAGCTCTTTAGAGGCAATGACTTACAAACACTCCAGTGGGAAGCCGATCGCGTGCCGACGATTGATCTACGCGTGTCGTAAGCGATTGAAGCCTGCAAACGGGGATTCTCGCAGACAGGCTCTCGGGGTGCAGCGGCCGCATCGGACCGTTGTCCAACCGCGTTCGATGGTCGCCCGTAGCCTGTGAGTTTCCGAAAAACCACGTCGGACGCGGCGGCATCGACGAAATCTTTTCCCACGTGTCAGAGAAAGCTCCGCAACGCCGCAACATCGAAGCCGGCGACGTGGGCAAGACCGCGGTCTATCTCACCAGCGACCTATCCAGCGGCGTCACCGGCGAAACCATCTTCGTCGATGCGGGCTTCAACGTGATGGGGCTGTAGGGGCGGAGCAGGAAAGACCGGCCACGCCCCGCGCCGTGTGCATCATGTTGACGCCGTCCTTGTGGGAAAGCGGCGCGCATCGTAGGGTGGGCTATTGTCCACCGTTGGCGGCGGAAGCTCCCGAGAATCGCCGCACTTCATCCAGGATGCCACGCCTGTGGCATTTTCATATCGGCACACGACGCGCGTGGCATGCCTAGGCGAAGCGCAGGCATGGGGGCTCGGGGGACCGATTCAGCGCAGTATCAAACATGCCCGCGCCAGTGGCTCGGGCATGCCACCCGCCGCATCTCGCACGCTGCCACCGCGCCCAGGACATCCAAGGCGCGATCCAGACCGCAAGAAAAGTCAAAAACGGTCAGAAGTGTTCAACTTGGACTAACCCGTCAAGGGGAAGCCCGTGGCGATCTTCGTACGCCGCGGCGGGATGCTACGAGTGCGCGTACACGAAGGACCAACTCGCCGGGAACGATTGAATGGGGAAGGGGAAAGACGTCGAACCGTTGAGGTGGGGTGGACCCTTTTGGACCCACCCCGCCTCGACCGGCTCATGAGATCAGACGAGAATCATTTTCCCTCCTACGGACAGGGTGTCGTTGCATTCGGCGGCACGAAGGGAAACTGAGCCCCGCTGAACGCGTCGAGTGCCCGCGTGACGTCCACGATCGAGATCTTGGAATCAACGGGACTCGGTTGAATGTCCGAGCGCGACTTGATCGGCGCGGTCGGCGCGTTCTTGAACTTGTCAAGAATGGCCACCACGTCGCCGCCGACGTCCACGGATCCGTTCGGTGCCGCCCAGGTCTGTTCGGCGACGTTGAACGCGCCGACCGCGTCCCCCCACCGACCGGTGGCGAGTTGCCTCGCCAGTTCCGGTGGGAAGCTGCCGGTATCATCGAACGGACAGTCGATATCGACCACCTGGATTTCATAGGTCGCCCCGGGGATGACCGCGGGTCCGGACACGTGGATCGTGCCCAGCCCGCTCCAGTCGATAAAGGCCGCATCGGCCATGTCGCATTCGAGCTTCGCGGTTGTGAACGTTGGCGGCGTGTCGTCGTCCTTGCCGCTCAACTCGCTCAGTTGACGCGGCGCGCCGACCCACAGGACCGTACCGCTCCAGAGCTCAAGCGGAGGCGGCGCGTCGATGATCTTGATGCGGATGCCTTCCTCCCGGCCGACCTGACCCGCACTGAACGAGAGATAGCGGTTCTTGACGCTGGTGACCTTGCCGCCACCGGCGCTGACGACCTGATCAAGTTCGACGGCCTCCGACGGCGGACATGTAAACGCGTCGCAGAAAAGTTCCAGCACGGCGATGCCGACGCTTTCCCCACCGTCGGCGTTGTCCGGCTCACCTCCGACGCGGATGATGAAGCACTGGTCCTTGACGACGGGCAAACCGATGGTCGGCGTGCTCTGGCTCGGAGCCCTGCACATGTCGTTCGGGCCATTGATGCACTGACCGGTCACGAGGAACTCCAGGGGCGGCGGGCATTCCGAAGGACACACCGCCGTACCGTTGGTGTAGACCGCCATCATCTTGTCGAAGACGGTGACGCCACCGAGCGAGTTGCGACACTGGTCGATCCACATGTTGCCCGTGCAGGTCGCGTGATACTCGAACCACTTGTCGTTGAGGAACAGCTCCGACGGGTCCCCGGTGTCGCACCCGGGTCCCCCGTTCGAGTAGAAGCTCGCACGTCCGTCCGTCGTCGAGCAGACGGTGTTGTACAGGTGGTGACCGTCGGCAACCACCTTTGGGAAGACGCAGTCCTCCCCTTCGACCCCGCTGGGTTGCCCCGGGCATCCTCCGCCACCGGCCCCGAGGTCGAGACAGTCGTCGGCCAAGACGCACGGGGTGAGCGACATCAGCCCGATCTCGCGTTCCAGCGAGATATCCTTGAACATGCACTCGCGCCAGGTAACGTCGTCCGTGCAGATTCCGCCGGAACACTGACAGCACGACCCGGTGGGCGTCTCCGGGCGAATGCTCTGCCCGTCCCAATCGGCAAAGTCGAGGCACATCGACAACCCGTTGCCGTCCTCATCCGGACCCGTCGAATTGTTGCTGACGACGTTGTACTTATCACTCGGCTGAAACTTCTCCATCTTCCAGTCGTTGTCCTGTTCCGGGTTGGCCATGAAAAGCCATGTCGTGCAACCTGCAACACCCCCGTCGTTGGACACCTCGACCCAGTAACGCTCACCCTTGACGAGCTGCACCGGTGGATCCAGCGTAAGCGAGTAGTCCCACGCCTGAATGATGTTGCCGAACAGCCCGCTGGGATTCGACTGCAACAAAGAGTTCTCCGGCGTGATCCAATCCTGTTGCTCGTCGCAGATTTCGTCTGATACGCACTTGCTGGGCGAGTCCGGAAGCATCGCGCCGGGAATGCCCGCATCGTCCTCGTAGAACTTGATAATCCACCGGTCGGCGAGGCTCCCACAGGCGCCTGCGGGGTCGCGGTACTGGAACCAGCAGAACTGAGTGAGCTGCGTGCCGCGTGCGACAAAGTCGTTCGCCTGCGCGACCTCGAACCCGTTCAGGCGGTCCGCCTGATCGCGGGCATTCGGAATGGCGGTAGTTGCACCGACGGTGACGCCGGGAATCCCGGGTACCAAAGCCGCGTGAAGCATGCACAACTCGGGGTTGCGCGTCAGCGTGCAGGTGGGGCAGGGTCGCGGCGTGTCCAGGCATCGCTGCCCCCCGGTAAAGAGGCCTCCGGCCGCGTCGCAATCAACCTTGGTGAGCAACGCGCCGGTCTGCGGGTCACGTTCTTCACAAAACCCTTCGCCCAGACAGCAAGCCCCGGCCTCGCAGGGCGCGCCCAAACAACTTACGATCGGATCGTTGATCATGCACGTTCCGCCTGGACAATCGGCGTTGACTTCACACTCCTGTCCGTCGTTGTCGCCACCATTGCAGCGGTTATCCGGGAAGTTGAAACCGGCCAGGAATCGACCGCCCATGACGCCGCAGATCTGCTCGTTGGTCTCGGTGCATGATCGGTCGCCACAGAACCCACCCGGGCAAAGATCGACGCCGGGCGTAAGGCAAGCCAAGGCGTCTTGTGTCCCACCCACACAGGTACGAAGTCCAGTCGCGTCCTCCACGCAGCGTCCGCCACCGGGACAGGCCTCGGAGCAGGCGAAGCCGTCAAGCGCTCCACCTACGCAAGAGCCGTTGCTGCACCGCGCCCCCGTGCCGGGGCAGTCCTCGATACCGGCCGGCTCACAGGCCTGCCCGTCTCGCGTGCCACCAGTGCAGAGGTTGGAACAACACGCCGCGATGGGGCACGGAGCGGCCGTGAAGTGCCACTGGTAGTTGTTTTCACCGGTTCCCCCGACGATTGGCGCCGCGTGCCCCTCGCTGTTGCTCGTGGAGAGGATGGGCCTATAGTACGTGCCCGGTGCCAGTAGCGGGTAGGTTCCCCACAGGTTGTCTTCCTTGCAAAAGGGGATGCCGCGTTGACTGCCGCCTTCACCGGTGCCGACCGGCGCTTCCGCCCTCACGTTGTTGATTTGGGCGCCGCAACAGTTCCCAATCCCAGGCGCCATAATAAAGATCCACTGCGGCCTGACGATCGGGATCGTGCTGCATGTATCAAGTCGGACGTTGGCGCACTCGCTGATGTGGAACCCGTCCCACCAGCCCGGATCCCCACTCCCTCCAACGCTGACCTCAGCAAAAAAGTTGCTGTCGCAGAGTCGCTCACAGGTGCCTGTGTCGGCGGCGAGGTTGGGGTTGACCGGGCATTCCGCCGCCAAGTCGGCGGCGTTGGGGTCGCAGGACAGCCCATGCCTGGCTCCGCCGGCGCACGTCCCACTGTTGTACTCGGCGAAGGTTGCGGCCGAGTTGTTCCCGGTGACCGTCACGGTAGTCGGAATCTGCGGATTGCTGCTCAACGGGATTTCCTGCACGATCACGTCGCGGCAGGTATCCCCGCCGGGAAAGGGCGGGGGCTGCGGGCACGCATTGGGAGAGGCGCCGGCGACGAATATCTCCGAACACCCCGACGCGAAGCCCAGTCCGTTGGTCCCCGGGGGGCAAGTGGAGCCGAGGCCCTGCACCTCCGTACAGGAACCGTCCGGGTCGCAACACGCCTGGACACTGCATTGGGCGATAGCCACACAAGGTCCTGCCGCCCCGCAATCATCATCGGTTACGCAGGCAACCTGGGGATCGTTCTGACAGAGGAGCTCCGAGCAGGTTCCGCCGCCGGTGCATTGCACGTCCGAGGTACACTCGAACCCAACGTTATCGCCGCCGATACAGACGGCACAGCCGATCCCGATGCCGCGGAACACGTTGCCCTGGTCGATGCAGACCCAGGGCAGCTCCTGCGAGCAGGAGCCCACGTTCGAGTCACAGCAGCCGCCTCGCGGGTCACCGCGGTCCGTTGTGACCAACTCGTACCGCAGGATGTCGGGGACGTCCACGCAGGTGCCGTCGGGGCAACCCAGGTCGCCGGCGCGGAAATCGCACATGTTGCCGTCACTGGCGCCGCCGGAGCACTGACCCAGGAAGTTGGTGACCAACTGGCCGTCCAGGAACATCACGTTGGGGTCGTTGTCGCCGGTGTCCACGGGCGGCAGGCAGGTGCCGCCGTCCGTGCAATCGACATTGGTTACGCAGGTGTCGCCGTGGTCGGCACCCTCGGGATTGAAACAGGAGGATCCGGTGGATCGCCACGCGAACGAGCCGCCATCGGTGAAGGCCCGGGCGACGGAGATCGCCACCACGCCCGTCTTGGGAACGGGGATCGGTGGTGCGAACTGGAAGAAGTTCGTTCCCGTGCCGACCCCGCCGGTCAGGGTGTCTGCGATGAAGATCGGGCTCGCGGGGGTGGTCGTTGTGTCCCAAAACTCGATGAAGAGACGAGTGCCGGTGATCTCGAGAATGTTGAACCGGATCATCGTGACCTCGGCGAAACCGATGCCGTCGCCGATCTTGTAGTCGTCGCCGATACGGTCGAAGTCGCTTCCGATGCAGGATGCCCGCGACGGCCCCACGACCGTACCGACATTGACCACACTGTTGCCATTCGGGGCGATTCCCGAACCGACGGATGGGCAGCCGTTGAAGTTTTCGGAATCGAGCGTCTCACAGGCCGTGCTGGTGAACCGCCAGAACCCGCCCGCGGCCGTACAATCCTCGAAGTTGAGCTGCGTGCAGGAGCTGCCCTGGCAGCAGCGACCCGTTGGACAGCCGAGATTCCCCACGCACACACCAACCCCCTGGCACGCGCTATCGCTGGCGCAGGAAAGCCCGTCGTCGTCGCCGCCCACGCAAGTACCTGTCGGCGGGCAGCTTCCCCCGAGCCCGCAATCATCAAAAGTAAGGCAGGCCGCACCGACATTGTCCCCGCCCACGCAGACCGATCCATCGACGCAGCCGGCGTTCGGGCCGCACGGGTTGGGATCGACCACACAGGCGCCCGTCCCGCCGCCGCTACAGTCGCCGAGATCGCACTCGGCGTTCAGCCGGCAGACCTGACCGTCGTCCCCCCCGCCGACACACGTCCTGACGTCGCATCGATCCAACGTGCATGCAGATCCATCCTCGTCGCACTCGGCATCCGTGAGGCACGACACGCGGCACGAGTTTTGAGCCTCATCGCACACCTGTTCCAGGTCCTCGCAGGTGAACGGCGTCGGCACGCAGGCGCCGGGGTCCTGCTCGCCTGCGGCCGGCGGGCACTCCATATTCGGGTCTCCGCCGGGGTCGCACGCCAGCCCCACGTTGGAGCCGGCGTCACATCGCGGCACGAACGCGACCAGCGGAGCCCCGGCTATACATGTACCGGTAGCGTTGTCGCACGTTTCCAGGCCGTTGCACTCGAGACCATCGTTGCACTCACCGTCGGTAAAAAACTGCCCGTTCGGCAGAAGGGCGTTGACACATTGAAAGCCGCCCGTGCCCTCGGCGCCGCCGGTGGTCAATGGTGCGCAGGGGTTGAAATTACATACGCCATCCAGGATGGCCACGCCGTCGCCGCAGCAATCGAGGTCGTTCGTGCATGTTCCGGTGTCGTTGACGCCACCGCCGCAGATACCTTCGCAGGACGCATCGCTCGTGCATCCCTGACCGTTTCTGCGGCCGCCCACACAGACTGACTCAGTGCAGGTGTCGAGGGTACATGGATTGCAATCGTCGCACTGCGCGACGTTCCTGCACGGCGCTCCCTGGATGCCGCTGGCGACCGCGGAGACGGTCCCGCCGCCGTTGATGATCCACTCACGTTGCGTATGGGCGCGGTAATCCCCGACACCCGCATCGAACTGGCCCTCGATGTAGAGTGACGTTCCCAGCGCCCCGGTGGGATCGACCTTGTCCGGTGGATAGGGTGGCCGTTCGTCGGGAAAGGCGACAGGAGGCGGCAGCTTCTGGCCCTTGGCATCAGCACCTAACAACGCCTGACCGACGACCAGAAGCCCGGTCGCCATCAACACCGCGAAACACTGTTGCCTACAACACTTCGGAATTCCTCTCATCGTTCCGTACCTCCGTTATGTGGAACAGGCTCTGACCACCAATCGTACCCAGGGCAGGGCTTCCGCCCGGAACCCTACGTCTCGGGGCGATGACGCCGACTGCGTCGATGACACCTCATATCGGGACATCCGCGCGCGGGTTCAGCAAGCTCCGTCATGGACCTTACCCCCGAGAGCGACTAGGACGCCCGACCCTTTCCTATTGTTTGAGAAACTGCTTCAAATCCCAATCCTTCCAGGAGCGGCCCAATCCGATCCGCCTCGCGACGGTTCGGTGACCATGATCGTGGCACGTACCCACCGCCCAAAGGTCCGGCGGTTCCATTCCGCGCGGGGGCCTGCGGCTAGTATGTTTGAAGCGAGAACCGTGGTGTGCGCCGAAGGCGGCGGCGTGGTTGCGGTTGCCACGAACGGCGGAAGTGCTTCCGCCCAGCCGGCGGATTGCCATCAGAAATAAGACCATCGCGACCCTCGCAGAGCCCCACCCCTGGTACGGGGAGCCCGGACCGCATGCGATCTTACTGGATTTCCGGGATCGATACAACCCCGGGGCACCCTGGCTCGGGTTCAACGATCCGAGCAACGTGACCGTGGGTCGGAGACGGGCAACATCTCTTCCGAGTGGGCCACGAACTCAAGAACGCCCCACTCGGCGCCGACCGGACTGAGGAGGCTTGAATGAAGGTGCCGCATGTCGCGATGGCCGTTCTTTATGACGCCAACGCTGATTCGCGATACGTCCCCGGCAGGGTTCGAACCTGCAACCTTCGGCTTCGGAGGCCGACGCGCTATCCAATTGTGCCACGAGGACCAAGCGGGTCACAAGCGTAGCCGTCGCCGCGGGTTCGTCAACCAGCCCGACCCGCGTCGGCGGTCGAGTTCGGCGGCACAACACTCCCACTGCTCCTTTCTCCGTAGATGCCAACCCCGCCGGGGTCGGTGACCGTACCGGCGGCTTTTTCTTGGGCATCATGGTGGTGGGGTGGGCCACGGACGGCGGACCCGGTCGTTTGGCGATTGATTTCATGGAGGAACCCAATCATGGCGGCACGAAGCACACGTCGGCAGGCGCGGGCGTGGATCCTTTCGGCGTTCACCGCGCAGTTGGATCGAGTGGTTCCGGAGGATGATCACGTTCCATTGGAAAGGGGCGACGTTTTCCGATTTCGAGGACCAGGTGGACACCCTGGCGCAGGCGGCGTTGGCGTTGAACGAGGACTCGGGCGCACAACGGGACGGCAAGCAGATTCAGCGTCGGGCGGAGGCGATCGGTCGAACGGTGGTGTCGGCGCGCGATGCGGAGGTGCGCGCTTTCGAACAGGGAACCCGACCGGCGACACCGGCGAACGCACCGGCACTGCTGGTCATCGGGATGGACGGCGGTCGGCTACAAACCCGTGAAAAACAAGGGGGCAACGGCAGTCGGTGGCGGGAGGACAAGGTGGGCGCGATGATGTCGTATCTGCCGGGCGACGGCACGCCGGATCACCCCCCCGAGCGTCTCGTGACCACCGATGTCGCAACGATGGAGCGGACCGAGGCTTTTTTTGGAAAAGCGCTGGGCCTGGAAGCAGAGCGCCGCGGCATGCGGCAGGCGGGCACGGCGTTGGTGATGGGCGACGGCGGAAACTGGATCGATCCGCTGAGCAAGCGGGAATGTCTCCACGATCAACGGATCGCGGACCACTACCATGCGGCGGAACATCTGTACGAAGCGGGCCGGTCTGCTTTGGGAAAAGACACGCTGGAGGCACGAGCGTTACCTGAGCAACTGAAGGATCACCTGTGGGCCGGTCGAATCGATGAGGTGATCCTCAGGTTGCAGGACCATGCCGATCACCTGGGGCCGCCGCAAGCCGGCGATGGCTCACGGCATCCGCACCGGGTGCTGGCGAACAACATCGGCTACTTCAAGACCCATCGGCGCCACATGGATTATCCAGCCCATCGACGAAAAGGTTGGCCGATCGGCTCGGGCGCGACTGAATCAGTGGTAGAGCTGTTGAACAAACGGGTGAACGGGACCGAGCAGTTCTGGAGCATCCCAGGTGTCGAATCCATCCTGTCGCTGCGGGCCTTATGGCTCTCCCAGGACGATCGATGGACCCACTACTGGAACACAAGACCGGCCTATCCAAAGGCCGCCTAAACCGTCACGGACCCCCAAAGCCGGGAGGCATTCCGAGAACAGAGGTAGATCCCAGGACGCGTCCCGGATGCACCCTACTCGTCTCGCCGCTCACTCGCGGGAGCAGCGCAGCGCCCTTGCTCGGTCACGTCCAGGCGTCACCGACCTGGTAGGAGAGAGCGACGAGCTGTGACAGATCGAACAGCATGTGGCCTACGATCGCGGGAATGATGGATCGCCGCCAGATCGTCACGACACTGAAGATCAGCGAAAGGATGGTGACGGCCACCATGGCGGCGAGGGTCTGGTCGATCATGTGCAGTGACGTGAAGATCGCCGTGCTCACCAGGACGGCGAGCGTCCAGCTTCCGGTGATTCGTCGCAATCGTGGAAGCAGGAAGCCACGAAACAAAAGCTCCTCGTACACGCCGACCGTGGCACACACGGCCGTGAGCCCACCGAAGCCGAGCTTGGGAAAGGCTTCGAGGATTCGACCGGCGTTTTCCTGCATCTGTTCGGCGAAGCCGGGCCACGCCACGCCCAGGATCAGCAGTGCCGGATAAATCAGACCGCAGGCGGCGAGCATGGTCCCAAGCCCGAGCAACAGATTGACCCCGAGTGCACGGCGCGTGACACCGATGGATCGCATACCTTCTCGCCGGAACAGCAGCAACCCGGTGAGCAGGGCGATCGTGATTGCGGTTCTCATGGCCAACGTCGGCACGAGAAGGTCGCGGCGAACGGCCGCGGGGACCGGCTCAGTGCCACCGATCGGCACTCCCCAGAGGATCAGGAGCAGCCCCTCTCCGGCGAGCCCCAGTCGCACGAAGAGCAGCCCGACCACCGCGAGGTCGATCAGCGCGCGGCCCCGGGTGCTACCGCACAGAAGCATGTCGTCTGGTTCCCACTGCGCAACGGGTTGTGCCATTGGGGCGCCGTCGCCTATCGGGCGGGCCAGGGGGATGAACTCGTCGTTGGGCGCTTCGGGCGTGTCGCTGGTGGGCACGTGTCTTCCTTTGTTGCGAGCCGGCCGGCCAGCTTGGCGCTTACAGCCCGCCCCATCGCAGGAGCTTTTTCCACACGGGCACCGGCACGGGCATGACCGAAAGCCGCGGAAGCCGAACGAGTTGAAACCGTGCCATCGACGGGTCGGCCTTCACCTTGGCCAGGGGCACGGGCACCGCGAGCGGTCTGGTGGGGCGAATGTCCACGACAACCCGTTTGACATCGTCCTCATCCGGGTCGGGGTAGGGGCCTTTGACGACCTTGGCGACCCCGGCGATGTGTTTTTCCTTCCCCGTGTGATAGATGAAGGCCTCGTCGCCTTTTCGAATCTGTCGCAGATACACGAGGGCCTGGTTGTTGCGGACGCCCTCCCAGATCGTGGCCTTGTCTCGCTCAAGGTCGGCGTAGCTGTAGTCGCCGGGTTCCGTCTTCAAGAGCCAGTAGTTCATGAAAGCTCGTGCGCTCGATGGCGATGCGAAGGCGGCTTTGGGGCTTGTGCTCGTAGTGTTAAGACGCGCCCCATCGAGAAGGAACCTGTTTGACCGGCGGACGCGGGTGCTTTGTCACATGTAACTCTTCGGGTTCGGTCTACGCCGTGTCGAACCCCGACACTGCTCGAGAGCAGTGGCACGCTCCAAAACCTAGGCGTAACCATGTATTAGGCGAGGAGCGCCGCCATGGCTTCTCCTATTTGCGCCGGCGAATCCGCGACGTGAACGCCTGCTTCCTTGAGCGCGGCGATCTTCGACCCGGCCGTTCCCTCTCCGCCGCTGATGATGGCCCCGGCGTGCCCCATGCGCTTGCCGGGCGGCGCGGTCTGCCCGGCGATGAAGGCGACGACCGGTTTGGTCACGTTGCGGTCGATGAACTTGGCGGCCAGCTCCTCGTCCGTCCCGCCGATCTCACCGATCATGATGATCGCGTTGGTTTCTTCGTCTTCCTGGAACATCTTGAGAAGCTCGATGAAGTTCAGTCCTTTCACCGGGTCGCCGCCGATGCCGACACAGGTGGATTGCGCCAGCCCGCGCGAGCTGCACTGCCAAACGGCTTCGTACGTCAAGGTTCCGCTACGCGAGATGATGCCGACGGTCTTGCAGCCGTTCTCGACCTGTTTGTGGATGTAGCCGGGCATGATCCCGATCTTGCAGGCGCCGGGCGTGATGACGCCGGGACAGTTCGGCCCCACCAACTGGACGCCTTTTTCGTCGAGGAAGTCGCGCGCCCGTACCATGTCGAGCGTCGGAACGCCCTCGGTAATGAGCACGACGAGGGAACAACCGGCGTCGGCGGCCTCCATCGCCGCGTCGGCGGCGAAGGGCGCGGGCACGAAGATCATCGACACCTCCGCCCCGGTGGCAGCGACAGCGTCGTGGCACGAATTGAAGACCGGAAGATCCTGTTCGGAGCGTGTTCCGCCTTTTCCGGGCGAGACGCCGCCGACCATCTGCGTTCCATACTCCAGGCATCGCGCCGTGTGGAACGCACCGGCCTTGCCCGTGATGCCCTGACAAATCACTTTGGTGTTGCCGTCAACCAGAATGCTCATGTCCGCGTCGTGTCCTTTTCGCCCACGTCCGGTACCCAACACCTTCGCATGCCTCATGCACGACGGTCGTATCGATCGCCATGCACGCCACACGGTGAAGTTTCACGGAACGGGAGTATGGCAGGGGACCAGGGCACTGTCCAGGTCCGTCGAGGCCGGCCGGCATCGCTCTTGCGGGCGTCGCATTCGATAGATCGGAGCCCTCGGAGCGTGTTTAAGGATGCTCTTTCGGAGTCGCGCCCGTGAGGAAGCGGTCCGATTTCGGGTTCCAGGACCGCTGCCTGACGGTCGCGGCTCGGTCTGTCATGACCCTATCTTCTTCGCCCTCTCAGGCAGATGGAACGGACTCGGCCGTCGATCCCTTCGAGTCCCGGAGCCGGGTCTCGTGGATTAATCGTAGCTCGTCCACGGCTTGGTCGGCCGCCAGTTCCGCGGCCGCTGCGCTTGTTTCGGCACGTTCCTTGGCCCGCTGGGTCTCCTGGCGAAACAGTCTGGCCTCATCCCGCTCGGCATGGATTTCCATGGTGGCATGCTTGGCTTGCTCAAGCGCCTCTCGAACGCGCTGGCAGACTCCGTCGATCTGTTCGTTGGCGCCGCTGACGCTGTCCATGGCGGTCCTGGCCTGGTCCCATTGGCCCTTCACTTCGGTGCGCAGAAGGTGGGCCAGCTTGCGGATGCCGTCCTCGATGGCTGCGACGGCCTGCTCGGCTCGCTCCGGTGTGTATTCCCCGTCGGCGAAGTCGGCCTTGGATTTGTTTTGAGAGGGCTCCGGGGTGCTCGGGGACACGGCGGCGCTTGGCGGCACGGAGGTGGCGGGTGGCGACGCGGTGGCGGCGGGTGGCGGATCCGCCTGCGGCGCGTTCGTTGAGGGGTTCTGATCGGGGGCTTCGGCTTTGGGAGCCAGCGTTTCCTGCGGCGCGGGGGCCACCGCATCCGTCTTCGATTGGTTTACTTGGTCTGTGTTCTTCACTTGATCGGCCTCGCTAGCGACAGGATCGTCAGGTTTCGTAGCATCGTCCGCCGAGAGGCTGGCCACGATCGGAGTCGGCTCCGAGGATTCGACTGAGGGCGCGTGCGTGGTCTCGGCGGTCTGGTTAGCCGGCGCGTTTTTCTCGGGCGTCGCGTCATCCTGCTGCGAAGAGGGCGTAGCGTCTGCGCGCTCGGTCGCCCTGTCGGCGGGGCTTGGCTCGCCTGCCCCCGCCTGCGGAGGCGTGCCGGAGTCGGCGACGCACGCGGTGTCCGATGGCGGAGGATCGGGAGTCGTCGCGGCGGCGGGCACCGCTTCCTTGGCTGCGGGCCTCGGGTCATCCGGCGGGGTTGGTTCTTCCTGACAAGCGGCGAGTTGGGACTCCGCGCGTCGGAGCGCCTCTTCCACGTCGGGCGGGATCGATGTGGGATCGTTGCCGTCGGTGGCGGGAGCGGCTAAGTCCACGGCGCCGCTTTCAGCCGCCTCATGGGCGATTTTTTCCGCTTCGTCGTTGACCACGGACATCATGATTTCCTTTCGAGTGTCAGCGAACTCCGTGTCGAGCACGGCAATCATCTTTTCGACGATTGCATCGGATGAGTCCGCTAGGATTTCGATCAATTCGCGGCGGTCCGCGGGCGAGTACTTGGTCGGGTTGGGTCGCGTATGCACGGCACCGCGCGGCGTGCGTTGGCCGAGTGTGTGCCGATGGATTCGGCGAAGAAGTTCAAGTTCCGTACGAATCAGCCGAAGTTCGTCGCGATTGCCGGCACGTACGCGCGTCAGTTCCTCGCACCGAGAGATGAAATAGGACAGAGGTAACCTCGCCTGTGGTTTTGTTTTCTCGGCGTTCACGGGTCAACATTCTCCGCGGACGCGTTGGCGAGGCCGTCGGTGTTGCAGGTGCGGGGCCTTGCCCGCATGCGCCGCATATCCAGTAGGTCGGCGATCGACCGCGTTGGCTTCATCAGTCGGTGTCACCGATCCGGCTCGCGATTTGCGCCGAGAGGTTGCGGTCGAAGGGAGCCTTTTATCGGATTGACGCGGCGCTGGTTGCGTTCGCGAGTGCGTGGTCAGCCCAGGTGCGCTGCGGTACCATGCGCGCTCGAACGCGGACCGGTCCGATAGCCCGTGCGCGATCGAGCGACAGCATCTATCGGTGCTTTGAACCAATCGCGAAGACAAGTGCGGCGCGGGCTTGCGGCCCGTGAAAACACCGGCAAGATGCCGGTGCCACACCGTTCCGGGATAGGCTCTCAGGTCGTGCGTCGAGGTCGCACGAATGTTCCAAGAGATATTCGCCGCATGGATCGATGAGCTCGTTTTGTTTCGCGTTCCGCCTGGGTGTGGATGATTGCCTGGCTCATGCTCGCGCTGGCGATCCGGCTTCCGTCTCCTTCCGTTCCGACGCTCTTGAAGGACGATGCCACAGGGTTCCTGCCCGCCTATCTGCCGTCGCAGCGCGGCTTCGCCCGGCTGCGCGCGGAGTTCCCCGACGCGGCGCCGGCGAGTCGGGCGGCCGTGGTCTTCGTTCGCGAGTCCGGGCTGACGCAAGCCGATCGCCGCGTCATCGATGCCATTGCTCTGACGCTCCATGCCAGGAGCGGACGACTGGGTTGGCACGTACATTCCGTGACGACGGCACCCCACCTGCGCCCCCTGCTGGAAAGCCCGAACGGGCGGGCCGGCGTCATTGGCGTGGACCTGCCGGCCGAGCTATTGACCCACAGCAGTGTCAGCCGTGTGCGCGAGATTCACAGCGTCGTCGCCGCGAACGCGCCGGCGCCGGGCCTGCGGATCGAGGTAACCGGCTCGGCCGCCCTGGGCGAGCTGCTGGATCGTAGTGCCAAGGGTGACATCGATCGGACGACGATCTGGGCGTTCGGCGCCATCACGCTGATCCTGCTGGTGATCTATCGCTCGCCGGTGGCGATGCTGCTGCCCCTTGTGACGATCGCCGTTTCGCTTGCTGTCTCGCTGGGTTTGCTGGGTTGGGCGGCCGCGGCCGGGCTCCCTATCAACGGACTGGTGGAGATGTTCATCGCTGTCATCCTCGTCGGTTCCGGTGTTGATTATTGCCTGTTTCTGTTCGCGCGGTTTCGAGAGGAGATGGCGCGAACCGACAATGCGTCGATGGCAGTGGAGATTGCCGTCGGCCGGACGGGCGGTGCCATCCTCGCCAGCGCCGCAACCAACGTCGTCGGGCTCGCCACGCTTGCACTGGCAGAGAACCGTGACTTTTCGACGTCCGGTCCGACGATCGCAGCAGCCATCTGCGTCGCCACCGCGGTCGTGGTCACCCTGACTCCCTCGCTCATGTTCGTGGCGGGTCGGCGGCTCTTTTGGCCCATCGCGATCCGTGCCGCCGGCGCGACCGACCGTGGAATCTGGCCCGCCGTCGGCCAACTGGCGACGCGACGACCGGGGGTCGTTGCGATTGTGGTGATCTTGTTGTTGGCGGTGCCGGCCGTGCTCGGTCTACGCGTATCGCCGTTGTTCGACACCTACGACGAGTATCCTTCACAATCGTCGTTCGTGCGCGGCGCCCGATTGTACGACCGACACTTCTTCGCGACCGGCGGTGTCAGCGAGCAGACATTGATTCTGACGACAGCGGATCGGCTGGACACGCCGACGGTGCTTCCGGTGCTGCGTGATGCCTTGGATACCATCGCCTCGGCGCTCCGCCGGGATCTGCCCGTCGTGTACCAGCGCGACCTCTGCGACCCTATAGGTGACAGCCGTGGCGGCGTCACCGAGCCGACCGCCGGCGCGCTCGACCGGATCACGGCCGCGTTGACCGATCAGATCGCGCGACGTTTCTATATCGGCGCGAGCGGTCGGTCGGCGCGAATCGACGTGGGTCTGGCCGTCGAACCGCGGTCGGGGGCGGCGATGGACCTTGTTCGGCGGCTGCACGCGCGGACCGTGCGCGCGGTCGGCCGAAGTGGGCTCGCCGAGGTGTCGGGCGGAGAAAGCGTGGTCGTGGATCTATCCGGGGAAGGGCCGTTCTATGCAGACCTGCGCGATGTCGCCGGGCGTGACTTTCGCTTGGTCGCGATCGCCGCCACGACGCTGATTGGCTTGATCCTCGTGGTGCTCGTCCGCTCGCTCGTGCAGTCCGCCGTCTTGATTTCGGCCACGTTCTTGACCTACCTGGCGGCCTACGGGACGACCTGGCTGGTCTTCCACGGACTGTATGGTTTGGACGGGCTGAGTTGGCAGATCGACTTCCTGTTGTTCATTATCATCCTCAGTCTTGGCCAGGACTACAACATCTACGTGGTCTCGCGGATCCGGGAGGAGTTGCAGACGCGCCCGCCGCGTGACGCGGTTGCGACGGCGGTGGCGAAGACCGGCGGGGTCGTCAGTAGCTGTGGGATCATCATGGCCGCCGCCTTCGCGTCCATGTTTTCCGGGTCGCTGCTGCTGATGAAGGAGTTTGCGGTGGCGCTCTCGGTGGGCATCTTGATCGACACGTTCCTGATTCGCCCGCTGCTGGTTCCCTCGATGATGTTGCTGTTGCTCCGGTCGCGCGGAGCGCGGTCGCCGGTTGTTGACGGATAAGGTATGCTCGTCGGCCGCGAACGAGCGCCCCTTCTTCGGATGAGCAGGCTAGCGTAGCCATGACAGCGGACAGATCGCGCGATCAGTTGTTCCGCAAGCACGAACGCATGCGATCGCCCACGGACTTCGCACGCGTCTTCGCACAGAAGCGTTCGGCGGCCGACGCCCTGTTGATCGTCTATGTTGCGGACAACGGACTTGGCTGGTCACGGTTGGGGCGCAGTGTGGGTCGGCGCATCGGCAACGCCGTTCGGCGCAACTACGTACGTCGGCGGCTTCGGGAGGCATTTCGGGCTCGAAAAGGGGAGCTTCCCTCGGGGCTGGACATCGTCTGCGTGGCCCGTCCCGGCGCGAAGCGTACCCTGAGGGATTTGGAAAACTCGCTCACGGCGTTGGTGGCTATGGCCGCGAACAAAAAACCGGCGTCGGCAAGAGGCAGATCTCGAAAGGGTCAGGATGAGCCTGCGAAGTGATCGAGCCGAACAGGTTCGTCGTCGTTTCCGTGATGAACTGATACGTACCCGCGTTAATTGTCAGTTCCAAGGAGTTGTCAACGCCCACCGGTTCAACGATGAGACGAGATACGGACAGCTCGGTCACCCGAGGCACGTTCGGGCTCTCCGGCATTCGATGGAGGATCAAATGCGTGCGATCCCTCTTGAGGCTTTCCGAGAGGTGGTCAACTTCGGCGATCCAGAACGCCACCTCACCATGTGTCTCACGCTCCTCGAATCCGCCGCCGAACCACTGAACATCGACACCGAAAAACCGTGAGCAGTCAATCTCCGGTTCGATGGCGCCCGTACATCGGTAGTTGACCATTCGAACGCTCGTGATTTCGACCTCTTGGCGAATCCAAACCTCACCCGGCGCCGCTTCGACCACGGGGGCGAAGCCGGGCGTGGTTGCCTCGGCTTCGAGTCTGAAGTGTCGGGGCCAATACGCGTTCGGAATCTCCTCCTCCGTCGCCGCCGGAAGGGGTACGGTCGTTGGTGCGTTGAGCACGAGCTTGGCGGGTGCCAACGCAATGCGCTCCCCCTGGCGATCGCCACCGAGGAAGACCAGAAACAACCGCACCTGCGAATCTTCCGTGACGTGCAGGGCTTCCAGGAACAGCTCCAGCGGGTCGCCAAGTCGCGTCTTGACCAGCTCGGTTGGCGTAACGAAGGAGAGTTCCGGCGGGAGGATGTCCGGCTCAACCGGCGGACCACCCGAGACCGTAACCACGCCCGGAGCCCACACGGTCACTTCGGACAGACCGTCGCTGATGGTCCCCGCCACACGGTAGTCGCCCGGCTCGGCCGTGATGCCCAGGGTGATTTGATCACCCACACCGTCCACGTCCTCACCGAGAGATGAGGCGAGCAGGATCTCGTCTCCGTCGAAGGCCGCGGCCGCCAAGTCCGGATCGAGCCACAGGGAGATGCGTGCATTGTCGTCGGCGTCCGAATCGATCCAGCGTACGGCAAGCGCGCTGCCTTGGTCGATCTGAACCGCAACGGCGGGCTCGGTCAACTCGAGCGTTGGCGCCTCGTTGATGGGGTCAAGAAGGATCTCGATCATGCCCGGCGCTGTCGATGACGTGATTGTGTCACCGTCTTCGAGTTCGCCGATGATCTCGTAGATGCCGGGCGAGAGATCCTGGAGGATGATGACCAATTGGTCGTTCGGGCCGTCCAGGGTAGCCCCCACGGCCGGCCCTACCGACAAGAGCGTAGAGGCGGCCGCCAGGCGAAGGAAGATGCGGACGACCGCGTCGGGCTCGCTGCTGGCGTCGATCCAGCGCACGCGGAGCGCGGACCCAAGTGTCAACGTGACATCATTCGCCGGTTCGATCAGGACGATCTCGCCGGGGATGGGCGGTTCCACCGGGGGGACGTCCAGGCGATCGTCGCGAATCACGTATTCGATCGGTGCGTCCACATTGGACCCGGCTCCGAGCACGAAGCGTTCGCTCGTCAGAGCGACGCCCTGTTCATCGACGCCGGAGAGCTCTACGGCGTCGGCCGGCTTCGGACTCACCACCGTCGTCATCGTCAAGGGCAAGACCCGGACGAAGGCGAGCCGAACGACGGTATCGTCCTGAATAAAACGCACGGTCACGTCAGCGCGGATGGTGCTCTCGTTGCGCACGCGGGCTACAACCCGTGCGTCCGGGGGGAGCGGCTGAGTGGGAGTCGTGGGGTCGGGATCCGCGGCGGGGTCGGTTCCGCCGACCGTTGTCGAGCCGCCCGTGGTTCCGTCGCCGGTCATCACATCGCCCACGGAGTCTCCGGCATCTGGGACCCCGTCGAGCGTCGTCTGACCGCAGCCCGGCCACGCGGCGCACGTCAGTGCGAAGAGACAGGCAATGCCGCCGCGTAGGAATCTCACAGGCACTCACTCCGGTCTAGCCCCGCTCGGGCTGTGTCGCTACGGCAACGCAAGACTCGGGGTTTGCACGGACCCCCGATGCCGCGGCATCGCGTGCTGGACACGGTCGGCGCGGACCTCCACCCGGGCCGCCGAGATCGAGAATCGACCGGCGGGATGCATACCGGTAGTACCCCCTAACGACGTACCCGCGAAGCGTCCACGAACCCTGCCCCTCTATTTAGGGTAGCGAGCGAAGTGGGTGCAATCAAACGAACGGGCGTGTTTTGCGGACCTCAGCGGTTGCGTGTGATGGGAGACGACTCCTTGGGGCGCCGACGGGCCTTCAGGCGTGGAGTCGTCCCAGCGACGGAAGCCCGTTCACCGCCGGGCGCCGAAGAAATCGCACCGACGGGAAGCCGGCCCCTGCCATGCGGCAGCCCGGTCTACCGGGGGATGATCCGGTTTCGTCAAGCGTCGGTTAAGCCCGCGCCAACTTGGCGACGCTCTTATCCACGCAATATTTTAATCCGTCCAGTTTGATTGTAATATCCGCATCTTCGAGGTGATTCAGATATCTAAAGACGGTCCGTCGCGAGCAGTGAAGTTTCTTGCCCATCTCCGCCAAACTGGCACCCTTCTCCATCAGGGCGATCATCTTGAGTTGCCGTCCGTAGATGGAACGTTCACTCTCAAGGTTCTCGCACAGGGTGTTGGCCGCCTTACGCACGGCATCGTTATTCGCGTATTGTTTGGCTTTCAGGGCCGACTTAAGCGCAACGTGGATCGCAAGGGTTTCAGTGAAGTCGGACCGTGCACTCACTTGACTCGCCATGGTGGCCTCCCGGTGTTCTTGTTCCAAGGCACATCGAGACACACGCCCAAACGCATGCATTTCCCGACGATATGGCATCTTCGTGACGCCCAGAGAGCGGGACACTATACCGAACGGCCGGAGCACTGACAATAGCTGTCACTTTTTTTTCGTGACAAGCCCGCGGCGCTACCCAGCGCGGGACGCTCGGACGAATGCGGCCGCCCGCTCAGAATCAACCGGGTTGGTCGTCACCCCGCCCTTCTTGATCCCGGTTCCGACGATGACTCCGCCGGCCACCGTAAGCAGCTCGGCCACGGTTTCGGGCGTAGCGCCGCTTCCCACGAAAAGTCGTCGGTCGGGAACGGCCTGGCGCACGCGATGCAGGTCATCCAGATTCACGGGTTCGCCGGTTGATGGACCGCTGACAATCAACCCGTCGGCGAGCCCGCGGTACGCCGTGTCCCGGGCCGCACGAGCGATGTCTGGTTGGTTCACGGGAACCGAGTGCTTGACATGAACGTCGGCGAGGATCGCGATCGGGAGGCCTAGCTGTTTTCGATACCCAAGGGCCTCGTGAGCGCGCCCGTCGAGCATGCCCTGATCCGTCGCACTCACCCCGGTGTGGACGTTTACGCGGACGAAGGTTGCGCCGGAGGCCGCGGCAATCCCCAAGGCGGCCAGGGAATCATTGCGCAGCGCGTTGATCCCGATCGGAAGTCCGGCGGCCCGCCGGACGTGGTCGGCGGCGACCGCCATGCCGGCCACGCTGGCTGGAGGCAGTGACTCCGGAGCGAACGGAACGTCGGAGAAGTTCTCTACGATCAGCGCGTCGAAGCCGGCCTCGGCGAGGGTCCGCGCGTCCGCAACGGTCCGGTCCAGGATCTCGGTCATCGGGAGCATGTGTAACGGGCTTCCCGGGAGGGCGGGGAGATGAATGACGCCAATCAGCGCGGGTGTGGGCAGGTCGATCATGGACGTTCCGATCGGTCGGCTCGGGTGCTGGACCCATGGCCGCGCTGTGGTCCTTAGGTGGCCTTGCGGAATACGGCCACAACGTCTTCGATGGGCACCACGTACAGATAGTTACCGACGTCGAATTCGACGGGGATTGCGTTCTTGGGGTTGAACAGAATCCGATCGTACTGGCGGATCGGGAAGTCGTCGTCGTTGTCGATCTGCGCGGAGATGGAGACGATCCGCCCCGTGATGGTCGGAATCTCGACCGAGTCGGGGAGTTCGATGCCCCCCTTCGTAACCTTCTTGTCCTCGTCCTTGCGAACGACGACCCGCTTGCCCAGCGGCTCGACGGTCTCCAACTTCCGTTGCTGCTTTTGGGTCCGATCGCTCATGGGTCTCGTTTCCTTCGTGGTCGGCGCGACCCGGATCGGATCATCGCGTGCCCCATGTACATTCTAGGCGAAGCCCGGAACAAGGCCAGTGCCCAAGCCTGTCCATAGGATCGGCGCCGCGGCGGGTGAAACTTGTGCCGACCAAATCCAGGAGTTGAACCGCGCTGGTGGCGAACACGACGGATCGGCCCGGTGAGGCGTCGCTACGGGCTCTATTGCTGCGTCGCGCCTTATTTGATGACTTTCGAGGGGGGCATGGGCAAGCTTGTTTGCCCGTGTCATGGACCCCGAGTTCAGGGGCAAGCCGACGCTTGCCCATGGCACGTAACCATCGATCGACGCGCGACCGAGCACTACAGGTTTTCAATGAACAGCGATTTTCGCCGCAGGGTACGCATGTGGGTTCGAATCGCCTCGGCCACTTTCTCCGGCTCGCAAATCCCCTCCAGAAGTGTCTCCTGATCCGTTGCGTCGGTCGATACGATGGCCACCGAGCCCAACCCCATGATGCGGTCAAAGAGGGTCTTGTGCAATCGAACGTCGTCCACGCGGATCAGCTCGGTCTGGTCGATGGTGCGGTTGAGGATGCCGCGCTCGATGAAGAGTCGCTGGGTGGTCAGGCGGTAGCGGTGATCGATGATCCGCAGAAGGACGCGGCGCCCGGCGAACTCCAGCCCGCTGAGGACGAACACCGCGGCGACCATCGTGACGCCGCGCCAAAAATCGAGCCACTCCCAGCGCGGTGCCAGCCATAGGACGAAACCGGCGAAAAAGGCGTTGGCCAGGAGCCAGAGCGCGAGGCGACCGGTGTAGTGCTTCCAGCTTGTGCGACCGACCCAGAGGTCTTCTTCATCGGCCGGGTCCAGTGAGGCTCCACCGGCCGTCGCAGCGGTTGATAGGGGTTCTGCGACGTCTTCCTGGATGTCCGCAGCCCGAACCGGTTCAGGATCGGACGGTGCGGTCGATGCAGCACTAGGCGCGGGATCGTCGGGGCTCATCCGTGGGTTCTCCTTAACCTGTGGATTGGACGGGCGGTGGATTCAGTTGTCAACCAAACGAGCGGGTGGTTTCGCCCCCTGCCGCCAGCGCGAGGGATCGATGCGCCGCGACAACGATCGCACCCTTAGTGCCGATAAGTCCGGTGCCACCGGATTGCAGATGAGGAACCGTCGTATCTCTTCACACGGCGGTCAAGACCACGTCGGCTCCTGCCGATGCAACCGGCATGGCGGAATCATACAAAGGTCCGGATCGTCGAGAACGGAGCGGGCGAAGAGCCTCGGTGGTTGAGCGTCGTTCGGGAATGGATCGACGCCGAGGACCGGGTCGCCGACGCGGCGTGGTTCGCCGGGCGGCCGAGGAAGGCGAAATCACCGGTGAACTCCTCGCGTTCATCATGGCGATCGATGAGTACAAGAAGACCAACGACCGTCCCTTCCCGACCTGGTCTGAAGTTTTTGAGATCATCCAATACCTGGGCTATCGCAAGGTCGCCTCGGTCGCTGGTCACATCAATGATGCCAGCGGGACTGAAGTGCTCGAATCCCCTGCCGGAGCGGCCGCCAAGGACTGATCCCGGGCGCAGCGCCGGTTCGTCATCCGAACACACCGCCGGGTCATCGTTCACATCGTAGGGCATGGTTTCTGGTGGCGTCGTGCGCGGAGTTGCGGTTGGTCGCGGCGTGTGCCCGGCGTGGCGGTTGCCAAGACCATGTCATCGTAGAGCGCGATCAGCTCGCGCTCGAATCGGTCGATGCTGAACCGGTCACGGGCGAGTTCCCGCGCGGCGCCGGCCATCCGATCGCGCCGCGAGACGCTGACGGTCATCTCGCACATGGCCGCGGCCAACAGGTCCGCACGGTGCGGCGGCACCAAGAGCCCCTGGTGTTCGTGCTTGATCACTTCGGGGACGGCGCCGACCGTGGTCGCCACGACGGGCAAGCCGCTGGCGAGGGCCTCCAGGAGGGAAATCGGCATCCCTTCCTGATGGCTCGGCTGCACGTACACGTCGGCCCACTCCAGAAGCTTTGCCTTCTCGCTTCCATGGACAACGCCCACGTACCGCACGGCGCGGCACAGGTCGCGCTCCGCGATCTTGCGTTTCAAGGTCGGGGCGTCGCCGGCCGTTCCGGTGGGGCCGGCCAGCGCCAGTTCGAAGGACCTGTCTTGCCTTGCCAAGAGTGCGCAGGCGTCGAGCAAGTCGTCGATGCCCTTCCATTCGTCCATGCGCGCCAGAAGCGTGAATCGGCACGGACCGCTCGGTCGCACGCGGCGGGCGGCGTCCGAGCCTTCGACGGCGTTTTCGATGACGACGATGCGCGCACGCGGGGCCATGAACTCCAATCGCCGTTTCCATTCCTCTGACAGCGCGATGACACGATCCGCGCGACTCAGGCAGGCGCGGATGAGGGCACGACGCCATCGCGGCTGCCGTTCGTGGAAGGAATCGAACGCCGCGCCGTGGATGTGCAAAATGACGGGACAGCGGCACCAGCGGACAACCAGCATGTCCATCGCGGATCGTAGGAAAGAGAATCCACTGCACGTATGGATGTGAACGACCGCGGGGTCCAGCCGGGCCACCGTGGTCCGAAGCCGTGCCAGCTGCGCGAGATGCCTTCCTAGACGTCGATGGAATGGCTCACCTGGGGTGGCTGACCGAGTGAGAGCGAACAGCTCCGAGCGGTATCGTCCGCGGAAGGGCATCGCCTGGATCTGTGAGACGACGCTGGCCATCCCGCCGACGCTGGTCGTGTCCGGGCCGACGGCAAGAATGGAACGCGAAGCCCGGGCGTCCGCTGTCGCGGTCTTCAGGGGTGGTGCGGCAGACGTATCGGTGCGTTGATCTTGCCTGGTCAAGGCGAGCCCCTTCGTCCACGTAGCCGGTGCTTCGGTTCTCGACCCGATGCATGGGAGTGGCTGCGTCGGATCGTCGGGCGCGAGGCAAAATACGCGCAGGCGCGCGGATGCACACCCGCGGCACCCGAGCCAGTCTTCGGCTTACCGGACGTTGAGATTTAGATATGAATGGGCAAGGAGCCCCCCAGGCTCAGGGCTTCTCCTCGGAGATCGTCGCGGGCCTGGTAGCTCGTTGAAGAACACCAAGACTCGCCGTGGCACCGGCTTCCAGCCGGTGTATACAAAGGCTGGAAGCCCCCGCCACACTTCTTCAACGGGCCGCCAGATGCCTCAAGAAGCGGGCGCGATATTGCAGCGTCAGCCGCCGATTGACGGGTCAAGAATGGGTCAAGACGTGTGCGACTGCTCTGGAGCAGTGTATGGGCCACCCACCGAGCAAACCCGCAGGTTCAAGGTTGACCATACACTAGGCCCTCTTGCGTTTCGTGGGCTTCGGCGCGGACTTTGGCTCCGTCGCAGGGGCCTTGGCGGGGGCGGGCGTGGTTTCGGGCGTGGTCTCGGGCTCCGGAGCCGGCGGATTCCGCTTGGCGAGGACCGCAGTCGTAATCTCCTGGAACAGGTCGGGGTTGTCGAGCAGGAACTGTTTGGCGTTCTCCCGACCTTGTCCGAGGCGAACGTCCTTGTAGCTGAACCACGCGCCGCTCTTATCGACGATGTTGTCCTGGATCGCCAGATCGAGCAGGTCGCCCTCGGCGCTGATCCCGCTGTCGAACATGATGTCGAACTCGGCCTGGCGGAACGGGGCGGCGACCTTGTTCTTGACCACCTTCACGCGAACGTGGTTCCCGGTAAACGTGTCTCCCTCTTTGATGGAAGCCACGCGGCGAATGTCCAGGCGGACCGACGCGTAGAACTTCAGCGCACGGCCCCCGGTGGTCGTCTCGGGGTTGCCGAACATCACGCCGATCTTCATACGGATCTGATTGATGAAGATGATGACCGACTTGGTCTTGCCGATGGCGGCGGTGAGCTTTCTCATCGCCTGGCTCATCAAGCGGGCCTGTGAGCCCATCTGGGCGTCGCCCATGTCACCCTCGATCTCGGACCGGGGAACCAGCGCCGCTACGGAATCCACGATGATGACATCGACAGAGCCGCTGCGCACGAGCATCTCGGTGATTTCGAGGGCTTGCTCGCCGGAGTCCGGTTGGCTGACCAGGAGTTTTTCCAGCTTCACGCCGCATTTTTTCGCCCAGACCGGGTTGAGCGCATGCTCGGCGTCGATGATGGCGGCGATACCGCCCTCGCGTTGAGCGGCCGCGGCGACGGTCAACGCGAGCGTCGTCTTGCCGGACGATTCCGGCCCATACAGCTCGACGATACGGCCGCGCGGCAGACCCTTGCCCCCCAGGGCCAGATCAAGCGAAAGCGCCCCGGTTGAAAGCCCGTCGATCTCGGAGGCCATCTGGTCGAGCTGCATGATGGACCCTTTGCCGAAGGCCTTTTCGATCTGCTGCAGCGCGCGGCCAAGCGCCTCGTCACGTTTGGCTTCGCGGTTGTCTTCCGGGGCGATTTTCATCCAAGACCTCTCTTTCGATTCACGGCTCGGGGCGTCCGAGCGGGGCTTTGCATAGCGGCGTATAGGTCGGACCTTTCGGCGAAAGAACCGACGACATCAGTGTTACAAACGACACGGGCTGGCCCGTGGGCCTCATCTTCGTCGATTCGACAATCGAACGCAGGCGGCCGATGGACCGGTCTGTTCGGACGCGGCCGACGGTGACGTGCGCGGAGAAGGGCCGCCGTTCTCGGGGAAACCCGAGCGCGAGAAACTGTGCCTCCAAGGCTTCCACACAGCGCGTGAGCGCCCCGGATTTCTCTTGCACACGACTCCAAACGGTTCGGACCGCGCCGCCAGCAGGAAAACATCCACACGCAACAGCCGCGATTTCGAACGGTTCGCACACTGCGGCGGCTTGAGAAACAGCATCGGCCAGATCGGAAACCGTAGCATCATCCACGTCACCCAGGAACGTAAGCGTTACGTGCAGTTGGTGAGCCGGAACCCATCGCACATCCTCGAATCGAGGCTTCCAAGCGTTCTGCAGCCTCTCCAGCGCCCGGCGGACCGTGTCATCGAGTTCAATGGCTACGAAGAGTCGCACGGGTCATAAGGAACACGGACACGGGCGATCGACCCGTGGCCTACATCGTAAGAGCGTTGGTCAATCGAAACGCAGCATGCTGACAAAGTGATCCACCCGCTGGTCGATCTCGTCACGGGTCAGGTCTTTGACGCGACCGAGGGAAAAATCTTCGATCGTAAACGACGCGGCCACCGTGCCACGCACCATGGCGCGGCGGAGCGTATCGACATCGTGGCAACCCTGGTCGGCCAGGTAGCCCAGCACGCCCCCGGCGAAGCTGTCGCCGGCGCCGGTGGGGTCGCGAACCAACTTGGTTGGATAGGCCGGTATGGCGAACGGCCCGTCCGCGGTAATCAGAAGCGCCCCGTGCTCGCCTTTTTTGATAATGACGAACTCGGGGCCGATATCGAGAACGGCCTCGCCCGCCTCGATCAGGTTGACGCACCCGGTGAGCTGCCTGGCTTCGGCATCGTTAATGATGACCCCGGTGACCACGGCGAAGGTGTCAAGCAGCGACGCGCGTTCATTCTCGATCCAAAGGTTCATCGAGTCGCAAACGGACAGATCGACCGAGGGCAGTTGCGAAAGGATCTCACGCTGGAGCGACGGGTGTGTGTTGGCCAGGAAGACGGTGGTCGAGTCGAGAAACGTCGCGGGCATGTTCGGGGCACGCTCGGAGAGGACGTTTAGCTGGACATCGACCGTCTCGGCCTCGCCCATCGCACCCTCGTAGCGACCGTCCCAGCGGAACGTGCGGCTGCCCTCGCGCACCTCGAGACCGGCAAGGTCAATGTCGCGCGATTCGAGCACGGTGCGGAACTCAGGAGGGAAGTCGTCGCCGACGGCGGCCACCAGCCGCACAGGCACGTATTGCGAGGCGGCGAACGAGAAATAGACGGCCGTCCCGCCCAGAACGGCGTCGGCCCGCCCATGCGGCGTGCTCACCGAATCGATCCCGATACTCCCCGTCACCAAGAGCGGCATTCAAACACTCCGAGTATGGCACGTTGCGGCGGTGGCTACGACGGGCCGGCCTCTGTCCTTCGTGTCATCCGTCGAGCCCGCGACCGATGCCGTCGGGCTTCGGCTCCGCCGCCGGCTGTCACATCCAGCGACCGCGTCCGCTACAACAGGGCGAACTCTACCGCATCCTCGGCCGGTTGGCAAGACAAATGTTAGAAAAATGTTAGGGTATCGATTTTGGGCATTTCGGCGGGTCCGGGAGGCCGTTCTTGGCCGTTTTCGACGGTTCCTACGGGTTTTCTACCGTTCCATCGTTCGTCGCGGGACCCGCGCCGTGCGAGGATTAGTTCCGTCCCCAAAAAGGTGGCTCGACTCTTCGCGGCTCCGGTCGTTGGGTGGCATGGCCAAGCGCAGCGCGGCCATGTGCCGCGTGGGCCGACCCATGCCCGCGCCTCCGGCTTGGGAATGCCACGCGACACGCATGTCACAACGGATCCCAGCCACCCGTCGGAAGCGGCCCAAGCCCAGTTTCGTCCAACCGAGATAGGCGAACTGAGTAGTGTGAAGTTGGCTGTCGTAGACACGACTGCTGGACCGTTACGATGCGTAGAAGTCGTCCCTTGTATCGACTTGGATAAACTCTGCGCTCCATTTCCCATCGTTGCTCAAACTAAGTCGACATATCTTCCCCAGAACTCCCGTTCCAGAATCAACGTCAGTGTTAAGCTCCTTCAACGTGAATTCCCTTAATCCCGCAGGCTTAGCAAATTCCAGAAAACCGATGATACTCTCAAGTGCCCTTTCATCAACCGCATCCAAAGGACTGGTGCGCGCCGGCATGAGTTGAACGTTCGGATTGTGGTCATTTGCAGGTTCCGCTCTCGACTGCTGCTCCGTGCTGCCGTCATCTTCCTTCGTCCTGTGTAGAGCGCGTAAAACTGGACCATCCAACAGATACCTCTGGAAAGCCCAGCCTGCCGTCTGAATGGCGAGCCAACCCACCACGGCGGTCGATACAGCCTCGACAGCAATCCAGAAACAGCCGCCGCCACTAGATATTTCAGGCTTAGATTGTGGGGCAAACATCTTCACGATGCCCTCTATCCTGTTTTCTACTTCCAATCGTGCTTCATGAGGAGGCTCACTTCGAAAAACTGCTCGCATTACGATGGTGTTCATTGCAGCGGTCCTTTCATGACTTCGTGTCTTCGCCATCATCGGTTTCATTTCGATCCGGCACCAAGGGTCTACCCAAATCTCGCTCTATTTCATCGAGAAGAGCATGGGCCTTGGCCTCCTCCTCGGCGGCGCGGCCTTCGAATTGTCGGAAGTCGAGCAAGGCGGCTTCGGCATAAACCCGCGCACGGAGGAGGCTTTCGCGCTGCTGGGGAGGAAGCTCTTTCGGCGCTGAGGCCCGAGCATACATGAGGGCTATGTTGTAGCGCGTTTGACCAGCGCCGAAGCGATCGCCGGCTTTTTCAGAATATCGCGCGGCTTGCTCGAAGTGGTCGCGGGCGTTGTCGAGTTCCCCAACCTCGGAATACAGATTCCCCAGTTGGTGGTGCTGCGGCGCGAGGTCAGTCAAGGCGTCCGGCGGGCACAGTTGCAGCCCTTTCAGGTAATGCTCTTCCGCCGCCTGGGCATGACCGAGCAGCTTCTCCACCGGTTCTTTGCACTCGCGGGCATCGAGGAAGCGCTGGTGATGCACCATGCCGATTTGCTTGATGCACTTGGCACGGCCAAGGGCGTCATTCGGGGCTCGCAAATCCAAGCTGCGGCGGTAGGCCTCCTCTGCGGCGTCGAGGTCGCGGATGGCGGGGAGACCCTTGTAAGCATGGCCGAGGTTCAATCTCGCAACAGCTTCACCCATTTTGTTCCGAATGCGCTGGTAGATGCGGATGGCCTCTTTAAAATACTGCTCGCAATCGGCCTTCTCTTCGTCGCGCCGGATTTGGCCCAGCACCTCCACCGAAATCGCCATCGTCCGCAGCAGGTGGCGCTGGTGGTCGTCCAGTGGGGCGTCCTCGGGCAAGGTCAGGGCGGCGGCAGCTAGACGGTGGTTCCATTCGACGCGTTTCTTCTGAAGGCCAGCGGCCTTCCTGAGTTTGCGCTCATGGTTCTTTGCCAGTTCGACGCGGTAGCCCATGACCATGCTGTAACTGTTCTCACACCCTGAGATGGGTGCATCGTCGTCGGTGCAGTAATCGGGGACGATTTCCTCGACAAGCCTGGCCCACTCTGCCGTGCGGCCTTGATAACCATAGAGTCCATTCAGGCCCTGCATGCAGGCTAAGACCGAACTCCACCACTGGTTCCGACGGGCAAGACGACGGGCGTGGAGGAGGTTGGCCTCCTCCAGTTCCAATAAGTTAATGACACGCTGGTCGCCTTCGTTAAACCTCCCGTGGTAGTAGGTGCCCAGAGCGCCGACCGCCTCGACCCAGGCGTGGAGAGCGGCCCGGCAGGTGGAGCGGGCCGCCTTGCCGTCGTAGTGGCGGGCGAAGAGCTGGCGGAGGAACCACGGCAGCGCGGGATGGATGGTGAAATACGCCGGTCCGATTTGCGTCAGCAGCCCCGTCTCCTTGGCGCGCTCAAGCAAGCCGGTGAGATGCTCCTTGCTCTTGCCCTTCAACTCCGGCAGGGCGTGCTCAGCGGCCTCGCCCATGAAACCAAGAGCAGCGACATTCACCGTGCCCTGGAAGAGGTGCAGTAGAGCTATGATGGGGAGTTCATCGTCTTCAAACGCATGGCTGAAGCCGTAGTCGAGCGAGGCGCCGAGTGACTTGTCACGGCCCTGCTCTTCGTCGGTGTCTTCAATTTCTTTTTCGCCGCTGCGGATGCCTTCCACGAACTTCTCGATCTGCGGCCTGCCGCGCAGACTCTCTTTGACCGCCTGGCCGACGAGGACGCGCAGGGTCAAGGGATTACCCGAGCAGTAGTCGAGCAGCGGGCTCCAGTGCATTATCTGCGAGCGCTCGAGCTTTTTTTGGTCGCCCAGTGTGAGGGCCAGCTTGGCCGCATCGGAATCTCTCATGCGAGGCATGGCGATCCGATGCGGTATGCCGCCGAGCCACTTCTTTTCGTCGCGGCGCGAGGTGAGGAGGATCTTTGCCTTGCCGGCGGCGTCGAGCTTGAGTTGATGGAGAAAGTCGCAAAGATCGCTCTGCTCGGCCGGGGTCCAATCAGACTCGACGCCTTCCGGGAAGCCGGCCACGGGTTCGACGTTGTCCCAGATCCAAAGGACGGGAAAGGCGCGGAGGATCCCCAGAACGAGTTTGCGACGCTCGTCGGCGTCGTTCACGGCGCTCCAGTCAATCCCCTTGGACTCCAGAAGCGGGGCAAAGGGCCGGCCGATCTGGCTGAGTAGGTCGTCGAGGTCCGTGTGACGTTCGAACGAGGTGAGCAGGACGATGGGTTGTTCACCGAGCCCGCCGGTGACGGCATACCAGCGGGCGAACTCGACGGCCGTGGTGCTTTTCCCCTGCCCGGCGTAGGCGTGCAGCAAAACGACGCGATGACTGTCGAAGGCGCGGTCCAGGGCGAGGAGGGTCTCGTCGCGTCCGACGAAGCCTTCTTCGGGGACATAGCGAAGAAGGGCGGTGCTTTGCTGGACGGGATCAAGCTCCGGGGCGTCACTCAGCTCGGTGGGCTTGCCGCCGGGGAAGAGCTCGACGCGACCGGCCTCGTAGACGACGGGGACGAACCAGTCCTGAAGTGGACGGGGACCAAGGCCCACCCAGCGATCGGGGTGGAGCTGAAGATATTTGCGTCCCTCGGTGGCCGCCTGGCCGAAGCCGCGCCCCTTGGCCAGTGCGGCATAGAGCCGGCCGATGTATTGGGCAGCGGTGACGACATACACCTTGTAGCGCATGCCGAGAACGCCGGGGATACCCTGATCCACGACTGACTGGGCGAGCGAGCCGATGGCGCGGATTTCGTCGTGGACGCCGTCGGTCGCTTTCGGGGCGTCGGTGGCTTCGTGCATCGCGGACTGACACGCGTTTAGAACCAGGATCGGCACGCCGTTGTCATGGAGAAGCCGGCCGAGCGTTTGACCATCCACGGGGCGTATTTTCTCTGCGCCGGCATGCTCGAACAGTAGATAGCCGTGCTTGCCGGAGTTCTTGCCACCCAGCGTGAGGGCGCTCAGGGTGCTTAGCCAGTCCGCCAGTGTCGTTTTGCTCAGGTCGGCGTAAATACCATGCCCATCGAAATGGACAATGTGATAGGGGCGGCCCGCCGCCTTGGCGTCGGTCAGTTCTTTTTCGAGTTGCTCGAACGTGGGCGGACGGAGGGCCTTGATGTCGAAGCGGGGGCGATCCTCCCCGAGGTCTTGTAGCAGGCGGTTGGCCACGGCACGCAGTTCGACGTCGTTGCGTCCGTTGGGGCGGCACACGACGTAGAGAAGGCGAACCCGGCCACCCTGGGCGGGTGGGACGGAAACAAAGGAGATGTTCGGATCGGACTGGACGCGAACGAAGGATTTCACGCGAAGGGAAATGGGCGAGTCCATTTTCGGATCGCGCATCAGTTCCCAGGGGATGGAAGCGGCTTCGGCGACCCCGGTCGCGATCTCGACACGCAGATCGGCCAGCTCGTTGCGGATGGAGAACCAGAGCGCCTGGGTGCCACCGTTGGCTGTTAGTACTTTGGCGTAGAGTTCCTCGCCGCGGGTCTTCATCATCGCCTCGACCTGCTGAACGGTGATGGGCTCCACGCTCTCGGCACGTTCGAGGTAGTCTTCAAGATACCGGCGGAGATCGTCCTGTTCCTGCTCGGTGAGTGCGAACTGGATGGTCGCCTTCGCCGTCAGATCGTGAGGGCCCGCTCCCTTCAGGGTAAGGCGTATGGGATAGTTGCGGTCTTGCGGAGGGTCTTGGCGAATGTGAAGCGTCGTCATGGTGTCGATTCTCCCAGATCAGTCTGGCAGAGTACACCGTTTGGCTGTTCGTGTCACGGATCGCCAGAGTTGTCACCAAACTTGGCGTTAGGGGGCTGAAACTGGCCGTGGGCAGGAAGGGGGAGGTGGGAATCCCGTCGCTCTGAGCGGCTTTCCTGGTGCGCGGGGGTTGGGTGACCTGGGGGTTTGGTCGGACAGACCTGTAGCCAGTTTGCCCGCGGCGCGAAGATGTAAGACGTCGAAACGCCGAATGCGTTTCCGGCGCTTCGACGCCCTTTTGTTTCGCCTTACCGCGGCTCGGACAACGACTCGAAGCCTTCGAGAAGCAGGGCAAGCGGATCGCCGACCGGCACCACGAACAGGTGTGCATCGATCAGCACCGATTCCGGCTGGAACGGACCCGGACCGTCGATGTCGATGGTCGCCTCCACGTTGAACATCTGCTCCATCACCAGGTTGATCATCGCCAACGCCGGGAAGATTCCGAGCCGTGTGTCCGCGGCGATGGAATGCGTTCCGTCAAAGAACTCCGGAGGCAAAAACGTCGTCAACAAGTTGATCGCCGAGTTCGGCCGCCCGAACTTGAATGCGTTCAGCCGCGGCCGGAAGCTTCGTGGCACGAGCAACTCACCGTCGAACGCACGCGGCTCAGGCGAGGCAAAGTCGATCTCCTCGACGATCACGGAACCACCGCCCGCGCGACGGTAGTAACGGCTCACGTCCGTCGAACGCCAATCGTCGGGGTTAAAGAGCGTTGGCCGGAAGTCGGCCGTGACTTCGCCCGTATCCTCCACGCCGTTGCCGTTGACGTCGTCAAAATACGGGTTGCCTGCCGGGTCGAACCGTTCGTTGGGAACCTCGGCCCCAAATACGAAACGGAAGAACTGCGGCTGGACCGTGAGACCCACGATCTCAATGGGGTTCACAAGAGCCGGCTCGAACGTTGGAAACGGCTCCGTCGTGGTTGTGCCGTCCGGCGGAGGCGGCTCGAGTGTCGGGTCGGTCGTCGTGACGGCGGTTTGTTCGGCGTTCGGATCGTCCAGCGTCGTGGTTGGAACGGACGCGAGCGCGGTACCGTCCGGGGGGAGGTTGCGTGCCGTCGGTGAGAGTCGGCTCCTCGATGAACCCGGTGGAGCTATCGACGAACCCCGTGCCGGTTAGGTCGTTAACGCTGGCCATGAAGTTCAGATCGATGTCATAGAGCCCGAACAGACCGAAACCCTCCGTTTCCGGCATGAACATCAGGTAGTATCGTCCCGTCGGCGAGGCCGTGAACGTTGCGGTGGCCAAATCGAAGTTCACCCGGACGGGTTCCGAGTCTTGACCCGGCGTGAGGGCCAGAACGAAGAGCTGCGTCGTCGCGTCGTTGAGCCCGTCGGTGCTCTCCGTGTCGATGCGAAACTCGGGGTTGGACACGGACACGGGGACGCCTGGCCAGAACTCACCCTGCTCTGAAACGAAATCGGTGAACGGAACGCCGTTGACCGGTTCGAACACGGCGGCGTCGCCCATGTCGGTGAACACCGGCCCGCCGTTCGGACCGTGGAGGAAGAAACCCGTCTGACGAACGAGCAGCTGGACGACATTGCTCAGTTCCGTTTCGAACGTGAAGCCGAGGTAGAAGGCTCCCGTGTGAGCGCTGTTGTAGGTGACGCGGGTCGGTTTGCCGTCGGGACCGAACTCGACATCGACGGAGACCGGATTGACCACCCCGGCGTCCGGTCGAAACTTGTCGCCGTCGGCGATGACGAAGAAGGTGGACGGCCCCGAGCGACTGAACGGCAGATGCACCTTGGCCTTGCGGATGAAGCTGAAGAGCTGATCGGTCGTTTCAATGCGATCGCTGAGCAGCGCCCCGAACAAGCGGTCCATGGAAGGCGCAACCGTGCCCACGAGCAGCTCGCGCATCTTGTCTCGAATGAGCTGCTGCTCGGCCTCAAGCGTATCAACATCGGTCGATGGATCGAACAAGCCCGCTTCGAACAGCTCAAAGAGAATCGTGTCGATGTCGATGGCGACGCCTTCGCCGTTGAGGGTCTCGAAGACCAGTGGCGGGGGACCATTGAAATCGTGCGTGGGAAGCGAATAGGTAAGCCTGACACCCAGACCGATCGTCTCGCTGGTGAGAAGATTGTGGAGATTTCGAACCGTGATCACCCGGTCCTCGAGGTGCAACCGGGCCATGCGAATGAGCATCTTCTCCTTGAGCACCGGCAGATGGTGTCCGCCCTCGTCGGGGTCGAATTCGTCGTTGACCACGAAGTTGCGGTCGGGCTCCGTGATCGTGCTCAGGTAGATCACCGGAAGCTCGCCGTCGAGAAGGGCCTGCGCGGCGACCGGGGGTTCCGCGACGCCATCCGTGGGGCCGAACAGCAAGTCGATGGAGCCGACCAGCACGTTCGGCAGATCGCCGAGAAAGCTCAGATCGACGCCGCCCGGCTCATCCGCGATCGGGAACCCGGCACGAAGGAAGACCTCCGCCGCGGCGCGAAGGGCGGCACCGATGTCTCCGGCCGTTTCCAGCGCGATGGTCCCTTCGACCGTCTCGATTCCGGTCCGTACGCTCGCGGGCAGCAAGGCCGCAAAAAGCTCTTCGACATTGGCCGCCGTAAGCCCTTCGATGTCAGCGATTGTCAGGCTCTGATCGAATCCGCTTTCTTCGAACAGATGCGTGAACGCATCCACGATGCGTTCGACGATCGCAGTCAGTGAAACCTCCAGTTCGGCGGCGTCGATCCCGCTCTGCTGCAAGATGGAGTTGAGCTTGGAGACGATGAGCGTCGTAAGCGGGTCAACGACGATGTTCTCCAGTTGACCGCCCGTGCCCGAGGCGTCCGCGGGAATCTGGATGATGTGTCGAATGTCCGGGTCGCCGTCACCGTCCAAATCCACGGCCACGACGAAGATCGTCCCTACGGGTAACCCGTCCACCGAGAACGCGCCTGTGGCATCGACTCCGGAAGCCGGAAAGGGCTCGCCGGCGGCATCGACCAGCGGACCACCATCAATGGTCTCGAACGTCACGCGCACGACCGCGGCATCGATATCCGCGGGGAGCGCTTGACTGGCACGGCCGGTCGCCGCGTCAAGCGATTCACGCGTGGAGCTACTGTTCGATATGGTACCCTTGGCCACCCCGTTGAACTGCGTGCCCGTCGAGCCGGATCCCGTCGATCCGGCACAGCCGGGCAGAAGCATGGCCACGCCGCTGATGGCCGTTGAGACCGAACAAGCAATGATCGTGCATCGGACCCCCCAAGATCGTTTCCGCGTCATATCTGAACTCTCTGAAGTGGATGGCCAAGACATTGTGCCGTGGAATCAGCCCATACCGTGCCCGCGATAGGGTTCAGGTCCACGTGCGTACGATTGCCGTAGTCCGGGGGCGATTGCCGCACTAACAACCACACTTATCGTGGACGTTACCGAGCGGGTTTAGCTCTGGATGGTGGGATGCTCGAATACTCTGTGCGGATTCGTGACACCGCGCCCGATTCCGGCTTGTTTCCCGAGCGAGCAGCCCGCACGCAACGTCGGAGGATTACGGTCGGGGTCGAGGCGGCATCCGGCGCTGGTCCAGCGCCTCGTCGCCGGCGCGCATTTGTAAATAGTTCAGAAACTTCACATCCAGACGGACGCCTCCTGGCTCGGCTCGGGGGCTCAGCCGGACAGCGCGGCCCATGCCTACGACCATCCTTGAAGACTTCCGGTGCTCCGGCCGGGTTATAGGACGAATGCGATCAGTGAGCGGGACCGCAGCACACGGTCACCGGGGTTCACCGGTCGTTTCGGCGTGAGCGGCGGGCTTTGGCCGTCGTACGGAATCGCGCGCGCCAGACACGGTCGGCCCCCTGCTCGGCGATGTAGAGATCATTCGTTGTGGAATCGAAGGCCAAGCCCTGCGGCAAGTTGAACCCCGACAGCGCAACCTCGTGGGTTCCGTCCGCGTCGATTCGGATGATCCGTCCGGCTCCCGACCCGACATCTTCCGAAACGTAGAGTCGACCGTCGAACCCGAAGGCAACGTTGTCGGGTTTGACCATCGACACCGCGGCCGGGTCGCCCACCACACCGACCGAGCCATCCGGGGCGATTTGAAGCACGTTGCCACCGTTGGTCTCGGCGACAAAGAGGCGCGCGGCATTCAGGCCACCCCCGAAGTCGCCGAGTGCGATTCCTTCCGGTCTTGTGAGATCGGCGGCAAGATCGACCAGAACCGACGCGATGGCCATGTCTGTATCGTCCGGAACGAGGCGGAACACTCGTCCCGGCGAGCGATCCTCACAGACGAACAGGGCGCCCGCGCTTCCGTACTCGTTGTCGATGTGCAACGCGACGATGCCCTCGGGGTTGTCGATGGCGAGAGATGTGGTGATCGAGGTGGCCGCCGCGCTCACCGGGACTTGATTCGCGTCGTACGTCAAGTCAACGCGAAAGATGCGATCCGACGTGGAGGCACCGCTTACCTCACTCGTGATGTAGATCGCCCCGGATGGATGCAGCGTGATGCCGTCCGCCCGGCTGATCCCGGTCAGCAAAACGGTGGCCGTCCCGTTGGCGACATCGATGTAAGTAACCCCGCCGGCCGAGCCACGCACTTCACGGTTGGCGAGTAGATTCCCGAAGGCATCGAAGGCAAGCATATCGACGTTGCGCAACGCCACGGCATCGGCCGCCACCACGTCGAGGCTGACGATGTCGCTCACTTCGATCGTGGGCGGCGCGGAGCAGAAGGTCATCGCGCAAAGCAGCATCGCGCCGAGTGATCGAAGCATCGCGCCGCGTCGCGGGCGAGCGATGTTGCTACCGGTGCGCGCCCACGCACCGGTCCTGTTCGTGGTAAGCGCCGCCCCATGCGCCATGTGCGTCTCCTATCGTACCCACCCGGATCCGGCTCGCTGCCCTCGCCCAGGCACGCGCGAGCCTTGGGCTTCGTATAGCGGCGTTGAGGCGAAGTGTACAGGCAGGGTCACGACGGATCCGTGAGATTTCCGGCAGGACGGGTACGCCGAATCAGAGCCGCGGGCGCCAGTCTGCGGACCCCCGCATCAGCCTGTCACCGGGCTCGTGCCCCGGTGCTCTGAAAGCTGATTTGCGCCGATTCTGTCACGCACCCGGTCCCCGCTCCACGACCGTGACCGGGCTGCTAGATAGATACAAACACCGGCACGTACCTCACCTCGGCGCGGTGGCGCCCGGGCCTTCCAGAGGCAGCTCATAGGGAACCGAGGGCGGGTTGGAGATCGGCGCGCCGCGGATGCCGTGATCGGTCACGGCGAAGACATCGTCGCCGATGAACACGCCGCGGGTGAACGACGACCAGAAGTAGCCACTCTCCTCGAAGTGCGTGCCGATGCGCCCTAGCCCGGTAGGACCGGTGATTCATCTGCCTTCACTATATCGCCGCCGCACCATTTGACATTCTCCCGACTTCGAGCCGGATGGTAGAGGCAGGTCAACAACCTGCCCTACCTGGCTTGCATCGATGTCTCGAGTTTCCGTACAATGCCGTCTCGGTCGTTTCGCTCAATTCTTTCAGCGCGGGTCTCAAGGCCCGCGCCCGGTTAGTCTCGATGCGTGGAGGGTCGTGATGAAGACATACGTACGCTACGCATGCTTGCTGGGCGTTCTCATGCTTCGCGCCGGCGTACCCGCTCGTGCCGGGCTGATCTTCGAGAGCGCGCCGGCCTCTGAAACTGATTGCTCCTGTGGTGGGCCCGCAAACGAGTTCTGGTACATCACGGCCAATTTCCAGGTCACCGAGCCCGTTGAAACCGGCAGCATCGGCGGACGCTTCCGCGATTTCGAACACGGAGCCCCGATCTTCGGAGCCATCGTCAGAATCGACGGCGAGTCCGACAGGATCGCCCCCAACGACTTTGAAAGCGGCGCCGTCCTCGGGGCGACATTGATCGACCTACCGCCAACAACGAAAGAGGTGTCGGCCAATCTTCGAGTGACCCTGACTCCCGGTTGGTACGCACTCGTCTTCGGCGCCGGCCGGTTCGGGGCGACCGGCTCGGCGGGCGTCGTCGGGAACGCAACCCTCGACGGCGCGTCACTGGTCTACCGCATGCGCACCGGCACCGGAGCGATCAGCATCGAATCGTACGCCGCCCGACTCTTCGTAACCACGACCCCCATCCCGGAACTATCGATCCTGACGGACACCGCAACTTTGGGCGTGTTCAGTCTGCGCGCCCCCGCGCTCCACCGCGGCGAGGTCCTCTTCAAGGCCGACGACGATCTGGTGCGAATGACCATCGATGGTGGGAATCTGCAATCCGTTGTGCAGCACCTACAGACCATCATCCCCGAACGGACCGATTCGTTTTCCGTTCTCGAGCGGGGATCCCCCATACGTGACGGCTCCGTGGCATTTCACGGCGGTCGATTCAACGTCGTCAATGGGCTGTACACCGACGTGCGTGGTAAGCTCGAACGCGTGATTGATTCGACCATGGCCGTCCCGGGCGGAACTGATCTTTTTCAGTTTCCGCAGTTCGGGATGGTTGCCTCACTAAGCGGGACAAGCGTCGCGTTCGCAGGTCGGAACGGTACGACTTCGATGGGTGCGTATGTCTGGCGAAACGGCACGATCGATGTCATTGCCAACGCCTCAACGTTGATTCCCGGTACGGGGTTCGCGTTCACCATCCTCGAAGACTTGGTCATTGCAGTTGATGGTGATGACGTCGGCTTCGCGGGCGGGAATACGGATCAAGGAATCCTCGGCGTGTTCCGCCATGACGGCGTGACTCTTGAAACGATCTACGACAACAGCGTCCCCTTGCCCGATGGAACGCCATTTGACCTGGGGGGTGTTGTGCGGATGCGCGAGGACAGATTCAGCTTTGTTGGTTGCAGCAACCAGCTCGTGAACTGCGGTTTCTACAGCGACGCCGACGGCCCGCTTCAAACCGTTGCCTCGTTTGAGACGCTCGCGCCCGAGTCAACGACCACCTTCAGCGTCTTCTTCCTGCCGCATGCGTTCGACGGACGCCATGTCGTGTTCACCGCCAGGTTTGAGGGTACCCGGAACGGCATCTTCACCGATCTTCCGGGAGAGCTAGCACGCGTAGTCGCAACGGGCGACGTCGTGGGCAACCGCACCGTAGACCGCCTGGCCTCAAGCGGTCACGCCATCGACGGCAACAAGATCGCCCTGCAAGTCACCTTCGACGATTTCTCAGAGGCCATCGTGCTGGCCAAGTACCCCCCGGTCCCCGGCGATGTCGACGACAACAGTTTCGTGGACCTCCGCGACGCGGCCCGGCTCCAAAACTGCTTCGGTCAAACCGTTCTACTCACGGACCCGACGCCCTGTAGAAACGCCGATTTCAACGGCGATACAAGCATCGCCTTGAGTGACTACAAGAGCTGGGCCGATTGCGGAGGCGGGCCAGGTCAACCCTCTCCCTGCCGGTATTGATCCCTTCGCACATCAGAAGTTCCAACCGCCGGGCGCCATCAGCAGACGAACCGACTTCGAGCAAGAACTCGCGCAACCACGACGCCTCGGCGGGCTTTGGCAGCATCACCACCCGATCCTACTCGGCCCGGATGTGGACCGGACAGGGTCATCGCCGCTTGGCGAGCACCCGTTCGGCGTGTCGCAAGTTCTTGCGAACCACTCTAATGTAGTAATCCGCTTTGGCAGCTTGCAGCTCCTCAAGCGCCTCGCGGTAGGCTGCGACGGCCTCGTCCATCCTTTCCGTCCCGCTCTCGCGCTCGCCCAGGCTCATAAGCGCGATGCCGAGGTTGCTCCGTGTCAGCGCCCAGGTCAGTGGAACGCGCTTGCGACGGAACTCCTTCAGTGCCTCGCGGTAGGCCGCCACGGCCTCCTCGAGCCTTCCGGTCCCACTCTCGCGCTCTCCAAGCCACGACAACGCGTTGCCGAGGTTGTTCTGCGTCGCCGCCCAGGCGAGCGGCGCTCGCTCGCGGGTCTGCTCCTTTAGCGCCTCGCGGCAGGCCGCCACGGCTTCATCCAGTTTTTCCGTACCGGGCTCCCGCTTGCCCAGACTCACGAGCGCGGTGCTGAGACTGGATTGGGTCGCCGCACACAAGAGAGGCGCGCGCCCGCGGGTGCATTCTGTCAGCGCCGCGCGGTAGGCCGCCACGGCCTTCTCCAGACTCTTCGTCCCTCTCTCGCGCACGCCAAGATCCGTCAGCGCGCTCCCGAGGTTGGTCTGGATCCCCGCCCACACCAGCGGCAGGCGGTCCCGAGTGCATTCCGACAGTGCGTCACGGAAGGCCGCCGCAGCCTTCTTCAGCGTTGCCGTCCCGCGCTCACGCTCGCCGAGGCTCAAGAGTGCGTTGCCGAGGTTGCTCTTGGTCTTGGCCCAGTCCAGCGGCACGCGCTCGCGGGTGTTCTCCTTCAGTGCCTCGCGGTACGCCGCCACGGCCTCATCCAGCCTTTTCGTCCCCCTCTCGCGCTCGCCCAAGGTCCTGAGTGCCATGCCGAGATTGTTCTGCGTTCCCGCCCACTCAAGCGGCACGCGATCGCGCGGCCGGCGCTTTAGTAGATCGCGCCAGGCGTCGATCGACTCGCTGAGGGCCGCGTTGTCACCCTTCTCCTCGCCCAGCTTGAGTAGCGCATGGGCTCGCCCGTCCAGGAATCGCGTTTGCAGTTCCGCGCCCAGTTCATCGGCCAGCTCGGCGGCGCGACCGAAATGCTCGGCCGCAGCGCGATAGTCGATACGCGTGATGGCGAGGTCACCGCGCGCCGCGCGAGTTTCCGCTGCTCGGCGCCGACGGGTCTTGGCATCCTTGTCCGCGGCGTCGATCGCCTCAAGATCGAGCTTCTCGCTTTCCGCAAGTAATACTTCGGCGCGCTGATGGTCCCCGGACTCAGCGGCCGCACGCGCCGCACGCGTCTTCTTCTCAACGGCGGTATCGTCCGCAGAGTCCGATTCCGTGCGGTTCAACGCGCTCACGTGATGTTGCGCGATCTGGGCGAGCTCACTCGCCCAACGGTCGGGCGGAACGTCCTGTTCGCCGAGGATGGTGAAGAATCCCTCGACGGCGTCTTTGGAAATGTCGAGTTCCTTTGAGAGTTCCGCGATACGCTCCGCTGGTTCTCTGTTTTCCGCGAGTGCGGCCTCAGTAATCGCTCGGATTTGCTCGGCGTCCGGACCGGCGTTGAAAACCACGCTGCCGCCCTCCACGCGCTCGATGTATTGGATCGCACCGGCATTGCCAAAGTGTGTCGTGGAATCCTGGTCGTTGGGCTTCAGCGGTATTTGGGGATGCCTGGGGAGATAGACAAGTAGAGTCCATACACCGCCGGCTAGCGCCGCGACACTAGTGCCAAGCAGCGCCACCGCGCCGCGGTTGTGCTCATCAAGCAGCCATTGCCAGATTTTGCGCAGCCATTGCCCGGTCTTGACCAGACATTGCCAGGTTTCGTGAGAGGTGTTCATCGCCGGTTCCGGCTCCCTATCGGCGACGATGCTATCCGAACCGGCGAACCAGTGCTAGGTCACATGGGAAACCAGGGACGGGAAACCAGGGACAAACACCGATTTCCGAGGCGACTCTTGGTCCTGCCGCACCGCGCTTGACGGAGACTCGCTGACTTGCCTGATGGCTCCGGTTTCTCGGTTCTTACGGCCGAGGGCATCGCGCGTGGCACGGCCAGCACGGCCTCTCGGGCCCGCGCGCCTACCGCTGCCAGAGGCCGTGTTGGATGCCGCCCTGGATGTAGATGGCGAAGGTGCAGTGGCCGGGGATCTCCATCGGCGGGTGGGCCACCTCGCCGCCGGCCTCCACTGCCGCAGCGAGGGCCGCTTCGATATCGTTCACCAGCCAGTAGGGCCGCACCACCGGCTCCTCTGCCTCCTGCATGGGCGCCCGCACCCCGACCATCCCACCGCCGGGCAGCGTGGCCGTCCGTGCGTTGCCAAGCCCAGGGTCCGGCTCGCCGAACTGCATCTCGTTCGCCGCGGCGTACGCGGCGCACACCGCATCGACCTCCTTGGTCACGATTTCGAGATATTGGATCGGCATGACTCTTTCATCCGACGTTTCCCAGTTGATTCGTCCCTGCGAGACGCTCGCAGTCCGACCGAGCATTCTACTCGGGCGCGTGGCATGCGCAAACTCGGTTGCCCGTGTGGGATGGGCTGAGATTCGAGCTACGAAGCTATACTCGCTAGGCATGGCGGGATGCGTGACAAGAACACACGGGTAAGCTACGCTTACCCATGGCACGCAAGTCAAAACTCTTCCTTGTCACCCGTCGTATCAGTCTGGTCCACCGGACGGTGGATTTGGGCCTAGCTCCGACGGCGCCGGTTGAGGCGGGGCGGGTTTTGGCGGCGGTGGACTCGGCGCCACGTCAACCGGCGCCAGCGGCGGCTGTTCCGCCGCCTTCTGATGCGGGTCCGGAGAGTCGGTCGTGGGGATGGGCATGGTCGCGCGGTTCACGCCCTTATGAACAATCCTGCGTGGCGGCTGTGTCTCGTTGGTCATGGACGTTGATCATCTTAAGTTGAGGGCAGTAAACGAAAGTAGGAGAAAGACTCCAAGAAGAAAGAACATGAGGCTCCCGTAGTTTAAGACGGTCACGAGCTTCGATCGACGGCTCTTCGACTGCTCAGTACGGACTTCTGTCCATAAGAACTCGTCCCCGGCGTGTTCTGCCTTACTGTCAAGGACAGTCCGGAAGTCACAGTACAATAAACCGCCCTGATGGATGGCACCGAGCGCTGCGCCGACTGCCAGAGTAAACGAAATCCAGACAAGAACGATGAGCGCGGGAACGCGGACGGGAGCGTCACCGATGATATCATGGACGAACGTCAACGAGAGCCCCAGCGCGCCACCGCTTAGAGTTAGGACATATTTGTCGTAGCTCCTCGAGCAATCCTGCTCTCCGGCAATCAACGTGTTGCGCTCGTCTCGGTACGCGGCCTCCCAGTCGTACGGCACTTGCGGATCCTCCGATGGCCGTTCCGCCCAAGTTCCGTAGGGCGGGCACATTTTCGCTACGTCCCAACCGTCGCGTTGGCCGCCGCCGCAGCGTCCAGCCTGCATTGTCGCCCTACCGAAGTACTGCTGTCAAGCAGTAGTGTGCCAATCTGCGTGTCACAGCGCCTCGACGTCTAGCAGGCGGTTCTGCCCTCCGAAGGACCATCACAACCGAAGTTTCATAACCACGTCCCCAACACCTCCATTCGGCCGGTCGGTGTCCGATGATGGCCCACTTGCTAGGAATGGCCACAACGGCTTCCATTCGTCCCGCAAGTTGGTCTTCCGGACCGCGCGCGTCATGCCGGAGCGGATCCACTCGTCTGCTGCATCGTCCTTTCCCTCACACCCGGCGTTCGCTAAACTTGAGGGCGTCGCCGACTAGATGTCGTGCGCCGCGCGCGGATCGAGCAGAACCAGAACCTCTCAAGCGGAGAACACAACCATGTGCAGTGCGGACGCAGCTCAACTGGACCAGTCGGCGGCCGAGGCCTTTGGCGAGCGGATGGCCGACGTGCTCAACTGCGGGGCCTTGGCCTTGATGACCAGCGTCGGGCATCGCGTGGGACTGTTCGACGCGATGGACGGGATGCCGCCATCGACCAGCGCTGCGATCGCAACCGCGGCCGGGCTCAACGAGCGGTACGTGCGTGAGTGGCTCGGCGCCATGGTCACCGGCCGCATCGTCGTGTTCGACCCCGACAAGGGCACCTACCACCTTCCGGCCGAGCACGCCGCCTACCTCACCCGAGCGGCCTCCCCGGACAACCTGGCCGTCGTCGCGCAGTTCATCCCGCTGCTCGGGCAGGTGGAAGACCCGATCGTCGAATGCTTCAAAAACGGCGGCGGCGTGCCCTACGCGAAGTTTCCCCGCTTTCACACCGTCATGGCCGAAGAGAGCGGGCAGACCGTCGTCGCGGCCCTGATCGATTCCATCCTGCCGCTGGCGCCCGGCGTGGCCGACGCCCTGGGCAAGGGCATCGACGTGCTCGACGTCGGCTGCGGCAGCGGCCGGGCGATCAACATGCTGGCCAAGAACTTCCCGACCAGTCGGTTCGCCGGGTACGACATCTCCGAGGAGGCGATCGGCGCGGCCAAGAACGAGGCCAAGCGGCTGGGACTGACGAACGCACGGTTCGAGGTGGCGGACGTGGCGCGGCTGAACGGCTCCGCCGGTTACGACCTGATCACCGCGTTCGATTCGATCCACGACCAGGCCGCGCCGGCCGAGGTGCTTGCGGGCATCGTCCGGTTGCTTCGCCCGGGCGGCACGTTCCTCATGCAGGACATCGCCGGGTCGAGCCACGTCCACAAGAACATGGACCACCCGGTCGCGCCGTTGATGTACACCATCTCGTGCATGCACTGCATGACGGTGTCGCTGTCGGCCGGTGGGGCGGGCCTGGGCGCGATGTGGGGACGTGAGCTGGCCGAGAAGATGCTGGGCGACGCCGGCTTCACCAGCGTGGACGTCAAGCAATTGCCGCACGACTTTCTGAACCTCTACTATGTGGCCAAGCGATAGTCGGTGACTATGACCGGCCGTTCGCTGGGGATGGTTGCAAGGGCTTCCATTCGGGACGCCAGTTCGTCGTGCCAACTGGATGAGTCGATGCCGACGGATGTGCCGGCCGCGGGGATTCTTGTCGCATGAACACGGTGCGTAAGCGTGGTCACCCAGTCATCCAGCGTGCCCGCGCTTGCAAGACGCGCGGCGTCGACGCATGCCCCGACGGCCCAGGAGGCGGCCGCGTCGATGATCTCGCGCAGCTCGACCGGGGAGAGCAGGCAACCGCCGGCGGGCGCCTCGAGCGCCAGCGGAACGCTGGCCGCCTCCGCGTCGAACCGGGCGCCGCGCAGAATCTTGTAGGCCAGCGTCAGGGCATCTTGATAGCGGAAAGAGGCCACGCCCTCCGAGGCGCTGCGGACCGGCGGAAGCGTCAGGCTGAGGCAGCTCGCTCCGACCTCGGCGGCCCGGTAAAGCAGGTCGATGACTTCCTCGATGGCTTCTTCCGGTTGACGCGCGCTGCAACCGGCTCGGACGACGGTCACCCCAGGGACGTTCGTCCCAGGGACGGTCGCACAAGGCGGGCACTGCGGTGCGGGCAAGAGGCCCTCAACCCCATCGAACCCGGCGCGCGTCGCGGCTTCAAGCGCGCGGTCGGCTGCCTCGGTCCCCAGTGGCTCGTCAATGCTCAGAAGAATCGGGCGCCGCATGCCTGTTAGTTCTTTGACGCCCCGGCGCTAATCACAGAGGCGGCCGCATGGTGTCGCTTCGTCGGTCGGCGCCACACTTGAACGAACCCCGCCGCCGCGAGTATAGACTATACTCCGGACTCGTTTCCTTTGCCCGCCCGGTGGAGGCGGTCGCTTGGTTCGGTGCAGGCCGGTTTTTGGCGAGTGATGATGATCGACGTTTGTCGCATACGGGTGTTGCCCGAGCTGCTGGTGAAACAGATCGCCGCGGGCGAGGTCGTGGAGCGGCCGGCCAGCGTCGTCAAGGAGCTACTCGAAAACGCGATCGACGCGGGTGCCGGCCGCATCGCCGTGACCATCGAGGACGGCGGCAAGCAGCTCATCCGCGTGACCGACGACGGCGGCGGCATGTCGGCCGACGAACTTCGGTTGGCCGTCACGGCACACGCCACCAGCAAGGTCACCAGCGAAGATGACCTGTTCGCCATCGGGACGTTGGGCTTTCGCGGCGAGGCCTTGGCGAGTATCTCGGCCGTGTCGAAGCTGCGACTGGTCTCTCGCCGACCCGACACCGTGGAGGGGCACGAGGTACGCGTGGCCGCCCGCGCGTTCGAGTCGTCGCAGGCGGCGGGCTGCCCGGTGGGCACCACCGTCGAGGTGCGCGATTTGTTTTTCAACGTGCCGGCCCGGCGGAAGTTCCTGCGGACCAGCGCCACCGAGGTCGGGCAGATCAACGAGCAGGTCGCTCGCATCGCCCTGTCGTTTCCACGCATCGCGCTGTCGTTGAAGAACAACAGCCGTGTGACGCTGAATCTGCCCGCCTCACAGACGCGGCTCGAGCGCATCACCAAGTCATACGGACCCGATCTGGCGACCGCGTTGTTGCATATCGAGCGCGACGAACGGGGCGTGCGGCTCGAGGCCTACGTCGCCCCGCCGTCGCAGTCGCGGGCGACAGCGCAGTGGCAGTACACATTCGTCAACGGACGCTACATCCGCGACCGGGCCATCCAGTTTGCCATCAAGGAGGCCCACCGCGGGCTCACCGAACCCAACCGCCACGGGGTCGTGTTCCTCTTTCTGACGGTGGACCCCAAGGACGTGGACGTCAACGTTCACCCGACCAAAATCGAGGTTCGTTGGGCGGACACGCACCTGATTCGCTCACAGGTGCTCAGCGCGATTCGCGAGACGTTCCAGCAGGCTGACCTGACGCCCGCGGTCGATGTCGGTCGATTGAGAGAGCCCCTTGGGTCGGACGCACAGGACCGAATCCGTAGCGAGATGGCCGACCTGATGAAGCGGGCGGAGCCGATTAGATCGGGTGCGGGTTCGCCCGGTCCCGATCGGTCGTCTTCCGCGCCGCCCTCGTCGGTCACAGACCATCGAATGCTTCCCGGATTCACCGCGCCGGATCCGATGCGCGTGTGGAAAGACCTTTACGGATCGCCGCCGCAGCCCGGTGCCGAAGACGCGTCACCGATGACACCGGGGGAGAAAGCATCGGCCGACGTGGCACGCGACGAAGGCATGCATACGACGAACGTCGCACATCCGCCGACCAGTGGCACGTCCCCTCCCGGAGGCGCCGGTCCGCGGGCGATCCAGATGCACAACCTGTATCTGGTGGCCGAGACGGAGGACGGCATCATCATCGTGGATCAGCACGCGCTCCACGAACGCATCACCTACGAACAGTTGCGGACCCGGCTGACGAAGGGCCCGCTTGAGTCCCAGCGCTTGCTGCTTCCCGAGACGATCACCGTGACGCCGCGGCAGGCCGACCTCCTCGAATCGAGCGCCGAGCTGCTCAAGCGGCTGGGGATCGAGGTGTCATCGTTCGGCACCGACGCGGTGGCCGTCCAGAGCTTCCCGGCCCTGTTGAAAAACGCCGACATTCGGGGCTTCATGCGCGACCTGCTCGATCGGTTGGCCCAGCCGGTCAGCGACCCCACGACCGACGCCGTTATCGACGACGTGCTGAGCATGATGGCGTGCAAGGCGGCCGTGAAGGCCGGCGACTCGCTCACGCCGGAAGAGATCGACGCCCTGTTCGCCCATCGCGAGCTGATCGACAAGCCCAGCAGTTGCCCGCATGGAAGACCCACCACCCTCCGCCTGACCAAGGCCGACCTTGAGCGGCAGTTCCATCGACGATAGAGCGAAGGTCATCCGTCGTGCGTGACCGTGTGGCATCTATCCGCGAGACTCCGTCGAGTGCGGTGCGGCAGGAGCCAAACACGCCGGAAACAGGTGACTGTGCCGAATGGCACTGCCGCTGTTTCTGAGGCGTGAACGCGGTTGCGTATCGGCTGGTGCGCGAAGCCGCGGCGTGGGGTCGGCTGTGTTTTGTCGACCCGGAATTCCGTATTGACCTGCGCGTCCGTGCGAGCGTCAACACGCTTCG
>CBDUXT010000033.1:0-54173 GCA_965371245.1 uncultured bacterium | reverse complement strand
CCATCGACATCATGCCTCGCCAGGCTTGAGCTAATCTAGCGCTGTCATACTAGGCTACTACAAAGAATTCGCGACGATCCTGCGCCAGGCCCGCGAACTTGGCTTCCGCGGACAGATCTTGAGTTGCGTGCGCTTCGACGAGCCCGAACTGCTCAAGCTCGCCGGTCTGGCGGCGGAGGACGTTATCTTCACGCGGCCATTCTATGATTTGCAGGCCGGCGCTCCCACAGTCAAACGATTCGCATCCGCATACGAGATGGCCTACGGCGCCGCCCCGACTGTATTTGCTGCCCACGCGTACGACGCTTTGGGTATCATCGCCACGGCGATAGGAGCTACCAAGCCCCCGTATTCTCCAGACAGGATCGCGGACCGGATTCGCCAGATATCCGACTACGACGGCGTGGCAGGTAAGACATCGTTTGCAGCCAACAATGAGGTTGTGAAGCAACCTCAGTTCATGCAGGTAAGTGAGGGGCGTTTCGTGCCGTACGAAAAGTGAGGGTCCACATGCAAGTAGCCGAGCCCACGAAGATATCCCCCGGCGGTCCGTTAGAGGTCTCGCCAACAAATGCAGCGGCGGGTACGCATGCGCCCTGGTCGTTTCGAGAGGAGTCTGGGCGTCTTTTTGACGACTGCGCACCGACCTATCCAGCGATGGACCCTTTCTGGGGAGACGCCTCGGAACTCATTTCGGAACTTGAGCACATGGATGCCGTTGCGCTCACCGGAAACGAGGTGCGCATGCTTGATCTCGGCTGTGGGGTCGGTATTCATCTTGTCGAACTGGCGCGATGGGCCCTGCAACATCTACCTCAGCCCATTTCCGTTCGGGCGCTGGGGATCGATTTCTCGCCCCGCATGATTGAGCGAGCGAGCGCACGCGTTGCGAACGGCAAGCTCACGAAGCAAATCCGCCTCCTGCAACGTGACATCCTCGAATGGGAATCGCCGGCCAACGAAGAGTACGACACGATACTCTGCCTGAACAACACGCTGGGCAACCTAGTCGGTGACGCGGTTGGCGGCTCGCGCCGACTTCGGGAGGAGACGCTGCGTAACGTTCGGGATACCCTCGCACCGACAGGCGTCTTTATGCTGTCGGTCTTCAGCCGGGACTACCTCGAGACCGAGGTTCTGCCGAGGAGCGGGTATACGAAAGACCGCCATATTGACCCACAGTGGTCCTCGCCGGAACACGGCGACTTAGTCCTCTGGAGACACTGTTCGGATGGCAGCGATCACTGCTGCTTCTCGCATTGGTTCTCGCCCTCCGAGCTTCGCTCGGAACTCCGGACCGCCGGCCTGGATATCGCTCGGCTCACATGCATAGGTCCTAGACTACTATGCATCGCCAAGGCAAATCACCGTGGACGTGGCTAGGTGCAGTGGGACTACAGTGACCGAGCGAAGTTCGAGGTCGTTGCCTTCGGCTGTCACAAGCGAGCGAGCGACCTCTTGCGCGAGTTCTTCGATCGCCATGGCGTGGTGACATTTCAGTTTGTCGAGTACTTCTTCCTGCATCCGGTCACGCGCAATCAGCCGCTTGGGCACGCGAAAACCACATTGTGCTTCTTCCCCTTTCTACGGCGCCTCCTTCGCGAGAGCCAGTTCATCCCGACTGTTGCCGAACGAGGCCGCGCCTCCCTGACGCCGGTAACCGAGGAATTGTTGGAGAGGTTCGAGCGGAGCGAGGAGACGGGGCAGCCCAGACGCTGGGTCATCCCGATCTCCGCGAGCGAGGTGGGTATCAAGCTGCTCACCAACTGGCATAGGCGGAGCAGCACGGACGATCCATTCCCCTGCATTGCCAGATATGCGACGCAAGACGAATGGAGGCGATACGAAGAGTCGCTGAAGAAATAGGAGGCACCTTTTTCTCGCCATCGAACGTAGTTCGGCATGGGGGCATTGTAACCGCTGCTGGAGGCAGGCAATAGCCTGCCCTACATTGATCTCGGTTCAAACCCTGGTAGGGCAGGCTATTGCCTGCCGTCGTCCGCATCGTGTGGCCATCCCTTCGTCGGGCAATAACCCGACCTACGTTGGCACCGGCTGTACGGGGTCACTTCTCCCCTTCCGTCTCACCGCCATCAAACCATCGGTACACCGAGGGCAGGACGAAGAGGGTCAAGAAGGTTGAGGTGACCAAGCCGCCGATGACCGCGGTGGCGAGTGGGCGCTGAACTTCGGCGCCGGCGCTGGTGGATACGGCCTGGTGACCCATCCTTTGCGAGAGCAAAGGGTGGGGTCGCGATGATTGGACAGACGTAAGGTCTTCGACGGTCGATCATCGTGACCCCACCCATCGCTGCGCGGCGGATGGGCCACCCGACCATGCGAGCGTCCACGAGTGGGAGTCGGTGTGCGTGGTCACATCGCCCCATGCTGGGGGGTCATCCGGCGCTCGGCAGAACAAACTCCTCGCGTTCCGGCGAGAACCATTTGTACAGCGCCGGGATGACCAGCAACGTGAGGAACGTCGAAGTCACCAGCCCTCCCACAACGACGGTGGCCAGTGGTCGCTGCACCTCGCTTCCTGTTCCGGTTGCAAATAACAGCGGGATCAGACCCAGTGCCGTGGTGGTGGCGGTCATGAGCACCGGTCGCACCCGCAGACACGCCCCGCGCACCGACGCCTCATCCAGCGGCACCCCTTCTTTGATAAGCTGGTTCAGGTAGGTCACCAACACCATGCCGTTTTCCAGGGCGATCCCAAAAAGGGCAATGAAGCCCACGGAGGCCGGGACGGAAAGGTTTTGCCCGGTAAGCCACAAACCCACCACCCCGCCCACCAGGGCAAGCGGAATGTTGAGCAAGATGAGCAGCGAGTTTTTCAGCGAATGAAAGCTGCTCACCAGCAAAAGAAGAATCACGACGAGCGTCACGGGCACCACGACCGCCAGCCGCTTGTTCGCTTCCTGCTGCAAGCGGAACTGCCCGCCCCAGGTGACGAAATACCCGGGCGGCAACGTCACGCGCTCTTCGATCGCGGCCTGTGCCTCTTCGACAAACGAGCCGATGTCCCGACCGGTGACGTTGCACTGAACCGTGATGAAGCGCTGGTTCTTTTCGCGCGTGATCTGTCGCGGCCCGACAATCTCGCGTATCGTGGCGAGTTGCTCCAAGGGAACCTTCATGCCGTTTGCCCCCTCGACGAGAATCTCCTTGATCGCCTCGGGCGTTGATCGGAACCGGGGCGCGTATCGCACGAGGATGTCGAAGCGTCGAATCCCCTCGAAAATCTGCCCGGCCACCTGGCCGCCCACGGCCGCCCGAATCACTTCCTGGACATCGGAGACGTTGATGCCATAGCGGGCGATCGCCTCTCGGTTCACCTCGATGAGCAGTTGCGGCGTGCCACTCACCTGATCGGGTTGAACGTCGGCCGCGCCGCGAACGGACTGCACCACGGCGGCTATTTCATCCGCCTTTTGTTTGAGAACATCCAGGTCATCACCAAAGAGTTTGATGGCCAGTTCGGCCCGAACACCCTCGAGGAGTTCATCCACCGTCATCGCAATCGGTTGCGTAAAACTCGTGAGCACCCCGGGAATATCCGCCAGACGCTCCCGCATGACATCCTCGAGTCCCTCCCGCGTGCCGGCCGAGGTCCACTCCGCGATGGGCTTAAGAAGCACATACATCTCCGCACTGTTCACCGGGTCGGTGTGGGCACCCACCTCGCCCCGACCGATACGGCTGACCACCTCCGTCACTTCCGGAATGTTCATCAGCCGTTTTTCCACGCGGAGCGTCGTGTTCTTGCTTTCCTCCAGCGAAATCGACGGGGCCATCGAAAGACGAACAACGAGCGAACCCTCGTTCAGCGCGGGGGTGAACTCCGACCCCAGAAGCGGGAAAACCCGGACGCCAAGGCCCAAGAGCCCGCCCGAAAGAACCACCGCCACCAGGCGATGCCGCACAAAGAAGCTGACTGCCGGTCGATAGGGACCCAGCAGCATGCGAACCACCAGGGCATCTCGATGAGCCGCGTCGTGCCGTACACGCGGAGCCCGCATGAACAGATAGCTCAGCGTCGGTGCCAGGATCACGGCAAAGATCAGCGAGCCGCCCATCGCCAGGGCCACCGTGTAAGCAAGCGGTCGAAACATCTTCCCCTCGACGCCCTGAAGCGTGAACAGCGGCAGGAACACGAGGATGATGATGGAAATCGCGAACGCAATCGGGCGGCCCACCTCGCGACACGCACGACCCACAAGGTCGGCCCGCGACTCGCCGGGCTCGGCGCCTCGAAGCAGCCGATCCACGTTTTCGACCATCACGATCGTGCCATCGACCATCATGCCGATGGCAATGGCCAATCCACCTAGTGACATCAGGTTGGCCGATATGCCGAAATAGCCCATCAGAAGAAACGCGAACAGAATGGAAAACGGGATGGACACCACGACCACCGCGCTGGCGCGCACGCCGCCCATGAACACAAGCAGCACGACGGCCACGAACACGACCCCCTGCGCGAGTGCGTGGGTCACGGTCCGCACGCAGGCCTCTACAAGGCTTTTTTGTTCATAGTAAGGAACAATGCGAACACCCTCGGGAAGGATCTTGTTGATCTGACGAAGGCGTTCTTCGACCCGCCCGATGACGGTCGAGGAGTTGGTTCCGAAGAGCTTGACGACCATGCCCGAGACAACCTCACCGATGCCGTTTCGAGTTTGCACGCCGCGCCGGACGGCTCCACCCACTTTGATCTGTCCGAGGTCGCTCAGAAAGATCGGGTTTCCATCGACCGACTTGACGACGATCGACTTGAGGTCATCAATCGAAGAAGCGAGGCCCACCGAACGGACGATGAACTCCTCGGCGTTTTTCTCGATGAACTGCGCCCCGACGTTGAGGTTGTTGGATTCGATCCGGTCAATCACTTCACCAAGCGGCACGTCGTATCGAAGCAAGGCGGCCGGATCGATCACGACGTGATACTGCTTCTCGTGACCGCCGATGCCGAGAACTTCCGTCACCCCGGGGACGGTTTGCAGGTTGAACTTCACGATCCAATCTTGCATCGTCCGGAGCTCTTCGAGTGAATACCGCCCGGTCGTATCGTCCAGATAGTAAAAGAGCACCAGCCCCATGCCCGTGGCAATCGGACCCATCTCCGGGTCGCCGAACCCGTCCGGGATTTGTTCCCGAGCCTCCTGCAGCCGCTCGCCGACGATCTGGCGAGCGAAGTAGATGTCCATCCCGTCCTCGAAATAGACGTTCACGACAGAGAGGCCGAAGTTCGAGACCGAGCGAACGTTGCCCACCCCCGGAAGCCCGTTCATCGCCGCCTCGATCGGGTAGGTGACGAACTTCTCGATTTCCTCGGGGGCGAGCCCCTCGGTGACCGTGAAGACCTGCACCAGGTTCGGCGACACATCGGGAAACGCATCCACGGGAAGCCCGCGGTAGGCGTGGTAGCCGGCACCCATCACGAGCGCCGCAACGACCAGCATGAGCAGGCGATTACGCAGCCCAGAATCAATCAATCGGTCAATCATCCCGGTCGATTCCCCGTGCCGGCTAATGGTGATGCCCGTCACCGGCAAAGGCTTCCTTGCCGAGTTCGGCCTTCAGACTAAAGGCCCCGATCGAAACGTACCGTTCGCCGGCGGAAAGCCCCTCCGTAATCTCGACGTTCGTTGCATCCAAACGACCCATCACAACCGATCGCAGGACGAATCCGTGGTCCGTTTCGACGAACACGCACGCCCGCCCTTCGACCGTTTGTAACGCCGTCTTGGGAACGAGGACGCCGACGTCGCTACTCTCAACCTCCAAGCGCCCGGTGATAAAGAGGCCGGGGCGCCACCGCCGCCCGGCATTGGCTATCACCACCCGAGCCGTTGCCGTCCGGGTGGCTTCGTCAACCACCGAGCTAACATAGGCAAGCGAACCCGACGCCGCCAAACCGCCACCGGCCGAAACCGTCACGGCCTGGCCGACGCGAACCGACGCGACGTCCTTTTGATACACCGTCAGATTCGCCCAGACGTCGCTCAGGTCGGCGAGCACAAAGACGTCGGACTCAGGGCCTACGACTTCGCCAAGCGTCACGTGCTTTTCAATCACGACGCCGTCGAACGGCGCGTTGATTTGGTATCGCGAGTAGTCAACGTCGTTCCCTTCGTGCAGCGCTCGCACCTGGGTCTGCGAAAGCCCCAGCGCATGGAGCGTTGCCTCGGCCGTGCGGTGGTCGATCTCTGCCTCCGCAAGCTCTTGCCGCGCCTTGAGGAGTTCCTCCTCCGGGGCAATTTTCTTTTGGAAGAGCTTCTCGACTCGCGCCAGGCTCGCCCGCATGAGCGATAGCTTTGCCTCCGTCCCCAGGTCTCGCGCCTTGGCCTCGGCAAGCTCTCGGCTGTCAATCACCGCGAGCACGTCGCCGGCACGCACCTTGTCACCAAGATGCGCGTGAACCTCGCGAACCTGGCCCGAAACACGCGGGACGATATGCGCGACGCGGTCAGCGTTCAGAACGACCTCGCCGGAAAGGGTTAGCTGGCGAAGAATGCGTCCCCCGGCGGCCTGGCTAACTTCAATGCCAAACTCCCGCCGCAAGGCGGGTGATATATCAATCTCGCCCTCGTGGTGTACTTCGCCCCGACCACCAGGATCCGCCTCTTCCTCGTCATGGTGCCCATCGGGATCAGCTTCCTCGTCGTGATGCTCATCACCTGTCGGCGCCGCCTCTCGAAGCCAGGCATACGTACCAAAGACACCGCCGCCCAGCCCAAGCAGGAGGGCCACGAGGCCGACCGCTGTCGTGTTTTTCGCCATCAGTTCAACTCTCCCGCGTCTTGTCCGGACGCGTTCAAAACAGAAACGCCGCGAGGGAACTCGCCATAAGATCACAAACGAACGTACCCAAGACACTCTGGTCAGCACCCGTACAGCCGCCGGCAAGAGCCGTCATAAGGCCCGCGACCCACACGGTGCGCCGGTCTCTTTTCATCATGGTTTGACCCCCTGCCTCGTTTCCGGGTCCGGCTCAGCGCGTGCTCGCTCGATAAGCTCCGCAAACGGCAGCCCGATGGTTCGCTCCACTTCCGGAATGGTTACGGCGGCTCTCTCGGCCGCCTCGACGTACCGCGTACGCGTGTCCAGGAAGAAACGTTGTGCTTCGAGCACGGAAAGAAACGAGGTACGACCCGCCTTATACGCTTCGCTTGACAGCTTAAGCGTGCTCTTGGCAAGCGGTATCGAGCGATCCTGATAGACCCGAAGCAACCGCCAGGCGGTGAGTGACCGGTCCACGGCACCACGAACCTCCTGCGTAAGTTCACGGTCCAGCGCATCAAGCGTCTTGGTAGCTTGTTCATACGCATACGCCGCCCGGGCAATCCGCGCTTGGTTTTGGTCGAAGATCGGGAGCTCCAGGCGCACGCTTGGCCCGATGATGAAATCGGTATCCTGGTCCCGCTGGGAACGCGGTTGAATCTCGGGAGCCGTCAGCCCGCCGCCGGCGATGGACGCACGGGCGGTGTCTGCCAGGATGTCGCGTCCGCCTTCGCTCTGTCGTGCGCCACGTTCGAGCTGTAAGCCAAGCTCAATCGTCGGAAACACCCGACGGGTTTCCTCTTCCAATCGAGCCTGAGCAGACAAAACCGCCTGCCGTGCGGCCCGAATGTCCAGGCGGACGCGTCGAGCGACCTGAATCAGCCGCGCCGCCTCGGGTATCTCCGGCGACAGGTCCGGAAGGGGCGTCACAAGAACGATGTCAGAGGCCGGCCTCGAAATGCCCAACAGCGTCGCCAGCGCCCGACCTGTCTCGGCGACCTCAAGGCGTGCGGATTCAAGGGCCAACTCCGCTTCGACGACGACCACTCGTGAGAGGTTTACGTCCAGCTCCGTGCCGGCGCCGGCCTGCTGACGCATCTCGGTTAGCTCGAGCAGGTTGCGGGCAAGCGTAAGATTCTCTTTCGCCAGCTTGTGCCGCAGTTCCGTCGCAACCGCGCGGTAATACGCCTCCTTACTCTGGAAGGCCAGGGTGCTCGCCAGCCGCGCAAGCTCGAGAATCGCTCGATCGAGCTCACGCTCGGCCGCTCTTTTCCTTACGGGGATTTGCCATAGCTCGGCGATGTTTTGAGCCAAACTCGCCTCCACGTTCGCCAACCCGCCGCCCGAAGGAAAGCGCACCGACGCCCCCAGCGATGGGTTCGTAAGCAAGCCCGACTGAACGACGTCCGCCCTGGCCATGCCGACGTCGAAGAAAGCCGCTTGAAGCCGGCGGTTGTTCAAGAGACACACCTCGGCCGCCTCGTCCGCCGTCAGGCCGTCGGACATGAGCACCTCAAGCCGCTCCTCGGCAATCGCTTCATCGCCCGGGCGATAGATGTTCTCGTTCCCGGTTGCATCCGCAATGTGCCGACGGGCTCGGTCGTAGTCGAGCGTTGGGTCGATGATCGCACAGCCGCAACAAGCGACAGCCGCGACTACGCCCAAGGCGAGGGCACACACGTTTCCAAGCATCAAACATTCCTCACTGGTTTGAACCGCAACATGCACTCGCGGAGTGTGCCTACACCCGTGGGGTGTGGATACATCGCAGGCTCATGAGCACAAACCCAGGCGTACCCCGGGCGTTGGATCAAGTTGAACGGACGAATCAGATGAGTAGAGGAACGTCGCTCGGCGGATAGGGCAGGGTTGGTTGAGCCGTCGCCTCGAACACGCGATCGGCGGATTCGGTGGAGAACGGCTGCGGAAGAATCACACAAAGGGATGGATAAGCCACCGGGGTCGGACCGGCCGACACGACCTCGTTGCCTCGCTGAGCCCGAACCGCCGTCAATTGGCTGCACGGGTCACTCGGGCAATCCGTCTCGTGGGGGCAACTGGAGGCGACGCTGCAGTCGCAGAAATGCCCGACGGCGCCGGCCGTGCAAAGGGCAGGCAACACCAATAACGCCCAAGCGGCGAAGAACACCCCGGTTGTGTCGCGTCGAGCCATCTGAATGAGGGTAGCCCCGAAAAAAACCATCGTCAACCCAATCATCGGCACGGTCGGGGTACCCCTAGACCTCTGCGTGCTTAGGGCTCCGCGGTATTCCAGAGAGCATGAAGCTTCGACCTCGTTTCAGGTAGGGCGGGCTATTGCCCGCCTTCTTGTGATCGAACGGCGGGCAATAGCCGGCCCTACGTTCCGGTCCATCGATCGCCGTGATCAGGAAGCCTTTCAGCGCGTCGCAGCGACCCCTGCGCTGGCCACGGCGTGGTCGTTCTCGACGGTGCTGCCCGACACCCCGATGGCCCCGATGATCTCGCCGGAGGCGCTCGCAATTGGGATGCCGCCCGGGAAGGTTATCAGACCACCATTGGAGTGCTCGATGTTGTACAGAGCCCCACCCGGCTGCGAGAGTTTTCCGATCTCCCCCGTGTTCATGTCAAAGAACCGCGCGGTGCGGGCCTTGCGGATGGCGATGTCGATCGAGCCCAGCCAGGCCTCATCCATCCGGGCGAACGCCTTGAGGTTGGCACCCGAATCCACCACCGCGATGTTCATCTTGACGCCGAGTTCGTTGGACTTCTCGACACAGGCCTCCAAGGCCAGCCGAGCCTGTTGCAGTGACAGATCCGCCATGATTGTTTCCTCTCGGTAAGTCGTTGTGATGCCAAACCAGTGGACGACCGGTGACAGGATAACCATTTCCGTCTAGCGCTCAACGCGGACGCCCGGGTCCACAACCGTGGCGTGTGACGCACTCGATGTTGGGCAGTCTTGAGTGATCGGTACCCCACCCTTCACGAAGGGTGGGGGACGGACGAAACCGCCAAAAATCGACCCTCTCCCTCCCTCCCCGCAAACCGCGTTTATCGTACCCTTCAGGGGCAGTCGTCCGGTTCACGTCACCCAGCGTACCAACCGTGACCCGGGCGACCGGTCTTGCTATACTATACACGGCACCGGCCGATAAGAGACCGGAAGTTCGACTTGGGGGAACACGCATGTCGTCACATCGAACATCGAAGGCGCCGAAGCGGCGCGGACTGCCCGTGGCGATCGTCGCGGGCGCGGTCTTGTTTGTACCGGGGGCTGGCGCGCTTCAAGCCTGCCTGGCCACTCAACCGGCACGGCGTGGCAACCGCGCGGCCGCATCAAGGCCGGTCGAAAAAGTGCTGCCGGCTACCGTCACCGAGGTGCAAGGCGACGTCGATTGGGCCACGGCGGGCGTATCGCCGATAGCGTCCAAGGGCTGGACACCGCTGAGGGTGAACGACGTTCTGAAACCGGGCACGCAGATTCGCACCGGGCTTCGATCCTATGTCCTCATCCAGTTCGGCGAGACGACCGTCGTGAGCCTGCGCAGCGTCACGCACGCCGGTCTGGACCAGCTCTATCGAACGGCCACAACCGAACACATCCGCATCGGTCTGGGATACGGAACCGTCCGCGGCGGGTCGAGCGAAGGCACGGTACGCAGCGACGTGGTGATCGACTCCACGGTAGCCACGCTGGCCAAGCGCGGCACCGAGGGCTGGCAGATGCGCGTGGAGCCGATGACGGGCCGATTCACCATCTCGCTGGCGGAGTTCGGGCTGGTCGAAGCGCGCCGGAAGCTCGCAAGTGCCATGCGCACGTCACGATCCGTCCGCCCCGGCGAGTCGGTCAGCGACCGCACCATCGCCGACATGTGGATCAAACAAGACATCTTCAACCGCGACGTCCGGTTTTATCAGGCGGATTCCATGACGGCGGCCGACGCCAACTTCTCGAGCGAGAACACACGCGGATTGGGCGTGCTGGTTCCCGGCGGCGGATCGATCCTGGTCGATGCCTCGGCGCGCGTGGACGCGGGTTTCGTTCTCGATCAAATCGAGCAAAACTTTCCCGGCGCCGCCCCGCCCCGGACGATGGTCCTCGTTCCCACGTCGGTGAGCCGACCGGAGGGCAACTTCGGCACGGGGCCAACGTTCCGTGTTCTTCTCCCGACCACCCAAGAACGACGGCGGCCGAAGCCCCCCGGCGACTGAATCGACAGACCCTTTAGCATAGAGGTGGGGGACTCGAATGGTCTCTGGTTCGCGCCCGCCGCGCGCAAAGCCGTGGGCCGCCCTGGCCGGGAAGGGGCGGTAATACCGGCTCTGACGCGTGTGATCGTGTGGAAATGCCATCATCATCGTGACACACCCCCGGGCGCTTGACATGCGTCACCCGCTGGGGTAGGATGTGTGCATCATGAAGTCCGTTACCCCCCACGTAGCAGCGTGTCGTCCATGCCCAACAGGTGGCATGCGGCTCGCGGTGTTCGCCGCGGCCATGGCGGCCTGTACGTGTTGTTGTTGTACCTGTTGTTGTTCCTGCGAAAGGAGCGACCCGCCGGGAGGGTGACGTAGTCTGTAATCACAGATAACACACCACGGCCCGCGGGACTGCTCCCGCGGGCTTTTTTTGTGAGCACGCGAGCACGTCTTTTCGAGCCGGGGTGAAGTAGGAGGCACTACGGTGGAAATGTATCTTGACGCCCAAGGTCTGGGCGAACCGATCACCGAGGACACGCCAACGGCGCGAGTCGTCGCCTGGACGCTTCAGCGCTTTGCGGGCCAGCGGATGCTCATGACCACGTCCTTCGGGATGGAGGGCTGCGCGCTGATCGACATGTTCGCCGCCCATCAGGTTCCGCTAACGGTCGTCTACCTCGACACCATGTTCTTCTTTCCCGAAACCTATGAGCTTCGCGACCGCATGGTCGAGCGCTACCCCGGCATCGACTTCATCAACCGCGGCACCAGGCTCACGCCGGCGGAACAAGCCGCCAAGTATGGCGATAACTTGTGGAAGACCGATCCAGCCGCCTGTTGCCGACTGCGCAAGGTTGATCCCATGCAGGCCGTCATGGCCGACGTGGACGTGTGGGTGACCGCCCTGCGACGCAGCCAGTCGATCACACGGGCCAACCTGCGGCTGGTCGAGTGGGACTGGCACTACTACGTGCTCAAGGTCAGTCCGCTGTTTCGATGGGAGCGATCGAACGTCTGGGATTACATCAAGCATCACGACGTTCCCTACAACAAGCTGCACGAACAAGGTTTTCCGACGGTCGGGTGTACGCACTGCACGGCGGCCGTACCGAACAGCACGCCGGGTGAGTATTCGCGCGCCGGGCGTTGGGCGGATTCGGAAAGAACGGAGTGTGGGCTACACGGTGGCGAGGGAATCTAGTGACGTTTCCAGAAAGGTGGTTCAGTTTTTCACGGCTCCAGTCGTCGGGTGGCATGGTCAAGCGCAGCGCGGCCATGTGCTCGGTGGGCCGACGCATGCCCGCGCCTCCGGCTTGGGCATGCCACCCGAAAAACGGAAGAACCTTCTTGGAAACGGCGTTAGCGCCGCGGCACAGCGAAGCCGGCGGGCGGGTGCCCCATGGCTCTAGCCGTGGGGGACGCGAACCCGGGAGCGATTCGAGTCCCCCACCTCTGAAGAGGTGGGCCACCCACCTTGGCAACTGCAACCGCCGCCTCACGGTTGCGGTTCGCAAAGACCGTCTTGGCAGAAAGAACGAACGGGGAACAGAGTCATGATTCGCAGGAACGATGTTCACGAGACCAAGGTCGAGGTGGCCAAGCGACAGAGCGACTACCTCCGGGGCACCATCGACGAAACGCTGGCGTCCGAGGCGACCCATTTCGCCCACGACGACACACAGGTGCTCAAGTTCCACGGCATCTACCAACAGGACAACCGCGACACACGCCAGGCGCTTCGCCGCGGCGGCGAGGAAACCGCGTACTCGTTCATGGTTCGCTGCGCCATCCCCGGTGGCGTCCTGACGGCCGATCAGTATCTCGAGCTCGACGCGCTCGCCGATCAGCACGCCGGCGGCTCGCTGCGTCTGACCACGCGCCAGGGGATTCAGTTCCATGGCATCGTCCAGGGCGACTTGAAGACCACCATCGCTCGGATCAATGACACGCTTCTGACCACGCTGTCGGCCTGTGGCGATGTCGAACGGAACGTCATGGCCTGTCCCGCGCCGCTGGCTGACGGATCGCACCGGATCATCCGCAATGTCGCTCGCGACATCGCCGTTCAGCTTCGACCGGCCACCCGCGCCTACCACGAGATCTGGCTCGATGGCGAGAAGCAAGTGACCACGAAGCAGGAGGAGCCGTTCTATGGTGCCCAGTATCTCCCCCGGAAGTTCAAGACCGGTGTTGCCCTGGCGGGAGACAACTGCATCGACTTGTATTCCTACGATCTCGGTCTGATCGGGTTGGTCGAAAACGAGCGACTGATCGGGTTCAACGTCGTCGTCGGCGGCGGCATGGGGATGACCCACAACAAGCCGGACACCTTCGCCAGGCTGGCCCAGCCGCTTGGCTTCATCGACGCGGCGGACGCCGTGGCCACCGCTCAGACGGCCGTGGCCATCTTTCGTGATTTCGGAAACCGTGAGGACCGACGTCACGCCCGGTTGAAGTATCTTCTCGCCGAGCGCGGCCTGGATTGGTTCCGCGGCGAGTTCACCCGGCGCGCGCTGTTCACGCTGCTCGACTGGCGTGCGATGCCCGAGCCCACGGTTCACGATCACCTGGGTCGACATCCCCAGGCCGGCGGGGGGTACTTCTACGGCGTCTTCGTTGAGAGCGGGCGGGTGCGCGATCACGAGACGACCCGAATCAAGACCGGGCTCAAGGCGGTCATCGAGAAGTTCCGTCCGGGGCTCGCGCTGACGGCCGACCAAAACCTGCTGCTGACCAACCTCTGTGCGACCGACGTCGATGAGATCGAGCGCATCCTGCTGGACCACGGGGTGACGCCCGCCGCCCGACTCTCCGCGGCGCGGCGTTTTTCGATGGCATGCCCCGCGTTGCCCACGTGCGGGCTGGCCATGGCAGACGCCGAGCGGGCGATTCCATCCGTAGTCGGTCGGTTGGAGGTCGAGCTTGCGCGGCTGGGGCTAGCCGATGAGCCCATCACCATTCGCATGACGGGCTGTCCGAACGGTTGCGCGCGACCCTACACCGCCGACATTGCGTTGGTCGGGCGGCGACCGGATGTGTATCAGGTCTACGTGGGCGGCGGCATTCCGGGCAACCGTGTGGTCGATCTCTTCGCCAACGACATTCATTCGGACGACCTGATCGAGGTTCTGCGACCGCTCCTGGAGGGATGGGCAGCCGACCGGGTCGCCGACGAAAGTTTCGGCGACTACTACCAGCGAGTGCTGGGCCGCGCCGTCCCCCGCCAGTCGGTCTCCGGAAAGGAGGAGCCCACGGCAGAGCTCATTCAACTGTCGCTCGATCTGAAAACCATCGTGAAGCACGCGACCGAACGATGCAACGGGCACGCCAAGAATGGGAAGGCGCGGAACGGTAAACGCGCTGCGAATGGCAAGGCGCGGAACAGTAAACACGTTGCGCGCAACGGAAAACGCGGTGAAGCCTCCAATGGGCGCGGGGTGACCAAGGATAGGTCGCGCATGTCCCCGAAAGCGAAAACCTAGCGATGGCCGGTCTGTTCTACTTCGGTGTCACTCCCCAAACGGCCTCGCAAAGCGTCCGCGAGGCGTTCCAGGTGGGAACGGATCATCACCGCGAGATGCTGGCCCGGCTCGAGCGGGTCGCGATCGGGCGAATGATCGTCTCCACGTGTGAGCGTCTCGAGGTCTATGCCGTGACCGATCAGCACCAACCGGACGCCTGGCACCGGCGCCTCGCCGAATGGTTCCACCTGCACGAGAGCGCCGTCGCCTCGTCGGCGCGTATCCTCCACGGCGACGACGTAGCAAGGCACTTGCTGCGTCTGACGGCCGGGCTGGAGTCGCGCATCCTGGGCGAGCCGCAGGTTCTCGGTCAGGTCCGAGCCGCCCATGTGCTGGCCACGAAGGCCGGTGCGCTGGATCCGGTTCTGTCGGCCTTGGGACGGGCGGCCATCCATGCCGGCAAGCGCGTGCGTCACGAAACACGGATCAACCGGCGCGAGACCTCGATCGCCCATCTCGCCGTGGATCACATCGCCTCCTCCGTCAAGCCGGACGAGGGGAAGTCCATCATCGTCATCGGGACCGGTGCGTTGGCCTTGGACGTGCTGCACCGACTTGCCCCGCGCTACGCCGGTCGCCTCGTTGTGGCCGGGCGGAATGTGAAGCGGACGAATGCGTTGGCCAAGGCCCACGGAGCGCGCGCGGTTGACCTCGACTCGGTGCCCGCGCGGCTCACTTCCGCCGACGCGGTCGTCACCTGCACCTCCGCGCCCCACCATGTCTTGAACGCGATGAGCTTCCGCGCCGGCGTGAACAGCCCGATGGTGCTCGTCGATCTCTCCATGCCGAGGAACATCGACCCCGACCTGGCCCGCGTGCCGGGGGTTCAACTTGTGGATTTGGAAGACCTGCTTTGCCGACATCGCAACGGCTCCCATGCGCTTCCCCAGGCCTCGGACATCGTCGAAGCCGAGTTGGCTCGGTTCCTTTGCTGGCAGCGCGAACGGCGGATCGCGCCGGTCATCGCCCGTCTATTGCGAACATTGGGGCAAGGTGGCGAGCATCTTCCGCGCCCGATCAAACGGCAACTCCATGCTCGGATCATGCGACTGAAGCAAGAGGTGGCGGCATGAGGGCACGGGCGCTGGTTCTCGCTGCACACGGGTCGCGCGTCGAACCCGCCGTGAATGCCGCGGTCGGGCGTCTAGCGGCGCGTCTGCTGACCTGGGGACCGTTTGGCGAGGTGACCCCCGCCTTCCATCACGGAAGCCCGACATTCTCGAACGCACTCGATCGGCTGTACGCCGACGATGTCACCGTCGTGCCACTGATGACCAGTGACGGCTACTTCAACGACGTCGTGCTGCCGCGCGAACTCGCGAAAAACGCCACCTATCGCCGAAAACGAGTCCGACAGACCCGTCCGGTCGGCTGCCACCCGGGGGTGGTTGGGCTGGCGGTCGCCCAAGTCCGTCATCGACTGCGCCGTTGCCGCCGAAACCCCGCGGCCACGTCGTTGGTCATCGTCGGCCACGGAACACCGCGCCACCCGAAGAGCGGAGAATCGACGCGAGAACTGGCGGCCGAGCTGGCGCGGCGGCATGTGTGCAAAGAGGTGTTGGCTGCCTACCTGGACGACACGCCGAACGTCCGGTTGGCCGTGGATTGGGCGACCCAATCGACCGTCATGGTGCTTCCGTTCATGATGGGAAACGGACCGCATGTCACTCGTGACATCGCGGGGGTACTCGGGCTCCACCGTGATTCGGTTCTGGATGGGGTGACCGGGGGCCGTGATCGACATCGCGTCATCCTCTGTGAAGAAGCCATCGGTACCGATTCTCGGATCGTAAACATTGTGGCCGACCTCGCGCGGGTGAGCGAAGACCACGGGGGGGAGTGGACGAGATGATGCCGGGGCTGGGAACGGTCTATCTGATTGGGGCAGGTCCGGGCGACCCGGATCTCATCACCGTGCGCGGGTTGCGGTGGCTTCAGCGCGCCGACGTCGTCCTGTACGACCGTCTGGCGGGCGAGGCACTGCTCGCCGAAGCGCGAGCGGACGCCGAGTTGATCGATGTGGGCAAGGCGCCCGGTCGTCATCGATACGCACAGGAATGGATCAACGCGCTGCTTGTCGATCGCGCGAAGGGCGGGCGATTGGTGGTTCGCCTCAAGGGCGGTGACCCGTTCATGTTCGGGCGAGGGTATGAGGAGTTGACCGCGTGCCGCGACGCTGGCGTGCCGTGCATCGTGGTTCCGGGAATCACCAGCGCCATCGCCGCGCCGAGCGCCGCGGGGATTCCCGTGACGGTCCGCGGAAGTGCCAGGTCCGTGGCAATTGTCACCGGGCACGTTGCAGACGACATGCCCGCCGCCGACCTGGATTTTGCGGCGCTCGCCGCCATGGATACCGTGGTCGTTCTCATGGGGCGCCGGAACCTCAACACGCTCAGTGCCTCGCTGATCGCGGCGGGCCGAGACCAGGACACACCGGCCGCATGTATCGAACGAGCCACCACGCCTGACCAGCGCGTCGTTCGCGCGACCCTGGGGACCATCGCCGACGCGGCGGACCGCGCGGGACTCGCTTCGCCGTTGGTGACGGTAATCGGCGACGTCGCCGCCCACGCGGACGCGCACCAGGCTTCGCCTGTGCCCACGTGGGACGTCGAAGCGTCGATGGTGCCCCGCGCTGGCTAGTGCGTGGTCACACCTCATTTTGCAGGTTCAAATCCACCCCGTTCCGCGCGCCACGGCTCAAGAGGAGTGGCACAACCTGCACATGGCCGCGCTGCGCTTGGCCATGCCACCCAACGACCGGAGCCGCGAAGAATCGAGCCACCTTTCCGGAAACGGCACTAGCACGGCGTGCGTTTCCAACGAAGGGTTATCCGCGGCAAGCTCGACGCTCGTATGTCCGCTTCCTGACGGTCGCGGCTCGGATAACAGATCGATCGGCATGTGACGCGGCACTAATCCTGCGCCTTCGCCACCAGGAGCGGCGGACGACGTCGTCGTCGGCGCTTTTTCGGGGCTCCGATTCGTGGCGGTTCGGGCTTGCGCGGCTGGGCAGTCTCCGCGACGGTCAAAGCCTCGTTGGCGTTCTTGGACATCAGGTCGGCGTTGACTTCCTTCCACAGACCATCCGCTCGGTTGAAGACGCCGCCTGAAACCATGATGTTCATGGTCGGATTGACGCCGATCTCACGGATCAGATCGACGAGCTGACGAATACCTGGCACGCCGCCGGGTAGCGTTCCGAAGATGAGCAACATTTCCGGGCGGAGCTGTCCGACGAGACTCAGAATCTCGTCATTGGGGATGCCGCCGCCGAGGAAGTAGACTTCCCACCCGTTCGCTTCGAACAGATCGGCACACATCTGCGCGCCCAGTTCCTCCGGCTCACCGGGCGCGGAGGTGACAAGAATCCGCCGCCCGTTGGCTTCCCGCGGCTTCAGTCTCGCCTGGAGTTGGTCGGCCAGGGACCGATTGATCCGAGTGGCCATGCTCTCGGCGGCGGTGTTGATGCGATCCTGGCGAAACATTTTATCGATGCGTTCCATGGCCGGCCAGAGAAGATCGAAGTAGATCGACCGGGTGTCCGGCGTCTTGTCCACGTGGTGTTGGAGGATGCGACGGCAGTCGCTACGGTTACCCGCGAGAAGCGGCGCCATGTATTCGTCCAGTACGGTTGTAACGGGCATGGATTCGGCTCCGTGGAAAGCATGCAGGCTGCCGATCGGAAAGGCCTCCAGCCTAATCCGGAATCGTACCTACACGCTGGCTTACGTTCACCGGCCTCCATGCCGACCTTGGGAACAAGTTCACAGCACCTTGCCGACTCATCCTAAACTGGGCAGTTTAGGCAAACTAGGAAACGTCGGCAGAAATGTATCGACCCTAGCGCAAAAAAATCTTGAGGGCGATTGAGCGGTTTTTGAGGTGGCGCAGTTTAGCGCACCATGTGGGGCCCGGAGGCCGGTTCGAGGCCGAATCTGACGGTCCCGCCTGATCGCGTGGGGTGATTGTGGCCGGTCGCAGGTCCGCAAATCCTGCGCCTGGCAGCCCGGTGAAGGAGCGTTTGGCACGATCGTGCCAGCCTTCTACAACGGACCGGCAGGGGCTGGACGACACCAACCGGTCGAGGAACGCTTCCTACGCCAGTGCCTCACGGACGGCGTTCTTGAAGTCAATCATTGTGAGGTTCCCGTCGTTTGCGTGCTTGATGGCTTTCGAGTTGCAGCGCCGTCTGTTGGGCCTACGATGCGGGAGTCGGTCCTATGAGAAACGCGAGTGTCCACGAAGGCGTTCGATCGTTCCGACCTAACGGCGGGAGAATCATATGTCTTCGGAGGCGTTCGCCGAACGAATCCTTAGCTTCGTTCGGGCCAAGGGATACAAGCCGCGGGAGCTGCGCGAGTTGGCCGAGGCGATGGGGGTCGCTGAGGCCGAACGGGGCGACTTCCACGGTGCGTGCAAGGCACTGATGAAGACGGGGCGGGTCGTTCTTGGCGGGCGCAACGCCCTGATGCTGCCGCCGCCTACGAACAAGGTTGTCGGCACGTACCGCGCCAACCAACGGGGGTTCGGCTTCGTCATTCCCGACACGCCCAACTCCCACGGTGACCTGTTCGTTCCGCCGGGGCAAGCCTCCGGCGCACTCACCGGTGACACGGTCGTCGCGCGTGTCCTCAAGCGTGGCAAGCGCGACGGCAACATGCTCTACGAGGGGCGCGTCGTCGAGGTTGTGCGCCGCGGCCGAAACCGGTTCGTCGGAGAGCTTCAAGAGCGGCTTCGGCGTTGGTTTGTGCTTCCCGACGGAAACACGCTGCACGTGCCGATTCTGGTCGCGGACCCCGGCGCGAAGCGAGCCCGCGAAGGCGACCAGGTGGTCGTCGAGATCACCCAGTATCCCAAGGAGGGATGCGAGGCCCGCGGCGTGATCGTCAAGGTCCTCGGTGCCCGCGGCGAGCCGGGCGTTGAGACCCTCTGCGCCATCGAGCAGTTTCAACTTCCGGTAGAGTTCTCCAAGGCCGCGTTGGCGGAGGCGAGCCGCGTCGTGAAGGCGTTCGACGCCGAGGCGGAAGCCGAGGAACGAGAGGACCTTCGCAAGCTGACGATCATTACGATCGATCCCGACAACGCTCGGGACTTCGACGATGCGATCTCATTGACCAAGGGCTCGGGCGCGACGGTCGAGCTGGGCGTTCACATCGCCGACGTCGCCCACTTCGTTCGTGAAGGCGGGGCGCTCGATCGTGAGGCCAAGGATCGCGCCACCAGTGTCTACCTGCCGCGCATGGTGATCCCGATGCTGCCGGAGGTGCTCTCCAATGGGGTCTGTTCGCTTCAAGAGCGTGAACCCCGGCTCGCCAAGAGCGTCTTTGTCACCTATGGCCGCGGGGGCAAGGTCACGTCCGTGCGGCTGGCGAACACGATCATCCGGTCCGCCAAGCGGCTCACGTATGGACAGGCGACGGCCGTTCTCGAAGGGAAACGGGGTCGCCTGGGTGCCAAGGTGGTGGCTCTGATCGGCGAGATGGAGCGGCTGGCGAAGGCCATCCATCGGCGTCGATTGCGCGAGGGCATGTTGGAACTCGACCTTCCGGCGATCGACCTTGTGTTCGACGACGAAGGGCGCCCGGTGGACGTCGCGCCGTCCGACGCCGGCTATGCGCACAAGATCATCGAGATGTTCATGGTGGAGGCGAACGAGGCGGTCGCCCGCGAGCTGAACAGAAAGAAGGTTCCCTTCCTTCGCCGCGTCCATGACCAACCCCGCGAGTTGGCGACCGCCAACCTCGGGCGCTTCTTGACCGCACTGGGTCACCCGTTGCCGCCCGACGCCGACCGGTTCGCCGTGCAGAAGCTCCTTGACAAAGTTCGCGGCAAGAGCGACGGGTTCGCCGTGCATCTGGCGGTCTTGCGATCGATGCAACAGGCCGAGTATGCACCGGTGAACATGGGGCACTTCGCACTGGCGAGCCGACAGTACGGGCACTTCACGTCGCCGATTCGTCGATACCCGGACTTGACGATCCATCGTCTCGTCGATCGGGGCCTTCGCGGCGAGTTTGACAAGCGCGGCCGACGGTCGCGTACGACATTCGATGCCGATCTGGTGGCACTGGGTGACCATTGCAGCACCAACGCGCGGCGCGCCGAGTCGGCGGAGCGTGAGGCCAAGCTCGTGCTGTTGCTCCAACTCCTGAAGGATCGGCACGTGGGCGCCACGTTCGGCGGTATCGTCACCGGTGTCGCCAACGTCGGCGTGTTTGTGCAGCTCGAGCGCTTTCTCGTGGACGGGCTGCTTCGCTTCGACCAACTTCCCGACGACTGGTGGGAGGTCGATGCCGCGCGTGGATGTGTCGTGGGCGAGCGGTCGGGGCGGACGATCACCGTGGGCGACCGTGTGAAGGTGGTGATCGCCAAGGTCAGCATCGCCACCCGGCAGCTCGATCTCGGGTTGGCCGAGCCGATGCGACCGGTCAAGTCCAAAAAGCACGGCCGTGGCGATGCGGCCAATGCCGTTGCACCGCAAAGAGGCGCCGGAGGCACACGTGGTCGAGGAAGGCGGGGCCGAGGTAGGCCTGCCGCGACAGCGCAAGGCGCGAGCACGACGCCTCGGCGCCGCAAACCCAACACCGGTCGGCGTCTGAAACGGCGTCGATGAATCCGCTGCTTCTCTAATCGGTTCGTTCGGTTAGAAACAACCCAGCAGACGCCCGTGGCATCCTTGAGTGCTTCGTCGCGCATGATTCTGCGGGTTGGCGCGCGGGTACCATGGGCAAACTTGTTTGCCCGTGTTGCTACGAGACCAGCACGGGCAAGCTGGCGCTTGCCCATGGCACCCACGAGGTCAGGCGTGACGATGCTCTAGTTGGTTTGCATGGCTGCAATGATGTTGTTGCGGGCCGCGTAGCGGGCGGGGCCGATGCCCGCCAGCACGCACACGCCGACGGTCAGGACCACGGCCAGGAGAATGCTCTTTACAGGCACGACGTATTCCAAGGAGACGTCGATCAGCCCGGCGGCGATGTGATTGACTGAGTAGGCTTCGTGCAGCCCGAGGGCCACGCCCATGACACTGCCCAACAGCCCGAGCGTGGCGGCCTCGGTGAGCACCAGGCGAATGATCTGCGACTTCAGCGCCCCGACGGCGCGAAGCACGGCGATCTGACGGCTGCGAAGATGGACGCTGACCATCATCAGGTTGGCGATGCCGATCGAGGCGATGACCAACATGACCGCCGGCAGCCAGGTCATCACCACGATCGCTCGGCGAAGGCTGGTGTCCACCTGCTGCTTGAGACGCGTCAGCGAACCGAGGATGGCGCCCGGTCTGTCCATGACCTGGGCGACCCGAAGGAGCACGAGCCGTTCTCGAAAATCGCTCCAGTTCTCGGCCGCGGTTCGCGGGACAGCTTCGGTGGTCCGGCGGAGGGTTTGAATCGCTTTGGCGAAGCGCTTCAACTCGCCGCGGCTTGCACTCGGCAACGGCGTGTTTGTGCCGGCCGCCAACCAGGTCGTGAGCGTCGGAGCAAGCCACGACATGGTATCGGCCTCGTTCGGAAGGAACGGAGCCCAATGAAGAAGAGCCCGCGCCACGGATTCCTCACTCGTGGGGTCGGGAAGGCTGCCCATGTCGAAGCCGGGCGGCACGGACGCGGGTGGTAGATCGATGTCACACATGAACATGGAGACGACGTCGAGGTCGAACTTTTCGCGTAGATCGTCGCGCGTTCCCAGGAGGGCGGCCGACGCGGCGAACTGCATGTAGGTTTCGGCTTGAAAGGCCGTGACGGCCAGGTCCAGTGCCGGGGCCTGGATGACGCCCGCCACCTCGAACTCGGCTGACCGCCGCCCGATGGTGACGCGAACGCGGTCGCCGACGGCGAGGTCTTGGTTTCGGGCGGTCTGGGTTGGAATGAGTACGTGGCCGCCGCGCCGAATCTTCGCCATCCCCTCGTCGTAGGATCCCTGGACGAAGCTGACCTTCATCATGGACAACAGCTCGTCGGGATCGCCGGCGACAAACACCGGCTTGGTGAGCTTCCTGAGAAACCGTTCGATGAGGCTTTTCGCCAAGGGCAGCGCCGGCGCATCGACCTTTTGGATCCGGCAGAGCACGTCTGTCGAAACGGTGGTCTTTTTGACGCCGGGAATCTGCTCGACCTTCTCAATCGTGGCACCGGGCACGTAGTCGGGTGACCACACGAACGTGGAGGGCAGCCGAGCGGGGAAGTCCCAGATCGCCAGCACGCCTTCGGCGCGAACCGCAGTATAGACAATCATGGACAGACCGACCATCAGAACCCAGCACGCGCCCGTACTCCGCCAGGGCGCGCGGACGAAGGCGTCTTCCGCCAGAGACGCACGCAGACCGAGCACGCGACCAACCACGCGCGACGTCGGCCGACCCAAGAGCACCACGACCGTCGGCGCCAGCAGCGCGTGCCCGAAGTGAAGCGACCCGGCGCCCATCGTGGCAAAAACCTCGCCCAGCCAGCGGGTTCGCTCGGCCGAGAAGGTCATCCACTGGTGTAGCAGCAACAGGCCGACACCGGCGACCCCGGCCAGGTAGATCGTGCGCATCCGCGGCGCGTGTGCGTCGGGTTTCGTGGCTGCCATGGGTGTGACGCCCCCGACCTGCGCAATCAGCAGGAGCGCGCTGACGAGGGTCGTAATCATGCCTGCCGATGCAGCGAGGCAGAGCCCCCAGGTGCTCAGATGGATCCGGACCAGTCCGTCCATGGCGACGGAGGCGACCAGGTACGAGACGGCGATGCCGCCCAGCAACCCGGCGATCGTCCCCACCAGGCCAAGCGGCATGAGCTCCATGAGCAACAGGGCGGTCAACTGACGTCGGGTGAGACCGAGGCAGCGCATGATTCCCAGCTCGGACCGGCGAAGCATCAGGCTGACGCTCTGCGTTGCAATGATGATGAAAAAGGACGTCAACATCGCGATGAAGGCGATCAGCAGCAGGAGCAGGCGGGTGACGCGCTCCGCCTCGCGCAGGACCATCTGCCTGACCTCGGCCGTCTCCACGCGATAGGGGTAGGGGGGGCTCAGCTCGACGATGCTGCGCTCGACATCCACTTTTGCGGCCGCGATCGCTTCCGGGGAGGTGTCGTCCAACATGACGTCGATGGCGGAGACCACGTTGGGCGTCTTGAGCCACTCCTGGAGGTCGGCGAGCGGAAGGAACACGCTGGAGCCCTGGAACTCCGACACGCGCGAGGTCGCAAACGTTCCGACGACGGTGAGTGTCAGCCGGGGACCGCCGCCGTAGGGTGTCAGAACGACGGGTTCACCGACGGACACCTTCCAGGCGGTGGCGACCGCCTGTTCGATCAAAACGACGCCGCGTTCGTCGGACCGGAACAAACGTCCTTGCAGCCCCGGGAATTTCCGGAAGTCTCGCTCGCGGTTGATGTCGATGCCGATCGCGTCGGCCCGTACCCATCGCGTTTCGATCAGGTCGTCGGCCTCTCGGTGTGGGATTAGATGAACGCGGCGCCGAAGCCGTCCGGTGACATGACGAACGCCGGCGAGATCGGCAAGCTTGTCGGACAGCCCCGCGTCCATCGAGCCCCAGTGCGCGCCCGGCGCGTGGACCGAGATGTGTGCGGCGCCGAGCCATCGTGACACGACCTCGTCGGTGATCGCCCGTCGGGTTGTTTCGTAGAAGGTCGTCAGGACGGCGATCGTGCCGACGCCCAGCGCCACGGACAACACGGCGGCAAGCGAACGACTCGGGCTAGCCCACCAACTCGCGGTAGCGCGCCGCCACAAGCGCCGCATGATCGTCTCCTTCGGGGCGAAACTCCCCCATGCTGCGCCCGTCCTTGAGGACCACGACGCGGTCGGCGAAGGCGGCCCCCTCGGCCTCGTGCGTGACGCTCAGCACGGTCCGCCCTTGATCCCGTGCCAGTGATTGGAGCAGCCGCCAGATCATCTCGCCGTGTTGAGAATCGAGGTTGCCCGTCGGTTCGTCGGCGAGCAACACGGCCGGGTCGTTGATCAGGGCGCGGGCGATGGCCACGCGTTGCTGTTCGCCGCCGGACAATGTCTGCGGGCGGTGGGTGAGGCGATGTCCGAGGTCTACCTGATCGAGCAGGTCGCGTGCCCGCGACAGAATCGCGCCCTGGGCGCCGCCGCCGAGCATGGCCGGCAGCGCGACGTTGTCCACGATGGAGAGGGTCGGCAGCAGGTTATACGACTGAAAGACGATGCCCAACCGCCGCCGACGAAACAGCGTACGTTGATGGTCGCTCATGTCGCCGAGGTTTTGCCCCTCGATCACGATCGTGCCGGACGTCGGCTGGTCGAGGCCGCCGACAAGGTGTAGGAGCGTGCTCTTGCCCGAGCCGCTCGCACCCATCAGTGCCACCGACTCACCGGCTTGGATCGTGAGACTGACGCCGCGCAGAGCATGCACGGTCTTATCACGAGACGCGCTGTCGAGCGTCTCAGGTTTCGTTCGGGCGAAGTAACGGGCAAGGAACCCCGGCGATGCGTCGTCCATCACGTAATCTTTGCGCAGGTCCGTGACGGAGACCACGGCGCGCTGGCTGGTCGTGCTCGCTTGGCGGATTGATTGCGTGGAGGTTCCTGGCATACCGATACGTCGCCTCCGTGGCGGTGGGCTTGTCCCGGTCCACGAAACGCGGGCGTCGGACCGGGTTGCTCCATGGCAAGGCGGAGCGGTCTGCGGCCGGGCGCGCCGACGGCTACCTTGGTGTATTCGGTCGTGTCAGTAGGAAATCGGCACGCCTTCCCCAAGAAAAAACGCCCGTCCAAGACGGGCGCCTCGTATCGTCATTCCGGCAGGAGAATCCGATCGTCCGCGGCCTAGGCGGCGGGGACCATCTTTTTCTTCTTGGTCAGCTTGGCCTTGCCGCGGCGGCTCCTGCGCGTGGTCTTCCCAGCGGTGGGCCTGGCGATCCGTTCCTGGCGGCCTGCCTCGACCTTGTTGCGCGCGTTCCTGGGGGCGCGTACCTTTCGCGAAGACTTGCGCGAGTCCGCGTCGGTGACCTTCCGCACCTTACGGCCAACGTAGTTAGCGCTGGCATCCTTGGCGTTCTTGTCGTCGGAGCCGCCGCTCATGAAAAAGAAACCTCCGGCAGCCAACGCGGCAGCGGCCAACACGCCTAGCATGACCTTTTGTCGTTTTTGATCATCCACGGATACAACCTCCCAGTGTCCCGCAATTGGGCTCTTGGTCAAAAGAACTTCGCTGTCCCAATTATCCACGCCGTCGATGACCCAGTCAACCGGGTCGTCGAATACGACGGTCGGAGCCGCGACTAGCGACCACCTGAGTTAGACGCGCAAGACAGGCCATCGGTTCGCTTTTTTCGTAATTAGATACCCGATTATTACACTACGGCCACTAAAGATGCGTTCTTACGTTAATTTCTTTGCAAGAAACGCAGTTCGGCCGCAGTCTCGCGTATGTGCGGCCCGGGAAGGGTGTCATCGACTTGTGAGTGGTTCGTTCCAACCCCAACGACCGATACATCGCTCCAGGGTGTGCCGGCTCTGCCGCTCGTCTGTCGCCACGCCTGAAGCTGCGCGTGTGCCACTGCTATTGAGCAGTGGGTGGGTTGCAGGAAAGCCGCGATCGGCACTGCGTAAGAGCAGTGGCACACAAGACGGTGTGGATCTGAACCCTCAAAATGAGGTGTGACCACACACTTGTCATGTCTCTCGGCTGCGGTCAAGATCACTGCTCGCGGAGCAGCGGCACCGATCAAACCAAGCGCGACGGAGCACTACGCTGGCGGGGGCGGTGTTTTCTTCTTGAAGGTTCTGTCCGGCTTGGGGCGCCGGGGTCTTCGCTTGGAGTCCGTCCCTTTTACCCGTTCGCGGGTTTCCCGGGGCTGCTTGCCGGACGCAATTTCGGTTCTGGGACGCTTTGTACGACTCGGTTTTTCCTGGACGGTCGATGTCGAACGCGGCTTCCGCGCCGCTGCCACCGGGTTTCCCCGAACCTCGGATTCCGCAGGGTTGACTCCCAACACCAGATAGGCGGCTCCACAGACTGCAAAGACTGTGAGTCCGGCCAGGATGGGTCGTGGTCCGTATAGCTTGTTCATGTGCGGTCTCCTTTGGCGGGCGAACCAGGCTCTGTAGAGCACGACGCCCATGACAACGTCTCACTCGACTGGCCGGGACAGGCGTCCGACCTCGAAATCGAGCGAACCCATCGTTTCCTGTTCGTACTTTTTTAGAGCCTGCTTCATCAGGCTCTTTCAGGGCCGCGCCAGTGAGAACGTGGTCCGATTACGCGCACGGAATCGCTCCCTTACGGCCGCGGCTCGGTTTGTCACGACCCTTCCCATGCACCTTCTTAGACGCGCAACCTCGCGACGAGTTCCCGTTACAGCCAATCTCGGCTGAGGCTTACGGACCGTTCCACCAACGCGATGGGCATGCACGGTTCGCGCGCCGTCGAGTTGACGGAGTAGACGGATGTGCTACGCTTTCGCGACCATCGTGACTTTTCCCGTGGTGTGAGATCTGTGCCCAGGGGTCGAGGAGCGCGGAAACACCTGGCGCCTGGGCAGCGTCTATCTTTTCCGTGGCGTTCGAAGGCGGGTTCTTCCGAGAGATTGTCTCGGAGCCGTGACATTCTTGTAAGTGCGAACACGCTCATGATGAAGACCGGATTCAGCTCGCTTGTTTGTCCCGCGTGGGATCTGGAAACGATCGTCACGTCGGCGTCGTCGATGGGGTTTGACGGTGTCGAACTCCGGGGCCTTCGCGGCGAGCTCCATCTTCCCCAGGCGCCGGAGTTGGCCGGTGATCCAGAGGCCGCGCGCCGGCTCTTCCGCGAAAACGGCGTGGACCTTGTTTGCCTGGCGAGTTCGGCCACCTTGGTCTCTCGGCAGCCGAAAGAGGTTGCCCGGCAAAAGGCCGTAGTGGCCGAATGGATTGAGCTGGCGGCCGCGCTGGCGTGCCCGTACGTGCGCATGTTCCTGGGCGAGGTGCCGCGTTTCGACCACCGTCGCGCGGCTCTTTCGCGGATCGTTACGGCGCTGAGAGCCTTGGTTCCCGTGGCGGCGCGAAACGGCGTGACGCTTCTGGTTGAAAACGGTGGCGATTTCGTGGGCAGCGAGGATCTTTGGTTCGTGATCGACGGGGTGGACCACCCGAACTTGCAATGCTGCTGGAACCAGTGCCACGCGCTGTCGCTGGGAGAGCGACCGACCAATTCCATTCCTCGCCTGGGCGGCAAGATTGGAACGGTCCATCTTTGTGACGCCGACTTCGATGAGCAGGGCGTTCTGGAAGAGTATCGACCCGTTGGAGAAGGTGGGGCGGAGGTCGCCCGACAGATCGAACTTCTTCGGGGCATGGCCTTTGACGGGTACCTGCTGTTCGAGTGGCCGAAGCTGTGGGTCGATTCCCTTCCGGCGCCGGAGGCGATTCTGCCGGCTGTCGGCGCCTTCCTCCGTGAGCGACTCGCGGCTGAGCAACCGGTTCTGTCGGCCTACAAGGCGGACAAGAACAAACCGAAGCTCGCCTCGCGGTCGTGATTTCCGGCGGCGTGGGTTGATTGCGCCCGCGTCCGCGCAGGCGCCGGAACTCTTCCGTCGGCTCGCGGGTCGGCCCTGCTTCTGAAGGATGGAGCCTTAGCGTGTCGCCCGAACTGCAGGATTTTTTTGGCGTAGCACCCTTTCCCACCGTGGTCGTTGTCGCCCTTCTTTCGTCCGGCGCGGGCTCACTTCTGCTGAGGCGTTTGTTGCCGAGGGTTCTCGCACGGGCGTGCCTTGTCCTTTCTCTGACGGGCGCCGGGGCCGCTGTGCTGTGGGTGCTGTTCCCGACCGGCGGCGGGTTCATTCAAGAGGTCGCTCGTTGCGGCGCACTGCTTTCCCTTGCATGGATTCTGGTTGCGACACTGGCTGCGCAGGCCCGACGGCCTTCGGATCCCGCGCCGATCCGTTCGATCGATTTTGTCGGTTCCGCCCGGATCGCGGCGCTGCTGTTGGGCGTGCTGACCGGTGTGATCCAAGCCGTCATCCTGACGATTCGCGCGATCTGTGTGGTGTTGGATCACTTCAGCGCCGAGCCCGACCTGACCACGCGTTCGTTCGGGTTTACGTCCGTGGGACTTGCGAGCCTGATCGCACTCACCGCGTCGAGTGCCATCGGTTGGCTGTCCACGCGGGACCGTCGCGTGGGTCTATGTTTGCTTTGGAGTGCCGTTCTCGTGTCGGCCTGGTGGTCGCTGTTGGGACCGGCCGTTCGGGGCAACGGTGCTGGCGGATTTGATCGGACGGGTGTCCTGCTCGTGCTGCTCGCGGCGCTCTCGGCACTCTTGTTGTGCGTGGTCCTGGCGGCCGCTTCCATCGAACGACGGGCTCGACAAAGCGCGCTGACGGTTGGAGGCGGCGCGCCACCGGCGGACACGCCTCATCGGCCGGGGTTCTCACAAAGCGTCGCAGTCATCGCGATCCTGGTGCTGATCCTCGTTTGCTACCATCTCCTGGTTCCGGTGCCGATCACGCCGGGCGGTGTTCGGGCGGGCATCGCCGTCGTAACCGTCTCGGCGGCGGCGGCGGCGGTGGCCTGCTTCGTCCAGTTGCTCCGGGGCTGGTCGGGGACCCTTGCCGACGCGGCCATGGGTCTGACGTCGATGTTTTTCTGTGCGGCGGCGAGTCTCTTCGTGCCCCGTCAGCCGGAGGCCTTGGCCGAGCGGTTTCCCATGATCTTCAACGCCGTCATGATGGGGCTGGCGCTGGCGACCGCAACATGTGCGTGGGTGGTGTCAACCCTGCGGCACCGAGTGGATCGGGGGCTTGAGTGGCCGACCGCCGCCCGACTGATCCCGTCCGCGGAGCGTTTCACGTTCTTCAACGCGTCGTTGGCCCTGGTGGTGGGGGCCGTGATGGCGGTCTGGCCTCGGTGGCCGGGGATTGCCACGACCGATGACACGCTCGGCCGTGTGGCAGCCGGGCTGTCTGCCAATCTTCTACTGCTGCTCGTCCTGCTCTGGTGCTCACGCCGGTTGCGGCGGTTTGTGTTTCAAGTGTTGGCCGTGCTCTCGGTCGTTTCGGGCGCTGGCTTCCTGCTCGCACGCATGCTGCCCTTCACACCGCAGTTTGTATGAGTTGAAGACCGTTAGCTTGTACTCTGCCCCAGTCCGGCTACGATCGGGCATCCGCGGAGGCGTTCGCTTGCTCGGGTGCCCGGGTCTCATGCTGGAGGGATCAGCCGAAATGACGGAGCCATCCCAACCCATCACACCACCACGTCAGCCCGGCGCGCTGGTCGCCCGGACAGAGGTCGCCGCTTGGCCGACGGTGGTGGGTATCATCGCGATCGTCCTGGGCGCCGGCGGGATCCTCGGCGGCTGCATGGCGATCGGCTCGCCATGGTTCACGGAGCTGATGTCCATGAACATGCCGTCGGGACAGGTGACCGTCCTAGAAATCGTGCAGGAATGGCGGACCTTGCAGATGATTAGCGGGGCGGTCGCTATGGTGGTGGCGACAGGGCTCCTGATCGGCGGGATCGACCTCGTCCGACGCCGCGCTCGGGGCGTTGCCGTCTGCCGCGTTTTCGCCGTCGTGAAGATTCTCTTTGTCATGGGGAATAGCGTCCTGGGCTACGCGGTGGTGCAGCAGCAGTTCGAGGTCATGAGCGGGCCGGGGATGCCCCCCGGGTGGGGCGGGGGTTTTAGGATCGGAGCGGCGGTCGGCGTCGCCTTTGGGGTCCTATGGGGTTGGGCGTTTCCGATTTTCCTGTTGATTTGGTTCTCGCGCCCCGGCGTCAAGGACACGATCGCGGGTTGGGACTCGTAGGTTCCAAACAATGGCGGGTCGTCCGTCGCCGGCTGATCCTTTCGATACTCCCGACTCGTAACGGAGCGGTCGATGCGCTGCAAGACGTGCGAGTACCGGCTGTGGAACCTGCCAACGCGTGTGTGCCCGGAGTGTGGCACCGCGTTTCTGCCAAGTGATCACGAGTTCATTCCCAACACCGTCCAGTTCTGCTGTCCCCGGTGCGACGCGTCCTACTACGGAACCGGCGAGAAGGGCCACCTGGTCCCCACGCGGTTCGTCTGCTCCGGGTGCAATCACCCGATCGACATGGACGAGATGATCCTGCGCCCCACCGCCGGGGTTGAGGAGGAGCAAATGTACGTCGAGCGGACGCCCTGGCTGGAGCGGTCCAAGCGCGGGTTCTTCCGGGCCTGGCTTCCCATGATTGGGATGGCCTTGGTTCATCCCATACGGCTGGGGGAATCGATTCCCGACCCGAGCAGCAGAGGGCAGGCGTGGTGGTTCGCAATCTTGACGGGCACGGCTTTCCTCCTATGCGGCGCCGGAGCCATTGCAGCTATTGTGGTCCTTCAGATGGTCATGGCCAGTCGGACGGGCGCTGCCGGGCCTTGGCTCATGAGTGCGGCAAGAACATTAGCGATTGTGTTTCTGTGTGTCTCCGCCGGCATGGCGGTGTTCGTCCTCGTCTGGGGTTTGGTGACGCACGGACTCTTACTGGCGACCGGCGATACCGAGAGGCCCCTCGGACGCACGTACGAAGCACTCTGCTACAGCACGGGCGCGAATGTGGCCACCGCGATACCCTGCGTCGGTTGCTACGTCGGTTGGATCTGGTGGTTTGTCAGCGCTCTGCTCGTTGTCAAGGCAGCTCAGGGCGTGCATGGCTGGCGGGCCGCGCTGGCGGTGCTGACCTTTCCGGCCGTGGGGTTGTTCGTGTTCATTGTGTTCTACGGACTCCTGATGACCTCGATGGTTACCGGCATCGGCCCGTTCGGCGGGATGGCGATGAACCCCCAGTCCGAGACGCAGCTTGTTCTGGAGAGTGTAATCACCTGCTCTCGAGATAACAACGGCCTCGGCCCCGCCCATGCCGTCGAACTCGTTTCGGAGGATTACCTGGACCCGACGGACATGTTTTCCAAATGGACCGCAACCGGTACAGCCGCAGTGATGGTCGCCGGCGTCACGCTCGATCAGTTGGATGCCATGGTCGAGCCGGGCCGCAGCAACGTGGTTCGCGCCGCGGCGAAGGCGTTGCCTCAAAACACCATCGCCCATCGAGTCGGTGATTTCGTCTTCGTGTACCACGGGATCGACGTGAACACGTGTGATCCCCGGCTATGGCTCGTGATTCTTTCACCCGATCCGGATGTCAACGCAGGCCTGCCACCTCTCGGCGGACGGGTGCTCGTCGGCACCTGCAACGGGTCCACGGGGGGGTATGCCGGGAACTTCTTCCCGGCCGCGTTGGTGGCGCAGAATCAGGTACGCGCGCAGTTCGGGCTGGCTCCTCTGCCCGATCCATCGACGGTCACAAGCAAGAACCCGGCCGTTGCCGAGCCGTAGCGGCACCGTCCTTGACGCCGCTGGCTCGCGACCGCACTCTGTTCGTCAGTTTCTGAAAGGATGGTCACCATGCACAAGAACCTGCGCAGCGCCCTGACGCTCATGCTGCCGTTGATGTTCGTCGCCTACGCTGGGGCGGAAGAGGGCTCCTTCGACTCGGCGGGCGTAAAGATCCACTACACCGATCAAGGGCGAGGCGAACCCATACTGCTGATTCACGGCTTCACGGCCGGCGGTGGCGCGTGGGCCATGGCAGGAACCGTCGCCGCTCTTGCCAGTGACTATCGCGTGATCACCATCGATTGCCGTGGACACGGAAAGAGCGGCAAGCCGCATGATCCGGCCAGCTACGGCCTCGAAATGGTCGAAGACGTTGTTCGGTTGCTGAACCACCTGAAGATCGCCAGAAGTCACGTTGTCGGGTTCTCGATGGGCGGCATGATTACGCTGAAGCTGGTCGCCACGCATCCCGATCGGGTGATCTCGGCGGTTCCGGCGGGGTTCGGCTGGCCTAGCCCGGATGGTCCGCATGGGACAGCGTTCTTTGTTCGTCTCGCCGAGAGCCTGGAGAATGGGACCGGCCTCGCGCCGCTGATATCGGCCCTGACCCCGCCCGGTCAGCCGCCCCCGGCCGAGGACCAGATCGCGGCGATCAGTCTGCTTCTCCTGGCGAGGAACGACCCGAAGGCGCTCGCCGCCGTGGTCCGCGGCTTCGACCGGCTTAGCGTCACCGAATCGGAGCTGCGCGCCAACAGGGTGCCGACGCTAACCTTGATCGGCGGAAACGATCCGCTCAAGACGGACGTGGATCGGATGATCGGCGTTATGGGCAACCATCGCGTGGAGGTCATCGACGGCGCCAACCACGCCCAGACCGGGTTTCGACCTGAGTTCGTGCAGCACATCAAGAGCTTCCTTGTAAAACAAGCCAAGCCTGCGCGTAAAGCCGGGTGACCTCGCCCGGCGGTGCGGGGTGTGTGACAGTCTTGGCGGGGCGTGCCAAGCCTTCTTGACGGTGGCATGCCGGGTTAGAGCCGTAGGCGCAAGCCCACGGACACGATGGGAACAACATAGGGCCTCTACGATACCAGACCGGCCACAGGGCTCGCGCCCTGTGCTCTGAAGACTGCCCGCCGATTCGGTCACGCACCCGGCGGTGCGCACCTCGATCCTGGGCGCTGGACATCGCGGCCTTGGGGGGTAAAAGTAGGCCCTTCGTGAGTAGCTGTCGGTACCCCGGTAGGTGAACCAACGAGAGGAAGACGGATGAATCAGCTTCGCGCACGCGCGTGGTCGATGTTGCTTTGCGCGGCCCTGTCCGGGTGCGCCACGCCAGGTCGGAACGCGGACCCGATGCCGGGCGAGCCGGTCGCCCCGGCTGACGACGCGTACTTGGATGAGGTGATGGAGGCGTTCTACGATGACGGTCAGTTGCGGGTTCGCAATGAAGGGCGGCGGTACCCGGACGGCGAGTTCGTCCAGCATGGCGTGAGCACGACGTTTTGGGCAAACGGGCAGAAGAAGCTTGAGCTGCACTACTTGGAGGGCGTATGGCACGGGCCCAAGTCGGCGTGGTATCAGAATGGGCAGGTCTGGCAGGAGGCCCGGTTCTTCCACGGCAAGGAGCACGGCACCTGGACGGTCTGGTTTCCCAACGGACGCAAGGCGCAGGAGCTGAACTTCGACCATGGCGCCTGGCACGGCATTTGGACGGACTGGCATCTCAACGGGCAAAAGAAGAGAGAGATCACCTACGTGCGCGGGAAGAGGCAGGGTATCGAACGCGTCTGGGATGAGGGCGGTACGCTGATAGAAGAGTTGGAGTATGTCGATGGCGTCCTGCAGCCGTAGCGCCGTTTCCGGAAAGGTGGCTCGACTCTTCGTAGCCGCGGTCGTTAGGCGGCATGGCGAAGCGCAGCGCGGCCGTGTGCTGGGCGGGCCGACACGTGCCCGCGCCTCCGGCTTGAGCATGCCGCCCGACGGCTGCCATTGTTCTTGAGCCATGTCGTTGGTGGTGTTCGAGGGAAAACCAGGTACTGCTCAAGAGCAGTGGCACACACGCGCATCAGGTGGGTTACCCCGCCGCTCCCTTGGGCGTCGGAGCGCTGGGGATGACCGTTCCGTGCGGATCGCGCCTCGGGTAGCCCAGTTCGGCGTCGATGTCGTCGGCGAGTTCGTGGGCGTGTTCGAGCCGCTCGGCCTGGTCGTGAAGGTCGTCCGCGCTGATGCCGGCCTCATCGGCGAGGTAGGACTCCCAGAGCCTGTGGGCGCGGACCAACCCGACCGCACGATCGTGCCCTGATGGTGTCATGGTGACGACACCGTCGGCGACGGCGAGGAGCCGCTCGTTTTGCAGCGCCCGCATGCTCCCGGCGACGCGCCCCGACGACAGTCCCGTGGCCCCTGTTACGGCATCCACCGTGCCGGGTTGCCCGCCGTCCGCCAGGCGCGCCAGAGCCTTTAGGACGTCCTCGCCGTCGATGTGCCTGCGCACCTGGCGATGGCGCAGCGTGCGAAACAGCAACCCATGTCCGGGGCTCAGCAACATGGTTGCACCGAAGATGAGCGTGGCGACCAGCACCATGGCCGGTCCGGTGGGGGAATTGGTGATAAACGCTACCGACATGCCCGCGGCACCGGCGGTTGCGCCGAACGCGCCGGCCAGAAGCAGCATGATCCACAACCGGTTGGTAAGCTGATACGCGGCCGAGGCGGGCGTGATGACCATGGCCACCACCAGGATGACCCCGGTCGTCTTGAGCCCGGCCACCACGGTCGCCGAGAGCAGACCCATCAACAGGTAATGAATGGCCGTGACGGAGATGCCCATGGTGGCCGCCACCACCGGATCGAAGCTGGCCAGCTTGAGCGGGTGGTAAAGCAAGACGATGACGATCAGCACGGTCGGCGTGACGACGGCCATCATCTTCAGGTCATCGAGTCCGACGGCGAGGGGATCGCCGAACAGAAAACACTGAAGGTCGAAATGGGTACCGCGTCCGAGGCTGCTGATCAAGATGATGCCGATCGCGAAAAAGGCGGTAAAGACGATCCCGATCGATGAATCTTCCTTGGTGCGGCTGTACTGGCTGACCAGGCGGATGAGACCCGCGGTGACCAGCCCGGCGATGAGGGCGCCGAGGAACAACCCGATGATGCCGGTGTTGCCGGTTAGCATGAAGGCGATGACGACGCCGGGCAGCACGGCGTGGGAGAGCGCGTCGCCGATGAGCGCCATGCGGCGGAGCACCACGAAGCAGCCGAGCACGCCGCAGGCAATGCCGACCAACACGCTGCACGCGGTCTCCGTGGACCATTGCCAGGTGAACGGCGCGAGCCACTGAGACCAATCCAGTTCGAGCGAGGCGAGCACGGGCACTAGGTAGCCCCCTGGTGGTCGCGAAGGGCGATGTCCGCCCGATCGAGCAACGTCAGCCGACCACCGTAGGTCCGGCGGAGGTTCTCGTTGGTCATGACCTGATCCGTCGGGCCAAAGGCGATGACCTGTTGATTGAGCAACAGGACCGAGTCGAACCGCTTCAACACGGAGAGATCGTGGTTGACGACGACGAGCGTCTTTCCGGCGCCCGTAAGCCGGCCGATGAGTTCGAAGATGGCCTGTTCGGTGGCCGCATCGACCCCGGAGAATGGTTCGTCGAGCAGAAGGATGTCCGCCTCCTGGCACAGTGCGCGTGCAAGAAAAACACGCTGTTGCTGCCCACCGGAGAGTTGTCGGATGTGGCGGTCCGCAAAGTCGGTCATGCCGACGTTACTGAGGGCCTTGGCCGCGGCGCTGCGGTCCGCCCGCTTGGGGCGACCGAACCAGCCGAGGCGTCCGTAGCGCCCCATCAAGACGACGTCGCGCACGGTGACGGGGAAGTCCCAATCGACGGCCTCGGTCTGGGGGACGTAGGCGATGCACTTTCGGCAGTGCTGGGCGGGCCTTCCGAGGATCTTGATGGTCCCCGCATCGAGCCGGACCAGGCCGAGGATCGCCCTGAGCAGCGTGCTCTTTCCCGCGCCGTTGGGTCCAACGATGCCCACGAGCTGCGCATAAGGAACGTCGAAGGAGACGGACCGCAAGACGGGCTTTTGCCCGTAGGAAACGGTGACGCCGCGCAGCGACACCGGCGCTGCGGCGATCGGAAATGCCGGTTGCTCGCCGATCCTGTCAGATGGCGCAGTAACCGCCCGGGCGTTGGTCGAAACGGCGGAATCGGGAAGCTGACGGATCATTTCAGTGCCTTCACGATCGTCTCGACGTTGTGACGAACCATCCCGATGTACGTACCGGCGGAGCCCTCCGGCGGACCGAGCGAATCGCTGTAGAGCGTTCCGCCGATCTTGGCGCCGGCCGCTCGAGCGACCTTCTTCACGATGTTGTTGAGCGTCTGGCTGACCGACGTCTCGACAAAGACGGCGCGGATGTGTCGCTCCCGGACCGTCTGCGTCAGCCGGGCGACATCCCGCGGCTTGGGTTGCTGCTCGGTGCTGATGCCGATGACCGCGAAGACATCGATGTAGTACGTGCGGCCGAAATACTGGAAGGCATCGTGGCTGGTGACCAGGGCGCGCTGCTCCCGCGGAATGGTGGCGATTTGTTCTTTGACCCACTCGTGCAGCTCATCGAGTTGGGCGATGTAGCCGGCGGCGCGCTGACGGTAGCCCTCGGCGTTTTCCGGGTCGATCTGGACAAGGGCGTCCCGCGTGCGCTGTGCATAGACCCGAAAGTAGCCGACGTTGAACCAGCAGTGCGGGTCGGGCGCGCCGCGGAACTGTTCGCTTTCCAGCGGGACGATCTCGGGCGCATTGGCCAGCCGGACGACGAGGGCGTCGCCGGCGTTGTTCTCGATCGCGTGTTCAAGCGTGCTCTCCAGGTGGAGCCCATTGAGCAGCAGAAGCCGCGCGCCGGCGATGAGCTGCACGTCACGGGGTCGCATCTTGTAAATGTGCGGATCCTCGCCGGTACGCATGATGCCGCGAACGTCGGCCGCGTCTCCGGCAATTTGCCGCGCCAGGTCGGTGATCATGGTGGTCGTGCAGACCACGCGTGGCCTGGTGTCGTCCGGCGCGGTGATCGACATGGCCTGCGTCGCCGAGCAAGCGAACCAGGCGACGCATACGCCGACGGCAAGCCTGGTCTTGCCCGACCGAAGGTGATGGGTGCGCATGTTGGACCTCCGTGAAGGTTCGAGAATCACCTACAGCCTACACGATGAAGTAGGAAGGGGCAAGAACAAAGTTTGGAAATCCTAAGTTTCCTGCGGGCCGGCGCGGTTGTCGGGCGTTGTCGGTTCGGGCAATATGGGACCCCGTGAACGCCAGACGGAGCCAAGACGAGCCATGCTGAGCACCTCGATCGAGGACTACATCAAGGCCATCTACAGCCTGGAGACCGACGAGCGCAAGGCGTCCACCAAGCGGATTGCGCAGCGGCTGGGTGTCAAGATGGCCTCGGTGACCGGGATGGTGAAGCACCTGGCCGCCGAGGGTTACGTGAAGCACACGCCGTATCGCGGCGTTCAGATGACCGTCAAGGGTCGGGGGGTGGCCCTCAAGACGATCCGTCGACATCGAATCATCGAACTCTTCCTGGCTCAGACGCTCGGGCTCACCTGGGACGAGGTCGATGCCGATGCCGAGGTTCTCGAGCACGCGGTCAGCGACCGGCTTGTCGAACGGATGTACGAGCACCTCGGTCGACCGGCGTTCGATCCGCACGGCGCTCCCATTCCCGCAACCGATGGCTCGGTTCCCGTGCGGCAGGGCGCTCCGCTGACTGAGCTGAAGGAAGGGGACCTCGGACGGATCGTCGAGGTTTCGGATCGCGATGCCGACTTCCTGCGCTACATGACGAGCCTAAAACTGGGAATCGGCAGCGAGCTCACGGTTGTCGAGGTTGCGCCCTTCAACGGGCCTGTTACGCTGAAGGTGGACTCCAGGTCCATCGCGATCGGCCGCGAGGCGTGTTCGCGCATTCGAGTGACGGTGGGGAAGCGGAAGCGGGGTCGCGGTTCAGCGAAAGGCGGGTAGCGGCGAGCGCGGGATCACTCCTTGGCGAGTGCTTCGAGGACATCGTCGGCGATGTCGGAGTTGCTGTAGACGGCATCGACGTCGTCCTGGTCTTCGAGGGCATCGACGAGCCGCATCACCTTCCGCGCGCCGGTCAAGTCGAGCGCTACTTCGTTGTCGGCGACCATGGCGAGGTCGGCGGAAATCAGCTTGAGGTCCGCCGCCTGAATGGCTTCCCGGACGGACTCGAAAGCGGTGGGGGCGCAACTGATCTCGTACGCCTCGGCCGAGCCGGAGACGTCGTCGGCACCGGCCTCCAGCGCGATCTCCATGATCTGATCCTCGGTGGTCGCGCCGGCCTCCACGACGACAATACCCTTGGGGTGGAACATGAATGCCACGCAGTTGGGCGCGCCGAGGTTGCCCCCGGCCCGCTCGAAGATTTTCTTGATCTCCGCGCTCGTGCGGTTTCGGTTGTCGGTGACCACCCGACACATGACGGCCACGCCGCCGGAGCCATAGCCTTCGTAGAGAACCTCCTCGTACGACTCACCGTCGAGCTCTCCCGTGCCCTTTTTGATCGCCTTTTCGATCGTATCTTTGGGCATGTTGTCGGCCTTGGCCTTTTCAATCGCCAGGCGGAGGTTCGGGTTGTCGGCCGGGTTGCCGCCGTTCTTGGACGCCATCGTGATGGCGCGGGAGAGCTTGCTCCATGCTTTGCCGCGCTTGGCGTCAAGGGCGGCCTTCTTGTGTTTGATGGTGGACCATTTGGAATGTCCGGACACGGGTACCTCGTCAGGAACTGCTCGCCTCTACTGGCTGTCGTTGTCGCCCGCAGCCTTGGGTGACGCCTCGCCGGACGGCTGCGCCTTCGGGGCGGTCTCGACGTCGCGGCCGGCACGGGCATCCTCGATTTTCCTGGGGGCGGTGTCGCGCACACGGCGTTCGTCCGCGCTCAGGGCGGACAGCTCGGTTCGTTGGGTCACCCCTTCGATCGCGGCCTCCCATCGCTTGACCGCCTCGTCCGCCTGGCCCAACCGCCAGAGTGTGTCGCCCAGGTGGTCCTGGATCACCGGGTCCGGGGCGGTCCGGGCGTGATCGGCCCGCAGGAGCCATTTTTTCGCCTCTTCAAACTCGCCCTTCTTGTACATCAACCATCCGTAGGTGTCGAGATAGGCCGACTGGCGGGGCAGGCGTGAAAGGGCGAAGCGGGCCATGCGTTCAGCCTCGTCGATACGCACGCCTCGGTCGATCCACCCGTAGGCGATGTCGTTGTTGAGCGTGAGGTCGTTGGGCAGGATGGTCAGCGCCTGCCTGAGCAGCTCGCTGGTTTTTTCCTCGTTGCCCTCCGCGCGATAACAGACGGCCAGCCACCGGATGTACCGGAATAGTTCCGGCTGGTTCGTGGTGTTTGCGATCCAGCCTTCGAGTTCCTGCCGGCAAACGCGATATTCGCGCGCGGCGATGTGAGTTCTGATCAGCCAAACGCGCAATTGGTACCGACGGTTGTGGAGTGCGTCCGGCGTGAACGGCTCGTTGGGTTGACGGACAAGGACCTCGGTCGCCTCGGTGTTTGTGCGTGGGCGCGGCTGTCCCGCACGGACGGAATCCATCAAGGTGACCACTTCGTCCATCAACGAGTTCAGCAGATCGACCGCGTCGTCGAACCGCTTGTTCTGATTGAGCAGGTCGGTCATGAGATCCTGAAACCGGACCCGATCCAGCGTACGGATCAGATGGTTACGAATCAGCTCGAGGGCGTTGTCGAGGTCGCCGCCGTCTGCCAGGATCACGGCCAGCCCTATGACCGCGCTGTCGTTTTCGGGATCGTCGCTCAACGTGTCGAGAGAATACTGGGCCGCCCGCTCGTGTTGCCCGGATGCGGCCAGCGCGGAGATCAACGCTCCCGCGGCGCGGGCATCGTTCGGGCGGGCATCACGGATGCCCCGAAGGAACGGCAGGGCACGCGCCGGCTGGTCTTGGGCGAGGTACTCGCTCGCCAGCAGGCGAGCGATCGAGTCATCATCGGGAGCGGCGGCGCGCCAGTCCTCGAGCTGTTTGATGGCGTCATCGAGTCGGCCGGCCGCGCGCAGCGTTTGCACCACAGCCAAACGGTACCGCCTGCGGGTTGGGGCATCGATGGTTTCGTCATCGACCCCCTGGGTTGCGACGGTCAAGGCGGTTTCGTAGTCCTGGATGATCCAATAAAGTTCGATGAGTCCGGGGTGGAACTCGCGGCGGCCCCGTCGCCGATCAACCCAACCCCAACGCCAGCGGTGTCGGTTGGGTCGCCGATGGAGCGCGACCTTGAGCTGCTCCACGGCGTCCTCGAACGCCAGAAGTCGCCGCGACGTATCGATCAGCCCCTCGGCAGCCTCATCGTTCTCCGGATCGAGGGACAAGGCTTTTTGGAATGCGTCTCGGCGCTGTTCAACTTCGCGGTCGGGTTCGTATGAATCCGCGACCGCGAGCCAGATGGCCGCATCTTCGCCATGCTGCTCGATCGCGGAAAGGAGCGCGCGTCGGTACGCGGTGGGGTCGGGCTTGCCCGCCTGAGCGAGGAACGCCGCGCACCGCGCGCCGGTCAGGGGGTTGGTCGCTCGATCGCGCAGCTCTTCCATTTGCTCGGTCGCGGGGCCGATCTTGCCCTCCGACAGATACTCGAAGGCCAGCATCTCGCGGGCCTCCTCGTGGTTGGGGTCGATGTCCAGCAGGACGCGCAGTTGGCGCTGTGCGCGGATTCGTTTTCGACCTCGACCTTGCCGGTATAGCTGCGCCAGCGTCATCATGGCGTCGGTGTTCGCCCGATCGAGCTGGATCGCCGCCTTGAGATGCCGCTCGGCGTTGGTCTCGTCGTCGAGGCGTTCGTAGATGCGACCGAGGAGCAACTCAAGCCGCGCGTCCTCGGGCGTGCCCTCGTCATGGCGCCCCGCGACCTCGATCGCTTCCGCATACCGATAGCTTCGCAGGTACACTCCGGCCAGCGCGACTCTAATCGAAATGGGTGTGGTGTCGCCGGTGTAGGCGCGCTGCAGGAAGGAAGCAGCGTCTTCAAAACGACCGGCGGCAAGCGCCACGATGCCCCGAAGATACGAATCCCCCGGCGAAAGGGCGTCGCGATCGCCCTTGATAACGGCGTCCACAACGGAGGCGTTCCGTGCCAACACCTCAAGCCTGGATTCGAAGTCCTCGGTTCGGTCGGGATGGCGTTCGATGCCGTCCGCGGCGACCCGCAGCGCCCGGCGCCACGCCGCGTCCTCGACCAACGCCTCTACCAGACCCAACCGAACGTCTACCGCATCCGGGTGACCGGCGAGATAGTTCGACAGGCTGCGGTGTGCTTCGGCGGCCCCCTTCAGACGCATCAATTCGTGGGCGAGGCGCAGGGCGATGCGCGGTTCGTCCGCGCCGCCGGCCAGACGCTCTTGCAGGTCGTCGATGATGCGTCCGGGGTGGCCGGATGCCTCGTGTATTCGGGCGAGAAGTTCGAGAACCTCTTCTTTGTCCGATCGAATGTTCCTGGCAGCCACGAGCGCGTCATCCAATCGGCCTGCCCGAAGAAGCAGGTCGGCGTATCGAAGAGAGAGGCCCGCGTCGTCGGGCGCGACGGCGACCGCCAGGGCGAGTGACTGGGCCGCCTCTTTGAATCGTCCGAGCCGCTCGAGGATGCCCGCTTTGGGAAGAGCCGCCGATCCATGGTTGGAGCGCACCAGGGTCCCGAGCTCGCCCGTAGCGGCCAACCCGGAATGGTCGGCCACCGCCCGCTCAAACGCGGCGTACTGCTCAAGCGCCGCCGAAAGATACTCTTCCGCTGCGAGTGCCCGGCCCAGTTCATAATGGCAAAGCGCCGCCGTCTCCGCGTGGCGTTGGAAGTCGCTGCACAGAAGGGCCGTTCGGAAGGCGGCGATGGCCTCGCCGTCTTGGGTGAGTGCATGATACCTCCCGAGGACATAATGCGACCCGGCGTCGTCGGGGTTGGCGGCCATCGCCTTCTCGGCGTGCGTGCGGGACCGCTCGATGTTGCCCGCCTCCCAGTGCAGCAGGGCGAGCGTGCGGTGGATGCTCGGGTGGTTGGGATCGAACCGAAGGGCGCGTTCGAGTTGAATGGCCGCCTCCGTGTAGCGCTGCTCCGCGATCAGGGCGCGGGCCCGGTCGATCTGCCGCACGGCACGATCCGACAGGGGCTTGAGGTCATCCGGTCTCTTCGGTTGCGCAGGCGCGGGTTGGATGTCGGCAAGCTTCAGATGTGCCCGCGACGCGTCGATGTCGAGCGCCAAAGATGCGGGTGGCGCGTTCGTCGAGGTCTTGGCGGCCGTACCGGCGGAAGCACATCCGACGACCATGCAGGGAGCGACGAGCACGAGCACGCTGACGATTCGATAGCCAATCCAGTTCCGCGACATGGGTGATGGTCCGTCCAGGAGTCGTTATTGGGCGAATCCCCGGCCGCGCCGAGGTGCCTTCATGTTCATATCGACCAAGGTCGCCACGAGATCGTGGGTCGTTCAGCCGGCTTTCCGCTTGGAAACGGCCTTTTTCGCGGCGGGCGCCTTTCGCTTGGTCGTCTTGGATCTCTCGGGTTTCAAGTTCGACAGCGAGCGCGCCATGATGCAGAAGGCCTTGACCTCGTCCGCCGCGATGTGGCGTTCCAGGAAGGCCTGCACCTCGCTGCGGCTCGCGGCGGGATGGACAAGCTCGGCTCGCCGAAGGGTTTCGAGCAAGGGTTCATCAACGGGAATGGCGTGACCGCCCAGGGACCAAAGGATGACGTAGGCGGCGGCATGTACATCGACGCCGTTCAGCGCTTCGAGGAAGTGCCTCGCGTCGCGCCGCCCCATGGACCGAAGGCGGTCCAGGGATAGGCGGTTCTCGCTCTGGTAAACACTTTGGAGTGCGTCGGCCAATTGCTGGGCGCGTTGGATCCCGTGTGGGATCACGTTGCCGGTCGCCTTGTTAATCTCGAACGGGCTCGACACGCGCACCTCGTTCCAATCCACGACCGCTTCGCGGAGCCGATCGACCGCCTTGCGCGCCGCGCTGTTGCCGCATTCCAATCCGAGAATGGCGAGCGCCATCGCGTGAATCGGGTCGCACGGCTCCGGTATGTCCGGAGTGGGAAGCGTACGCTTCAGTTTCGCAACCGTTTTCTTCAAGCGTCCGGCGTACAGCGTTCCGTTTTTCATCCGCCATGCTCCGGCTGTTGGGCTGTTTGGACGCGATCAGGTAACCCCGTTTCCGCCTCGACATCCTCCGGCCGGTCGGCGAGTGTGGGATCTGAGAGAAGGTTCTCGGCCAACAGCTCCATCATGTTGCGCACATTCTTGGCACGCTGATCGACATCGAAGCGAAGTTCCGGACACTGACGCAGCGGTAGTTGCTGCGCGACCCGCCGCTGAATGAACCCGGATGCGGACCGGATGGCGCGGAGCGTGTTTCGCTCGACCGCGTCACCTCCCCGCACGCTGAAATAGGTCCTGGCAACCATCAGGTCGCTCGACATTTCGACGCGCGTGATGGTGGTCAGCGGCGACACGCGTGGGTCATTGAGCCCGTGCGCGATGGTCTCACACACGATGCGCCGAATGGCGGTCGCCACTCTCTCCTTGCGAAATCCACGCCCCATTCCTGTGCTCCCAAACGAGCGCCCACAACGCCCGCGTTATCTTTTTTCGCCCTTACCGACGGGGCGACTTCTATCAGGCCTTGGACCAAGCCTGCTTCCTGCGTGCGGCGCCGGCAACGGTCAAAGCATCTCCCGGTTGTAGTCCACCAGAACAGCCTCTCGGGTGCGCCGAACCAGATCGACCATACGATCCAATTGCGCGTGTAGCGGGCGCGCCTCGTTGGAGACCATGACCAAGGCGATCCGACATCGTTTCGCGGCGTTCAGGTGTGCGATCTCCGCCACGGAGACATTGAAGCGATTGCGGAGCCGCTGCTTGAGGCCGTGAATCACTCGCCGCTTGTCCTTGAGCGTTCGCGCCTCGGGTATCGCCAAGTCGATCGTCATCGCGCCGACTATCATCGCCTCGGTTCGCGGATCGTCTTGTCCGCCAGGGTTCCGTCATCGATCCCGATCTTGAAAAGCCGGGTCCTCCCGTCCGGCGTGACGTAGGGGATGACGCCTATGCTGGACAATGCCTGCACGATGAAGAGCTGGTCCGACGCCGGAACGCCACGAAACTTCAGCTCTCCGCGAATGCTTACTTCATCGAACGCATAGGCCTTTGTCTTGGGAATGTAGTACGAGACGAGGTCCGCCAGAGCGAAGCCCTCGTGGTCGGTGGAGCCGATCCTTGGCAAGAACAAAGCCCGAACGCCCCTGGATCGCTTGTTGCGGACTTGGACGTTGCGGTACTGTCGGACGATGAAAATCTGTTCGTCGGTCTCGTCGATAAACACGGCGGACGCCTCGTCCGGGATGAAATACTCATCGAGCAGGCGGGCTCGGTCCTCGTCGGAGGCGCCGTCGATCGCATGACGGAAATCCTGATAGGTGTCGAAGTAGGGGCGCGCGGGATCATTCAGCCGACGATCGCTCCAAGGCAGGACGACGTCCACGACATAGGTGCCGTCATTGAGACGCAACCTGTCACGATTGGCTCTTGTTTGCGTACAACCAAGCCCCTCCGGAATACGCCCGCGACGCGGCGCGGCGGACTCCTCAATGCAATAAACCATCGCACCAGGCGGCGTGGATCCAAGGTACAGCCCGACGGGGTCTCGATTGCCGATCAAGCCGCTCAGGCTGGATGAGGTGGACGGGGGTCCGCCGGGCCGCGGCCTTCGCTCTCTTCGTTTCGTTTGCTGCTCCGCACGCTCTGAGACGCCCCCCTCCGCAAACAACGGCAGAACGTATTTCTTTCCGACGAAGAACACGATACAGATCAGGACGGCCGCGTAGCCCATCCTAAGAACGATGGGAAACGGATTGAACGATCGTGACGCGGGGCCTCGGCGTGTGGAACGGGCCGCGCGCTCGCGCCTTCGCCGGCTACGCGGACTGAGGCGCGCCTCCTGTTGCTCCACATCGTCGAACAGGAAGTCCAGGTCGTCGTTACGAGCATCGGGAACAGTGGCGGGTTTCCCGCAGTAGGAGCACTGGACCGCGCCCCCGGCGTCGCCATCCTTCGCCCGAATGGTGTGGCCACATTCTGCCTTAAACTCGATCATGAGTTTAGGACCCTACTCGGGAGCCGCGGCTCGCACGGCTCACTCCGGCTTCCGTGATCGTGGGGCGTTGGCGTCACGGAAAGTTCACCCGACGCAGCTCGCTGGCCCCTGCGACGATCCCGTTGTCCAATCATAGCCGATCCGATCGGCCATGTCCTCGCTGACATGTCATTTGCGTCGTGGCGACGCCGATCGTCGCCCGACCCTCACCGGTTACGATAACGTTCGCGCGATCTTCACAATCTCGTATGTCTCGATCGTATCGCCGACATGAACATCATCGAAGCCTTCAAAGCGTATGCCGCACTCCATCCCGGCGCGAACCTCTTTCACATCGTCCTTGAATCGACGAAGCGACAGGAACTTACAACCTTCGCGGATGACGGTGCCGTTGCGAATGATCTTGCCGAGATGGGTTCGATTGAGAACGTTTTCCGTCACGAAGGAGCCGGCGACGACGCCCGCCTTCCGGCTCAGTCGGAAGATTTCGCGGACCTCGGCGGCACCACGCGGTTCGAAACGCTCCTCGGGCGCAAGCAGGCCCTCCAGCGCCTTCTTGATGTCGTCGTGAACGTCGTAGATGACTCGGTAGGGTCGCACATCCACCCCATGGTGGTCGGCGAGCCGGCGAACCTGGGTGGATAGCTCGACCCGATACGCGATGACGATGCCCCGACAGGCGGCGGCCAACAGAACATCGCTGTCGTTCACGGCGCCCACGCCGGCGTGTCGGATAGACAGCCGCACCTCTTCCGAGGGGAAATCGCCCAGCGCCTGGCGTAACGCCGCCAAACTACCTTCCATGTCTCCTTTGATGATGACGTTCAACACGGATACCGATTCGTCGTCGCGTTGTAGGAACATCTCCTCGAGCGTATTCACCTTTCGCGACTGAGCCAGGGCGCCGGTGCGACGCGATTGCTTCGTCTCCTCGGCAATGCTCTTGGCCTGGTGCAGGGTCTTGACGCGGTAGAGCCGATCACTGGCGGCCGGCACCTCGTCCAGCCCCCATACCTCGACCGGAATGGACGGCCCGGCCTCTTTCACCCGGGCTCCGCGGTCGGTGAGCAGAGCGCGCACCCGGCCGAAGGCGGGGCCGCAGACCACGACATCGCCCGTGCGAAGCGACCCTTCCTGAACCAGCACGCGAGCCACCGGCCCAACGCCTTGTTTGGTTTCGGCCTCGATGACGGTGGCGGCGGCGGGGAGCGTTGGGTCGGCCTTGAGATCGAGCAGCGCGCTCAACTCGGAAAGGTGCTCGATCAACTCTTGAACGCCCGTGCCTTGGGTCGCGGAGGTTGGGATCACGTCCACCTCACCGCCCCAGTCGCCGCTGGGGGTGAGGCCGTGCTCTGCCAGTTGTCCGAAAATCTTCAGTTGGTTCTGATCGCCCAGATCGATCTTGTTGAGCGCAACGACGACGGGGACTTTCGCCGCCTTGGCGTGGTTGATCGCCTCGAGAGTCTGCGGCATCACGCCATCGTCGGCGGCGATGACCAGGACCACGATGTCGGTGAGATTGGCGCCGCGAGCCCGCATGGCCGTGAACGCCTTGTGACCCGGCGTGTCCAGAAAGGTGACCTTGCCGCCGGGGGTCTCGATATGGTACGCCCCGATGTGCTGGGTGATGCCCCCATCTTCGCCCGACGCTACGTGTGTCGCGCGAATGGCATCCAACAGGCTCGTCTTCCCATGATCGACGTGCCCCAGCATGGTGACAACCGGTGGGCGAGGCTGTTCGTGTTTGCGTTCGCGGGCGGCGAATTCCTCTTGAAGCTCGTCCAGGAGGGTCTTGGCCGGCACAACGGTCAACTCGATGCCGACGTGGAGGCCGAGAAGTTCCGCCGTTTCCGTCGGCAGCGTCATGTTTACGTTCGCAACGATGCCGTGCTCATCTTTGAGAATGCGGAAGCACTGCATGAAGTTCAGACCCGTCGCCGAACAAAAGTCCTTCATCCGGACGGGCTCGTTGACGGTGGCTTGGGTCTTGGGGCCGGTGTCGATCGGATGAGCACCAGGGCGTTGCCCCGATCGCCGCCGAAGCGCCCGGCGTCCGGTGGCCCCGGCGAGCCGTTCGCGCCGTTCCTGAAGGTCCAGGTCGCGCCACTCGGCGAGCCGCTCGCCCGATTGCACCAACTGGCCCGCCGAACGGCGGGGGCTGGCCCGTCCTTTGCGCCGCGCGGCACCGCGGTCAGCCGGTCGATTGGAGGGCACGGGGGCGGATGGTGCCGGGAATGGACCCGGCGAAGTCGGTCGGGCGGCGTCGGGCGGCCTCCTACGAACCGGCGGGCGGACGTCGTAGTCCAGCGCCTCATAGCGGACGACCCGAGGCCCTTGAAGCTTGGCCTTGCCCGGAACATTCTGCGGTCCGGCAGGATTGACCGGCGCGCGAACTGCCGGCTCGGCTTTCGTTGAATCTTCGCTCTCTTGCGGAGGCTCCGCCGGTTGATCTGTATCGGTTGAGGTTGCCGGCGCCTCGGCCGAGACCACGACGGCGTCAGCTTCGGCCGCCTCCTGGAGCGGTTCTTCGGGCATCTCTTCCGCGGGGGGGGCATCGGTCGCGGTTGACGGGGCGAGTCTCGTGACGGTCGAGGCCGCCGGTGGCGCGCCTTGTAATTCCGCCACCACCGATCCACGCTCGGCGGCCATGACGGCGACGGCGGCACCCTCGGTCGGAGCCTCGGCTACTTCCGAGATCGCGGTCTGGGGCTCTTCCTTCAGGCGGACTTCCTTGAGATTCACCCGCTCGGATGTTTCGAGCGTCGTACTGTGGCTGCCCTCGCTGAACCACTCGCAAATGGTTGCATGAAGACCCGCGCTGAGGGTGGACATGTGGTTCTTGACCGAGGTAACGCCCTCGGCCTTACACTTTTCGATGATGACCTTGCTGGGGACGTTCAACTCCTTGGCAAGGATGTGAACGCGCATCTTCTCAGCCAACGCCGATCTCCCAACTCAGGCCGCAGGGGCCATCTCAATCGCCGGCACACGCCGACGAACCATCGCATCCACGAAACGTTACGTGGGATCGCTCGATTCCGTCCCACCGGCTTCAAGGCCTGTGGCGGCGGCGGAAACCGAATCCGTCTCCGAGGAGCCGGATTCGTTAGACTCGGTGACCGTGGCCCCCGCCGGCTCGCCGGCGATCTGCTCATCGATCTCCGGTTCGGTACCGGTTTTCGCATCTTCCGCGACGCTTGCTTCCACGTCCTGCGGTTCAGTTTCCTCGGCCGCCGAGGCTTCGGTGGCTGACTCGCCGGGTTCGCCTTCCGATTCAGTCGTGCCCGACTCATCCGTCGCGCTCGCTTCCTCCAAAGCCGCCTGCTTCTCGGCTTCCTCGGCGGCCACGGCGGCAGCCTTCTTGGCGGCCTCGGCTTCCTCGGCGAGGCGCTCCGCTTCAATGCCCGCGACCTCGACGATTCGTTCCGCCAGCTCCTTCTCGAGACTCAGCTCATTGGTCAGCGGGTCGCACCCGACTTGGGTGATGTCGCCGAGCGAGATGATCCCCATGGCCAGCAGCTTGTCGAAGAGAATGTCTTCCACGCCGTCGATCGTCTTGAGCCCGCGCTCCATCGCTTCGACGCTCTTGTCGTGCTCCTGCGGCGTCAGAATGTCGATGTCCCACCCCGTGAGCCGCGCGCCGAGCCGGACGTTTTGACCACGTTTGCCGATGGCCAGCGAAAGCTGGTCCTCGGCGACCAGGACGGTGGCTCGGCCGAGCTCGAAGCAAAGGAACACTTCCTTGACTTCCGCCGGCTTCAGGGCGTTGGTAATCAGAACCTGAGACGACTCATTCCAGCGGACGATGTCGATTTTTTCGCCGCCAAGTTCATCCACGATGTTTCGGATGCGGCTTCCGCGCACGCCGACGCACGCCCCAACGGCATCGACCTTCGAGTCGATCGACGAGACGGCGACCTTGGTGCGGTAGCCCGCCTCGCGAGCGAGAGCACGGATTTCGATGATTCGCTCGCCGACCTCCGGCACCTCGAGCTCAAAGAGCCTTCGAATGTAGTCCGGGTGCGTTTGAGTGAGCACGATGCGGACCTGGCTCTGCTCTTCTCGAACGTCAAGGATCATGGCACGAAGGCGCTCGCCCGGATGATGGACCTCGCCTGGAATCTGCTCGCTTCTTGGAAGGATGGCCTCCGCGCGTCCCAGGTTCACCAGAAGGACGCTGCCTTCGTAGCGGGTGACCGTTCCGGTGACGACGCTTCCTACGCGTTCCGAATACTCCTCGAAGATCGAGCTGCGCTCGTCCTCGCGTATTCTTTGAATCATGACTTGCTTGGCCGTCTGCGCGGCGATCCGCCCGAGCGTGGTCATCTCGATCGGCGTGCCATCGACCGTCGCGTCGATGGTACCATTGGTGCGATCGATCTGAACGAGAATCTCCTCGGCATCGACGTAGGCCTTTCGCGCGGCGGATTCGATCGCCGCCTCAAGATCGGCGTAGACGCTCTCCTTATCGATGCTCTTATCGCGGCTGATCGAGTCCACGAATCGAATGAGGTCGGTGTTCATCGTATCCCTTTAGCGTAACGTCATTCCGCGCCGTCCGATGCCATCATCCCGGTCGCCGCATTGCAAGGCCACCGTCTCATGGCGAACTCGCTCTGTCCGCCAATGCCATGACGACGACATGCCTCAGCGCGACACCGATCCGAAAAAAAAACGTGGGCGCATTGTGCGGTCCCACGCGGAAACACGGACAAACGGAAGCTGGAATGCTCAGCCTAGCGCATCGCGCTACTCCGAAATACTGGAACGAGCATGTCCGTTCGGGACATTCCCGCGTCCGTGTTCGCGGGGCAATGCCCACACGATCGCGTCCTCAAACCATCTACAAGCCGTGGCGCAGCACGCCCCGACCAAGCTCCCGCGCGCCCCAAGCGTCATCGGACAAAACCTCCGACCGAAGACGCACATTCGAACGGTATGGTGAACCACCCGGTCGAGACCGCGCGCCGCCGCTCAGCGCTTCATCGACAGGATTATAGGTGGCGCTTGATGGCTGTCAAATCGGTCCATCGCCCCCGGGCGTTCTCGCCACAAATATTATCGGACGATCACCCACTTCGGCGGAATAAGGTAGCGTGCCGGGCCCTGTGAGGTATAAATGTCCCGCGACCGCGCCGTCGGTGCCGCCATGGTTGGGCGGGCCGGACGGTCCCGGTCCCTAACTGAGAGGACCGACTATGAAAAGGCAGGGATGCCGACGGCCTTTGCCCGGAGGCGCGGGGCTGGCTTTCGCCGTGGTCGTGTGTCTTTCCGGATGCGGGTTCGAGATCGAGCCGGGGGCCGGGCGAATCGGGGACGACCCCGAACCAGACGCCCCGGCTGCCGGGGACGTGGTGACGGTTCGCTTCCGCGTTTTTACGGCTCAGGAGGCCGTAGACGTCGAGTTTTTCGCCACGAACGATCCGCTCGAAGTCATACCGGGCGATCTGTTCGTTCCCGCCAACGCCTTTTCGGCGAGCGTCGGTCTCGCCGGGACCGGGATTGTTCCGCCCTTGAGCGAGGACGTCATCCTCTTTCCCTGCTCGCCGACGTTGACGCTGGGAACGACCGGAGGGACCTTCCTGGATAGTGAGACCGGGGAGCTGCGCGGAACCGGCGTGGCCCGTTGGGTGAGCGAAGGGCCGCTGGGGCTCTGTGGTGCGATTGTCACGTTCGAGTTCGCCGGCGCGGAGGACGCCCGGACCACGGTCCTCACCATTGGCAACTGACGGCTGGTGGTCTGATGAACCTCGATCGCTGGGTTTCTTTCACCGCGTGGCTGGTTTGCATCATCGCCCTGGCGGGGACGAAGGCCGCGTTCGCTCAGGATGCCAACACCCTGGCACCATCGCTCGACGATCTCGTGGTGCGCTTTTTCAAGACGGCGGACCAGGAAGATCGTGTCAAGCTGATCGCCTCCATCGAGGAGGTGAGCGGTGGGTCGGTCTTGGTCGTGGAGCGTGCCGTAGCGGCCGCTGATCTCTGGGAGTCGGTTCGCAGCACACGAGGGGTTCTGCCGTTTCGGGCCGGGTCGGTCGGCTTGGACGGCCTTCTTTATGAACTCCCCCCTGGGTACGACCCGGACCGCGAATACCCGGTCGTCTGGTGCATAGCGGGGGGCGGCGATGCGCCCGCCGCGGCCTTGCGCGGCGCCCGCGCGGCGCTTGGGGATCTGCTCGATGGTTTTATTATCGTAGCCGCTTTGCACGCCGTCGATTCGTCGTTTCGATCATCGCAGGGCGAAGCGAGCGATTTTCCGGAGATGCTTCGGACCCTCCGCCAGGCGTTCCATATCGATGGAGACCGGGTCTATCTTTTCGGCTCCGATTACGGAGGCGACGGCGCGTGGATGGTCGCGCTGCGGCACGGCGAGCTGGTGGCCGGCATGATCGTCTTGAACGGCTTCCCGCCGTTGCCCTACCCCGAGCAGGCCTACCCGTTGTTCCTACCCAACCTGGCATCCGTGCAACTGTTGACGCTGTGGAGCCGCCCTTTGCAAACGGGGCCTTCGCGGCGGAGTCGTTCGGTGGCCGCGCACGGTCGGGCCGTCTTGGCCATCGGCGCCGCGGAAGGGTTGCCGTTCGAAGGTGGCGAGCTAGTCGCGGAGGCACTGACTGTAGTGCCGCCCTTCCGTCAGCGAGCAGCCGGCGTGCTACGGGCTCGGCGATCGGCGCCACGCCGGGCGCTCTCGCACACGTTTCGCGACCCGTCCGCCGGGCGCGCGGGCTGGCTTTCGCAAACCCGCTTTGCGGGCGATGTCTGGGCGGCCGATCAGTTGTCGATCTTGCCTGGGGCTGCGACCGATCGGGATGGGTTTATCACCGAGGTGTTGGATTCGAAGCTCGCGTTCCTCGGAGCATCCGTTGAGGGGCAGACGATCACGATTGAGTCGCGGCGGTGCGCCCGAATCGACCTGCTGCTTCCCGAGGGGCTCGTCGATCTCGATCGTCCCGTGATCGTGATCTGCAACGGCCGCCGGCGGCACAACGAGCCCATCGAGCGCAGCATCGCCGTGCTGCTGGAGGACGCCTACGCACGCTTCGAGTTTCATCGACCGGGGGTAGCCAGGCTGTCGATTTCGATCCGAACCGATTCGCCACGCCGGTAATCCTTTCGTCCGTGCCGAGGGGCGGATACTCGGTGGGCGTTGTGTGAGCTTGCCGCACTGCCCTGGGTGTCGATATAGTAACCCGTTATGGCACACCTAAGGTACATCGACGACGCGGGACAGTTCCGAATCAAGGTGTTGGATTCGGAGCACTTTGTGGTAGGTCGGGCCGACACCTGCGAGTTGCCGCTTGAATCGGAGATGATGTCTCGCGAGCACCTTCGGATCGACCTGGAGGCTGACGGTCGCTACAAGATTCACGATCTTGGTAGCCGAAACAAGACCTACGTCAACGGCGAACTGGTCCGCGAAACGCTCCTCACGTCCGGGTCGATCATCCGTGCGGGCGACCGGATCATGGAGTTCCTCGAGGACGGGCTGGCTCCTGAGGTTGAGTCGTTGGACTTCCTCACGCCCGACCGCAGCGACCCGCCCGACTGCGACTGGATCAAGATCAAGGCGCCGCTTTCGCTGACGACGCAGCAGGTCGAGCGGCTGTCGCAGATCGTCGGTGAGCAACCGCTGACCGCACGGGCCGAGGACATCGCCGACATCGCCCTGGGGCAGTTGCTTCTCGATTTGCAAGCCGAGCGGGGTTTCATCGCCGTGCGCGGCGAGAAGAAAGCGGAGCTGAGGCCGATTGCCAGTCGCGGCCTCATCCGTGCGCCGAGTGACGCGCTGACACCCGTGAGTCAGTCCTTCGCCTTCGCTCCGGTCCTACAGAAGGTGGCCGGTCGATATCCACAGTCGGCCGGCAAGATCGACGCGAAGCTCGGCTATGCCACGGTCGGGCTCGTCGCTCCGCTGACGTGCCGCGGCGAGATTTCGGGGGTCGTCTATGTCGATCGTCCGGTGGCCAAGAAACCGTTCCCCACCGCGTCGGTGCAGTATCTCGCGGGGGCGGGGGCCATGCTGGGGGCGATGTTGACGGAGTCGGCGCGGAAGATCGCCGGGTTCGCCAGGCGCGAGGGCGCGACCTGGATGGCCACCATTCGGCAGCTCCAAAAAGCGCTGACCGACAAAATGCCCGCCAGCGAGACGTTCGACCGGGCCGTGCACCTTTTTCCCGGGCGCTTGCGCTGTGGAGACTTCGCGACCTTCATCCCGCTGGACGATCAGCGGTGTGCCGCCGTGATGATCGACGGCGGTGGACACGGCGTCAGCGGCATCGCCCAGTCCAGTGCCATTCGGATGGCGGTCCAGGCAGCGATCGCGGTTTCCGACGACGCCCTGGGTGATCCCGCAGTCATCTTCAACGCCTTGAACGTGCGCATCGGCAGTTCCGGCGCGCGACAGGTTCTTCCCTGTACGTTCGTGGGGATCGATATGGCCTCCGGCAAGCTGTCGTACGTGAACGCCGGTGGGCTGCCGCCGCTGGTGATGACCGCGCCGGGTCGCCTCGTGACGCTCGACCAGGTGTCGCTCGTCCTGGGCATCGACGCGGACTACATTTACGAAACGACCCGCGTCGATCTTCCGGAGGCCTTTCGACTGGTCTGTTGCACCGACGGCGTGATCGAGGCGACCAGCGCCGCCGGTGACGCGTTCGGCGATCAGCGTCTTCACGAGGCCCTTCTGGATCGACAGGCTTTCGGATCCGCGGCGGACGTTGTCAGCGCCGTCACCTCGGCCAGGCAGACGCACATGGCCAGCGCGCAGGCGGAAGACGACGCCCTGGTTCTCGTCGTCGCCCGAGGCTAGTGTGACATCTGAATGGAAGGGTTATCCGAGCCGCTCCCGTGAGGAAGCGGTTTTCCCAGAGCGACTCGTCCAAGGCATTTTCGGTCTCGTACCAGGCAGTCGGAATCGTCGGTCCGGCCAATCGTTGGCCTTCGTCGGTTGGGCACACTCGTAGGTCAGGTCATCGACCCGGCACCGCCGGGCTGCCTTCGGCGTCGTAGGGATGCGACGGGTTCGCGGCGGCGCCTTCGCGCGGTTGGGTTGCCAGTTAGCGGCGCGCGTCGATGTGTGCCAAGCGAGAAGAAGCATTTGTCGCCAGCGAGCGCGTGAACGTGTTGTCACACACAGACAACGTATTCGGATGAGACATCCGTTCGAAGAATGCCGGGTCGATGACCCGACCTA
>CBDUXT010000032.1:0-54686 GCA_965371245.1 uncultured bacterium | reverse complement strand
TGTTCATCCAGAACTCAGGAAACGGCTCCAAAAAGTGCGAAACGCGAACTTAGGGGCAACACGCCTCGGAAGGGAAAGATTGCAATGGCCATACACAAGGACTGGTTCAGAGTTGATATCAAGAAGCGAACGGCAAGAGTGCGAAGCCATCTGCTTCCCCACATCATCAAGGAGGCGCTGCCGAACAGCTTGGACGCAAAGGCGACGACCATCGCCATCTCGTGCAAGCGGGCGGGCGGAAAGCGCCGCGACGGAGACGGGCTGAGGGCGTTCGAGGTCACCTGTACCGACAACGGTGCGGGGTGCGACGACCCGTAGATTCTGCGGCGCATAGGTTCCACGACGAGCGACCTGCACGCCGAGATGCCCGGCCGTTTCGGTCAGGGGTTGATCGACATCATCGCAGCCAGCGAGTGCGCGGAAATCCGCACGCTCGGCCACCGCCTCGTGTTCGACGGGAACGGATGCCGGGTCACGGCGGTCAGGAACAAGGTGAGTGGGCTGTCGCTGACGGTAACGCTCCGGCACGGCGGCGAGGGCTTCGAGGGACTCGGCGACTACTTCCGCAGCGTGATCCTCCCTGACGGCGTTACCCTGACCTTCAACGGCACCGAAATACAACCGCGCGTGCCGGAGCGTCTGATCTCCGGCATCAGGCTGTCCACCTCGGTCTACGACCCGGCGACGGATCGTGTGCGCAGGTGCCAGAGAACCACGACCGTGGAGGTGCATCCGCAGCACAACCGCTCGCCCATGATCCACGAACTGGGAATCCCGGTCGATGTCATGCCTTGGCATTTGCCCTACGACATCAATGTTCTGCAAAAGACCCCGCTGGACGCCGACCGCGACATGCTGCCGGACGAGTATAAGGCCAAGCTGGTCAGTCTGCTGGTAAGCCCCATGAGCGATGACTACATCGCGTACATGGACGGACACGAGGACGCACCTGCCGAGATCAGGAGCGATCGGGGCAACGCAGCCAGCCTGTCCAAGGACGCCAAGGATGCGCTTGTCAAGAAGGTGACTGGGGCTGACCGTAAGAAGATATTGCGACGCAACCCCCTCGACCCTGACGACACGAGTGAGTCGCAGGAACTGGAAAACAAGGGATTCACTCCCGTGAACCGAGGATCGCTGCCACCCGGCGTCAGCGAAGTCTTGGAAGATGCGCCAGGCGTCGCGGAAACGCACGACGAGTTGTGCAAGGTCAAGTTCGAGGACGACCCCCGTTTCCCACCCGAAACGGAACGCCAACGGATTTGTATCGCAACCTACAAGATCATAGCGGAGTCTCTGCTGGGGCAGACCGTGCGATTCAGGCGCGTCCGTGGCGGTGCGGTGGCGGCATGGAGAGGCGGCGTCATCTCCCTCAACATTGATGTGGATTACCTCTGGGATGACCCGCTCGGCGAAGAGTCCGTAGGCACGATCCTGCATGAATGTACTCACAAGTATGTGTCGGGTCACGCGGTGGCTTTCTGGGAAAGGTTGGGGCGCTTGGGCGGCAAGCTGGCCGGGTGGGTCGGCCAGAACCCGCTGCAATGGGCTGAGCTGCAAGATCGGCTGTACGGCAACGGGCGGGGATGATCCGTCAACGGCCACATCGGTCAAATAGGTCAGGAGTGCCGCTGGTGTGGCGTGTGGTCTGAGTGCGGCACGGACGCTGGAAAAAATGGCACCGATAGAATGCGTCTGGGCAGTGACGCCAACGCCTAGCTGCATACGCCGTTTGGCGGCGAAGAATAGGCGGCGAGTCGGCTGCACGGGAGATGATTCAGGAGCGGGGAAGCGCGTACGATGTCACGGCGGAACGGGAATCATAAATACCGAGCGCGACGGGCTGACCCATCACAGCATGGGGACACCGACCGTCAGCGGCCTCCCGGCTGCGAGCGTCCGGGCGATGCCCGAAAACACCATCGTCGTACTTCGGAACCATCCGATAGCGAGTTGCAGCAGCTCGTGTATATTCGTATCCACAGAATCCCCAAGTTCTACGATGTCCCAATGGCCACGGTGAATCGCCACGCTGGTATTGACTTTCAGGTTTTCAATCTCAAGCAGAAGGTGCGGTTGGCGAAGCGCGTTGACATAGAGAGATGGATAGAATCCAAAAGGTGCTTCCTTGGCGACGATGCTGAGATCGAGACACCCAAGAAGCGTCGCAGGCGACTGACGAAGGGGGCATCCACGCCCGAATTGGACGCCACGCACGAGGAGGCGCTTCGGGCTTACGAGCGTTTCATGGAGTCGTAGATTTTCTCGATGAACTCCTCGATGGCGTCGATGGGGTCGTCCGTCTGCCGCACACGCATGCGATAGTTGTGGTGAATCCTCACGCCTTGGTAGTCCGGTGGCGGCGTGTGCAGGTACTCTCGGGTCATTTCCGGGAATTCATGACCGAGGAAGTCTTGCAGGGTGCGTTCGGGAACTTTTCCGAGCAGCCCGGCGACCGTGGCCGCTGTCCTCCTGAATATGTAATGCGCGTTGCGTTTGGGGAGCATGAACTCCCCGGCCTTCGCCGGGGCGACTCTGCCGTACTCGATGTCCGTCTCTCGCTTGATGCCCGCTTTCGCGCAGATGGCCTTGAAGATCGTGCGCATGTAGCTGTGGGCCGTATCCGCGTTCACCAATGGCCTCCCCGTCGCGGGAACGAAGAATATGCGGTTGGGATCAGGCGTGACGATGGCCTGTCGGTTGCTTCGAGGTTTGGGTTTGCACTCCACGGACATATCCCGAATGTACGCCGATACGGCAGCCTTGCTGAACCCGGTCAGTTCTACGATGTCTCGTAGGCTGTAACCTTTGGCTGCCAGCGATCTGGCCTTCTCTCGTCGGTCAGCGGACTGCTTGAGAATGTCCGCCACGGACTTCACGGGCGTTTTCAACACGGCGGCAATGTCGGTATGACTCAGCCCCTCGTTGCTGAGACGACGAGCCTTGGCCGCACGCTTGATTCTGCCGTGCATTGCGCGGCGTTCACTGAGATCGACAATTATGCCTTCTCTATGTCTCTTCCAAGCCTCGAGCGCGGCGCGGGTTCGCTGAATCATCGGAATCACCCGCAGGCCATTGTGAGTGGTCGTCCACCGCGCGGTGAATGTCTTGATCCGCTCGGTGATGAACACCCGGTTCGTCAAGTCCACGCAGGGATAGGGGATAGCCCCGGTGCGGTTCTCCCAAGTAAGCTCTGACAGGTCTGCGGCACCAGCCGCCAGGTTGAGACTGCACATCGTCAGCGCCAGATGGAGTGGATCGTCATCGACAGCGCGCAGCCAGGCGCGAAGCATGGTCGCAGGCATGGGAATGATCTCGGCCCTACCGAAGCCCGATCCCTTTCGCAGACTCTTGGCCATCGAATCGCAGTCTCTCTTTGTGAAATCTCTGAGGGCCTCGCGGTACGCGGACGGGATTCTGACCTCGCAGTAGTCGGCGCAGAACCGAAGCACGCGACGGAAGGCGGACAGGTAGCCGTTGACTGTTCTCTGGGACTTGCCGTCCTTGAGTTTCTTGCCGCATTGCTCCCGGAACTCGGCGAGCGTCTTGTGGTCAATGTCCCTGCGCTTGGTACGGTTCTTGCTCCTCAGATAGCCCAAACAAACCCGCCACTGGAGCTTGAGCGCATCCAGCGCCTTTTTTGAATGGGTAGACCATTCCAACGAAACAAGGTCGTCACCATTGCCGCGATGCTGGCCGCGTCCTGACCCTTGAGTTCCTCCAAGGTCTGGAACACATCTCCTTCTCCGGTTGGTGGGACAGTCGTCGTTGCTGCCTCCGGCGGGTTGGCGTAGTACGCCACCTCGTCCTCCACCGTAGCGAGGTAGTGGCACCATGCGGCAGGGCCGCTCCCACGCCATTTCTTGGTGTGCTGTTTGCGGTTGTTAAAGAGGTGGCGATGCTCAGCAGGAATCGGGGCGGTGTGCTATTCCTAGTTGAAATTTGAGACGAACGGCTCCATGAAAGATGAGTGGTTTTTGGCAAATCCATCAAACAAGGAGCCGTGTCATGAAGAGTGTCGTACGGATCGGAGCGAAACGCAAGGGTAGTCGGCGAGGTTTGGATGAAGCAGTCACGGGCGATCAGCCTCAGATCGACGCCCGGGCGGAGCTGATCCAAGCCCTGATTCCCATCGGGCTGGCGGCGGTCAACGATCTACTCCAGCAGGAGGTGGTCTCGTTGGTCGGAGCGCGCTACAGCCGTGGTGGCGGCCAAGGTGAGTGCGCACGGTGGGGCCGACAGCGGGGGTCTGTATACCTGGGTGACCAGAAGGTGGCGGTCACCGTCCCTCGGGTTCGCAACCTCCGGCGTGGTCAGGAAGTGCCGCTGGCTTCGTACCAGGCATTGGGGCGTCCTCGACGAGCGGAAGAAGCCGCATTGCTCAAGCTGCTCAAGGGCCTGTCCTGTCGCGACTACGAAGCCTGCGTGGAGCCGGCGGCTGAGACGTTCGGGTTGGCGGCTTCGTCGCTGTCGCGTCGTTTCAAACGGGCCAGCGCCAAGAAGCTGGCGGAGTTGACCGAGCGCGATCTTTCGGGCTACGACCTGGTGGCTCTGTTTTTGGATGGCAAGACGTTCGGCGAGGATCGGATGGTGATCGGCCTGGGCGTTACCCTGGAAGGGGAAAAGGTGGTTCTGGGCTTCGTGCAAACCGCGACGGAGAACGAGCGCACGTGCTCGGCGTTTCTGCGTGGACTGGTGGATCGCGGGCTCAAGATTGAGGCGGGTTTGTTGTGCGTGATCGACGGCGCCAAGGGATTGCGGAAGGCGGTGGACAAGGTGTTCGGCGACAAGGCCGCCGTGCAGCGGTGCCAATGGCATAAGCGGGAGAACGTGGTGGGCTATTTGCCAACGAGCAAACAGGCGACGTTCCGGCAGAAGCTTCAACGGGCTTACGATCAGCCCACCTACGCCAAAGCGAAGTCGGCGCTGTCGCGTATTCGTTCGGAACTGAGCCTGTTGAACGCCTCGGCGGTGGGCAGCTTGGATGAGGGATTCGAGGAGACGCTGACGCTTCATCGGCTCGGTTTGTTCGAGGAGTTGGGCCGATCATTCAAGACGACGAACTGCATCGAGAACCTGAATTCTCTGGTGGCCCAGCGGACGGACAAGGTGGACTACTGGAAGAACGCGGATCAGAAACACCGCTGGCTGGCCACGGCGTTACTGGACATCGAGCCGCGGCTACGCAAAGTGTGCGGCTCCAAGCAATTGGTCCGCCTGCGTAACGCATTGCAAACGCACCTGAAAGGCTGCCTCGAACAGGTGGCCTGAACCCATGGAGCCGTTCGCAATTTCAACTAAGAATGGCATTGACCCGGCCGCGATGCCTGAAAGTCTTGTAGCACAAAGAGTTTATATCGCCGGCTGACCCCTATAGGTTTACGGCGTTGCATGGCACCCTGATTTGGAGAACAATCACGTCCCCAAACCTCGAATCATACGTGCCGAAGTACTCGTTTCTTGGCCTTGACGCTTTGACGCCTTCCCATTTCCCCTCTTACTGTACGCATGAACGGGGGCCGTGCAAAACATGGCGGCTCGGGGCGGTGACCGTTGTTCGGTTACGAACGTCCGTGTGGGTCGCCCGATGGGCCGCCCGATGGCTAACCGGACGCCCCCGCGCGTGTCTAACTTGGCGGAATCAGGTGATCCGCGGACGATCGAGGTGGAAGCGACGGGATTCGTCGGGTGGACCAGGCGACGTACGCCGGCAGATGATGGGCGATCATCCCCAACGGGCGACATCGGACGAGGGGGCCGCGCGAGCCGCCGAGGTCATCCTGGTCGGCCGTGCCCAGGCGGGAGATACGGCCGCCTTCGCCGACCTCGTGCGGGCATATCAGCGTCGGGCTGTGTCGGTGGCGTATCGGCTGCTGGGCAACGCCGAGGATGCCGGCGACGTGAGCCAGGACGCCTTCGTGAGGGCGTATCGCAGCCTGTCCCAGCTTCAGGATCCGTCTCGTTTCGGACCCTGGCTTCTCCGGACGGTCAGCAATCTCTCGCTCAACTTCCGGCGGGCTCGTGCGAGTCGCGCGGCCGCCTCGTTGGACGACTGGTCGAGCCTGGGCGAGACTCGCAGGCCGGGGGAGGCGTCGGCCGTCGCCGAACGCTCCGCCGATGAAGCGGGTCCGCTGCCCGCGGAATTGCATGCGGCCATCAGCCGCGCGATGGAACGCCTTCCGGACAAGCAGCGCCTGGCCCTTGTGCTGTTCAGCGTCGAGGGGATGCCGCAAAAGGAAGTGGCCGAGGTATTGGAGTGCAGCGTCGAGCTGGTGAAATGGAACGTGTTTCAGGCAAGACGAAAGCTCAAGGAACTGCTCGCGGAGTTCTTGTGATCGGCGCTTGGATCGATAAACCGCGGACCGCTCAAACGCCATGAACGACACCGACTACGACGAAGATGATCTCGGTTTCCTGGTGAGCCGGAGCCTTGACGAGACTCTATCCGTACTGGAGCAGCGCCGGCTGGAGGCGGCACTGGCCGACTCAAAGGAACTTCGCCGGGAGGCCGAGCAGCTAGGAGCCGTCCAGCGCCTGATTGCGCGCTGGGGAGCGCGCCCGGCCGAGGCCGATTGGGATCACCAGGCCGCACTCATCGTTGCGCAAGTCGCGGGCGATGACGACGCGCTGCTCGACCGGGTTGACCAGCTCATTGGTCGATGGGGCGACGCCGCTGGCCCACCGATCCCGAGCTCGTTTGCGGAAGATGTGGTGCAACGGCTGGCCGGCGGGGCTCGCCGACCCGCACGCTTTGCGGCGATCTTCCGTTTGGGCGTTCCGCTGGCCGCCGCGGCCGCCATCGCATTGGCCTTCGTTGGGCCCACTTGGTTCGTGGATACCGCCCCGGCACTCAGTGTCGTCCACTTTGGCGGCAGTGCAGTCACGGTCCAGCCGACGGCACGCACTGTCGTTTCCTTCGGGCGGGCGCCCGCGCCGGGCGGCGCGGCTCGGTCCGAGCACAGCACCGTAACCTTCAGTGTGGTGGGTGCCGGCGCGATGCCGTGGACGTACAGGGAGGGACCGGTTCCGTAACGGTCCGTGGCGAGGAGCGTGCTTGAGAAGGGTGTTCTTCGATCCCAGCCGCGACCGTGCGGGAGCGGTCTTCCGCGGGAGAGTCAGGTCGCTTCCTGACGGGCGCGTGTCGGAAAAAGACCGATGAAACACGCTTCAACAAGCTCGACGAACCACTCGGTCCCACGGACAAACAGGGTCCGGTCACGCGGGCGTGTGCCTTGTGGACGAGTCGCGCGACGGCCACGCGGGCAGCGGTGGAGTTGAGGAACATGAGACAACGACGAATGGTTTGGCTGATGACGGTTGCCGTCGCCGGGGGCGTGCCGTGTCTTGCTTTGGCTGGGCAGGACACCCGCGCGTTGATCGAGCGGGCCCTGGACGAGCCCGCCTCTATCATGCTGGTAAGCGTCAGGCTGGCCGACGCGATCGATAAGGTCACCGCGCAAACAGGCGTGCGGATCGTGATGCCTCCGTCTACGTTGAGGCTGGCTCCCTACGGCGGCGACACGCTGATCGAACGCGTGGAGATCGCGAACATGTCGCTTAGGCAGGGGCTGACCGACCTGCTGACACCCCTGGGTATGACGTTCGAGCTTCGCGACGACCATCTTGAGATCGTTCCCAAGGAGGCTCTTCGCGTCTTGGGGCGATCGCCGACGTGGAGCGAGCTTGGGGTCCTGACCGAGCTGGCCACGATGCACCCGGGTTTGGACGAGGCGGCGCGGGCCGGGCTCCGCTCGCGCATTCGTTTTGAAGTTCCGGTGCGCGGCGCCTGGCGCATGCTGTCGGGCGCGATGGGCAACGTCGGGGCGGGCGCCGGAGACCAGGTCTTGGGCGTCGCCTGTCGGAACTTCGGCTGGGTTTGGTACCCGGAGGGGGACACGATCGTTGTGGTCGCCAAAGAACAACTCGTACTGCGCAATCTGAAGCGGCCGATCTCGCTGCGGCTCAACAGCCGCCGGTTGATCGAGGTTCTACAGGCGATCGGGCGCCAGATCGACGTCACCATTCGGATCGAACCCGGCGGTCTCACGTCGATTCCCCCACACGTTCGCGGCAGTTTTTCCGTCAACGTCCAGGGGCAAACCGCCGGGGAAGTGCTCGATCAGGTCGCGTCGGTGATCGGCCTCGGCTATCTCCTAGAGCCCGACGGAGTACTCTTTTTTGCGCCGGGCGATGGCGCCGGCTCACGCGGGTCGGTCACGTCTCCGCCAGTTCCCGCCCGGGACCCCTACGTTGCGAAGATGGTCGTTTCATTGGAAGGCGGCAAGACGCTGGAGTGGTTGATCCGCCGGTCTGAGCTGCCGCCGGATTTGCGGGAAAGGCGCGCCCGCGACCTCGCGGAGCTTTTCGAGGCAGTTCGTAAGCGATAACCAACTCACCCGGAATCAGGCGACATGCCGTGGTCTGACGAGGTCGCGTTGTCGGTAACGGTTCTTCAACGCCCAACGGCCTTGGCGATTCGCGATAGACGCTCGAGCAGCAGTTCGAGCTGGTCGAGCGGCAGCACGGTGGCCGGGTCGCTCTTGGCCTTGTCCGGGTCGGGGTGTACCTCCAGGAACAGCGCGTCGGCTCCGGCTGCAACGGCCGCGGCCGCGAGAGTGCCAACGTATTGACGCTGTCCGCCGCTCAGGGTTCCGGCGCCGCCGGGCAACTGGCAGCTATGGGTGGCGTCAAAGACGACCGGGGCGAACGCCTGCATTTTCTCGATCGCCGTCATGTCGTTGACCAGGCGGTGATAGCCGAAGAAGGTGCCGCGCTCGGTGAGCAGAAAGTTGTCGCACCCCGCTTCGCTGAGCTTTCCGGCGACGTTGCTCATCTCTTCCGGCGACATGAACTGCCCCTTCTTGACGTTCACGCATCGCCCGGTGCGCGCTGCGGCCGACAGAAGGTCCGTCTGGCGGCAGAGGAACGCGGGGATTTGCAGGCAGTCGAGCACCTCGCCCGCGGGCGGCGCCTGTTCCGGCCCATGAATGTCGGACAACACCGGGAGCCCCATTTCACGCCGCACCCGAGCCAGGATGGCCAACCCCGAGTCGAGGCCCGGTCCGCGAAAGCTGGTGATGCTCGAACGGTTGGCCTTGTCGAAGCTGGCCTTGAAGACCAGCGGCAGCTCGACCCGCCGACAGATCTCCTTTAGCTCGCCCGCCAGTGCCAGCGTGTGGTCCTCCGACTCGATGACGCAGGGTCCGGCGATCAGCGCAAGGGGCGCCCCTTTCCCGATGACGACGGATCCGATCTTGGCTTCGGCGCAGTTCACCGCGGCGTAGTCTCCAAGGGCTTTCGTGCTGTGTTCGACACCTCGTGTGCGAGCCAATCGTTAAGGGGGCACAGTGGCAACGCGAGCACCGCGCGGCGCGGCGCCGTCCTGCCAAAGCCTATCGCAATGGTGGACCAACGCAACGGCCCGGCGCGGCGCCGGAGTGCGTAACACGATCGACTCCGGGCGGTTGCCAGAGCACCGGGCGCGAGCCCGGTGACATGCTCATGCGGCGGTTCGCCACCGTTGCAACTGTCCGCAGGCTTGCGCCAGCGGCTCTGACTCGGCGTGCCCGTCCCGCCCGTAGCGTCGCGCGCCCGTGAGGTCGAGGGTGAACGCCTCCCGCTTTGACACGCCCGTGGATTGGAAGGATCATCCCCGGTTCCTGTTGGCCCTCATCCGGATCGATGGCGAAATGTCCAAGCAAAAACGAGCACGCCCGTCCGCACTCGTGTCCGGACGACTGGCGCGGTGTCGCCGCCGCCTGCGCAAGCACCGGATCGCGGCCTACCTCGTCTCGAACCCGGCCGACTATTTCCACCTGACGGGGTTTACGGGTGAGGACTCGGCCGTGCTGATCGCCTCGCGAGAGGTCCACGTCATCAGCGATGGGCGTTTCGATGAACTGATCGATCACGAATGCCCGTGGGCGAAAAAATGGCTCCGCAAGGGCCTGCTGAACGCCGAGATCGCCACGGTGTGCAGGCACCTGAAGCTCAAATCGCTGGCCGTCCAAACGGACCATCTGACGGTGAACCAGCACGCCGACATCGCCAGGAAGGCCAAGCTTCGCCTGCGTGCCGCGCCGCCGATCATCGGCGACATGCGGCTGAGCAAGGACGCAGCGGAGCTGGCTGTCATGCGACGGGCGATTCGGGTGGCCGAGGACAGCTTCGAGGTGCTGCGCGGGTCGATCCGCATCGGCCAGACGGAGCTGGAGCTGGCCGCCCGGCTGGAATACGAGATGAAACGGCGGGGTGCTTCGGGGCCTGCTTTTCCGACGATTTGTGCCGAGGGTGCCAATGCATCGCGGCCACACGCGCATCCGGGGCGGCGGAAGGTCAAACGGGGCAGCGCGATTCTGGTCGATTGGGGGGCACGCGTCGGCGGATACTGTAGCGATTTGACCCGTATGGTGTTCGTCGGTAGCATCCCGCCGAAACTCGGCGTGGTGTACGGCATCGTTCTGGAAGCACAGCGGCGGGCGATTCGTGCCATCCGCCCTGGTGTGGCGATGTGCGACGTCGATGCGGTCGCCCGCGGCTTCGTTGCCGACGCCGGCTTCGGCGAGGCCTTCACGCATGGTCTGGGGCATGGGCTCGGGATCGACGTGCATGAGCCGCCGTCTCTGAGTTGGCGATCGAAAGCCCGGCTTGAGGCCGGCATGCTTGTCACCGTCGAACCCGGCATCTATCTTCCCGGCGTCGGCGGGGTCCGTATCGAAGATGACATATTGGTGACACCAACCGGGCGCCGCGTTCTCAGCAAACTCGGCAAAGACCTTCCCGGCGCGGTGATCCCGGCACGTTGAGATTCCCGGGCGGTGTGAACAACCGGCCCGTGTTTCGGGAGTGTGAACCTTGCTCGACATCGACAGAATCCGGCAGTTGGTCGATATGATGGTCGCCAACGACCTCATGGAGCTTTCGCTGCGCGACGGCGACGTGGAGGTGAGTCTTCGTCGCCCCAACAGTCACGCGCCTGAGTGTGCGCCTGTCAACCGGGTTGCGGCTCCCCAGGCGCCGGCGGCGCTGCCCTCGCCCGAGAGTGAAGCGGGGGAAGACGACGTCGAGATCATCGAGATCGAGTCGCCCATGGTGGGAACCTTCTACACAGCGGCGGACCCGGAGTCTTCACCCTTCGTCCAGGTGGGTACTCACGTCCAACCGAGTACGGTGGTCTGCATCGTCGAGGCTATGAAAGTCTTCAATGAAATCAAGGCCGGCGTCACGGGCATCATCGAGCGAATCCTCGTCAAGAACGCCAATGCGGTCGAGTTCGGGCAGCCGATGTTCCAGGTACGCCCGGCGTAATTCGCGTGCATCCCGCGGCTCCTTGGGCACAAGCGGGTGCGATGCCGCCTCAACGAGATACCCTGCTAGCTAGGTTTCGGGATTCATGTTTCGACGCATACTGATTGCCAACCGAGGGGAGATCGCGCTTCGGATCATCCGCGCCTGTCGGGAAATCAACGTCGAGACGGTGTGCATTTTCTCCGAGGAGGACCGCGGGGCCTCATACCTTGACCTCGCCGACCGGGCGATCTGCGTCGGCGGTCCCGCGCCGCGTGACAGCTATCTCAAGACCGATCGAATCATCGCGGCGGCCGAGGTGAGCGGGGCGGAGGCCGTCCATCCCGGGTACGGCTTTCTGGCTGAAAACGCCGCCTTTGCTGAAAAGTGCCGCGCGTGCAACATCGAGTTCATCGGCCCCACCGCCGACGCCATGCGCACGCTCGGCGACAAGGCGTCTGCTAGAGCGATCGCCAAGAAGGCCAAGGTTCCGACCGTGCCCGGCAGCGACGGGATTCTCGCCAACGACAACGACAACGACACGATCGCCGTGGCCGAGAAGATCGGTTTCCCGCTGATGATCAAGGCGTCGGCCGGCGGGGGCGGGCGCGGCATGCGGATCGTTCACGACAAGACCGATCTGCTGACGGCCATCAAACAAGCGGCGCAGGAGGCGGAAGGCGCGTTTAGCAGCGGCGACGTCTACCTTGAGAAATACATCGAGCGCCCCCGACACATCGAGGTTCAGATTCTTGCCGACAACCATGGCAACATCGTGCATCTGGGCGAGCGCGACTGCACGATCCAGCGCCGTTACCAAAAGCTGATCGAGGAGTCGCCGTCGCCGGCTCTCGATGGGCGCACGCGGCGCGACCTGTGCGCCGCGGCCATCAAGCTCGCTCGCACGGCCTCCTATACCAGCGCGGGTACGGTCGAGTTCCTTCTTGACACCAAGGGCAAGTTCTATTTCATCGAGGTGAACACGCGCATCCAGGTGGAGCACCCGGTTACGGAACGGACGACGGGGCTGGACCTTATCAAGGCGCAGATCCGGATCGCCGCCGGCGAGCAGCTCGACTTCACGCAGCGGACCATTCAACCGACCGGGCATGCCATCGAGTGTCGCATCAACGCCGAGGATCCCGACGAGAAGTTCCGTCCCTGTGCCGGGCTGATCGAGCGGTTTCGCCCGCCGGGCGGCTTCGGCGTTCGGGTGGACACGGCCGCCCACGAGGGCTACCGAGTCTCTCCGCGATATGATTCCCTGCTGGCCAAGCTGATCGTTCGCCAGCCGACACGCCCCGAGGCCATCCGCTGCATGCAGCGTTGCCTGGACGAGTTCACCATCGAGCCCATCAAGACGACCATCCCCTTCCTCAAGAAAGTGATGGCTCACCCGGAATTCGCCACGGGTAACATCGACACCGGCTTTGTCGAACGATCGATTTGATCGGTGCTCGCGGAGGGCTTTGCGTCCGGAGCGAGGGGCATGCTTGCCCGTATGGGCACCGTGGCGACATTCGCCATGCATCCCGCGCTAGCTTGCATATGTGGAGCCAGGCATGCCGGCGCCGCTGATTACCCCGAACGCAGCCCCCGCCGCGCTTTTTCACCTCGCCTAGTCCAACGGTTTTTGGCCATCGGCGCGGTCGTTTTGCGAACGGGCGGTCCCCCGGAGGCGGCACAAACTTCGGTGTCGCACGGCGTTGTCAGGCAAGTCAGTGATGCCCCCGGATTCTTCGTGACCGCGCCGGACGGCCATGGAAATTGTGACACACGTTCCATGCATTGTCAAGATAAAAATGCATGTACTTAACTAATAATCCGCTTCGCGTCGGCGTCGCGCTTGATGTCATCAGGGGCCGTCTCGAAGCGTTAACGTTCGCTATCGCTCGAACCGCCCCAACAGGCGACCGGCCTCGACGACGTCCTTGTCCCCGCGACCGGAGAGGTTCACGACGATCGCTTGATCCCGCGACATCTTGGGGGCGCACTCGAGAACGTACGCCACCGCGTGGGCCGTCTCCAGGGCGGGGATGATGCCCTCCGTCTCGCAGAGTGTGGTGAACGCGGCGAGCGCCGGTCCGTCGGCGACCGCCGTGTACGTGACCCGACCGGTCTCTTTCCAGTGGGCGTGCTCCGGACCGACGCCGGGGTAGTCCAAACCGGCCGAGATGGAGTGAACGGGCAACGTTTGCCCGTCCGCGTCCTGGAGCACGTAGGTGTGCATCCCGTGAAGGATACCCGGCGCCCCGGCGCCCAGGGTGGCCGCATGGCGGTTGGGCTTCAGATCTTCGCCGGCGGCCTCGACGCCGACCAGCTCGACCGACTTGTCATCAAGAAACGGGGCGAACATGCCGGCGGCATTGCTCCCACCGCCGACGCATGCCACGACACGATCCGGCAGGCGTCCGATCCGTTCGGTGATCTGCTCCTTCGTCTCGCGGCCGATGACGGCCTGGAAGTCCCGGACCATCCGCGGATAGGGGTGCGGACCCATGACGCTGCCGATGACGTAGTGCGTGTGGTCGCTGGTCCCCATCCAGTCGCGCATGGCCGCGTTGATGGCGTCTTTGAGCGTTCGTTGCCCGCTTTCCACCGGCACCACCTTTGCCCCAAGTAGCTCCATGCGGAAGACGTTGAGTTTCTGCCGCCGAACGTCCTCTGAGCCCATGTAGACGACGCACTCGAGTCCGCAGCACGCGGCGGCCGTCGCGGTGGCGACACCGTGTTGTCCGGCGCCGGTCTCGGCGATGACGCGACGCTTGCCCATCCGCTGAGTGAGCAGCACCTGCCCCATCGTGTTGTTGATCTTGTGGGCGCCGGTGTGGTTGAGATCCTCGCGTTTGCAGTAGATCTGCGCGCCGCCGAGTTTTTCGCTGAGCCGCGCCGCGTGATACAGCGGGCTGGGACGCCCGACGTAATGAGCCAGGAGTTGCCAGAGCTCGTCCCAGAACGAACGATCGGTACGCACCTTCGTGTAGACCTCGACCAACGTGTTGACCGAAGCCATCAGGGTTTCCGGGACGTACTGGCCGCCGAACTCACCGAAGCGTCCGCGCGCATCGGGACCCCAGCGGCTGTCATCCGGGGGCATCAGGTCTACGTTCATGGGTACCGCTCCGTTAGCGGGCGAGCAGCGAGCGACCCATGCGGGCTGATCCTGGAAAACGTCGGTCGCGCATCGTCGTCCGGCGCGTCGATCGTAACCGCGGCCACGATCCGACGCAAAACAGCGGCTGCGACGTAGATGTGTTTGAGCGCTCGACATGTCCGCCGGGATGGGCAAGGGGGTCAGAGCCGCAGGCGCCAGCCTGCGGACCCGGCGTCAGCTTGTCACCGGGCTCGCGCCCGGTGCTCTGAGAACGGCTGAACGCCTATACTGTCACGCGCGTAGCGTGTTCAGCGTACGATCTACCGCGGGGACGTTTGCCGGCTTGTCCGATGGCTTTTGAACCGGACGTCCGTGATGGCTATCATATCCCCCGCGCGGCCCACGCGCCGTTGCCTAAAGGAATGCTTGTGCCCGACTTGCTGGAAAGCATGTTGAATGAAGAGGTCGTCCTGGACACGGCCACCACGATCGTCTACCTGGGGACCCTTGCGGCGTTGACTTCAGACGCCTTTGTGCTGACCGAGGCGGACATGCACGATTTTCGTGACGGGCACGCCCTCAAGGACGTGTACCTGGCCGAGGCCCGAACCGACGGGATCACGGCCAACCGTCGCCGTGTCGTCGTGCTGCGGTCTGTCGTCATCAGCGTCTCACGGCTGACCGACGTCGTCGCGGAGTGAGACGGCCGATGTGTGACGATCAGAGTCCGTTGAAGGATTTGTGAACTCGGCGTGGCACCGGCTTCCAGCCGGTGGGAACACGGGCTGGAAGCCCGTTCCACACTTGTTCAACGGGCTGATCGGCCTTGAGTTGCCGGCCCCTAAGCGCAGTATTCGGAGAACCGAATGAACATCCTTGTTACGGGCGGTGCCGGATACGTCGGCAGCCATTGCGTGGGCGCGTTGAGCGACGCCGGTCACACCGTGGTCGTGTACGACAACCTTTCCACCGGGCATCGGGAGGCCGTCGATCCTTGCGCGACGTTGGTCGTCGGCGACCTGGGTGAGACCCAGCGGCTGGACAAGACGTTCAGTGACGGCGGGTTCGATGCGGTGATGCACTTTGCCGCCTCGGCGCTGGTGGGCGAATCGGTGACCGACCCGCTGCTCTACTACCGCAACAACGTCGTGAACACCGTCTCGCTCCTGGAGGTCATGCAGAAACACGGGGTCAAGAAGCTCGTGTTCAGCTCCACCTGCGCGACCTATGGGCAACCGCCCTCCGTGCCCATCACGGAAGACATGCCGCAGATTCCGATCAACCCCTACGGTCGAACCAAGCTCGCCATCGAGTGGGCCTTGCGCGACAGCGCGTCCGCGTGGGGGCTGGGGGCGACGGCGCTGCGTTATTTCAATGCCGCCGGCGCGGCGGCGGACACGCGGATCGGCGAAGACCACGAGCCGGAGTCGCACCTGATCCCGCTGGTTCTTCGCGTCGCATTGGGACAAAGCGAGCAGATCAAGATCTTCGGGATCGATTACCCGACACCGGACGGATCGTGCGTGCGCGACTACATCCACGTCGAAGACCTGGGCAGCGTGCATCGCCTGGCCGTCGAGTCGCAGCCGGAGGGGCAGTTCCGCTACTACAACGTCGGAACGGGCATGGGGGTCAGCGTGAAGGAACTGATCGAGTCGGCCCGCGAAGTGACCGGGCATGGAATCCCGGCCACGCCATCCCCGCGTCGCCCCGGCGACCCGGCGGAGCTCTATGCCGACCCGACAAAGATCATCACGGAACTAGGCTGGAAACCACAGTACACGGATATCCGCCGAACCATCGGAACAGCCTGGGCCTGGCACGCGAGTCACCCGAAAGGCTACGCCGTCACCTAGTGTATGGTCACACGTCGTTTTGCGGGTTCGTTGCCGAGTCAGAGCCGCGGGCGCTAGCCTGCGGACTGGTCCCGCCGCTAGCGCGGCAGGCTCTGATTAGCACGACCGGTCGCGGCGTTGCGGGTAACGAAAACCCGCAGATTCAGGAGTGAAGATGCACTAGTACTCAGGCCCGCACGAATTGTTGGGTGCCACGCTCACGCCTGCGTGAGCATGCTTTGGGGTCCGTATAGACACATGGCCACCCGGTATTCCGGTGTGGGTTTAATTGGTGGCGGGAAGGCTGGCGGTGGGATTTGTAACTGCGTGGCTTGCGGACTCGTGGGCGTTCCCTATACTGGCTGGTCTTGGGTGATTTTCGGGGTCCGAGATCGGCTCCGGCATGGTTTTTCCGTATGAGGTTCCCTATGCCCCGAGTTTGCTACTTTACCGGGAAAAAGACGCGGGCCGGGCGTTCCATTGCCCGCCGCGGGAAGGCCAAGTACCTGGGCGGCGTCGGTCGCAAGACCACCGGCGTCACCAAGCGAAAGTTCAAGGCCAACATCCAGCGGGTTCGGGCCGTTGTGAACGGCACGGTCTGCCGGATCAAGGTTTCAGCCAAGGCCATCCGCATGGGTTTCGTTGTCAAGCCCGTCAAGCGCAACTGGGACGGCGGCGCTACCGCCGGCGCCCCGGTCGAGTCTGCCGACTAGCCTTGCACGGCGGTCTTCTCCGCCTGCCGTTACCAACCCCGAACTTAAGGCGCCGCGCACGCCTCGCCGATCAACGGATCCGCCGCGCCGCTACGTTTCGTCCGCTCAATTCCGGCCCTCGCTTCTTCAATGATCGCGCCTCATCCCCGCTGATGAGTTCTTGACACGAGAGCGATACGGGCCGAGAGTTGTCCGCAGACGGCGCCACGCCACCTTGGGCGCCGTATCGTGTGCTCGTGGCACGGAGCATCCGGCGGTGCGGCGGGTCGGCATCCCGGCGCGCGAACCGGACTGGGAGATTTGGATGATCGTTGTCAACACCGAAAGCATACCCGGCTACCTCATCAAAGAGGCCAAGGGTCTCGTGCAGGGTAACACCATCCGGGCCAAGCACGTCGGACGCGACTTTGTGGCCGGGCTCAAGAACCTCGTCGGCGGCGAGCTGAAAGGCTACACGGAGCTGCTGGTCGAGGCACGTCGCCAGGCGCTCGAGCGCATGATCGCCCAGGCCGAGCAGCTCGGGGCCAACGCGGTCGTGAACGTACGCTTTACCACCAGCGCCGTCACGCAGGGGGCTGCGGAGCTATACGCATATGGAACGGGCGTGGTGGTAGAGCCGGAGGAATAACCGGATGATCTTCTTGCTTCAGGTTTTGCCGATCGTCGTCCTGCTCATCTTGGGGTTCACGGTCGGCGGCATCGTGGAACGCGCGCATCTGAAGCGCCTGGGACGGCGTGAAGCGGCTCTTGGTCATATGTTGGTGAACGACCTGGGTTCGCTGCCGGAGGGTTGCAAACCCGAGCCCTGTACACTGGTCACCGGCGAAGTCGTGATCGCGTCGGATTACTTCAAGACGTTTGCGTCCGCCCTGCGGAGCATCGTCGGCGGGGAGCTTCGCGCGTTTGATTCCCTCATGGGCCGCGCGCGGCGCGAGGCGCTCTTGAGGATGCTCGAGTCCGCCCAACGCCTGGGGGCCAACGGCGTGATCAACGTTCGCTACTCGACCAGCAACATCGGGAGCATGCGTGGGCGCCGCTCGGCCGCGATGGTCGAGATGTACGCCTCGGGGACCGCGATCCACGTCCGCGGCCGCTGATTGGGATAACCCGTGGTCCGCCCGGAACATGATCCATCGGTTCACGCCGAACCTCATCTTCGCGATCAACCCCTGGAGCCCGACGCCTCGGAAGAAGCCGCGGCCCGGCGGCTTGCGCGTGAAAAAGCGCGCACGGACCCGGAGGAGGAGCGGGCGCTTCACTCCGTCTTCGACGAGCCGGCCACCCTGCCGAACCGCGAGCCGGTGCTGATCGATCGGGACTGGGCGTGTCGCAAGTGCGGGTACAACCTTCGCGGGCTGACGACGGGGCATCCCTGCCCGGAGTGCGGAGTGATCGAGCTCTACGAACCACCGCGCGAGGGCGAAATGACCTACATGGATTGGGTCGCGACCCAACAGACCCAACAGTCGGTGGGCAAGTCGTGGCTCGTGACGTGGTTGGCTCCGATGGCCGCCGTTCCGTTCGCGGTTGGCTCCGGCTTGTTCACGCTTGAGTACGCGGGCGTACTACACTTCGTCGTCTTCGGCCCGGCGATCTGCGAGGTTCTAAAGATCGCGATCCCAGCGACGCTGATTGAGCGGCGCTCCGCGCTCGTTCGCAGCAGGGCACAGCTCTACATCATGGCGGTCGCGACCGCCGTCGTGTTTGCGGCCATCCAAAACGTGATCTACCTATGGGTTTACTTCCCGAATGCGTCCATGGAGTTGGTGCTCTTCCGCTGGTTCGGCGGCGTCTTGCTTCACGTCGGTTGTTCCGTGCTCGCTGTTGGTGGGCTTGTGACGGTGTGGGAGCATGCTCGCAGTGGAGGCCGGGCGCCGCGGATCTCCGACGCGTACCGGTCCGTCTCCGTCGCCATCGTCGTCCATGCGGTCTACAATGTCTGTGTGTTCGTCAGGGGCTACTTTGGGTTTGGGTTCTAAGAGCGTGCCGGCCACGCTCCACGCCACATGACACGCAGGGCCGGCGTCAACCTGTTACTCGCCTCGGGCGCCTTTCTGGCAACACTGATCGCGATCATCCTGATCGTTCGCGAGCCGATGACGCGGCTGACGCCGGAGCTTCTGGCTTCCGCCCGGCGGATGTGGCGAGAGTCCGGCATACGCAGCTATGACCTGCGATACCGCATGCACGGCAGTGTGTACGATCTTTCGGTTCGCGATGGCATCGTGATCGATCTGCGAGTCAACGGGCAGCCGTCCACAACCGCACAGCCGAGGGCGTACACTGTCCATGGCCTGTTCGACACGCTGGCGCTGGAGCTGGACAACCTGGACGATCCGGCCGGACCCTTCGCCGGGCGCCGTGGGACCGTGTTGATGAGGGTTCGCTTCCACGAACGGCTGGGCTACCCGGAGCGATACCTTCGCAGCGGGGGCGGTCAGGCGCGTGGCGTGGTCATCGAGGATGTCGAGATTTTACTCCAGGATTGACGTGGTGGAGCGTTTTGTGTCCGCGATGGTTCTTATTCGCTTGCGGTCCCGCAGGCGGATTCTCCGATAATTAGAACAAGCTCTGTTTTTTCTCACGATCGATGCTGGGGCTACTTCGCGGGAAAGCCAGATCGCTTCCTTACGGGCGCGGCTCGGAAAGAGGGTTTCTCATTCACGCTCCCAGAGGCATGGAGGCTTCAGGTGGAGGCAACGAGGGCAGCACGGTTGATGGCGGCGTTCTTCGTCGCGACGTCTTGCGCTGCGCTCGCGACCGCCGCCGACCCGCCGCCCATCGAGTTCGCGTTCATTCCCGCGTCCGACGCCCAACCCGGCGGACCGGTCCACGACTTTCGCATCAGCCGCTTCGAGATCCGCAACGACGAGTACGCCGCCTTCCTCAACGACGCGATGGCCAACCTCGGTAACGAGCGTGGCCAGTTCATGTACTTCGACACCTCCACCGGCGACGTCTACGTGAACACCACCCAGACGGGGCAGGTCGGAACGGGCGCGGGCGGGCGGACCACCCGGATGTTCTCGCCGGGCGAGGCGAGCCAGGTCGAGTTTTTGGGCGGGGTGTACGTTGTCGTGCAAGCACCGGTTGATTACACGGCGCATCCCGTCGCGGGAGTCACCTGGTACGGCGCGGTCAAGTTCTGCAACTGGCTCACCGTGGCCAGCAGTCTTGCAGCCTCGGAACGGGCCTACGCGGAGTCGGCTGCCGGCAACCTCAGCGGCTGGCGACCCGTCACGATTGCGGCCGTTGACTGGGCCGTGCGCGATCTGACCGACACGGAACGCGAGGCGCTCGTCGCCCTGCTTGGCTTCCGACTTCCGATGGACGGCGGCACGACCGGTCCCGGTCTATACAACGAGTGGCACAGCGTCGCCTCGGCAAGAGTGGGCGGGGTGGGTGTTGAGTTCGATGCCCAGTTTGGGTTCGGAAGGGATGTCATCACGGCGGCCGATGCCAACTACGACGCAAGCATCGACCCGTTCGAGCCGGGATCGACGCCGGTGGGCTTCTTCGACGGGCAAAGCACGCTGTCCGATGGGACCGCCACGCAAGATACCGGCAACGCCTACGCCGTGTACGACCTCGCCGGCAATGTGTGGGAGTGGGTGCAGGAGCAGTCGCCGACGGACACGCAGCGTCGCCGACAGCGCGGCGGGTCGTGGCGAAGCCTGCCTGCCTCGTTGGTGGTCAGTGTCGATGCGACGCGCGAGGCGACGTCGGCCGATGACACGACGGGCTTTCGCGTGGTGCAGTCCGTTCGTGGTGCCTTTCTCGTGACACCGCCGGATTCACTCGTCGTTGCCGGCGTGTGGGGCGGTCCCTACGACGACCCGTTCACAAGCGACCTCACCTACCGGCTGACGAACGTCACCGGGCAGGCCACGTCGTTTACGGCCGAGGCGGATGCGCCGTGGGTCGTCGTGACGCCGGGCGGCGGAACGGTTCTCGCCGGAGAAACCATCGACGTGACCGTCGGCGTCGCGCCGGATTGTGCCGACGAGCTTCCCCTTGGCACCAGCACCGCGACGGTGGTGTTCACCGACACAGCGGCGGTGTCGCTGGGCGAGCGCGAAGTCAGCCTCACGGTTCGCGAGCCGTTGAACCTGGTTTCGACAGACCCGCTGACGGCGGCCATGCCCTTCGGCGGGTTTCCCGATCCGCCCAACAAGATCTACCTGTTGGAGAGTTCGTCCGATCAGAGCGTGACCTGGTCGGCCACCTGGGTGGACACGTCGGAGGTGCCGACGGGCAGGCCGTGGATCACGCTCGATGACCTGGCCGCAACGGGCTCGACGCTGTTGCCGCGGCGCAGCGGCTCCGTCGATGTAGCCATCGACACGGTCGAGGCGGCCGCCCTGAGTCCCGGGACGTACACAGCCCAGGTGACGCTGATCGACGAGTGTACCGGCCGGCAGTTCCTCCGGGGCGTGGCGCTGACCGTGCTTGAGCCGTTCTCCGTTTCGCCGGTGAGTGCCGTCCTCACCATCGGGGTCGCGGGTGGCCCCTTCGACCCGTTGATGCACATCTTCACCGTCTCCAATCCGCAGAACGATCCGGTGATCTTCAGCGTGAGCCTTTGTGTCGAAGCGCCCGGGGCCGCAAGCTGTACGCCCCCGCTCGAACCGTCCTGGCTCTCGCTGGATACGACCGGTGGAACGCTCGCTCCGCTCGGCATCGACGAGGTGGTTGCCGACATCACATCGGCGGTAGATGCCCAGGAGGCCGGTGTCTTGGCGCTAACGGTTCTTTTCGAGGAACCCGCCAGCGGCTTTCAGCTCTTTCGGCAGGTGATTCTCGACGTGACCGGGTTGAAGGTGGAGCCGGCCATCGACGCCGAGTTCCGCGGCCCGCTTGGTGGACCGTTCGACCCCTCGACGATCGTCTATGCGGTCAACAACACGGGGCTACCGGAGATGAGTTGGTCGGCTTCGATCACTTATGATCTGACGGCCGATGATCCCGGCGGTATCAACTGGCTGCAAATCGAACCCGGCGCCGGCATCATCACGGACCAAGACGGGGTGGAGGAGGCCGTGCTCACGTTGACACCGGATGCGGCGGGGCTGGAACCGGGCACCTATGCGGCCGACGTGACCTTTGTCGCCAACGGTGCGGTCGCCGAGCGACGCGTGGTCCTGGTCGTCGGCAGTGAGGCGTTTTCGGTGCCCATGGTGTTCGTTCCACAGGGCGATCGGCAACCCGGCGGGCCGGACTATGACTATCGCATGGGGCGACGCGAGGTCACCCACCAGGAGTTCGTTCGCTTTCTCAAGAATGCGCGAAGAAATGCGCTGGGACCCGCGCCCGACGGTCGCAGCGACTATCTCTACTTCGACGGCGCCACCGGGGACGTCTATTTGAATGCCGTTCAGGCCGGTCGGGAGGGCTTCGGACCGCCCGTCGGCGTCATCCCCACGCTCTTGTTCGATGCGGACGTCAGCCAGGGCATCACCTTCGATGGTCGAAACTACGCCATCGAGCCGGGCGACGAGAACCTGCCTATCTCGGGCGTGAGTTGGTTTGGGGCTGTCAAGTTTTGCAACTGGCTCACGCTGATTCAAGGAATGGATCCCAGTCAGCGCGCCTACGTGGAGAGTCCGGCGACCAGGCCCGAAGGGTGGCACCCGGTCACGATTGCCACGGCCGATTGGGTGGTTCGAGACCTAAGCGCGACCGAGCGGCAGGCGCTACTGCAAAAACGGGGGTTCCGGCTGCCGATGGATGACCGATCCGCGACGGCGGCGCCGTTTAACGAATGGTACAAGGCCGCCGCCTGGCTGGAGGAGATCGGCACGGAAGCCGTCTACGGATTCGGTCGCGACGCGCTGACCGCGGCCGATGCCAACTATCGAGAGAGCGGCGATGCGTTCGAACCCGGCGCGACGCCGGTGGAGTTCTTTGACGGGGTCAACGATGTGTCGCCGACCGGCGGCCCGACCAGCGACACCGGCAACGGATATGGGCTGTACGACCTGACCGGCAACGTGGCCGAATGGGTGCAGGACCAGGGCGCCGGATCAGCCGAGGCGGGGCTTCGCGGTGGTCACTTCAGCAGTGTGGTCGCGTCCGGGCAGCTTCGTTGCGACGGCCGAACGAGTGCCCCGACAGGTTCCACGCTGGCGTTCGTGGGGTTCCGCGTCTTGCAGGCGGTCGAGCCGGTGAATCTCGACGTCACGCTCAGTCCCGCTCGGGTGACCGGTCCCGTCGGGGGTCCGTACATCGGCAATCTCTCCCTGGACATCACCAACCTTGGTCAGCAGGCCATCGACAACGTGGTCATCACCATCGATCCGCCCTGGATCGAGATCGACGGCTTGGCGCCGAGGCTCATCTCTCCGGGGCCGGGTGTGTCGGTGGCGCTTCGCGTGGCCGATGCGGCCATTGCCGCCGGTGTGTCACCCGGACCGGTGGGGGACTTCGCCCTGGTGGCCGGGCGAGACGATCAGCTTGGCGGGCCGATCCACGATTTCTGGATCGCCCGAACCGAAGTCACCAACGCCGAGTTCGCGGCCTTCCTCAACGATGCCCGGCCGGACGCGCTGGGTCCGGAGCCCAGCGAGCGAAGCGACTTCATGTACTTCGATGACGCCTCCGGCAGTGTGTTCGTTCACGATCAACCGGCGGGAGAGGTTGGCGTGAGCCCGCCGTCATCGATGCCTGTGTACGACGCCGCGATCGGTCGCATTCAGTTGCTCGACACCGCCTTCACGGTGGACGCTGGTTTCGATGACCATCCCGTCGTTGGCGTGAGCTGGTTCGGGGCGCTCAAGTACTGCAACTGGCTGACCATTGACCAGGGGTTCGACGCATCGTTGCGGGTCTATGCCGAAGCGCCCGCGACGAACCCGGATGGCTGGCATCCGCGGGTCGTCGATGACGCCACCTGGTTAAGCGCCGGGCTGGATGCGGCCGCTCGTGCTCTGTTGATCGAGACCACGCCGACGTTTCGCCTGCCCATGGATGCCGGTTCGGCCGGTGCGGCACTTTACAATGAATGGTACAAAGCCGCGTCGCGCAAGCCCGATCTCGACGGCGTGCCGGTCTTCGATGCCACGTTCGGGTTTGGTCGGGACGGACCGCTCAGCGACGCGGATGCCAACTTCCTGACGAGCGGCGACGGGCAGGACGACGGCACGACGCCCGTGGGGTTCTTCGACGGAGCCAACACGCTGCCGGTCGAGGTCGCCGTCTGTCCGAGTGACGACGAGCCGACACCGACCCTCGACACCGACAACGGCTACGGACTTCAGGATGCATCCGGCAACGTGGCCGAGTGGACTCAGGATTTCGCGACGGGTGTCGCCGACCGCGCGACGCGGGGCGGTGGCTGGACCGATCCGGTGGGTTCGTTGCTCTTGACGACAACGGGGCGCGGCGCCCAGGCGCCGGGTTCCGTCTCGAACGACACGGGCTTTCGTGTGGTTCGCGGAACCGGGCACGTCGTCACCGTGACGGTGACGGACGCCTTCTCAAGTGTGAGCCGAACGCGAACGGTGGTGCTCGATCTTCGTGAGCCGTTTTCCATTTCACCGTCGGGCGTGCCCTCGGTTGTGGGTGCGTACGGCGACTCGTTCGTACGCTCCTTCGGGCCGTTTGTGGTGACCAATGAATCCGCCGCCGAGATGGCCTGGACGGTTAGTGTGACACAGCCGTGGCTCTCAGTGACTGAGATCACCGGCGGCGAACCCGACGGGCCGCTTTCGGGCACGCTGGGCGGCGGCGAGAGCCTGACGATCGCCGTGGACACCATCGCAGCCGCCGATCTGCTGACCCCGGGTACGCACACCGCTCAGCTTGTTGTGCGCAACGAAACGACGGCGCTGTCCCTGGCGCGCGGGGTGACGTTGGTGATCGAGGCGCCGGTAGGCATCACCTCGCCCGACCCGGAGCCGCACGAGTTCACCGGTCCCTCGGACGGTCCGTTCGACGGGACCGCGTCTCGTTCGCTGATCTTCACCAGCGGCGTGGCCTTCGGGTTGGACTACGCCGTCAGTGTCGATCAACCCTGGCTGACCGTGGAACCGTCGGACCCATCCGGGCAACTCGCCGGAACGCTGGCGGCCGCTACGTCCGAGGCCTTCGACGTCTCGGTCAACGCCCAGGCCGACACGCTCGACGTCGGAACGTATGCCGGTCGGGTGCGATTGACCTGGACCGACCCGGGCAATGGCGTGAGTTCCGCGGTGAATCAAGCCATCACGCTGGTGGTCACCGACCCCATCGAGATCACCCAGGCGCGGGACGTGTGGATGGTCGGGCCGAATCTCGACCCGCTGGCGCTGCCCTCGCAGGACTACGTGCTGGAGAACAAGGCGGCCGCCCCGTTCGAGGTCGTCATCAGCGCCGATCAGGACTGGCTGGACGTCACGCCGGTCTCGGTCGATGTCGCCCCCGGTGTGGGGCAGGAGCGCACGGTCACCGTTGCCGTCAATGAAAACGCGCTGCGTCTGTTCGACGGCGAGTACCTGGCCGCCCTCACGTTCGTGAACCTCATCACCGGGGTCGAGCAATGCCGGACCGTGATGCTCAGCATCGAGCAGGATCTCTCCGTCGCCCCGTTTGACGACCTGGTCGCGGCCGGTATCGCCGGTGACAAGATCGCGCCGTCGGTGGCGATCTATCGCCTCATCAACGTCGCGCGTAACATGGCCGGTCCCATCACGTGGGAGGCGTCGTCCGATGCGACGTGGCTCCAAGTCGATGGCGGGGCGTCTGTCGGCGGAGTCCTGGCCGATGGCGAATCGGTGGGCGTTGTCGTTCACATCGACGCGGCCGCTACGGCCGGGCTGGCCGCCGGCGTCCATACCGCGGCCGTCACCTTCGCCGACCTCACCAACCTGGAGTCGATGACGCGCACGGTGATGCTGACGCTGGTGAGCCCGAAGTTTTCCGTTAGCGAGTCGCTCGTATCCGGCGGCACCGCCCAGCCCGGCGGGCCGAGCTACGACTACGAGATGGCCACCTTCCCGACCACCAATGCCGAGTTCGTGGCATTCCTAAACGACGCCATCGTAAGCCCCGACAACGAACGCGGCTCCTTCATGTTCTTCGACGACGTGACCGGTGACGTCTACGTCAACACGACCGAGCCGGGTGGCACGGGAGACCCGGGGCTCAGGAGCGTCTTGATGTTCTCGCCGGCAGCCTCGGGCGTCATCGATCTTGTGGCCGGCACCTATCAGGCGGTCGCCGCGCCGATCGACTACGCCCGGCATCCCGTCACCGGGGTAAGCTGGTACGGAGCCGTCAAGTACGCCAACTGGCTCAGCCTCGATCAGGGCATGCTCCCGTCCGCCCGGTGCTACGCCGAAAGCGGTGCGGACAGCCTTTCCGGCTGGCACCCCGTGACGATCAGCAAGGCCGGCTGGTCCACGCGCGATCTTTCCAGCGCTGAGCGACTCGACCTTGTCACCAACTGCCGGGGTTACCGCCTTCCGATGGACCAGGGCTACGACAACGTCGCACCAAGTGCGGACGCGGCCGACGCCTACAACGAGTGGTACAAGGCGACCGCGTGGGATCCGGTAAGCGGCGCGAATCGTTTGTTCGGGTTCGGCCGTGACCTCTTGAGCGGCGCCGATGCGAACTTCCAGTGCAGCGGCGACCCGTTCGACGGAGCCGTTTGTGCGGCCGACGGAGAGCCGACGCCGGTGGGATACTACGACGGCAGCGACCACGGCGGTGCGTTCGCCACCACCGGCAACGCCAACGGGTTCGGGCTGTTCGACCTTTCCGGAAACGTCTTCGCCTGGCTTCAGGGCCGGTTCAACAACCACCCGGACAGCCTCGCCTTCCGGACCGTGCGCGGCGGTGGCTTCAACGACCAGTTCGCCTCGACCAACCTTCTGACATCTTCCCGCATCTTCACCGCGCCGGATCGCACCGACCGACAGATCGGTATCCGCCTGCTGCGCGTCGCCGTCACCCTGTCCGCCGACACCAATGCCGACGGCGACGTGGACGTTTCGGATTTCGCGGTGCTGGGCGTCTGCGGAACCGCGCCCGGTGAGGCCTTCCTTCCCGGCTGCGCGGTCGTCGATCTCGACAGCGACGGCGACGTCGATCTAAGAGACTTCGCCGACCTGCAACGCCGATTCACCGGCCCGCCGTAGAGTGCGCGGCGGAACCGGCGTTGGGAAGTTTTCAGAGCACCGGGCGCGAGCCCGGTGACATGCTGGCGCAGAGGTCCGCAGGCTGGCGCATGCGGCTCTGATCCGGCGTGCCCGCCCCACCGGAAGTGTCACCGTCCCCAACGCATCATGTATGCATCGTTGACACAAGCCCATTTCGTGACGACAGTGCCCCCATGAAAATCGCCGTAGCCCAAACACACGGAACGCCGGACGTTGACGCCAACCGCAAACACGTCGAGGGCTTGATCGAACAAGCCGCTTCCGATGGGGCCGACTTGGTCGTCCCGCCGGAGATGTCGCTGCTCGAGTTCTTCCCCCGCCTGCCGCACCGGTATGAGTTCTTCGAACACGGCGAGCCCATCCCCGGCCCCACGACCGAATGGGCATGCGGCCTGGCCAAGCGCTGCAACATTCACATCGTGTTTAACCTCTACGAAAAATCGCGCGAGCACCTCTTCTTCGACGCCAGCGTGGTGATCGATCGAAACGGCACGTACATCGGCCGGCAGCGAATGATGCACCTGGCCGAGGAGCCCGGCTACAACGAAAAGTTCTACTACACCCCCGGCTGGGACACCTACCACGTCTTCGAGCTTGAGGGCTGGCGCTTCGGGGTGGCCATCTGCTACGACCGCCACTTCCCCGAGGTCTTCCGCTCGTTCATCCTTCAAGGGGCCGAGCTGGTCCTGGTGCCCACGGCCGTCGCCGCTTCGGAGCCATTCGCCGAGGTCTACGAGCTGGAGATGAAGGCGGCCGCCCTGACCCACGGGGTGTACATCGCCATGGCCAACCGCGCCGGTCGCGAAGACCCGCTCGACTTCATCGGCCGATCGATGATCATCGACCCGCAGGGTCAGCTCGTCGATTCGCTCGATGAATCCCCCGGTAAGGTCTTGACTCGTGAGATCAGCAAGGAAGCGGTCACCAAGGCAAGGACGCTCTTCCCCTTCCTACGAGACCGCCGACCGGAGACGTATGGAGGGATCGATCAGCCGCACGGATCCTTCGGCGGCGGGGCCGGTTGATGCGGGTGTGGGGGGGGTGGGCCATCGCACTAGCGACGCGGGAGCCGAAGTGTTATCGTCCTGGGGTGCCCTCGGGTGGATGACGTCGGCGAGACTACTCGCGCTCGTCACGCACAGATCGCGTGTCCTCTAACGCACAGGGAATCACCTTATGGTCCACGGTTTGCTAGTTGATGCGGCGTTTGCGAGGTTCAAACGCCACCGCGAGACAATTCAGGACATTGTCGATGCTAACGAGGACACTACTCGCCTTCGCGCGATTGACACAATTCTCTTCGATGTTCTTGGCTGGAAAAAGGCGCAAGTTGAGACTGAACGGCATGTCAGAGCAACAGGCTTCGCCGACTATTTTTTCGAGACCGAGTATGCTCACTCACTTGTACTGGAAGCCAAGAGTCCAGTCGGGCAGGTTAATGACCTGCCTTTCCTATGATCCATGATCAAGCATCGATATCGGGAAGTTCGATCGCACTCGACCCAGGCCATTTCAGATCAAGCCAACCTCATCTGACGTGAGGATGAAAGTTGACGTCGGCCGCGACTCGGGTCGATCGACGTATCCGTGTTTGATCGGATTGATTTGGACATGAACACGATATCGAACGTATTCGAGTTTATCCCGACTCCGCTGGATTCACGTTCGTCGATGGTAACGGCAGGTCATCGACCTGCCCTACCTGGCTACCTGGCTAAGAGACCGCCGGCCGGAGACGTATGGAGGGATCGATCATCCGCACGGATCCTTCGGCGGTGGGGCGGGTTGATTTGGGGTGTAGATCGAGTGCCACAGAATGGCACTTTTCTGGGCGCGGGCAGGATCTCGCTGTTAGCGGGGCGGTGACGCCAGGGTGGACAGATCAAACTCTGTTGAGCATTCGGGGCAACGTGGTTCTGTCAACCCGCGAAGGCTATAGCCGCATCGAAGGCACAAGCCCCGACTTCGGCGTTGATACCGACGCAAGGGACCACGGATGAAGGCGATCGCAGGGTAAGCCGCAAACAGCACGAAGAGTAGCCACAAGTGAACACGTGCCACCCAGAAGAGTCGGTGGGAGGTCGCCTTACGTCCACGGTTTTTGTCCCGCTCAACGGTCTGCGGACGTAACGTCACCGTGTCCCAACGGTACGCAAGCACCCACCAATCGAGGGATACTGGAGAGACTGTGCGCGAAGGTGAAATGTAATGATGCCCTATGACACGAAGTTCCCCGCGATTTGCATGTAGAAACAGCATGCTCCTCTTGGTCATGGCGATTCCACTTGAATTCCATCCGTACAACGGGTAACCGGACGCGGTCATGTAACCCAAGCGGTAGCTGATGATGGTTAATGCGAAGGCTGCCAAAGCTGAAATCGTAAGCACCCCGATGACGGTTCTGCGGATCATGCTTGAATTGTAGACCGTGTGCCTCGAGAAGGCCACACGGAACGACGGGTAACCCGGAAGAGTCTTGAGTTGCGTGGCATGGGTAAGCGTAGATTACCCGTGTCTTCACGGCGGCTGTCCAGCCCTGCCCAAAGGGGCGGCTTCATCCGCTGAATCTCAACCCATCCTGCACGGGCAAACGCGTTTGCCGATGCATCGTGCGGACTGCGCGGTCGTGGTATCGGGTGCATTCGAGTCCCTCACCGCTGAATCCGTAGGGCACCCGCCAATTACGTGTTAGGCCGTATTCCGCATGGCCACGCGAGCGTGGACCATGCCACCCGACAACCGAGCGTGGACCATGCCACCCGACCATGCCACCCGACCGCATGGCCACGCGAGCGTGGACCATGCCACCCGATACCCATCCAAGCCTACGGCGGGCGTGTCCCTCGTTGAGTGGGGGTCGGCACGCTCGTAGAGAGCCTAGTGTGACCGCCGACTGTTCAGGAACTCGTCGGTGACCACGTTCCTGTCGGCCGGGGGCGGGAAGCGGCGCAGAACTTTGGCACTCTGGAGCGAGAGCATCAATAGAAATGTAGACAGAACGCCGAACGCGGCGGATGGGAGAGCCTGGAGCCAGCGATCACCCTTGGTCAACAACAGCAGGGTAAGCGTCCAATAGATGACGGCCATGACCGCCGTCAGCACCGTGGCGGCCTTGCCGCTGTCGGGGCGTTCGCCGTGCAGGCCGATGCCGATGCCGACCAGCCCGATGCCGCCGATCAGCGTGGTGGCTACGCCGATGGTCAATGCAGCGGCCGGCATGCGGTCGCCCGCAAGATAGGTCGTCCAGTTCGCGGCCGGCTCGGACGCGCGTTCGACAAGCGTCCCGCTCAGCGACCAGAAGCAGCAAGCGCCGAAAAGCAACACCAGACCCAGCGACTGGAACACCGCGCCGGTTCCGGTGGCGAAGGCGCGCGGCGAGGGTTCCACCGGCGGCGTGTTGTCGGCTTGGAATGTGGATTCGGTTTCAGGCATGGGCGCGTGCTACCGGGGCCACGGCGATTGCTCGGGCGGCGGATCGCCGGGGTTGTGCGACGGTGCCGAGCCGGCGGCGCCCTCGGGCGCTGCCCCGCCCAAGCGATGAACGATCACCGCGTCGCCGTGGGCGCTACATTTTCCTGACGCCGCGCGCTCGTGCCGAACGTTTGTCACTGCATTGGCGCCCTTCATGGCCGCCACCGACTTGAGACCTTCCAGCGCCTCCTCGGGCCGTGGAAAGCCGTCCACGAAGACGGCCTCGAGCTGTTCGGTGATATCATACCCCACGATGGCGCTTGTGCTCGAGGTGGCCACGATGTGTTCTGCCTCGGCGCGGCGCTTGGCCAGAACTCGCTCGTCGGGCTGACCGTAGTCCTGACCATATTTTTGCAGCTTGGGGTGGATGATCGGAGGCCGCCGGCGACGGATCGCGCGGCGCAACTTGCGCCCGAGCCACAGCAGCATCATAAGGGAGACAAGTAGCAAGAGCAGTTGGAACCGCCAGTCGTCCAGTGACGCCCACGCGGAGAGATCCTCCTTTCTGAGCGTCTCCAGCGTCGAATCCAACTGCTCAGGCATGCGGAGCGGGCTCCTCGGCTGACGGCGAAGTCGCGGGCGATGGCACGGGCGTGCCCGTTCCCTTTTCGGTCGTGCTTGCTCCCGGCTCGCTCCGCCGGTCGCCCTGGTAGGTCGTGCCGCGCCAGGTTGTGGCCGTGGCGCCTAGTACCTTGAGCATGGCGCTGATCAGCATGCCCAGCGCCGCGACACATCCCAAGACGTAGGCCAACGACCAGACCGACGCGATTCGCAGCATCTTGTATATCTGCCACGTCACGATCTGCTCGAGTGACACCACGCCAAGCCAGGCGCCCACTGCCCACGCCCAAGGAACGGCATCCCCGGTTGTGCCGGGTCGCGTGACGAGCCAGCCGGTGACGGCGGCAGTCAGGCTCAACCAGGGCAGCAGCGACCACACCAGGAGATGCCCGGCCGACCCAAGCAAACGCCGCATCGTGGTGAGGCTGCCGAAGAAAATCCGGCTCCACCCATGCCAGGCGGCTGCCGGCGTGTCGTACATGCGCGTCAGATACAGGTCTTCGTTTTCCGTTACCCGCAGCCGAAGACCGCTCCGCTTGGCGATCTGTGCCATGCGGATGTCTTCATTGAGCTCGGTTCGGACGGCCTCGTGTCCGCCGATGGCGTCGTAACATCCTCGCCGCATGAGCATAAAGGCGCCGTTGGCATAGGCCACGCTCTTGTCAGGGTTGTTCACCTTCTCCGGCAGGAACCAGACGATCAGGACCAGCGCGCACACCGGCTGGATGATTCGTTCCCAGGCCGTGTGCGTCTCGAGGATGGGTGTGACGGACAGAAAGTCGGCGTCGTGGTGCAAGGCTTCGCGCATGGCCACGGAAATGGTCTTGCGCGAAATCTGCCGGCAGTCGGCGTCGGTGAAAAGGAGCCAGTCGCCGGTGGAGACGGCAACGCCTTCGCGCATCGCGTTGTTCTTGCCGAACCATCCCTCGCGCATTCGTGTGACGGTCACGACGCGCAGCCGACCGGGTGCCTCGTCCTCCAGGCGCCGCAGGATGGCCGGCGTTTCGTCGGCGCTGCGGTCGTCCACCACGATCAACTCGTAGTTGGGGTAATCCTGGTCGAGGAGGGTGGAAACACAGGCCTCGATGTTGGCCTCCTCGTCCTTGGCGGCCACCACCACGGAGACCTTCGGGGCCGGGTTCGGCGCGCCGTCGTACGACCGCGAACCGAGGACCGCCCGGCGCGAAGCGACCGCCCGAACGACAAAGAGTCGGCCGATCCAGACGAGCGCAAGCCCGGCGGCCAACACCATCCACATCCAAAACAATGCCGAAGTGAACGTCATACACTGGGTTCCCGTGCGATCATGGACCGGATTATGCGGTAATGGCACCGGTGCGGCAACGCCGGCAAGTGGGGGCGAGCCGTGCCGGGTGCCGAGGTGCGGGGTGGCGACGGACCCTTCGGCGTGGTAACACTGTTTTGGGCTATGTCTAGCAGCACGGACACCTCGACGCATCCATCCAACGCCGTGATGCAAACCGCGCCACTGCTACCGGTCGCGGTGGGCTTCGTGGTCGGTATCGTCTTCGACCGTTTTGTCTGCCCTCCACCGCTCGGCGTGATTGGCTCCTTCGTGCTCGCCAGCTTGGCGCTCGCGCTCCACCGCCGGCGAGCGACGCTGGCTGCGTGGCTGGTGTTCCTGGTATCCGTTTGTGTCGGGGGCACGCTTCACTACGGCGCGGCCCGGCGGCTCCCCGCGACGAGCATCGAGCGCCACACGCAGCCGCTACGTCGTCTCGCCCGCCTGAGTGGCACGGTTGCGTCGCCGCCTCGGCTGTTGTCGCCACCCCTGACGCCGTTTTCGCGCTGGAATTTCCGGTCTGAACGGACGGTCCTTCTGCTCGACGTCGAAGCGATTGCGGGCATCGACGGCGCGATCCCGACAAGTGGACGCGTTCGTGTATCGGTCAACGACACCGTGCTCAACCTGCGCGAGGGTGAGCGCGTCGAGCTGTGGGGCTGGCTGCGACGCCTGACACCACCGCGAAACCCCGGCTCGTTCGATTGGGCCGGTTTCTTTCGGCGGCAGGGCATCGTGGCGGCGTTTTCGTGTGACCACCGACAAAACGTCCGCCGACTGAGCGACCCAACGCCGAGCAGCGCCGGTCCCGTGGCGTGGCTGCGTGGCAAAGCGCGTAGCATGCTGATCGACGACTTGGCGACCGGCTCGGATGCAGAGGCGTCTCTCTTGTCGGCCATGGTGCTGGGTCATCGCTCGAAGCTGGACCGAAAGCTCAACGAGCTGTTCATTCGCGCGGGGTGCATCCATTTTCTGGCGGTCAGCGGGCTTCACGTGGCGATCGTCATGGTCTTCGTCCGGCTGATCTGTCGCCTCCTTCTGGTCAGCCCGCGCGCTGGTCGATGGGCCATGCTCGGGGCGGTCCTTCTCTATGCCGTCGTCGCCGAACCGCGTCCCTCGATCCTGCGCGCCACGGTGATCGCGACCTTGTTTTGTCTCGCCACTCTCTTGGGACGCGCCCGCGCCCGCTTGAACTGGATCGCGGCGGCCGTCGTCCTGCTGGCGCTCTTCGATCCCGACATGGTCTTCGACGTAGGGTATCAACTCTCGTTCGCGGCCGTCCTTGGCGTCATCTACTTGACACCAACCATGGCGGATGCGCTACGTTCCATTCGATCCATGTGGCGCCACCGAGGCGGCGGGGCGGCTTACGACGCCATCGCCGGCGACGACGCGACCCGATGGCAGCCCATCGATCCAAAGGTCGGGACGCTGCGACGCACCGCGCGATGGGGCGGACGCGCCCTCGGCATGGCTCTTCTCGTCTCGACGGGCGCCTGGCTCGCCTCGCTCCCTGTGGCCGCCACGCACTTTCAGACGATCCACCCGTGGGCGCCGGTGAACTCGGTTCTGGTTGTTCCGCTGGTAATGATCGTGATGGGGTTGGGGTTTTTCAAGGTGCTCGTCGGGGCGATCGCACCCTCGCTCGCAACATTCGTGGGGATCGTGTTGACAACCGTGGACTCGTCGTTGATTGGCATGGTCGAGCATCTCGCCGCGCTACCCGGCGCGTCGATACACGTTCCGACGCCTCCCTGGTGGTTGGTCGCCGGCTATTACCTCCTCTTGCTTTCGCTGGTCGGCTGGTTCTTCCAATCGCGCGGCCGGCGAGCCCGCTCGACAAAGGATGGGTCGCTCGCCGAGCCGCCGCGCTCGCCCTGGCTGGCGCGCGGATGCGTGGCGAGCTTCGTCCTGCTGCTCACGCTTGCCGCCCTGTGGCAGGGTTCGCACGGCCGGCGTGATCGCCTGCTGGTCACGGTCCTGTCCGTTGGGGCGGGCTCGGCCACCGTGATTGAGCTGCCCGACGGAAGCACCATCCTCTATGATGTGGGATCGTCGAGCCCTTACGACGTGGGGGTCTCCACGGTGGTGCCATACCTCCGGCACCGCAGTATCCGGCGGATCGACCGTGTCTATCTGAGCCATCCCAACCTCGATCACTTCAGCGGCGTGCCGAGCCTGATCGATCAGATTCCGACCGGACCCGTGGTGATCAATGAGCACTTTGTGCCGCATAGCGAGGTGGGGTCACCCAGCCGTCAACTGCTCGATCTGTTGGCCGCCGACCGTCACCCAATCGAGACACAAGCGGCCTCCGCAACACGGTGGATGTTGGGCGGCGTGTCGTTCGAGCGTCTCTCTCCAGAGAGCGGAAAGGAAACGCCGGTCTTGACCAACGACACGTCCACCGTGCTTCGTCTCTCGTATCTCGGGCACTCGGTCCTCTTGACCGGTGACATCGAGAACCAGGCCCAGCGGTTGCTCTTGGCTCGCGGAGGGCTGGCGGCCGACGTCCTCCTGCTTCCCCACCATGGCAGCGTTCGCTCCAGCTCGGCCGCTTTCATTGAGGCCGTCTCACCCGGTTTCGTGGTCCGTTCAAGTCATCAGCGCACCGGCGAGACGCTCAACGGGCTTTCCGCGATCCTCGGCGCCGCGCGGCTGTTCAACACGGCCGACGTCGGCGCGGTCTGCATTTCGCTCGATCGAAACGGTGTGGAGGTGTCGGCGTGCCGACAGTGACCTGTCCGAAAAAGTCTTCCCGCCGGCTACCACGTTGGACCGCGCAGGCACGCCATCGCCTGGACGACAACTTCGCACAAGTGACCCGCCTTCGGTCGGGTTGGGCACCAGGCGGGCTGCCATCATGGGACCGTAGATTGCATGCCGATTGGCGCGCCGATATAGTCGGTTGGTTCAGTGCACGTCGGTGCGCCGACCAGTGATCGGGAAACGCCGCGACGGTCGATGAGAACCAAGGCAGCTTTGCCGCCGGCGGACGTGGAGCGAATCGAAACATGATCGTTGGTATTCCCAAAGAGACCAAGACCCACGAATACCGGGTCAGCCTGACGCCCGTGGGCGCCGATGAACTGGTTCGTCACGGGCACGCCGTTCTGATCGAGTCCGGCGCCGGGGCGGGGTCCGGCATCGCCGACGATGAATACAGCGCGGTCGGCGCGAAAATCATCGCGGATGCCGCGAAAGTCTTCGCCCAGGCGGATATGATTATCAAGGTGAAAGAACCCCTCGCCCCGGAACGCGCCATGATGCGCGAGGGTCAGGTCATGTTTACCTATTTTCATTTTGCCGCCGACCGCGAACTGACGGACGGCGTGATCGAGACCGGATCGACTGCCATTGCCTACGAGACGATCGCCGATCGCCAGCATCGCCTCCCACTGCTGACGCCCATGAGCGAGGTGGCCGGCAAGATGAGCATTCAGGAAGGCGCCAAGTACCTGGAACGCCCGATGATGGGCCGCGGAATTCTGCTCGGCGGCGTACCCGGCGTGGAACCCGCCGAGGTTCTCATTGTCGGCGGCGGCGTCGTCGGCACCAACGCCGCCAAGGTGGCGGCCGGGCTCGGCGCGCATGTCATGATTATGGACATCGACCTCGACCGTCTTCGCTACCTTGACGATGTGATGCCGGCCAATGTCCATGCGGTTTTCAGCGATCGGCACATGCTCCAAAAATACCTCTCGGCGGCCGACCTGTTTATCGGCGCCGTGCTCATTCCCGGCGCGCGGTGTCCCGTGTTGGTGACCAGGAAGATGCTGGCGACCATGAAGCCGGGTGCGGTCATCGTCGATGTGGGCGTCGATCAAGGTGGTTGCGTCGAGACCATTCGTCCGACCACGCACGACGACCCGACCTACATCGTCGATAACATCGTCCACTACGGCGTGACGAACATGCCCGGCGCCGTGGGGCGGACCTCCACGTTCGCTCTGACCAACGCGACCTTGCCGTATGTGCTCAAGCTGGCCGACCTCGGGTACCAGGAGGCCTGCCGGCGGGATGCGGGGTTGGCCGAAGGAATCAATGTCGAGCGGGGCAAGGTGACCCATGAACCCGTCGCGCGCACCTTCGGGATGGAATTCACGCCCTCGTCCGCCGCGGCGTAGCGGTCCGCGGAAGCAGGCCGTACCGGCCCCTCAGCATCCCTGACGAGCCGAAACGGTAGCGGAGTCCAGAGCCATGAAAAACGCCATGATTGCCATCTTGGGAATGACCACACTCGTGGTGGGCTACGTGGCCGCCACATCGACCCTGCGAATGAGCATGGCCGCCTTGCAGGGGAAGACGGCGACGGTTCGTCGCGGTGACCTGACCTTGCCCATCAACGCCACGGGCGAGGTGCGCCCCTTGCGCCGCGTCGAGATCAAATCGGAGGCCAGCGGTGAGGTCATCGAGATCGCCAAACGCCCGGGCGAACGGGTGTCGATCGATGACCTGCTCATCAAGCTCCAGCGCGACGACGAAGAGCGCAACGTCCGCCGCGCGGAGTTGAACGTGCAGAGCATGCAGGCTGCACTGGATGACGCGCGGAGCGCGCTCAAGCAGGCCGAGGGACCGGACCTCGCCAGTGCCAAGGCGAACGCGGCGCAGATAGACGCCAACTTGAAGTACACCAAGATATGGGCCGACCGAGTCACCGGACAAGCCGGCAACTACACGGCCGACGAAAAGGCTCAACGGACAAGCCGCTACGAGAGTGAACTTGCGCAGCTCGACGGGGCCATTGCTGCCGTAGATCGGGCCGAGATCGCCATTCTCCGCGCCGGGTACGCGGTGAAACGGGCCGAGGCCAATCTCAAGACGGCCGAGAACAATCTCGCCGACGCCCAGAAACAACTGAACAAGACCGACATCAGTTCGCCGATCGACGGCATCGTTTCGGTCGTCACGACACAGATCGGCGAGGTCATTCAGGGCGGCAAGCAAAACCTGACCGGTGGGACCATCCTGGCGGTCCTGCTCGACATGGAAACGCTGATTCTCCAGGCGGAGGTGGATGAGGCCGACATCGGCCGTCTGCTCGATCTGGCGCCGGCCTGGGCGCGCCCCGGTCACGACGCCGACGAGCGGATGCCCGAGGACGTTGGAGAGATCAAACGAACGCCGGAATATATCTGCGGCATCAGCGTCGAGACCTTCCCGGACGCTGAGTTCGACGGAGTTATCGAACGCATTTACCCGGAGCCTCGAATCGTGCAGAACGTCACGACGTATCTCGTCGATGTCGTCATCGTCAGCGAGAACAAGGGCAAGCTGCTTCCGGGAATGCGCGGCGAGGCGACGTTCACCTCCGAGCACGTCGAGAACGCGATTCTATGCCCCAACGAGGCCATAAAACCCGGACCCGACGGAACGTTCGGGGTGTACGTGCCCGACTCAACCGTGGAGCCCGGCGAAGCGCCGGAGCGATTCGTCGACTGCAAGATCGGTCTCAGCGACGGCGCCTTCACGGAGATCCGGGAAGGATTCGAGGAAGGGACGGTCGTTTTCGTCAAACGCCCGGCCGTTCCGCAGCGGTCGAAAAGGTAAGGAGAGCGACGCCCCAACCGTCCGGGGGGTTCCGTACCCGCGGCGCAACGCGACGACCGAGCGATATGATCAGACTGCACGAGCTTTGCCGGGAGTACCGCATGGGTGACTCGACCGTCCACGCCCTGGCTGGTGTCGATCTGCACATTGCGCCCGGCGAGTTCGTGGCGATCACCGGGGCTTCCGGCAGCGGAAAAAGCACGCTGATGCACCTGGTGGGCTGTCTCGATCGCCCCACCTCGGGCACCTTGGAGTTTCGCGGCGAGCTGATCAGCGACCTCAACGAAAAGCAGCTCGCTCACGTGCGCAACCGCCACATCGGCTTCGTCTTCCAGACGTTCAACCTCATCAACCGCACGACGGCCCTGGACAACGTGTGCGTGCCCCTGATGTACACCCGTCGCAACTTCACGAAAAAGACGGCTCTGGCTGCCCTTGAGAAGGTGGGGTTGGCCGGTCGCGCCCGGCACCGACCAGGCGAGATGTCCGGCGGAGAGTGCCAGCGCGTTGCCATCGCCCGGGCCATCGTGAACAACCCCAGCCTCCTGTTGGCTGACGAGCCCACCGGAAACCTCGATACGCATACGTCGCAACAGATCATCGAGATCTTCCACCAACTCCACGCGAGCGGGATCACCATCGTGCTGGTCACCCACGAGACGGACGTCGCCGTCCAGGCCGATCGAATCATTCACATGAGCGACGGACGCATTGTCGAGGACACCGCCGTCGATGATCAACGCCGCGAGGAAATCCTCGCGGTTTCGTCCGAGGCCCACCGGCGCATGTTCCGGCAGAAGGCGGCTGCCCAGGCCGAGTCCCGCGCGCTGCGGATCGCGGCGGACGAGCGAGACCTTCGGGAGAGCGGATAGCCCACGCCATGTTCCATTTGCGCATCCTGATTGCGGCGTTCCTTAGTCTGCGGCAGAACTTGCTCCGCACCATGCTGGCAACTCTCGGCGTGGTCATCGGCGTGGGCGCGGTCGTGGCCGCCGTGTCCATCCTCGAAGGTTCACAGCGCTGGGTGCTCGACCGGGTGGAGGCGCTGGGCGCTGACCAGTTGCTGGTAATCAACGGCAGTGAAGAGCGCTCGCACCGCCGGATGCAAAAGTCATCGCTCCTGCCGGAAGATGCGACCCGCGTGATGGATGACAACCCCGGTCAGGTGGTCGCGGTCGCGCCGCAGGCCAACGGTGGGGGACAGATCAAGTACTTCCAGAAGAACACGTTTGTCACCGTGCTGGGAACCACGGCGGCGTATGCGACCATCAACAGCTACACGGCGGAGGAGGGTCGGTTCATCACCGACCCGGACGTCCAGGGCAAGAGCATGGTCTGCGTCCTGGGGTACAAGGTCGCAGCCGATCTTTTCGGTGCGCTGCCGGCCGTGGGACGGCGCGTCAAGGTCAACGGCAAGGGCTTCGTCGTTGTCGGCGTGATGGAAGAGAAGGGCGCCTTGGGGTTTGTCGAGGTCGATACCCAGATCATTGTGCCGATCTCGACGGCGATGGGCCGCATGTTCGGGCAGCGGTACTTGAGCATGATCGTCGTACAGTGTGCCGAAGCCAGGGATTTGCCGATCTGCATCGAGGGAGTCAAGAAGACCCTTCGTTCCTCGCATCGGATCAAGGCCGGTCGAGCGGACGACTTCGTGATTTTCACGCAGGAACGAATGAAACAGGAGTTCAGCCAGTTCGCCAAGCTGTTCGCCATCGTGCTCTACAGCATCGCGGGCATCTCCATCGTCGTCGGCGCGATCGGCATCATGAACATCATGCTCGTCTCGGTCACCGAGCGCACCCGCGAGATCGGCGTACGCATCGCCGTCGGCGCGCGGCGGATGGACATCCTCAAACAGTTCCTGATTGAAGCGGCGACGATCAGCATCCTCGGCGGCGCGTTCGGCGGCGTGTGCGGCTGGGCGATGGCCAACTTCCTCAGCGAGTTCACGCAGATCCTCGAGGTCTACACCCGCCCCAGCCTGATCGTTGTCGCCCTCGGCATGGCCGGCATCGTCGGTATCATCAGCGGCATTTATCCGGCCATCCGGGCGTCACGGCTCGATCCGGTGCAGGCATTGCGCTACGAGTAGCCTCGCCCGCCGCCGCCGCCCGGGTCACCGGCGCTTCCGTGTCGCCACCCCAAGCACCGCCGGAAGTGCTTCCCCAGCGGACCGAAACGGTTACCACCCGTGGTTACGGATCGTTCGAGCGGCCCGCGAAGCGGACCGTCTCGTCGTTCGTGCTTGCACTACATGATAGAAAAGCGGGCGACCGCCTAGCCGTGGGGTCCGCCCGCTGCGTGGGTCTCCGCGCCAGGTCCTCATGACAGGGCGCGAAGACAAGCTCATTGACTACCGTTGCCCGGTGGGCCGATCCCCGCTGGCGCCACGGTCGGCGTGCCTTGCAGACAGCACTGCTTCTCCAACTCGTGCACCAGGACGGCCAGGTTCTGCTCCTTCTGGCCCGCAGGCGTCATCCAACGGGCGTTCTCGTTGCCCTGAAGCGCCTTGGAGATTCGCCGCGAGGCCAGGATGACCGTGGAGTGGTTCTTGTTGCCCATGAACCGTCCGATCTCCGGGAAGCTCATGTCCGTGTGTTTCCTTGCCAGATACATGGCGATCCCGCGTGCCAGCGCGATGGTCCGGGACTTGCGCGACGTGTGAAGGTCCGCCGGGGTCAGACCGAAGAAGATGGCCACCACGCTTTCGATGTCGGAGAGCATCACCACCGGGGCGGTTTGGCGTACGAGGTTCTTGATCGCCCGCTCGGCCAACGAGAGCGTGATGGGCCGGCCGGTCACCTGGGCCTGGGCAACGACTTTCAACAGCGCCCCGTCCAACTCACGCACGTTGGCGCGGAAGTTCTCGGCGATGTACATGATGACCGCGTCGCTTAGCTCAACCTTGAGGCGCAGGGCACGCTGGCGGAGCACGTTCGCGCGAACCTCGAGGTCCGGCGAATCGACACGCACGACCATCCCGGCGATGAAGCGGTTCACCAGCGACTCGGAAAAGTGGCCGATCATCTTGGGGTGGGCGTCGGAGGCGAGCACAATCTGTTTGCCGGCGGCGTCGATGGCCTGGAACGTGTGCAGGAACTCCTGCTGGGTTGCCCGTTTGTTGGCCAGAAAATGAACGTCGTCAATCACCAACGCATCGAGCCGACGATATCGCTCGTGGAACGCCGTCTGCTCGCGAGCCTTGACGGAGTAGACGTAGTCATTGGTGAACTCCTCACCGGTGACGTAGCGCCAACGCATCTGCGGATGCCGCTCCTTGAGCCCATTGCACACGGCGTGAAGCAGGTGGGTCTTGCCGAGCCCGCATCCGCCGTGGATGAAAAGCGGGTTGTAGTGGTTGGCCGGGCTCTCGATGACGTGTCGAACGGCCGCATGGGCCAAGCGATTTGATTCACCGACGATAAAATCACGCAGATTTCCCTTCAGGGCGGGCGCCGGCGGAAGTACGCCGCGGCGCCGCTGCTGGCGTGCCAGTCGCGCCGGATTGTTGGCCACGAAATCGACCTGACGATCCGGTTGCTTTTTGCCCAGCTTCTTGGCCAGCTCCGGCTCGATGTCGAACGTCAGCGCATAGTCCCGCCCCATCACCTCGCGGGTGGCCTCGTGCAACACATCCGCGAAGTGGCGTTCGATCCACTCGCCGACAAAATGATTCGGCGAACTGACACGAAGGTTCTCGCCCGTAAAGGAAAACCGCGTGGCGTTCTTGAACCAGACGTTGTATCGCTGCGGACCGACTTTTTCGGCAATCCGTGCTTCCAACCGCGAGATCGCATCCTCTGCGCAGGTAATCACTGCCCGCTCCTTCGACCGCTGTGAGCCACAGAAAACTGATTAAGCTCTTGAACAAAAGCTCATACACCCAAGATATCAGTTCGCGGGCGCGCCGTCAACACTCTTTCTTCATGCACACCCCGTGACCCGCGCGTGTTTCCCTAATGACAAGTGTTTATGACGAAAAATTTTCTTTCGCCCACCGCCTGGCGCGCGATTGGGCGAGCGATGTGGATAAACCCGAAAACCCTCGCAATTCTTCGTCAACCTCTTGCGCCAACTGAGGTTGCGATCCACGCCGCACGCGCGCCGGTCTGCACGAAACCCCACCGCGCATACATGCGCCGCGCCGGCTCGTTACGCTCATCCACGGCAAGTGCTAAACAGTTGGCACCCCTGGAGGCGGCGCGGCGTACCGCCCGACTCAACAGAGCGTTCGCAACCCCTGTTCCCCTAACAGGTTGCGCCACGCCCATGTAAACGACTTCAAACGCAAGTTCGGAAGATATTCGGTTCAAGAGCATCACGCCGACCGGCTCATCCGCGCGTGTCGCTACCCACCACAGCGCTGGATCGAACGCGCCCGTGGCCTGGTGACCTTCGAGCACCTCGACGGACGAACGCAATCCCGTAAGCTCCGTACAGTCCTGACTTTGTACGTAGGTTAGCTCCATCGCACGCGCGAACAGCGATGCATGCGTCGCCTCGTACGATACCCAGTTCACATCGCACCCGATGTCGATCGAGGCTTCGTCGGGACGCACGTCGCGCCTCATGTATTGCAGATTTGTCAGGAAGCGAAACCCCGAAGCGCGCAGCGCGCCGCCGAGGGCGCGCCTGCCAACGGGTGCTAGTACCTCCAGCAGGACAACCGAACGACGCCAAGCCGCAGCTTGTGCGGCTTGAAGGACCTCAACCAGCCCATCGTACCCCTCCGATGAAGCTGCGTCCTGCGAAATCATCGCCATGGCCGCCCGACCAGGCGCTTCCATCACCAGGCAGCAGGCGATCAACTTGCCGCCTCGGTAGGCCCCCAGAAGAAGGTCGAGGGAAACCAGGCCTTTGGCCGCTGAATTGAGGAGCTCCTCGACGGGTCGCGCGTTCCCACTGCGGGCGGCGGGCATGGTCAGGCCAAGGACGGCGTGCAGGGCACGACGATGGTCGGGCGCACCCTCCAGAATCGTCCGGACCGTGATCTGGCCAGCTCCCTCGGTCATCAGTTCTCTGGTAGGCAGCACCTTGTGACGCGGTCGCGCGGCATCCACGACTCAGGAGGCTTCTCCGCTGCGCTGAGTCTATCGCCCTCCACCCGTCTACTCAAACGGCATGGCGTCCGGCGACCCGCCGGTTGACAATAGGCAGATACGGGCTCGAATGGACGATTCGACCGGGGTCTCCCAGTCGGCACCGTTTCAGGAATGACTGAAAATGCTACCTGATGCTTTGGCCGTGCTTGCAGCCGTATGGCTCCGCGCCGCTCTGGGCACCGGACTCGTGATCGTGGCTGCCGTGATCGGCTGGGCCATGGCCCACGACCCACGGCGTTTCCCGGTGCGGGTGGTCGCCTGGTGGATACAGCGGATCGTCGCCCCCCTGCTCAGGTGCCGAAGCTGGTGGGGGCGAACCGCGATCATCTTCGTCAACAACCTTTGCATCCTGGCGATGGTCGTGGGCTCAGGAGGTCTTTCGGTCGCGCCCATCCTGGTTGTGGCGGCCCTTGGCCTAAGCCTGGGGATCGGCCTCAGGATCCTGGCAGAGTGGCCGGGAAGGCTCAGTGTGCCGCGCACGGCATCCGAGAGGCCGACCAAACGGTGGGTCCGGCTAGGTGTCGTCCTGAACCTGCTCGAGCCGCCAGCCATCGTCCTGGCGGTTGGGCTCGGCTTGAGCCGGCGTGGTGCTTTGCTTTCCGGAGCACTGGTCTGGCAGACCTTCGCGACGTGGATTCTCCCAGCGACGCTCCTGGCGGCCGGGGGTGAGGCACTGTGGTTGGGCGCGTGCGTCCCCGAAGACGCATCGGGGACAAACGGGAACGATGACAACTCAAGCCCGTAGGTTCCCTCGGTCAACCGCAAAGGGAGAGGGTCATCGCCCGCGCTGTCGGCCATACCGCCCGAGTGGGGAAGCCGGAGCGAGCCGGCGCATCCGGTCGCTCGTTGGAGCCTGCCAGCTCGTCGATCAAGTTCAGCATGATCTTCGTGTCGCAGGGCTTGACGACGAAGTAGTCGCCCCCGGCAAAATCGACCATCGGGCCGAGGTAGGTCTGTGTCATTTCGTCACCGGCCATCGTGGTCATAATCACGGTTGCGTCGGCCCCGAGCGTGTCGTGGCGAACCAACTCGCACACGTCGAACCCGTTCATGTCGGGCATGTCCACGTCGAGGATAACCACGTCGGGCGGATCGATTTCGCATTGCACCAGCACCTCCTGCCCGGTGGCAGCGAGTTCGACTTCGTAGCCGGCCGCTTGCAGCTCTCCCTGGAGGGTGACGCAGTGGGGCGAACACGGGTCGGCCAGCAGAATTCGTAGCTTATGGCGACTCATCCTTCTTCTCCTCCTGCGGAGTTCGCCTCCCATGGTTGGGCGCATCCGCACATGTCGCCCGCCCTACGGCGGGCCTCCTTACAACCCAACACATGCGGCCGGTAATGTACCGTCCACATGAGCGGTCGGGGCGATGTTTGGTCGGTTCGTTGGGGGTGAAGAAGCGATGAGTTCGCCGGAAGGCAGATTGACCGCGTGCCCGGCTTGTCCGGCATGGACCGCCGGCTGAGGCCGATCCGCGGCACGTGGCCGCCGCGGGCTTGCGCGTGGCCGCTCATGTGTGCGGCGCCCGAAGTGCTTCTTTCCCGTCCCCAACTCAATGCCGTGACCGCCCGGCATCCCTGCCAAAGACCGACCGGTCACGATGCCAAAAGTCTAGAATATGTTCGGCGCGTACGCCAAGACGTTCGGGCACGGATCGTACAGAACTCAATCGCCGCAGGCGCCGCGTTGGAAGCCGATAACTCCGGCCGCCGCCCCGCCGGCACATACGGCATGGCACCGTGCCCCACGGTCGTGGGCAAGTGCGGCACGCCGCCGCAAGACCCCGACCAGACCCGTACCACGAACTTGACCCGGAACGGTTATGGGCGCGACGCCTGCTTGCCGGCGATGGCGTCGGTGAGACCCTGCAGGGCGCGAGGATGGTCGGGACTCAGGGCCAGCGCCGCCTGAAACGCCCCAATGGCTTGATCGTAGCGGCCGCCAAGGGTTAGGGCTCGCCCGAGATTGAGGTGCGAAGAGACGTCGTAGGGGTTGAATCTCACGGCCAGTCTTAGCTCATCGATCGCGGCCGAGATGTCGCCTTGCTGCGCGAGAGCGGTGCCCAGGTTGTAATGAGCCTCCGCATAATCCGGCGCGATGGCCAGCGCCTGGCGGAATGCTTTGATCGCCTCGTCGAACCGTTTGAGATGGGCGAAGCCGGAACCCAGGTTTCGGTACCCCATCGGGTTGTTGGGCTCGACGCGAACGGCCTCGCGTAGCGCGGCCAGGCCCTCCGCGGTTCGTTCGAGCCGAATCAGCGCACTGCCCAGTTTCATGTGCGTGGGGAAATGGTCCGGGTGGGTTTCCAGGATACGGTACAGCTCGGCGATGGCTTCGTCGGTTTCCCCAAGGCGAAGCAGCGTGTTTGCGAGGTTGTAGCGAGCATCGGCCAGTTCCGGGTCCACAGCCAACGCGTCACGGAACGTAGCAATCGCCTCCTCCGGGCGCCCCCGCCCGGAGAAAATGTTTCCGAGGTTGACGTACGCCGGCGCCAAGTCGGGCGCTTGCCGAATCGCCTCCCGATAGGCAGCTTCGGCCTCGTCGATTCGTCCGAGCCCGATCAGCGCGTTGCCCATGTTGACATGGGCGATCACGATCGCGGACTTGTAATGCAGGGCCTCGCGAAACGCCTCGACGGCCTCTTCCAACTCACCCGCCTTGACCAGGGCGTTTCCCAGGTTGAACAGCGCTTCGGCATAGGTCGGGTCCAGGGCGACGGCCTTGCGGAAGCGCTCGACCAAGAGCGTGGGGTCCGCCGAATCGAGCATGAGATAGCCGAGGCTGTTGTATGCCCGTGGGTTTTGCGGCCGCTTGTCGAGGATGTCGTTCCACATGGCCACGCCGTCGCTGTACATCTCGTTGCGGTCGGAGGTCGACCATGCCAGATAAACGGCGCTCGCGAGCACGATGATCCAACCCGGCGCAAAGGCCAATCGACCCGAAAGCCGCAGACGTTGCCCGAGCCACCCTACCACGTGATACGCCCCGATCACGGCCATCAGAATCACACCGGCCAAGGGCAGATACATCCGGTGTTCGAACAGCGGGTCACGGATCGGAACGATGCTGGACGTGGGGGCGAGGATCACGAAAAACCAGAGGCCGGCCAAGGCGACCGGAGCGCGCCGCCACAGCCCGACCAACAGCCAACTCGCGACCACCACCAACACCGCGCCCGGCAGTAACGCCGACCCAAGGCCCTCGGCCACCGGCCAGGCGTAATCCAAACACAACGGCTGGGGCCAAAGCGACAGCCTCAGATAATGAAGGAGCACGCCGATCTGCGTGATGGCGTACTCAACCGGCGACGTGCCCTTGAAACTGAAGCCGACGTTGGCCGCGCGGACCGATGTGCTCAACACGCCCTGGATCACGCCCGTTCCCAACGGGATCATCCAGGTTGCAGCCAGAGCGGCATACAAACTCCATCGACGGCGCAGCGCGCCACTCCAGGTGCCCGCCATGAGCGTGCCATCGAAGATCAACAGGAGCCCCGGTGCTGTAATCATGACGACCTTGCTGCCCATGCCGAGGGCGCACGCAATGACCGCCAGCGCGTACCAACCCCACCGCCTCCGCGACATCGCGCCGCGCAGCACACCGTAGAACGTCGTCAGATAAAACAGCCCCATCAACGACTCGGCCCGCTGGATCACATAGGTGACGGCCTGGGTTTGCACCGGATGCAACGCCCAGACGAGCGCGACCACGAAGGCGATCCGGGGCGCCGCGATGCGATAGCGACCGCGGAACACATCGAGCAGCAACGTGCGGCGCACCACGCCCATCAAGACCAGGGAGGCCGACAGGTGAACCAGCAGGTTGAAGACGTGAAAGCTGAAGACGTCCAGCTCGGAGATCGCGTAGTTGATCGCCAGCGACACGGCCACCACCGGGCGACGATCCGCCAAAAGGGGCCAGGGCGGAACGAGTCGGCGTATCTTGTCGTTGAGCTCGATGTGCCCCACGTCATCGAGCAGAAAATCGCCATCCAGGCTGCCGGAATAGGCCGCCGCGGCCCCGGCGACAAGAAGCAGCCCCCAGGCCACCACCTCGGCCCGGTGCCGGGGTCGCCCTGCCCGGTTCGGCACCGGCTGTCGCGGCGAGTCGGTGATGTCATCCGTCCCGTCGGTCGTCATGCGGCCAACCATAGTGCCGCGTGTGGCGTTGGCCAAGGTGCAAGCCGGGGGACACGCCCTACAGGCGGGGCTTCCACGGACAACGCGAAACGGGTGCGACGAGACAACGAAGGGAACATCCGGATGTGTTACCCATGTCCCCGAACGGGCGTAACCTGGTGCCGTGCCCCGCCTGTTCTTCTCGGCTAGCCGAGCCACGCCCGCCAGGTAGCGGTCAGCCGAGAGGGGGGGGCAACCAACGCGTTTCCGCTCCCTCACAGTCGCGGCTCTGTTCGGAACAACCGGCCGCGTGTCCCAGAACTGGCTGCCCGGTCAGCATTGTTCAGCCGAAGGATGCAAAAGATTGATCATCGCAGTTGCGGTGGCGACTCCGTCGGCCTACCATCGGCCCTCATTGACGAACGTCGCGCGGGGCCTTTCATTGGGGAGGCCATCCCCGGGTTCCGTCCCCACGTCCGGAAGCATGCCAAGGAGACGTCCAATGACCATTGCCTCGAGAGGGATCGGCCGAGTTCGGTTCGAACAAGTGTTTCCGGTGGCCTGTGCCATCCTCTTCGGCGCAGCCATTCCGGTGGTCGCGCAGGACGGCGGTTACAAAATGCCGCCGAAGGCCATCGCCGATCTGATCGACGCGCCACCGACGCCCGGTGTGAGTGTGGGTCCCAGCAAGGTGTGGATGATTCTGAGCGGGCGCCCGAGCATGCCGCCGATTGCCGAGGTCTCGCAGCCGGAGCTGCGCATCGGGGGGTTTCGGATCAATCCGCGAACGAACGGTCGCAGCCGCGCGCGGCACTCGACGAGCCTGACGCTCAAGCGCATCTCCGACGGCATGGAGCGCCCCATCACGGAGCTGCCGAAGGATCCGCGCATCGGCCGTGTTCGCTGGGCGCCGGACGGCAAGAGGATCGCCTTTACGATCACCTTGGACACGGGCATTGAGCTCTGGGTCGCCGAGGTCTCGACCGGGCGGGCCAAACGCCTGACCGCGCCGCGTCTGGCCGCCGCCTATGGCTCCGCGTTTGGCTGGAGTTCGGACAGCAAGACCCTCATCTGCCGATTCATCCCGCCTCGGCGGGGCGATGCGCCGGTGGCGCCGGCGGTGCCCGTCGGACCCATCGTGCAGGAGAACCAGAAGAAGCGAGCCGCCGCCCGGACCTATCAAGACCTGCTCAAGAACAAGCACGACGAAGCGTTGTTCGATCACTATCTGACGTGCCGTGTCGCGCGCGTGACACTGGACGGTCGGCTGTCGCCCATGGGATCCGCCGGGGTCATCACCCGCGCCCAACCCTCCCCCGACGCCAAGTACATCCTCGTCGAGACGTTGCACAAGCCCTACTCGTATCTCGTTCCCGCCCGGCGCTTCCCGCGCCGCGTGGAAATCTGGGACATGAAAGGGACCGTCGTGAAGATGGTGGCCGACCTTCCGCTGGCCGACGAAGTGCCGATCGGCTTCGGCGCGGTTCCGACGGGACCGAGGTCGTTCGGCTGGCGGGCCGACGCCGGGTCCACGCTCTATTGGACGGAGGCGCAGGACGGCGGCGACCCCAAGAAGAAAGCCGAAGTGCGCGATCGCGTCTTCACGCTGGCCGCCCCGTTCTCCCGCGATGCCGTCGCCTTGGTGTCACTCGGGTTGCGCTACGGCGGCATCACGTGGGGTCATCAAAACCTGGCGCTGGTGACCGAGTCGTGGTGGCGGACGCGAACGCGCAAGACGTGGATCGTCGATCCATCCAAACCCGGCTCCGAGCCCAGCATCCTCTGGGATCGATCCTACGAGGACCGTTACAACGACCCCGGTCGCCCGATGATGCGCCGGACGCCGCGGGGGACGTCGGTGTTGATGACGCCCCGCGCCGGAAACGCGCTCTTCCTGACCGGTCGGGGCGCATCGCCCGAGGGCGATCGGCCATTCCTCGATCGCCTTGACCTGGGCTCGAGGGAAACCTCTCGCCTGTGGCGATCGGAATCGCCCTACTTCGAGTCGGCGGTGGACCTGCTGGACCCGGAGAGCAGGATGCTGATGACTCGACGAGAGTCCAAGACCGAGCCGCCGAACTACTTTGTCCGAAAGGTCGGCACCGACCAGATTCGTGCCATCACGAACTTCCCCCACCCACAGCCACAGCTTGCCAACGTCTACACGGAGATGATCCGCTACAAGCGCGCCGACGGCGTCGATCTGACGGCCACACTCTATCTGCCACCGGGCAAGAAGCCCAAGGACGGTCCGTTCCCCATGTTCGCGTGGGCCTATCCGCGTGAGTTCAAGAGCGCCGCCGCCGCCGGTCAGACGTCCGGCTCGCCGCACCGTTTCGTTCGCACGTCTTCCAGCTCGCCGCTGTTGTGGCTGGTCCACGGCTACGCGGTGTGGAACAACTTCAGCCTGCCGATCATCGGCGAGGGAGACGAGGAACCCAACGATACCTTCGTCAAGCAGTTGGTCGCCGGCGCCCAGGCCGCCGTGGACGAGGCCGTTCGACGCGGTGTGGCCGATCGTGATCGGGTTGCCGTCGGCGGTCATTCGTATGGAGCGTTCATGACAGCCAATCTGTTGGCCCACAGCGACGTCTTCCGTGCGGGCGTCGCGCGCAGCGGGGCGTACAACCGCACGCTGACCCCGTTCGGCTTCCAGTCCGAAGAGCGCACCTTCTGGGAGGCGCCGGAGATCTATTTCGCGATGTCGCCGTTCATGCACGCCGACAAGGTGAACGAACCCATCCTGCTGATTCACGGCGAGGCCGACAACAACTCCGGCACGTTCCCGATTCAAAGCAGGCGTTACTACGCGGCCCTCAAGGGCCACGGCGCCGTGGCCAAGCTCGTCATGTTGCCCAACGAGAGCCACGGCTATCAGGCGCGCGAGTCTCTGATGCACCTGGCGGCCGAGACCACCGAGTGGCTCGACAAGTACGTAAAGAACGCCGGTCCGCGGAAATAACGCTTGCTCTGGCGGTCGGACTTCTCGGCCATAAGAATCACATCGGCGCGGGGGGGGGCACAGACCCCCGCGCCGCGCCTTTTTCTTACAAGCGCGCAACCGACCGTCGAACGAAATCTGACCAGCCGGTAGCGCGGGCTATTGCCTGACCAGCCGGTAGGGCGGGCTATTGCCCGCCTTCTTGTGATCAAACGGTGGGCAATAGCCCACCCTACGTTGCTGTCCTTCCGAGCCGCGACACCGTCGATGCGCTGGTGCCCAGCGCTTTGGCCAAGCGGGTCGTGCTCCAGTGCGTGCCGTGGCGCGGGTTGCACCGGATCGTGTGTTCCACAATCTTTCGAGCCAGCGCCATGTTGGCGGGGCGGCCACCACGCGGCGCATTTTTCTCCATCCCGGCCAGACCCAGTGCGACGAAGCGTCGGCGCCAACGTCCCACGATGGTCCGTTCGATGCCGAGTTGCTCGGCCATCTCAATGTTCTGTTTACCCTCGGCGGCCAACAGTACGATCCGCGCCCGCCGAACCAAACGCACGGGCGTCGTGCGTCCACGCGACCCTCGCCGTAGCGTCACCCGCTGTCCGTCGGTCAACGTTACCTTCGGAGCCGCTCGCATGGATACCATCCTCCTTCCCGACAACGCCACCGACAGGCGGAATAGAAGTTGCAGTATTTATGAGAAACTACATCAGACCGGCCTACCAAGTCGTGGCCGCCTGAAGCGCGTTGCCCAGCCCTCCCTTCGCCGCCCGTGCCCGCACGCGGCGATCAACTCGGCCGCCTGAGGCGGATCGGGCATGTTTGGCGCATGCACACGAACGCCCATGCCGGTGGTATGATCGAAGCTTTCAGGCCCCGGGTTCACGGCGCGTACGTACCGCGGCGTGGATCCGGTGACAATACGTGCTGTGTGGTCTTTTCGATTCGACAGGAAGCCAAATGATACGCAAACCCGTCATCGGCGTGATGGGCGGATCGAGCGCCGATCAGCGAGTCGCCCGCATGGCGACCGAGCTGGGTCGGCTGATCGCCGGTCACGGATGGATTCTGTTAAGCGGCGGGCGCGATGCCGGCGTGATGGCCGCCTCGGCCCGCGGCGCGAAGCAGGCCGGCGGAACGGTGATCGGCGTTCTCCCGGGCGACACGCGAGCGCAGGCATCGCCCGACCTGGATGTCGCGATCGTCACAGGCCTCGGAGACGGGCGCAACCTGATCAACGTCTTGTCGAGTGACGTGGTGATCGCCTGCCCGGGCGCGCTGGGAACACTCTCCGAGATCGTGCTGGCGCTCAAGCACCACAAGCGAGTGATCCTGCTGGGCTTCGACCTCGGCGCCGACTTCGATCCCTACCGCACGACCGGGCAACTCACTCGGGCAAACACACCGGAAGCAGCCGTCGAACAAGCGGCGGAGGTTCTCAGCTAGCCCTTATTCCCCGGAATCACGGCTCTGGCCCGCGTCACGCTTTCGCTTCTTATGGCGAACCATATCACACAGGACACCATTCTTGGTTGCAAGGTCGGCCATCCGCTCCATCTGCAGCTGGTGACGCGGGCGATCGGTACAGCAGTGCAGGTGTCCGTATTTTTCGTCGTCACGATCGCGATCTCGACGCGGCGGGAGATTGATCTTCTCGTCGGTGAGGTCGGCGTACGTCAGCATGCAGATGCCCGGAAGATCTCCGGAGGAGGGGATTGCCTTGTCTCGCTGAAATTGCTTGAGTCCAGCCGGCGTTCGAAGTTCAGAATTCTGGAGCGTGAACGACAACGTTGGAGTTGGTTGGGAATCTTTGAAAGCCTCCCAAGACACGATCGCCTCCCTCATTTGACTTCTCTTTGAGGTTCGTCGCAAGAATCCGTCTTCGGGGCTAAATGTCCTTAAGCTCGCCTCACTACCCACCCGGCCCGCTCCCTCAGGAACTGTGCATCCTCGATTCCTACGTTGGTCAACTCATGCCCGAGATGTTCGTTAATCTCAACGACAGAGACCTTCTTTCCGTCGGGCGAGAACTCGTAATTCAACCGTCGGTTGGAGACGAAAGATTGCAGGACTAGAGAAACGACGCCCGAATTACCAGCAAACGCTGCCCATTTGAGCCCTGGCACGAACGGCGCTAGGCAGGGGGCTATCGTTCGTGCAACCTTCACGCACGCGTTCTCCGCCGCGTCTGTGGCAACAGCTTCGCCCTCCGATAGCGCCTCCTCACGGTCCTCCTTCAAGTTTGCAATGATCCGGTCTACAAACGTGCGTTTGCGAGCCCAAAAACCTGCGTCAAAACCGTCTGGGTTGAAGACCAGCGCACTGGTTTCCGCGGGCTCGATCCGCCAAACCGTAGCGTTCGCCATGACGAGCTCTACGAAAGTAATCTCGTCAGCCCTGGCAAGAAGATCGTCTGGGTCGAAGGTCCGCGCCTTGGTCGTTGCGGGCTCCATCACCCAGGCAACCGCCTGCGGATTCTGTGCGCCCAGACGTCCGTAGCGGTCCAGCTCGCGGTAGCTGGGCTGTATGCCTGTCAAGTAGTAGTACGTCGCATCGTCACTGTACTCCAAGCCCTCGAAATCCGTCGAGATGGGAAACGATGCCAGGCGCGTCGGTGTGAGGAGTTCGGGACTACTCATCGTCTCGGGCCACCTTCAGTCCCCACTGTAGCTTAGCTTGCTCAGAGATTAACTCAGTGAAGAGTAACTGTAGCCGCTGGTGAACGGCGTTGAGTCCGTGCGGCGTATCGGCGTTGGCCCGCTCGAGCACTTGGCCTGCCACTGTTGTCAAGCGGAACCCGTCCGAGGTCGTATCACCGAGCTTGGCGGTTACATTCTCCAAACAAAAACGGAGATCAGTGTCGCCTTCGCGCCATGCCAACTCCAGCTTGTTGACTGTGTCGGCGTCCGCCAGTGCCTCGACATGGACAGTCCTGGAAAAATAGTCGCGCAGCGCATCGGCGGTGACCGGCGCCTCGATGAAGTTCGTATAAGACATGTTCACGACAACGGCGGTTAGAGCTTCAGGCGTGGCTGCGGCCCGTACGGCGTCGATTGTCTGTAGAAGGATCTTCCGAAGTCCTGGAAACCGCGGATACGCCACGCCGGGCTCAGAGATCGACCTTTGCCATCGCGCGATTATGACATCTTGCTGCAGGCCGATCGATAGCCCTCGTGCATTACCCGTATAGACAACGCCCACCAATTGGTCCGGGGAGATAGTAACGGTTCTGGTTCCGATACCCGGAGCCGCTTCGAACCGACTTGGCGTGGCAAGTCGTGGGAACTCGTCCTTGATGGTGTCATGTACGGCGTTGATCATCGAGAACGTGAGCGGGATCGGAGGGACGAAGCTGACGCGGGCGGCCGCCTCGACCAGTGGAAGATTGTCAAAATCTAGCCGCACGAAGCCTTCACCTCCCTGCCGAAAACATCATACGCGCCAATCTGTAACCATTCTATCGGCCGCGCGGGAGAGGACAAGAAAAAAACTTTCTGCCACTGGCCCTCACGGCACATCGCACACCCCGATCGTCGTCCCGCGACGAGTAAGGACGATAAAAAAAGCCCGAGGCGTTTTTGCCTCGGGCTTGTGCTCACGTACACTTGATCGCCGCCGGGTTGCTTGCCGGCGGACGCTTGGGCACTAAAGAGAGAACGACGCGGCGGCCGCGGTCTCGACGATCTTGCGGATTCTCGCCTCGGCCAGGTTCCGCGCGGCGCTGATCTTGCAACCGGTCTCTTTGTCGCCGACGACATAGGTCATCGTCGCACCGGCCTCTTTGGACTTCGCGCCGGCCGTCTGGCTGCATCCGTAGCTCTTGCCATCGACCTTGTATTCCATGGCCACGGTGGCAACGGCGTCGCTGACCAGCTTGGCGACCTTCTCGGCGATTTCCTTGCTGTCGAAATCGACACCGCCGACGCGGTAGGTCACCTTGGTTCCACTTTCCTTGGCGACGCTCTTGGCGGTCATCGGGCAGCCTCCGCACTTTCCACCGGCCACGTAGCCGACGGTCTGCATGGACACGACCTTCGCTTCCAGAAGGGCGGTCAGTGCAACCAGCGCTTCACCTTCATTGGCGATGACATCGTCACCGACGACGAACTTCATCGACTCGCCGGCCTTGTCGGCCATGGCGGCCGCGCTGTGTGAGCAGCCCGTGGTCTCCTTGCCGATGCGGTACTTCATCGTGGGCATCGAGGCGAGCACGGTCTTGACCCTCGCGGCGATGGGGCATCCGCCTTCCGCGGAAGCGGTCGTCTTCGCGCTCTTCGAGCAATGGCCACAACAACCCTTCTTCTTTACCGCAACCGTCTTGGCGTCCTTGCAACAGGGCTTGGTGCAGTCCTTGCCACAGCCGGCATTGGCCGACACGGTCGTGGCGGTTTTGGCGCCGCTGCACGGGCTCTTCGCGGCTACGGTTGTGGCCGTCTTGGCGCCGCTGCACGGCGAGGACTTCGCCGAAACCGTCTTGGCGTCTTTGCAACAGGGCTTGGTGCAGCCCTTGCCGCAGCCGCCCTTGGCCGACACGGTCGTGGCGGTTTTGGCGCCGCTGCACGGGCTCTTCGCGGCTA
>CBDUXT010000031.1:0-55524 GCA_965371245.1 uncultured bacterium | reverse complement strand
AACCGATGTAAGTCCTTACTACACAAGCGGCAGTGCCATTCGGGACAGTCACCTATTAGGTGTCCCTTCACGGCTCGTCGTCGTTCGAGGGGCGTTCTGGGCCGGAAAAACCACCGACGGGATCGACTTCGACGTGGGTGAAGGCCGTCGCGCACTCCGAGCAGATGCCCGTCGTGTTGCCCGTCAGATCGTAGCCGCAAGCCAGGCACTGACCAAGCCCGCGCCGCCGGTGCCGGCGAACCGGGCCGCGGATGAGCGCGACAAGCGGCCAGGCGCCCAAGGCCGGCGCGAGCATCCAAACGGGCATCTCCATCTTCCGGACCTCCGTCGTTCCTACGACCTCACGCTTCACGCCCGAGTAGAAGAGTGAATGACGTCCGCCGAGCTTGTAGCCTGCGATGGAAAACCCCAGAAAGCTCAGCGAGGGCTTGACCTGTAGCGCCCCGCCTTTCAGCGAAAGTGTCGAACTCCACCACCCCGCCGCGGGTGACATCGAACTCGGGCCGTCGGGCTCGGAACCCGGGGGAGCGTCGGCCACGAGACCGACCGTACCGGTCAAGAGCCCGTCCGTGCAGCGAAGGGCGAGCATGACGTTGCCGCCATAAAGGCTCGCCCACCCCACCGGCCGGCGGATGCTCATGAGCCCCACGGTGACGGTGCCGAGCGAGACGAGGCCGAGCAGGGCGATGGCCGTACATCGAACCAGGGCGTAGGCTCGACCCCAGAACGGCTTCCGGTGCCCCCGGGCGCCGAAAGCGCGGTCGGCAAAACCAGCCGTCGCCTTTGAACGAAAACCGAACAAAATGGCTCCCTAGTCTTCTTGAGGCCTTCTCGTGCTGCCTCAGGCCGGTTTCCGCAGCCCCAAAGCCGCCATCGACGGACCGGCCCGTCGCCTTGCGTCCTCTCGCACCATAGCTATAATGCCCGATCTTTGTACACCGTGCGAGCGTTGGCTGGGGCGGTGTTTGGTGACCCATGACGAAGATCGACGAGGAACTGCTTGGCATCATGGAATGCCCGGTGGCCCATGTGCCGCTGGTGCAGGTTGGCGATTGGCTCTATTCGACCGACCCTTCGACGCGGAAGAGGTACCCGATCCGCGACGGAATCCCCATTATGCTGATCGATGAGGCCGAGGAGGCCGACCCGGACGACTTCGAGCAAGCGATGGCGACGGCCCGACAGGAATCGGCGGCCGGCGCGGATAAGACAACACAGGAGTAACGATGGGCAGGGAATACTCAAAGAGCGATCAGGGCGGTCGTGGTGGCGGCGGCAGCGGCGGCTATCACACGAAGCGGCGCTTTCCCGAGCGGGCCGGACCCGACTGGCCGGGGCCGTTGATCGATTACAAAGAACTCGATCTCTTGCGCAAGTTCCTCACCTCGAGTAGCAAGCTCATGTCACGCAAGCGCGCCGGCACGAACACGCAGGAGCAGGCCGAGTTGAAGCGTGCGGTCAAGCGAGCGCGCTTCATGGCGCTGGTACCCTACCGAGGCATGTAGAACCCGTCGCCCGGCGGATTCGACCGGCCGGCTGCACGCCGGGAGATTCGGGCGCCATCACGGGCTCGTCGCTGATCCACACTCGGCGGAACCATACTGCATCACCACGCGACAAGGTACGGTCTCGCGTTGTCCGCTCCCTGACGGTCGCGGCTCGGAGGAGGCTCGCGCGACCCGCGTCTTGTTGGCTGGCGATGCCCTACATCCGCTCGACGGTTTCAATTCCCAGTAGTGACAGCCCAACCCGCAGCACGCGGGCCGTCAGATCGCACAGGCGAAGGCGGGACACGCGCACTTCTTCCGGCGAAGCGTCGATGACACGGACGCCGAGCCTCTTGTCGTAGAAGCGGCTGAAGGACCTGGCCAGCTCATAGAGGTAATCGGTCAATACGTTGGGCCTCAGATCGGCGGCGACGATATCGACCGTTTCCACGAACTGTAGCAGCCGACGACCGAGCGCGACCTCCGTGGGGTGTTCCAACAGGAGCGGATCGCCGTTGGGCAGGGAAGCGAACGGCACGCCGGCCTTGCGCTCGATCGACCGAATGCGGGCATAGGCGTACATCATGTAGGGCGCCGTGTTGCCCTCCATGGCCAGCATCAAGTTGACGTCGAACTTGTAGTCGGTGGTCAACGAGTGGCAGAGGTCGAAATACTTGACCGCCGCCAGCCCCACGCGTTCGGCGATCTGGTCCGCCTCGCCGGCCGATAGCGTTCGTTCCGGCCTGGCTTCGTCGCGCTTCGCCGCTTCGAGCACCTCCCGCGCGCGGCGGACGGCGTCGTCGAGCACATCCTTGAGCTTGACGGTCCCGCCCTCCCGGGTCTTGAAGGGTCGACCGCCTTGCCCAAGCATGTTGCCAAATCCGGCATGGGTGAGCGACACGCCTTCGCCCGCCCATCCCGACTGTCGGGCAGCGGCGAAAAGCATGTCGAAGTGTTGCTTCTGGGCGATGCCCACCACGTAGATGATGTCCGTGGCCTTGAGGGTCTCAACGCGGTGGATGATGGTGGCCAGGTCGGAGGTGGCGTAGTTGTAGCCGCCGTCGGATTTGCGGGCGATCATGGGCAAGGGCTCGCCGTCGCGCGTGGTGAAGCCATCCATGAACAAACACAGCGCCCCGTCACTGACTTGCACGAAGCCGTCATCGCGGTCGGCCATCATCTTCTCAAGACGAGTCACGACGTCGGCCATCATGTCGGCGTAGAAACTTTCGCCGCGATCGATCAGCCGCACGCCGAGCCTTTCATAGATGGCGTGGCAGTGTCGCAGCGATTCCTCGCAGAACGCTTTCCATATCTTGCGCGTGGTCGGGTCACCCTGCTGGAGCGCGACGACCGTTTCGCGCGACTGTTTCTGGAACGCCTCGTCGGCGTCGAAGCGGTTCTTGGCCTCAATGTAGAAGGCCTCGAGATCGCTGATGACCAGGTCGTCGGGTCGCTCGGCCACTTCGGGCTGGGTGGAACACAGATGGGCGACGAGCATCCCGAACTGGGTACCCCAGTCGCCGACGTGGTTCTCGCGGACGACCGTGTGCCCCTGGAACTCGAGCACGCGGGCGAGGCAATCGCCGATCACGGTGCTGCGAAGATGCCCGACGTGCATCTCCTTGGCCAGGTTCGGGCTCGACAGATCGACGACGATGGTACGCGGAGAGGCGACCCGATCGATCGCCAGGCGATCGTCGGCTGAACCGTCACCCGACGGAACCTGGCCCAAGAGATGCCCCATGAATGCCGACTTGAGCCGAAGGTTGATAAACCCCGGCCCGGCGATTTGAGGCGGCTCGCACATGTCGGACAGGTCGAGCTTTTCGACCAGTGCGGCGGCCACGTCGCGCGGCTTCTTTCCGAGCCTGCGAGCGAGGCCCATGGCACAGTTGGATTGGTAGTGCCCGAATCTCTCCTCCTGGGCGTAGCGCAGGAGCGGATCGCCGTCAACGCCGATGTCGGCCATCGCCTGGCGAAGCCGTTGTGAGAGCTGATTGTGGATCGATATCAAGAGGCGTTCACTCCGTTGCAGGACACGTTTGGCGGAGTGTACTTCGCGGAAACCGACCTATCCAGGGGCAGACGGCAGTCCGCGCGGCGCTAGGCGCTTTCGCACCGGGCCCATTCCACGCGCGGGGCATCACCCCAGAGCAGCTCGAGGTCGTAAAAGTCGCGGTGAGCCCGGGCGAAGATGTGCATGACGACATCGACGTAGTCGAGAAGCAGCCAGACGCCGCCCTCCGTACCGGCCACGCCGAAGGGACGCTGGCCGAGCTTCTTGGCGTACTCGATCGTGCGTTCAGCCAGCGTGCGCATCTGTCGATCGGAGGTGCCGGTGCAGATCACGACGAAATCGGTGACCGGGCTGATGCCGCGCAGATCGAGCGCGATGACGTTCTCCGAGTTGTTGTCGTGGGCGATTCGGGCCAGCTCGATGGCAAATTGGTGGGCGTTGGTGTTTGGCACGTGGGCAAGTATACCCGAACCAGCGTCGAGAATCCAGCCATTCCCGGATCAGCGGATCGACCGTGACGGCCCTCCAGCCGTCCGCTATGCATTACTCGAGGAATGGGTATGTGATTGTTCCCCAGATCGGTGGCATGGTCACGCTTGCGTGGCCATGTGTCTGGGGCGCCGACAGAGCATGCTCACGCAAGCGTGAGCATGGCACCCATCATGCGTGTCCAAGTACTATCCGGGCGGGCCGATCAGCCGGTTCGCGTTCGCTTTGAGCCAGGTGACCTTGCGGCGGACCATCTCCAGGACGCGATAGCCCGCGTATCGACCCACCGAGCCGGTTTCCGTGATCGGTGGAACGCATTCGGCGATCAGCGCCTCGATCATCAGGTCGCAGACGACGCCCTTCTCACCGTCCAGGAGAGACGAGATGGACTCGTACCCCTGCAAGAAAGCACGGAAGCGCTCCTCGTCGAGATGCTCCGGCCAGGTCGCCGGGTCGCCGCCGGCAAGCATCGAGAACTGAAGCGCCCCGTTGGCCACGTCGATGATGCGACGGGATATCCGCAGCGTGTCGTAGTCGATGACCGCGACCACTTTTTCGTTGCGGAACAGCAGGTTCCCCGGATGCCAATCCGAGTGAATCAACCGTCTCGCCTGGGCGGCGCAGCCGGCCTGGTTAACCGACTCGGCCGCCTCGTCAAAGGCCCCATGGAGGAACTGCACGAGCGAAGCCAGGGCGGCCTCGTCGCCAGAGAAGCTGTCGTGTGAGCTGAGTGTCGAACCGATGGCACACAGACCCGTGCGGACCCCCGGGGCGTCGTGGTAGTCGCCCCGCGGCGCCGGCGTGCCCGGTCCCGTCGCCAATCCATCCGTGGCGTTGTGGAACCGAGCGAGCACCGTGCCGGCTTCCCGTGTCTCGACGGGCGTTCGGTTGAAGGGTTGACCGGCGATGAACTCGAACAGTTCGTAGATGTGGTCGCGAATCTGGAGTAGTCCGATGCCGCTGTGCCGCGTGGGGACGAGCTTGGGCGCCGGAAAGCCGACCTGGGCAAGGTGCAACTGGACCAGATGGGTGAAGCGAACCCGGTCGGGCTGTGCACGATCGACCGACCGACGCTTCAGAAGGAACTTCCCACGATCACACACGACGCCCGCCTTGGGGCTTCGCCGCGAGCCGCGGGGGAAATCGGTGATCGACTCGATCACACCGAGATCGTAGTGGCTCAAGGCGACGGCCAACTCATCGGCGTCGAAGGTTGCTCGCTCTCGAGGCTGCAAGGTGACTCCTTCGCGTCGGGCTGATGGACACCGCAGCGCCGGGCGATAGGATGATAGCGTTCGACGCGCCGGCGTCAAAACAGAGGACTTGCTCTCTAGCGAACGTGACGATGGATCGAGACAACGCCTGGGGCATCCTCCAGGAATACACCAAGAACCCTGCACTCATCCGCCACGGGCAGTGCGTCGAGGCGGCCATGCGCCACTACGCCAACCTCGGTGATCACGATGAAGACGAGTGGGGCATCGCCGGATTGCTCCACGACTTCGACTACGAAAGGTGGCCGACACCGCCCGAGCACACGCGCGAGGGCGTGAAGATTTTGCGTGAAGCCGGCGCCTCCGAAGAGATCGTCGGCGCCATCCTCTCGCACGTGCCGTGGAACCTGGACGAGTACCCCCGCGACCGGCCGATCCGCAAAACACTGTTCGCCTGCGACGAACTGTGCGGTCTGATCTATGCCGCCGCCCTGGTTCGACCCGAGCGAAGCGTGGGCATGAAGGCCAAAAGCGTGCTCAAGAAAATGAAGCAGAAGTCCTTCGCGGCGGCCGTTTCTCGCGAGGACATCGAGGTAGGGGCGGCGATGCTCGAGCTGCCGCTCAGCGATCACGTGGCCAACTGTGTCACGGCCATCCAGTCCATCGCCGGTCAGATCGACCTACTGCCTTCGGACTAAGAGGGTGTACAAGAAGGGTCATGACAAACCGAGCCGCGACCGTGAGGGAACGGTTTCGTGTGCGAAACCGGACCGCTTCCTTACGGGCGCGGCTCTGAAAGAGCCCTCTTAAACACGCTCCAAGACGTCGTGCGTTCTTATCGGTCGGATCCGCGCGATTATGAGAACGGGTCGCGGGCCACGAGTTGGCCGCAGTACATGCACTTGGCGAACCGGGGCGACAACGCCCGACCACACTTCGCGCAGGCCTGCGTCGATTTGCGCACTTTCCCATCAAGGACGCCATCCGAAAGATCGAGGTCGGTGATTCGGTCGGCCAACTCCTGATCGGTTGCGCCCGTCTTGTCACGCAGCAGCATCCACATCGCCTCACACGCCAGCATGGCTCGCTCGAGGCGGTCTTCCAACATCTGAACATCCGTGGACGCCCTGCGAGCCGAAGCCGACGCGCTGGCCGCGTCGTGGCTGGCCGAACGAGCCATCCCGTACGTGCCCATTCCCCAAAAAAAATTCATCGGTCAGTCCTCCCATCCTGCGCCTTGTGACCACTACTCTTTTCGTACGAAGACGATTTCACCACTGGGTACAGCGCCGTCCGGCTTGGCTACCGCGAACACCTTATCCGCGACCTCGGCGGGCTGGAGCGTGTGCTCGGCCGGGAAGTCTGGAAAAGTGCCTCGCAGTAGCTGTGTTTCGACCGCACCAGGTGCCACGGCGTAGGCACGAATCCCGAGGTCGCGCCCCTCTTCAGCTAGCCCCTTGGTCCAGGCGTTTACCCATGCCTTCGTGGCGCCGTACGCGGCAAAACCAGGATAGCATTCCACCGATGCCACCGAGGAAATGCTGACGATGACCCCACCGCCTTGCTTTTTCATCACCGGCCAGGCGGCACGGCAGCACGCGAAAACGCCTTGAATGTTCAGTGAAACCATGTCGGCAAAGAGCGCCGGCTCGAACTCCTCGAGCGGCCGGCTGGGGGCCATGCCCGCGTTGTTGACCAGAACATCGATGCGCCCGAAACCCGAGACCGTCTCTTCGAACAGCGTGGCCACTTCGTCGCCTTTACAGACGTCGGCCACGCAAACGCGGCACTTGCCGCCGGCGGTCTCGATGTGCTGCTTCACGTCGGCCAACTCGTTCCGCGTTCGTGCGACCGCCACCACCTGGGCTCCGTCGGAGGCGAACCGCTCGCAGATCGCCCGTCCGATTCCCCGTCCACCACCTGTAACAACGACAACCGGCTGACTCACTTCGATTCTCCTCAAAAACGGTGTACCGCGGCTATGCGCGCAACCCTACCAGTATGGGCACGACGTGTCGATTCCAATCGAAGGGTCTGTTTGTAACGGAGCGCGCCGATGCGTGCGGCCTCAACCTGCGGGGCCATCGACGAAAGGAAGCTCGGTAACGACGGCCTCGGCGGAGCCACCGTCCCAGGTGACGGTCAACGAGGCGTTCGGATTCGCCGAGCCGGTTTTGATATACGCCAGGGCGATCAATCCGTTCATCGCCGGCGAGCGGCACGCGCTGGTGATGGAGCCGACGACCTTGCCATCGGAGCCGGCGACGGCAGCGCCGCGCGGCGGGAGTGTGTCGCCCGCCAGCCGGAGCCCCATGAGCCGGCGCGCGATTGCGCCGCGCGAGCGCATGCGTTCAACCACCTCCTGCCCCAGGTAACAGCCCTTTTGGAAACTGACCGCGCGGGCGAACTGCCCCGTCTCGGCGGGAAGATACTCGTCGGTGATCTCACAACCGGGTGCGGGGAGGCCGGCCTCGATTCGGCGCAAGTCCATGGCCTGATTCCCCACGGGCGTGGCCGGATTCGCGCCGGACGGATCGGCGAGGTGCTTCCAGACCTCGACAGCGCACGCCGTCGGCACGAGCAACTCGACGAAGAAGAGGCCACAGCAGTCGGTTCGTGCCAACTCCACGGCACTACCCGCAACGTGAATCCGCGCCGTGGCGAAAGAGGGCATGGCTGCCGGCTGGGTCGCCCCGAAATCGACCAGCAAGGCTTTGGCGCGCTCTCCGCCGAGCCCGAGCCGAACGAACTCGTCGGATCGATCCGTCACGGTGACGTCCTCCATGATCGTGTACTTGTCGAAGTGCGCACGGGCCGTTGCCAGCCAGCGGCGGTCCAGGTCCAGTCGAATGGACTCCGGTCCGACCAGGATGTTCAGGTCAAAGAGGATGCGACCTTGAATGTTGACCGCGAAGGCGTAGGTTCCCTCGCCAGCCGACAGGTTCTTGACCTCGTTGGTCGTGAGGTTGTGAAGCCACGCGGCTCGATCGGAGCCGGTGATCTCAAGCAGCCCGCGCTCGGATCGATCCACCAGTGCGGGACCGTCGTGGAGCAAGCGATACTCCCGATCCAGGTCGGCGAACACGGCGACGCGCGGCCCGCTTCCACCGGCGCCGGGCGTCGCCCCACCGGCACCTTGGGCGTGTAGGAACGTTTCCCATTCGGTCATGTACGATTCTCGCTTGCTTTCGGGATCGATCGGATGTGGAGGATAGCGTGCCGCGCGCAGGGATTCAAGCGGTCAAGACTTGCACCGTTTGCGAGGGTGTCGCCATCCTCGGTGGCGGAGGCGAATTCAGTGGCTCACACGTTCGCGGCGATAGGCGCCAACGCTCGTTGGGTGGCATGCCCACGCTTGCGTGGGCATGTTGCTGCGACCGGAATATCACGGCGCTGCTGACCAACTTGGCCGCGCCTGAACCATGTCGCAGTTTCAGCGTCTTTCAATCCGTGGCCATGCCACTCCGCCAAGACTTGCGCCGATTGCGAGCACGCCGTCACCGGTCACGACGTTCGCTTCGGGATGGTGAGGGACTTGGTGCCACCCGCGACAATGTTTCCCCCGGGATCCTCATAGTGGGTGACGATCTCGACCTCGTGCCCGGCGGTGTCCTTGCTCGCCCAGCGAAGCTGAACGCGGTAGCCGTACCCGAGGATCGGCGAGAGAACCCTTGCGAACTTGGTTGTGGGATAGTCCCAATCGCTGACGAGCCGGCGTTGCAGCTCGCCCCCTGGCGTGAATGCAATTTGATACATCTTGATGTGAAAGGTTCCGTCGCGGTGAACACCTTGCCCCGTACCGGGATCGAGGTAAACCTGAAACTGGAGGCCCTCCGGCGCGCGATCGCCGGCCGTATCCAGATTCAGCCAGGGCTTGGGATGATAGATGCAGGCGACCTGACGGATGGGCGCGTCGGCCGGGGCGCGTCGGTTCACCCGAGTGCCCGGAGCCTGACAACCCAGCGGCGCGGCCAGCACGATGCAGCCGAGCCCGAGCAATAGCCATCGGCGCCCCGATTTCATGAAGCCCCCATTCTGTTAGCTGTCCGACGTCGTGGTGTTCCGCACGACCTTGGGACCGTACGTCCGTGCCTTCGTGGTGGTCGTCGATCGGGCCTTGGGAACCACGGGGCCGTACGTTCGCGGCTTGGGACCGAAGAGCTCTCGCTGATCGGGACGCTGGCCGTTCGGGCGAACGGGTGACTCCGGATCGAGGTTGCCCTTCTTGGGACCGAGCAGTTCTTCGTCGGGCAGGATGCGCAGGCTCTCCATCAGCGGGCTTTGCACGATAGTGTCGGGCAGCTCCAATCTGTCCCGCTCCGCCACCGACATACGATGCACGTCCTCATCGGTGCGTAGCACGTCAACGGTCATGACGATCAGTAGCTCGGTCTTCTGGTCCGCAATGTTGGTCACCCGAAACAGCGGCCCGACATAGGGCAGGTCGCCGAGGATGGGCACCTTGCTCACGCCTTCCGACCGTCGTGAGGTAATCAATCCGCCAACGACCACCGACTCGCCATCGCGGATGGTCACGTTGGTGGTGATCTCGCGCGTGGCGAACACGGGACTGGTCACCCCCTCGGTGAGCTGAAGCTGGTCTCCCGAGAAGTTGGAAATCTCCTGCTCAAGCTCGATGGTGACGTAGCCGTCCGGGCTGATGTGCGGCGTCACGGTGAGGACGACGCCGACGTCTTCGCGCCCGACGACGGAGTTCGTGGAACCGGTGTCGTTCGCCTGTGAGCTGGTGACCACCGGAACCTGGTCGGCGATCGTGATGTTACCCTCGTCACCGTTGCGAACGACAAGCGTCGGTCGCGAGAGCACCTCGAGCCGGCTGTTTTGCTGAAGCGCATTGAGCAGGAAGCTGAAGTCCTCGCCGGTGATGGTGAGGTTGAAACCCAGACCCGTGCCGGCCGCGCCCAGGTTCGTGCCGCCCACGAAGTCGAACTCGCTGCCGTTGATAACCCCGTTGGGGCCGACGATGGCGTTGCGCGAGAAGTCCAGTTCCTGCCCGGCGATTTCGATCCCGAAGTTCAGGGTGTCACTGAGCGTCACCTCCGCGATGATCACCGAGATCCGCACCTGCGGCTCGGGCCGATCCAGCATATGGATCATGTCCATGGTGTCCTGATACCGGTTGCGATCCATGCCGATGATCAGCGATGTGCTGCCTTCCTCGGCATCGCCCACCGCCTCAATGGAGATCTGCTGGGCCATGCGTCGCTGCGCCGCCTGCTCGTCGTCGAGTTCACCGAGCACGTCCTGCTCCTGGTCGTTGAAGCCGGAGATGGCGCTTTGGATTTCCCCGGCGTCCATGTAGTTGGTCTTGTAAACCATCGACACGCGGTTATCCATGGCTTGCGCATCGAGATATTGGACCAGTGTTTCGACCATGCGAAGATCGACCTCCGCACCGGCGGCGATGAGTGTGTTGGTGCGAGCATCGGACGCGAAACGCAGATCCTGCCCTACACTGGCAACGGCCAGGTCGCCCGGCGCATTGCCGAAGGTCAACTGCTGCTGCGTCTCTCCATCGACCGCCTCCGGATCGAAGATGTCTTCGAGCTGTTGCACCATCTCCTCGGCGTCGGCATTGGTCAGCGGAAAGAGCCGCAGCTCCGAGGCGATCGGGCGAATGGCGTCGAACTCTCGAATCATCGCCTCGAGCATGTCCATGCTGGCGGCCGGAGCCATCACCATGAGCGAGTTGGTTCGCGGGTCGGCCTCGAGCCGAATGTCCTGCCGCAGAAGCTGCCGAACATTGCCGTCCTGGTCCGCCCACTTGAGGATGATCGCCGGCGCATCGTCACCGCCGCCGTCGTCGCCCATCAAGGTGGTCCGCAACACTTCAGCGAAGTCCTCGGCCAAAGCCTGCCGTAGTTGAATCACCCGGACCATCATCTCGACCGCGGGCGTCGATGTGTCGAGTCGCTCGATGACCTCCGCGATGTTCGACATCTGCGCGGGCGACGCCCAGACAATCACGGAGTTCGTGCGCTCATCCGCCTCGGTGGCGATGGCGTCGGCGCGCCCACCCGAATCACCCCCTTGCGTTGCGAACAGCGACTCAAGGCGTTCGACGACGGACGTCGCGCGGGCGAGCTTCAGGGGGAAGATTTCGAACTGACGGGAGAGGCTCGACGGCTTGTCGAGCAGACCGAGCAGGTACACGATGAGTTCGTGATCGTCGCGCGAGGCGCTGGCGATCAAAGCGTTCGAGGCCTCGTCCGGCAGGAGCACGATCGGTGTGCGCTCGATCTCCCCGCCTTCCATCATAGACTCGAAGAGTGTTTCCATTTTCTCGGAAAGCTGGACGGCGGAACCAAACTTGAGTTCGTAGACCTTGATCTCGGACGACATCGGACCGGCCTTGACGTCCAGCCGATCGATCAGGCGGGCGGCACGATCCATCGCGTCGCGCGAGCCGGCGATCACGAGCGCGTTGCTTCGCGGATCGGGCAGGACGGTCGGCGCGGTGAAGGATTCGGCCTCGGAGGCGATCCCCTGAAAGAGCTCATCGAGCATCCCGGCGAGCACGACCGCATCGGCGAACTCGAGCCCGAAGATCTTGGTGTCCTCGATCACCGGCTGGGTTTCGAGCGTTTCAACGAGGTGCTTGACCTCTTCGTAATCCTCCAGGCTCGAGGCGATCAGCAAGGTGTTGCTGCGATCATCGACGGCGAGAACCGGCTGATCCTCGGGCTGTTCGGCCTCTCCGCGAAGCCGCGTCTTGCGTTCCCACAAAGCCTCGACCTTCTCTTGCACATCCGTGGCCGACAGTCGGTGGCACTGGATCAGGCGAATCTGGTCGAAAAACGCGGTCGGCTTGGCGTCGAGCTGACGGGCGATCGTCCTGATCTCCGCGACATTCTCCCTGGAGGCGGAGATGATCAGCGAGTTGCTTCTGACATCGACGGTCATGAAGAGCCGCTCGCGCTCGATGGCGGCGGTGCCGGCGTTGGTCGCCTCGGCCGCCTGCATCCTCTGTTCGAACAGGTCGGTGAGAATCTTGGCGATGCTGGTGGCGTCGGCATAGGCGAGGCGGATGAAGGTCAGCGGGAACTTGAGTTCCGTCGCGGGGCGGTCGAGGTCCGCCACCACGCGGGCGACCAGCAGCAGGTGTTCCTGCCGACCGGTGACGATCAGCGTGTTGGTGCGCGCGTCGGCGTGTAGCCCGAGGTTGTAGACGAGTGCCTTTCCGATGAGACCATCCGGGACCGCGTTCTGGCCGCCGCCGTCCGGGTCTTCCGTCAACTGACCGCCGCCGTCGAACATCTCCTGAAGCAGGTTGGAAACCGTTTCCGCGTCGGCAAAGCGCAGGGGAAAGAGCTTCACATCGACCGCCTCGGCCATCGGCACGCCGTCCATCAGCCGGATCAGGTCGCCGATGGGGCCGACGTTCTCTTCGACGGTGGCAACGATGAGGCTCTCCGTGCCCGAGTCGGCGATGATGCGCAACGGCTTTTGCAGATCGATCGGCGGTAAATCGATCGTCCCACCGCCCGGTAGCACCTTGCTGATGCTAAGCCGGTGAATCACTTCCTCCGTCGAGTCGCGGTCCTGCTGTGAGGTGAGCAGGTCGTTGATGACGCCGGCCATCTCGGTGGCGGTCGAGTGGATGAGCGGAAAGAGCGTCAGCTTGACCTCGCCCCATCCCTTGACCGGTTCGACGTCCAGCTCGTTGATCAGGCTCTGAATCTTGATCCGCTCAGATTCCGGCGCGAGCACCAGGATGCTGTTGTTGGCGTCGTTGGGAATGATCTGGATTTCTCGGTCCACGCCCTGCTCGGTGCGAATCTTGGCGACGATTTCCGTGAGTTGCTCGGCCACGTCGCTGGCCCGGCGGAACTTGATGTGAAAGACAAGCTGCTCGGGTTCGGGCAGGAGGTCGTCCTCGTCGTCCACCTGCTTGATCAAGTCGATGATGACATCCATTTGTTCGGGCAGCGCGGTAACCAATAGGATGTTCCCGGAGAGGGCAGTGATGGCCAGCTCGTGCTCGGGCCGCAGGTCGGGCTTGGCAAAGGTCTCACGAAGAGTGGGCTCCAGGCTGCTGGCGATGTCCCGTGCGTCCTTCTCGGTGACGTGAACAATCTGCATGGCCTTCTGCTCAACGCTCTGCTCGAGAAGCGTGATTAGACGCTCGACGATGTCGAGGTCGCTCTCGTTGCCGCGCAGGATGAGCTGGTCGCCGATGATTTCGGCGGTCATCTCCGCCCCGGAAAGGTTGAGCGCCTTGGGATCGAGGTCGCGCAAGAGGGATTGGACGGCGCTGGGCTCAAGGGGCTTCTCATCGACGACCGGATCAACCCGGCCCGGCTGCTGCGCGCGGTTGGGAGGCACTTGGCGCCGTGACCGTTCGGCCTGACCACGCACCTGAGCGACCGCACTCAAGCCGGCGATCATCACGCAGATGGCGGCGAGCCACGACCTCGCGGCGGATCGCACGTGGCTCAGCGCCATTTTACAGTCCTGCTGCTTCAAACTCATCATGTTGCCTCATTCAGTTCAGGCCTACATCCACGGCCCGACGATCCCACTCGCAACGGCGACCGTTCCGTCACCGTATCGGCGCTTAGCCCCAAAACCGCACATCTCTTTAGCCATCGGAGACGAAACCGCCCTCACGGCTACTCGCTTCATTACACTTACCGACCAGGGCGCCGCTGATTTCTACGGCGCCCGCCGGTCTGACCGCGCCGAGGAGGTGCGTTCTGCCGGCGACCTGTGTTGCGCCGGCGATCGGCACCTCGTCCGCCGCGCGCGCCGGTGGAACCCGCCTGGTCGCCTTGCAACTGCGCGATGATGCTCTGAATCTCCGCCCCGGATATCTTCCCCAGCTTGATGAACCGCACACCCTTGCCGCCGCTTGGTCCGGTCTCCTCCAGAGCACGGATCAGCTTCTCGGCGTCATCGAACTGGGAAGGGTTCCCGGAGAGAATAACGCTATGACTGCGCGTGTCGGCCCGCACGGAGAGTGTCGCGATCTCGCGCCCCCTACGCCCCGTTCCGCGTGCGCCGCTGTTGATGGTTTCCTCCACCTGGTCGGCGAGCGTCGTCACGTTCAGACCGGGGGAGATAGACACGAGGCGGTACCCCGGCACCTTCTCCTCATCGGTGTCGAGCAGTGCCACGGTGGCCTTGATCGCCTCCAAGTCGGTTGGGTCGGCTCGAACCAGGATCGTGTTCGTCCCATCGTCGCCCACGATCACGGGCGCCGACTTGCCGCGTCCTCTGGTTGTCGACTGGCTAAACATTTCCTGCAGGATCGGGACGATTTCGCCGGCGTTGGCGTGGGTGAGCACGATCGCCGTCGGAGCGTTGCCCGGTTCCCCGGCGACGTCGAGCATCTGGATCGTCTTCTCCACGCGATCGACCTCGTCCGTGCTTCCGCTGACGACCAACGCGTTGCTTTGAGAAAGCACACTGAGCCGCACGTCACCAGCGAGCTCGTTGTTCCGTCCGCCGCCGGGCTTCCGCAGGGAGGTCTCCAGCGCCCCCTGCATCTCCGAGGCGTCGGTGAAGAGCAACGACACGACGCGCACCGTCTCGGGCATGACGGCCTCGCTACTGTCCAGTTGGGCGATGATCCCTTCCATCTCGCTGAAGTCGGCCTCGTTGGCTTTGATCAGCAGCGACTTGGCGCCCTGCATGGCCGAGATGGAAACCGGCGGCACTTGGTTGCCCTTCCGGGTGGGGCGGCTGCGAATGAAAATCTCCGTCAGCGTTTGTGCGACGGCCTGGGCATCGGCGTTTTCCAGGTTCACGACGTGAACATCGAGCTCATCGCCCTCCGCGCTATCCAGGCTGGCGATAAGCTCCGCGACGCGCGGAAGATTCTCGGCTGATGCCTGCACGATGACGGCGTTACCGACGAAATCGGCGATCGCCATGACCTGGTCGCGTGGGTTTCTTGCGCCGCGATAGAGCTGGTTGACGGCGTCCTGGACCCGCCCGGGATCGCCCGTCACCACGAAGCGCTCAACCTTGGGTTTGCGGTCGGCGGCCTGGTCACTATCCAACTGGTCGATCATGTCCTGGATGATCAGGTGGCTCGACTCGGCGGCATTGACTACGACCGATTGGGTCGCAGGCTCGGCGGTGGCGATCACCTCGTCGGTCACGCCGAGCCGCTCCGGGCGCGACCTGGCCCAGTTGTGAATGATGGCGACGACAGAGCTTAGTTCCGCGAAGCGGATGGGGTAGATCTTCATCGAGGTCGATGCGGCCCGGGCGACGTCCGCTCGATCAATCTCGGAAATTCGGGCCTTGATCAAGGCCATGTTTTCCTCGCCCGCCTGAACGACGACCTGGTTGGTTGACGCGTCGGGCGTCACAAAGGCCGTGAACTGAAGCGGTGAGATGTTTTGCCCCTGCCCCATTTCCTTGTAGGCACGTCGCTTGGCTTCGAAAATCTGATTGATAGAGTCGGCGACCGTGTCGGCCCGCGCGAACTTCAGGGAAATGGTCTCGGTCAGCAGGGCGGCCGCGGTCTGCGCCTCGAGCGGGCCGATGAACTCTTCCCTGATCTCCTTGATCTGCTTGGGCGTGCCGCGCACGATGAGCGTGTTCAGCGTGCGGTTCGCCTCGGCTTGGGGCGGATCGACGCCCGGCGGAAGCGTCCTCTCGCTCCAGAGCCTGGCGATGCTCTGTGCGACCTCGACGGCATTGGCCTGCTCGAGGTGTACCATGAAGAAGCCGGGCGAGGCGAAGGCCGCCGCGGGGTTGTCGATCTTGGGCAGGTTGTCTTCCAGGAACTTAAAGACCGTGTCACCGCCGAGCACGACCAGCGCGTTGGCCTCATCATCGACCTCGACGCTGAACGCCTCGATCTCCCCGCGGGAACCCACCTGCCGCATGTAGTTGGTCACCAACTTGTTCAGCAGTTCATGGACGCGCCGCGCGTTGGCATACTGAAGCGGATAGATGCGAAACTCGAAGCCGAGCGCTTCGGGGCGATCCAACGACCTGGCCAGTGACTCGATCTTGGCATACATCACGTTGTTGGACATCACGAACAGCTTCTTGCCCGAGTCGTGGGCCGAGAGGGTGAACGGCGGGTTGGCGCCGCCTCCGCCGCGCCGAGGCGCGGACCCATACGCACTCTCGATCGCCTCGGCGATGCGGCTGGGGAGCGCGTTTTCGAGATCGATGACGCGGAGCGTCGTCCTTTCGAGGGCGTCGGCCTCCAGCTTGGCGATCGCGTCCAGGATGGGCTGGTGAAGACTCTCGGCCGCACGATAAAAGAGCACGTGCGTGCCGGGATCGCCGACAAACTCGGGCGAGCCGGACTTGGCCTTCCCCCTGCTACCCATCGAGGCGCTGAGTCCAAACATCGTCTTGAGCGTGTCGGCCGTCGTCTTGGCATCCAGGTTGATCAGGTTGGCGGTCTGCCAGTCGTCGTCGGCGGCCGGCTGATCGAGCCGTGCGACGATGTCATCCACGTCGCGAAGCTCTTCCTCGGTGGCCTGCACGGTCACCAGGTTCAACGAAGTGAACGGGACGACGCTGGGCGTGCCGAGCGCGCTCCCGCCGCGAGGGGTTCCTTTCTTGCCGCCCGATGACGTTTCTGAAAAATGGCTGACCAGATAGTCGGTGACTTCACCGGCGTCCGCGTGCTTCAGGTCGTAGTAGCGCGTGATGCGGTCGGGGATATCCTCGCTCTCGAGCTGGTTGATGACGTCGGCGATGAAGTCCAGCGCGGCCTGTGGCGCCATGGCGATGATCGTGTTGGTCTGCTCGTTGCTGGAGAGCTTGATGTCGGCGGGGTTGAGGCCGAGCTGACCCGGACCCGTGGTGATGTTCTGCAAGATGGTGCGCGGGAGCGATCCGTTTGTGGCGCTCGTCGCGCGCCGCGCCTGCCCACGGTTGCCCGCCGCGCCGCCCGCGGCGGGAGTCACGCGCCGCGTGGTCGCCCCGAGACCGAGCATGTCCTTTAGCAGCGTCTCGACCTGGACGGCGTTGAGCTTCTTGAGCGGGAACATCCTGAACTCGTTCTCGATCGGTTGCGGCTGGTCGATCGTGGCGAGGAGTTCGAGAATGGCCGGGTACACGGCGGCGTCGGCTCGGAAGATCAGCGTCCGGTCGCGCGGGTTCGGCGTGATACGAACGGACGTGGGCGGAAGCTGTGGCGCGGCCGGCTGCGGCGGCTGTTGACCACGCGGATTGGGCCGTTGCCCGCGCCCGGCTTGTTGCTGGGCTTGTTGCTGGCGACGCGCGTTGGCCTGCGCTTGCCTTTGGGCCTGCTGCTGGGCCTGTCGCTGAGCGGCGGCAATCTGCTGGCGCTGCTGGCGCGAGGCGTTGAACATCTCACCGATGATGCCGGCCGCCACGTTGACGTCGATGAAGCGCGCGCGATAGATGCGAATGTCCGGCGGGGAATAGACCTCCCGACTCTGTTCTTCGAGTTCTTCCACCAGGTCTTGGAGATGGTCCACGACGGCGTTGGTTCCCTCGACGGTTACCGACCGGGTCTCGTTGTTGTAGCGGATCTTCAGAAGCTCACCGGGGGGAATGCGCAGCTCGGAGCGCGAGTCGCCCTCTCCCGGTGGGCCTTTCGCATCATCCTTTCTGCCCATTCCCAGAAGCGATTTGGCCGCTTCCTGAAGAGGGTTCCTGGAGCCCGTCTTGCTGGTTGACTGACGTTGGTTCCGATCCGATCGCTGCTTGCTGTCGGTCCGTTTCACGGGCGGTTGCGCGGCGTTGTCGATGTTGTCGGTATCCCCGGCCGTCTGCCCTGGCAGGGTGGTTGCCGCGTTGTCGGCCATGTGTAGCAGGGCTTGCGGCAGCACGGTCTTGTTTGACCCCCTGCGCTTGGGCGGCCGGACTCGCTCCATGCCGTGTTCGTCAGGCTTCCCCTTGGAGCCGCTCTTAATATCAACTTCGACGCCGGCGAGATTCTCCTCGAAGAACTTGGCCGCATACTCCGCATTGATACCCTCCTTGAGCGGGAACGTTTTCTTGACCTTCTTGCGATCCTCTTCGCTCAGCACGTCGATGTGCTCCGCGATGATTCTCCGGATCTCGGGGAAACGCTCTTCGTCGGGGTGGCGAATCACCAGGGCGTTACCGAAGAAGGCGGACTCGACCTCCGGCACCTGGTCCGGATCGTCCCAGGTCTGTTCCAGACGCGACTCGAGCATGAACGCGGCGTCCCAGGCATCGGCATACTTCAGGTCGTACACGAAGCTGGGAAGGTGTACCTTCTTGACGCCGGGCGCCTCCTCGTCGTCGAACTGTGCGACGATCGCATCCACCTCTGTCAGCTTCGCTTCGGAGGCGGCCACGATCATGGTCCCGGCGATCAGGTCGGCCTGGATATAGATCGATTGACCGGTCCAGGTCTTGTTGGTCTCCCACGCGTCGTCGGTCGAATCCTGGGACGGTCGCCGCGGTCTGGGGGCGCGTTTGGGACCGGTGGTGCTCGGTGTATCAACCGTGTGTAGAATGAGGTCGGCGAGTTGCTTGATGTCGGCGTGGACGATCTGGTAGACGCGCAATGCGTGACCGCTCACAGCCGCCCCGTCCAACTCGGTGATCCACTCGGTGGCCTGCTCGACCGCATCCGAAGGCCCTTGCAGGAAGACCGCTTGCGCGCCGGGTACCGCGACGATGGTCAGCCCCTCGATGGTGCCTCCGGCTCGGGAGGCGGTCCGACCCGCTTTGCCTCTGTTCTTGATGCGAGCATTGGCGCCGATCATCTCCTTGATGGACTTGACCAGGTCCGCGGGGCTCGCATTGGCCAGCTCAACGGTGCGATAGATCGAACCGTCGGCCTCGCCCGACCGATCGAAGCGGGCAACCAGCCTGACGGCTTCGTCAACCAGTTGCTGGGGAGCGGAAACCACAACTTGATTGTTCTGCCCATCGGCGGCAAGGTGGTAGTAGTCGCCGCTGAACACGACCTGCCCCGTTCGCTGGGCGCGCTTCTTGGGCGTTGCGGCCGTCCCGACGACCTGTTTCAGGCGACCATCGCCCACGAACTGGCGGGCGGCAACGTCAAGCAACGGCCCAACCAATGTGACGATCCCATCCGGATCGGCGTGCGCGACCTCGATGAATTCGACAACCCACGGGTCGGGTTCGCCGGCCTTGCGCAGCACGTTCAGGAGCCGCTCGATCTCGGGATACTTTTCGGGCGAGGCGATCACCAGAAGCTCACCGGCTCCCGGCTGGGGAATAAACCGCGGGCCGTCCGGACCGCCGCCCTTCACCGGACCTTTGCTCGGTCTCCCGGACGGCCCCCCGGACAGCGTGGCCGCCAGGGTTTCGGCCAGCTTCTCGATGTCGGTGCCGGGCGCGAAGTCGCCGTAGACCTTCAGTTCGGTCTGAACCTCGGGCACGTCGAACTCCTCAACAAGCTCGGCCACTCGTTCCATCTTCTCGGGCGTGGTTCTGACGACGAGTCGATCCTCCAGCTCGACGATGGTCAACTGCGGCAGCAGTGTCGGCGGCGCGAGCCCGCCCCTCGGCTTCCTGGGCTTGCGCGCCTTCGGTTTGGCGCTGGAGTTGTTGCCTACGAATGCTTCGATGACCAACTTGATTTCGCTCGGCGCGCGGTGGCGGATATGAAAGGTGCGCTGCACGACCGAGGTCGGCTTGTCGATTTCGGACAAGAACAGCTTGAGGTCATCAAGGACCGACGGGGTGGCGCCGAATACAAGAAGCCCCCCGTCCGAAGGCGAGAACCGAAGCGTCGCTCCACGCCCCTCTGCAAAGAACGCGCTCAGCGCGGCGATGGCCGGCTCGGGGTCGATGTGCTCAAGCATGAGCCGGCTGAAGGGCGGCTGATCAGCCGCGATCGTGTCCATCTCGTTGATGATCGGCAGGTACACCTCCCATTCGTTATCCGTACAAAGTACGAACAGAAAGCCTTCATCGTCATTGGCCGTGAATTTCTGCGCCGGTGCGGGACGGGCTCGCGCTCTCTTGACCCCTTTGCCGTCGGCGCTCGCCGGTGCGCCCTTGTCGAACCCGCGCAGGATGTTTGCCACGAACGAGGGCTTGGTGTGTTCAAGCGGATGAATGTGCAAGTTGACGCCGTCAATGGCGGCATCAAATATCGCGACGAGTTCTCGAACGCGATCAAAGTCGCGTTGCGAACCCGTGAACCAGAGGGCATCTCCCGTGGGGCCGGGCAACAGTTGGAACCGCGCCTCGGTGCGGCCCTTGCCACCCGGCATGAAGACCGCCTTGATCGTTGACTGCATCTGCTGAGTGGTTGTGTACTGAAGGGCGATACGGACGGGGCCGACCTGGTCGTCATTGTCGAACTCAGCCACGAGTTCTCTGACACGGGCGACGCCCTCCTCGTCGGAGAACACGAGTATGGCGTCTTGCGTGGGGTGAGGCAGCATCGTGATGCCCGCCGCGCGTACGGGACGGGCGGGAGCGGCAACAGACTTCCCAATCGCTTTCTTAGCCGGTCTGCGCGTCGGGCCCTTCGGCACCGCGGCACGGGCTCCCGCACCGCTCTGCGTGAGGATCATCTGAATCGTATCGATCAGTCCTGTCACACTCCTGCCGGCCACTGGGATGGTTACCGGGTCGCGCCTGTCCTTGCCCTGCTCAATGTCAATATAGGGAAGCAGCGCCCTGATCTTCTCGATCCGGTCGCGCATGGCCCGCACGAGCAGCGTCCCTCTTGCATCGTCAGGAAGGTACACCGCGTCCGGCTCGCGCATGTTGTCGAGTGGGCTGGGCATTCGTATCCCTTTCGGCATACGCCTTCCTGATTGGGCAACCGCGCCGGCCGACCCCATGAGCGTTTGGATCTGGGTCAGCGCCCCGCTGGGCAGCACGTGCTCGAGCTCAAACACCTCGATGATACGCGGATCGGCCCCATCCGTGACTAGTCTAGTGACCAAATCGAGGTACTTGTTGATGTCGCTGGCCAGCGCGAAGATGATGGCCGACGTACCATCCTTCGGGGTCACGCGCATGTAGTCGGGAAGAAAATCTCGAACGATGTTCTGATCGGCGAGCGACCCCTCCTTCGGCGTGTAGATGACAAACGCCAACTCGTCGTCAGGAAGATCGGCCGCACGGTACTCTTCGACCGACCTGAACATTCGCTCGACAGGGATCTTCCGGTAGAGGTCGTTCACCTTATTGACCTCCAGGTGTGTGTCACGGCGATCCAACCAGTAGGGCTCCAGCGGCTTGTAGTTGAAGAGGATCATCCGCACGCGGGAGAGCGCTTCATTGAACGAGAGCGCCTCAGTGCTGACGAAATTGACCTTGCCGTCCTTGGGGGTCTGCCCCATCACGCCCAGCCCGGTCTGCCGGGCGAAACCCTCGACCAACTGCTGGTAGGTGCAATCCTTGCACGAGAACCAGTAGGTCTTCTCTTCCGGAGGGATTTCGACTTCGATCGGGGCGATGTCCAGAACCGTTGAGGGGCTGGCCGGCTCGCTGCGACCCACCCGCCGACCGGCCGCCGACCGCGAACGACGCGCCGGGGTTGGCCGCGAACGCGCGGGGGTCGTCGTCCGCCGTGCGGGGGTCGGCGGCGCCGTCTTGGGCGCAGGCTGCCTGGGCGCGGGCGTTTGTGCCCTCGCGGCGGCGGGCTTGGCGGCCGCGCCCGGCTTCGCACCCGTGTTCCGCTGTGCCGCGATCTTGCGCGCCTGGTCCCTTTGCGTCTGCGTTCGGGCTCGGAGGATGTCGTCGAGCCGCCTTTGCATGCCGGGGTCGATCTTGGCCTTGGGATCCTTCGCCTGTCCAGGCTTGCCCCGCGGCGGGCGCTTCGTCGATACACGCCCGGGTTTCTTGGGCGACTCGGTCGGCTTGGCCTGGGAACGCGTTTTCTTGGCCGGCGGTGTCTTGGGACTTTGCGCGAGCGCCTGAGCAGCACACGGCCCGAACACGGACACCGCTGCCAACACACAGGCACCAGCCACTGACGTTCGTTTGTATCGTTCGTTCATCAGGAATCCTCCGGGCCGTCGGATCTCGGCGGCCGGTCAGGTCATCTCTCGATTGTCACTAGCGCGTCGCCGTGGCCGCCCCGATGGCCGCGAATCGCCAAGGCGCGCTCAGCGCGGTTTATACTTGTTCGACGGGGTGGCGCGTCGCTGGGCGGCGGCCCGCCGGCGTCGCTTGGCCATCCGAAGTTTCCGCTGCGCTTCGGTTTCCGGTTTCGCCGGCGCCCTCGTAGCCTGTGCTGACTTCGGCGCCTGCTCCTGAGCGCCGGAGCCACGGGGCATCGCCGGACGCACTTCAGACCGCCCGTCACCGCCGGTGCCCTTGTCATCCGGTGCCGTTTCGTTGGCACCATCCTCCGCGCCGTCGCCCGGGCCGACCGGCGAGACGTCGTTCTCGGCGTCGATCGGACCATCGAAGATCACGCCGTGACGGTCCGCGGCCGCCAAGAGCTGAGGGTATTCCCTCGCGGCGTCCCCACCGGTCTTTACGCTGATGTCCTCATCCACCCAGTTCCCGATCGGATAGAGAAAGTACTCATCCATTCTACGGACGACGCCCCCCGTTGGGTGCACGAAAACCAACTCACCGCCGTTGAATTCGTCGCCGATCGTGTAGTACTTCGTTTCCTTCGCCCGGTTGTTGTAGATCATCAACTCGTCGATGCGCTCGGCACCCGCGGCTTGAAGCAGCGCCATGCGAACCTGCATGTACTTGCGGTCCTTCCAACGCTTATCCACCTTCTTAGCGGGTTTGCGGGGCGTTGGCGCGGGCGGCTTCGTGGCCACCTTCACTGGCTTGGGCCGCGGGTCTGCTACAGTCACGCGCACCGAGCCGACGGCCGTCTTGCCGTTGACGTCCGTAGCCGTCACCTTGTACGTACGGTTAAACGGCTTCTTCGTATCCACCTTGGGCTTGGGACGCGTCGGGTCGCTCAAGCCGTCGGCCGGCTCCCATCGATAGGTGTACGGACCCTCGCCGCCGCTCGCCTTAACCGTAAGCATCACCCGTTTCTTCCCCGTCTTCACGTTCACGGCCGGCCCGGCGGTCACCCTGAGCGGAATGGGCGGAACGTACGCCCAGAACGGGTTCGCTTCCCAGATCGTCGCATACGCTTGTCCCTGATGCCGCACGAACGTATCCGGCTGTGTCAACGTCTTGACATCGATCGGACCCACGACCTTCTGGCGCGGCAGCACCATGACCTCGATGGGAGCGCGCAGCGACACGGTCCCCTTCTTATACCCCTTGCGTCCCGCACCCGACTTACGCATCGGCGAGATGGCCGCATTGCCCACCCGAATGAGCTGCGGCATCTCGGAAACCTCCTTTAGAAACTCGACCGCAGACTGAAGCGAGCAAGTCGCCGTCACGGTGAGGGTCATCTTCGTCAGCCCGGTCTTGCCGGCCGAGCTCGGCCGGCCGCGCGTGACCTTGGCGTTCTCGAGCTCGTACTTGTCGATGAGTTCGTTTAGAGCCTCGCGGACGTCGGTCTCGACAACGCCGACGTCAAACGAGGCGAGCCGGGCGACGACGTCGCGGTAGTGCAGCCGCGCCTCATTCACCCGGGCCTCGAGATCCTCCAGTTTGTCGAGTTCCCTTTGCTCACGCGCGATGTGCGCGGGGTCGATCCAGACGTGCTCGCGAATGAGCGGGTAGGCCACGCTCGAAAGAAGCGCACCGATCACGACGACGCCGAAGACTGAGGCCAAAACGGTTGTTCTTCGATCCATGGTCTGCACCGGATCCTTACAAGCCTGCGTCAGCCCCGCGACCGACGTCTGGACGTCAACTTCTTCTTCCGGGGCGCATCATCCAGCAGTGAGATGCGCAGCTCCTGGACAAAGGGATACTTGTCGCCCGTTTTCAGCGACTGGGTTCCCATGGAAACCTCATAGCGCGGCTTGTCACGCCCCGGTCGGCGAAACGCCTTCAGCCGGCGGACCACCTCGGTCCCGGTCGCCCGCGCGTTCATGCGCGTTTTCAGCGTCAGCCGCCCCTCCTTCTGGTTCATCTCCATGCTGTTGATCACGACCTCCTGATTCGACGGAAGCACGGAGATGACATCATGCAGAACGTCAATCCAAACCTGCTGCTCCTCGTCGAACGCCTTGATCGCGTCGGAAACGACCAGAAACTTCCTGTACTTACTGCGTTCTCCCTTGAGCTCCTTGATGCTCTGCTGAATCCGCGCCAGCTCAACCCGCCCCGGCCCGGTCATCCCAGCCAGGACGACCCCGCCGGCCGTGAGGAACAGGATGGCCACCGCGGCGGCAGCCGGCGCCTTGCGCAACCGCTTCTGCGTCGTCGAGATCGATCTCTTGGGATGCAGGAAGTCGAAATGTAGCGCGTCATCCTCCGCGTGCCCGAGCACCAGTCCGAGTGAGGCCGCGTGGGCCGACGCCGCCACCCCTTCGTCCGGCTCCCAACCGAAGGTGGAGGCGGGGTTGTACAGCTCAACCGTGACGTTGAAGTGTTTTTGGATGGCCTCGGCCAGCGCCTCCTCCACGCCGACGTCGCCGCCAATCACGACGTGATCGATCGAATCGGACGGGTCGGTCGCACGATACGCCTCGATGGACCGGGTGACTTCGACGATCAGCGAGGAGACAACAGGGTCCAAGGACGCGCCGCTTGGTGCCGGATCGGTGACACTCATCGGGCCGGCGCCGATGGTCGGAATCGATGCCGGCGCCGACGGACCCGGTTCCTCCCGCGCCCGCCCCGCCGCGATCGACACCACGCCGGCATCGCGAGCGATCACCGGGATCGTCACGGAGGCGGAACGCGAGAACACCAGCGCCCCGTTTCGCAGCACATCGATTTCCATGAACGTCGGTCGCACGTCGATAAACAGGACGCGTTCCGGCATGGCGTGCTTGAGCAGTGCGACGGCCGCGACTTTGTTGGCATAGGGGCGAAGACCGATCCGGTCGAGTTTCAGCCCGGCGGCGACGAAAGCGGCCTCATACTGTTCGACCAACTCGCGCCGCACGGCCGCGACGAGCACGTCGCCCGTGGGTTCGTCCGTTTCCCCGGGCGCGACGGTGAAATCGATCAGCGCCTCCTCCGCCGGGAACGACAGCTCCTTGGCAATCTGAATCTCGACCATGCCGGGGAGCTGATCGGGCTGCGTGGTGGGCAGGGTCAGCGTCTTGAGAATCGCCTGGTCGCGTGGAATATCGACGATGGCGTGCTTGGTGTTGATCCCCGCCTGGTCGAGCAGGCGCCGAATGTGCAAGCCCAGCGCGCGCGGGTCGGCCACATCCAGGTCCGTCGGCATCGCCACGGACAGGATCTGGTCGATCTTGACGCCGCGTTTGCCGAGCAGCGCATGGACGCAGCGCAGATTGCGCGTGTCCCAATCCAGCGCGACGATTCGACTTGGTCGGTTTCTACTGAACACCGGCTCTCTCTTTGTCTTCCTCGCGGATCGGATAGTGACCGCCGAGGTAGGTGATGTCACGATAATAGATGGTTTCCGCGATCGGGCCAACCATATCGATCACGACATGCAAGCGCGTCACCATTCCGATGTGGTCGCCGTAGCCGAGCGATTCAATCGTGAACTGTTGCCCGCGCGCCGTGATCGCGGAACTGACCCGCTCGAACGTGTCCAGATCGACGACTTCCTCGGTCAACAGCCAGGCGGTCGTCGCCTTCGTCTCGGCCCCCAGCCGCTGGCGCAGCTCCAGAATGGCGTCGATCTGGTCGGTCGTCAGACCGTCGATGGTCTCGAGCACCGGCTTGGTGGCTGTATTAATGTTGATAAGCCCGGAAATCTCCTGCTGCGTGTCCTTCACGACGGTGGTGCGATCCATCAGCACAGGCAGATGTGCCAGCGTGACGATGCTGCGCTCCGTCTGGCCGTCCACCAACGCGTCTCGTAGCAACGACGCCGGACTTGCCATCGACCGGGGGGACTCGCCGGCACCATTGCTTTCGCCACCACCGGATCCGGTTTCGTCGGCGTTCGGGTCGTTCGTGGATGCCCCCTCATTGCCCTGGTTTGATTCGTCGGACGGTCCCCCCGCGCCATCGGCGTTACCAGTGTTGGCGCCGCCTTGGTTCCCGCCTCCCGGCCGTGTCGCCCGCACGATAAACTCGACCAACGCGGGCTCATCGGGAAAGGCCGCGGTCAGTTCAGCCTCAACCAGGTCGGCATCGCCGAGCAGGTAGACGCGGGGCCGATTATCGTTGGAGACGTTCCGCTCCGACGACAACACGGTGAGATAGGGGAACAACCCGAGGTTGAGCATGCCGTCCTCATTGTCCGGCGGGAAGGTGAGGTCGCCATCGTCCTCGTTGGGCGTCAAGAGCCCGTTTCGGTCGAAGTCCTCGCCGTAGAGGAGCGGACCGGTCACACCCTTGACCAGCAGCAACTCCTCGACGCTGTCAAACGGTCCGTTCTTCACCCGGTAGGGCTTGGGCAGTCGTTGGTAATAGAGTCCCTCGGTTTCGGGATCCTTTCCGCGCGGTGCGGTGTCCGCGTCGCGCCAATCCAGAATTGCATCGACGATGTCCCGTGGGTCTCTTTCGACGTCGTCCCCCAGCGCCCGCCGCACGAGCTTGAGCAGTTGCCCGGCGCTGGCGGTGTTGAGGTTGAGCTTCGAGCTCTCGTCCGTGATGCCGATGCGAATGAGGTCCTCGTCGTCGGACGGGTCGTCGGCTAGGATGCTGAAGCGGTAGGCAGCCAGCTCTTCCTCGAACTCATCGTTGGTGCCCCAGACGGTTTCGTCGCCGTCTTCCACCCAGAAGATGATCCGATGAAGTTCCTCCGGGTTGTGGTACCACCGATCCATGTCGAGGCGCGACTCGCGCAAGAGCAGCTTCACGCGCTCCACGCCCGCCTCGGCCGCCAGGCGCGTTTGCATGCGAAGCTCGACCGCTCGAGTCGTCGCCAGATCGGCGTTGACCCGGAATGAGAACATGGCCACCAGCAGCCCCAGCAAGACCAGGATCAGCAGGACGACCGGAAGAATGACACCGCGCCGACACCTCATGGCTCGGTCCCCTCTTCCTCCTCGCCGGCGGCCAACTCCTCGACCAGCGCCTGCGTCTCTCGGCTGACCCGCGAACGAAACAGCGGATCCGACTGCGTGACGCGGACGACTCTCGAGAACTGGTCCGGCGTGAGCGGCACGCAGTCGATGGGATCCTCGTTTTGGCACTCGCAAAACTCTTCGTTCACCTCGTCGTCGCCGAGGTCGTCCTCCAGGGAGGGGTGCTCGTCGAATCCGATCGTTAACTGCACAAGCTGTGGCAAGGGATTCTCACCGGTCACCTCCCACCGATCCCACCACTGGTGCCCGTCGTAGTAGCAGATGCGCAGGTAGCGAATCTCCGGTGAATACAGTTCGTCCCAGTTGATCTGTGGACCGAGGTCCACGTCACCGGCCTCTTCGCCCTCACCCGCTTCGTCGTAGAGCCCGCCGTCATCGACCGGTGGCTCGCCTGTCGCTTCAAGGCGGCGTCGCGCAAGCTGGGCGTGGTCCGGGCGCGGAATCAACACCTCCACCCGCGCCAACCCCAGCGCTCGCTCCCACCCGTCTTCGTGCAGAATCTCCTCGTGGCGCGTGATACGGTACTCGACCTTCGTCACGTCATACTCGGCCCGGGCAGGGTCGTCGTCGATCTCCCGTGCCTTGCCCTGTTCGCGCGACGGCACGCGGTAGGTGGACAGCCAGATGCGCTCGCCGTCGCCTCGAATGCCCACTCGGCTGTCGATGGTGACGGCCGACGCCTGCCGAATCTCGGTCGCCATCCGATCAAGGACGACCCGGGCCAGCCGCAGCTTGCGCGACGCCTTCGTCTCGCTGCGCGTCGTCTCCAACGCGGACGCATAGAACCAATAGGTCATCGACGACACGACGACGAGAAGCCCCATGGACAGGACAACTTCGATCAGCGTGACGCCGCGGCGAGCCCAGCGCGGCATGGTGAGATCAAGCGATCGGCGTCGCATCACGATCCCTCCTCCCCCTCGGTCCCGGACTCGTCGTCGTCCCCGAAGAAACCGCTCTCTTGCAGTTGTTCCAGCAGGTTGGGCGGAAGACCCGCCATCAGTTGTGACACGTCGATCCCGAAGGCGTCCATCAGCACGGGCAGCGCCTCGATCAACTCCTCGAAATCGACCTTGCCCAGTAAAGCCGGGTCAAACGATTCCGGATCGAGCCCCGGGATGGCCAACTCGGCCAATCGATCGGTCAGATCGACCAGCTCTTCCTCGTTGAGCCCGAAGTCCTCCCCGAAGTTGACCGGCTGCGGTGCCGTGCGCATGGCATAGACCGTGAACACGGTCTCGGCCAACTCGTGCTCAAACTCGTCCTCGCGATAGTCCCCCTCGCGCGGATGGTGAAGGATATCGACCTTGAGCAGGAACATGGCCTCCAAGGCGGTGTTCTCGGTGGTCAGGATCCAGCCGAAGTCCGGATACCGTGGACCGAAATCGCCCTCCTGCTCCTCATCGACCGAGTCCAGTTCGACGAGCCCCATATCCAGTTCGGCCAGGTGCTGTTCGGCCAGGGCGACGGCGCGAATCTTCCGCTCCATCATTTTGATTGACTTGTCGGCGCTTTGAACCTGCGAGCCGATGATGGACAGGCCGACGATCAACATACCCGTCGCGACGACGGTTTCCAGCAGGACGTAGCCACGCCGGGCGACACGTGGGCGCGCGCCGGTGAGTGCCAGTGAATCGGCACCTTTGACGCCGGCCAAAGCCGAGCTGTCGCGTCGCTCTGTCATGGTGTTGCCTTCAGTTCCCGACCCTTGAGCTCCACGTCATGCCCCCGGACTCCGCTCTCGCGAAGCTCCAGAACGTCGTCCTCGGTCAGGACGCGCGTGGTCAAGAAGTCCTGCCGCAAGACCGCCGGCCAGCCTTTTTCCTCGAACAAGTCCAGCTCTTCCTCGTAGAACGGTCGCTGCATCCAAGCCAACCCCGTGATACCCTCGACGATCAAGTGAAGTTGCGGTTGGTCTTCGAGTTCCTCGATCGGCGTCTCGCGCGGCGCCGTGGTCAAAACGAAGACGGCCCACTCGCCGGTACCGTCCGGTTCGATAAAAAGCGGCGGGCGCAGCGGGTCGATCTCCTCGATGCGCTGTTCGGCCTCCTCCAGCGCCTCCTCGATCCCTTCGCCGGTTCGTTCGCGCAGCTCCTGAAGCAGGAGGATCGTCGGACGCTCGAGTCGCACTTCGGCGCACCACACATCCCCCAACAGCGTTTTCCCGACCGCCCACGGGTCCAACACCTCGTTGAACACCTCGGGCTCTTCGATCGGGTCGTCCTCTCGCTCGACGCGCGGCTGCACGGTCCCGCCCAGCGCGTCGGTTTCGTCTTCGTTGGGGAAGCGAATCCGATACCGAAGCCCGTCGAAGGCGGCGTGCGCCCTGACCAGCGTGATCAGGGTGCGCATCTGTCTCGCCGACCGAGGTAACGCGTCGGCCCGAATCTGGCGAATGAAGTTGGGAACGATCATGGCGGAAAGCACCACCAGAATCCCCATCACCAACGACAACTCGATGAGGCTGAAGGCCCGCCGACGCGCCGAACCCGACGCGCGGTTGGGCTCCGTCCTCCCCCGCTCGGACGACACGGTACATGCTCTTGGATGCGACAGATGCCACATGATCGTCACCCGTTTGATCCCCCCAACCTCATCCCAGCCGCCGTTCCGAGAACACATCCCGGACGGCCGTCTCGTGACGCGACGCTGCTGTTGAACCGTCGCGGACACGGTTCAAGCACCGTGCCACACGCTTCGAGATCGATCGCTACTTCTCGATCCAGTTCTTGATGTCGTCGCTGCCTTCCTTGCCCTCGTCGTCTTTTCCGTCGAGCCCTGAACTCCACAGGTCGTAGGCCTTTTCACGAATCTCGCCCGGGGAGCGGTATTCGAACGGCTTACCCCACGGATCCTCAATCTTGTCGTTGTTCAGATAGGGTCCATCGAATCGCTCGTCGTCCACCTCATCCTTTTCCATCATGAGGATTTCGAGCCCTTCGTCGGTGTCGGGATAGCGGTTCATGTCCCATTTGAAGGCATCCAGCGCCTTGGCAATGGGACCGTTACGTCCGACCGCCGACTTGGCTAGGGCGATCTTCGCCTTCGTGGCCATCCCCATGAGTTGCGGGACCGCGAACGCCGCCAGTAACGCCAGGATCCCCGCAACCAACAACACCTCGATCAGCGTAAACGCCGACCGTCTCTTTTGAATCACTTGCCGCATGTCACTTCTCCTTTAGTCCAGGCGCCCCGGGAATGGGTCACCCACACGAATCATTCCTCGCGGCGCCCGACCACACTGAATCGGACACCGAACCGTTCGCCTTCTTCTTCGCGAGCCATACCCTTGTCATTCAATGCCCGAACCCATCGTCAGGATGGGCAAGAGCAACCCAACCGCGATACAGAACACCATCCCCGCCATGATCGCCAGCAGGATCGGCTCGAGAATACGTACCGACAGGTCAATCGTCCGGGCCGTTCGCGCCTCGTTCGTGTCCGCGATCTGCACCAGCACGGTTTCCAGGTTGTTGCCCTCTTCCGCCACCGAGATCATGTCCACCACGATCGGAGGAAACAGACCACACTCGCCGAGCGGCGTGGAAAGGGCCGCCCCTTTTCGCACGCTGTCGCCCGCCTCGGCGATCACCTCGGCGAGGATCAGGTTGCCGGCCGAGTCTTTCGATATCTTCAACGCCTGAAGGATGGGCACGCCGTTGTGCAACATCGTGCCGAGAATGCGGCAGAAACGGCAGATCGCCACCATGGTAAAAATATTTCCGAAAAGCGGTGCATGCAGCTTGAACTTCTCGAACGCGCGGTGGCCGGCCTCGGTCCGCTTGATCGACGAAAACGTCGCCCACACGGCCGCAGCGATCAGAATCATCAGTGCGTAATGATCTCGGATCGCATCGCATACGCCGAAGACGGCGATGGTCAAGACGTTGAAGGTTTCAGGCCGGAGGAACTGCCTGATCTTGGGCACGACAAACATCATCAACAAGAGCATCACGCACGACCCGACAACAACAAGAATCAACGGGTAGATCATCGCTCCGACAACTTTGTTGCGAAGCTCGTCCTGTTTCTCCGAGAAGATGGCGATGCGTTCGAGCACGTCCTCCAGGAAGCCGCCCGACTCGCCGGCGCGAACCATCGACGCCTGTAGCGACCCGAAGGCTTGCGGGTGTTTGGCCATCGCGTCACCCAGCGACATTCCGCCGGCCACGTCCTCGCGCAGCTCCTTGACGATGTTGCCGAGCGCGCCCCTGGTGGCTTGCCGCGAGAGCACGTCGAGCGATCGCAGCATCGGCACGCCCGCGCGAAGCAGATCAGAAAGCTGGCTGTAAAAGATGGTCAGGTCGCGACCCTTGACCTTGCGACGTCGCCCGATCGAAAGCTTGCCCGACTCGATCCCCTCGGTCACCTTGATCGGGTAGAGCGACTGCTCGTCGAGCATGCGCAGCGCGACCTGGTAGTTCTCGGCCGTCAGCACGCCGGACATCGATTGCCCGTCCGAACTCATGGCTCGGTAGGAGTAGCTAGGCACCTGCCACCTCCACGTCGAAGCCGGGTGAGATGACGCGCAGCGCCCAACCTTGATCGAGCGCGTGGACGCGGAAAGAACGGGGGCGCGGAACGGGTGACGCGATGTGACCATCCATGGTCCTACCGTGCTCCATCACAGTACGTGCGGGTTGCGTTGCTCTCATCTACGGTATTCCCCCGACTCAGGTGCGTCAATCACGCTGTTCGCCTGGTGCGTCGCCTCGGTCCGCGGGCGAACTCCCCCGCGGCTACCTATCCATTGTACACCGCGCTCGCCGCACGATTGCAGATTGCGCGTCTGTGGATTCTTCCACGCGGGACTCATTATCGGCCCTATTCAGGCGTCATCGGACCCAAGAGCCAAGCAACCCGTGGGATGTGGAAAACCTGTGAAATTGCGAGTGCTCGCACGGATTGAGCCACGTCGTGCCGGCATGGGACTGCTTGCTACGCTGATTCGCCGCGCCCAGAGGGAAAACGAGGCCGCCCGACGCCCCTGAAATGGGTCGCAAGCCGGTATGCGGTCGGGAGGGGAGGCAGACGGGCCGCCGCCGCAGAGACGGGAAATCGAGCCCGGGGGATGTTCAGGATCGCTCCTGGGACGTCCTCACGGTCGATATCTCGTCGATCATACGGTCGATGACGTCAGCCAGGGACATCTCGGACGTATCGATCACGACCGCTTTCCCCGGCTCCAGCAACGACTCCCACTGCTTCGCGTCTCCCTCATCCCGGGCACGAAGATTTTCAACTACATCTGCAATTGCGACATCTTCACCGTCGGCCGCCATCTCCTGAGCCCGCCGGTGCGCTCGTTTGTCGATCGACGCCTCGAGAACGAACTTCACATCGGCATTGGGGAAAACCTGGCTGCCCTGGTCTCGTCCCTCCGCCACGAACGCGCCGAGCCGCCGCCCGATCTCGCGCTGTCGGGACGCCAGCAGGGCACGGATCGCCTGGTGACGCGCAACAAACGGCGTCACAGAACTGACCGATAGGGTGCGGATCGCCTCACTCACGTCGTGCCCATCGACGCGGACGCGCGTGTGCGTCGGGCCGCAGTCCACCTCGAGATTCACCGACCGAGCCACCTGCAGCAGGGCGTCGTCGTCGTCGAAGCTGAGACCGCGCTGACAGGCCGCGTGCGCAATCGCACGGTACATCGCCCCGGTGTCCAGGTAGGCAATCTCCAGCCGAGCGGCCAGCTTCCGCGCGGCCGTCGATTTCCCCGAACCGGCAGGACCGTCGATCGTGATAATCATGGCTCGAATCGTACCGACCAACGCGCGGGGATCAAACACCGGGCGCCGTCTCGGAGCAACCGCTACCCCATCTGGAGCTGGACGCTGCCATCCCAATCGGGGATGCCTAGCGCGTCGATAAAGCAAAACGGGTGGGATGGGGTGCCCCATGGCTTTAGCCGTGGAGGTCGCGAATTCGGAGACCATTCGAGTCCCCCACCTTGGCAAGGACAGTCGCTCCCTCACGGTCGCGGCTCGGATGACCCAGCGATTCACCTGTGTCGCAGTACCAGCGTTTTTATAGGTCGATGACATCACACGGCGGGGCAGGCTCGAACGACTCAACCCGGACAGCAAAAGGCGCCTGATAGCCAAACCGATAACTCAAACGGCGATTATCCGCGCCTTCTTGTCGGCCATTGCTTTGCTCAGAGGGAATAACCCATGAAGTCATCGTTTCGTCTTCCCAGGGGTCTGGTTCTTGTCACGTTCACGGGGTCCGTTGCGACCGCGGCGGCGATCGTCGCCTGCGCGCCGAACTTCACCGCGGCACCGGGCGGAGATTTTCTCGACACCGGTCTGACCCAAAGCTTCTTCAGCGTGTTTCAGGTCGATCCGCGTTCCGAGGACTCGGCCGGTCCACAGTTCGTCCGCGCGGGCGATCTCGACGGCGACGGGTTGACGGACCTGGTGTCGGCCTGGAACCAGTCGCAACCCGTTCAGCTTCATTTGCAGCGGCGCTCGGGTGGGACGGTATCCTTCGAAACGCTGACGTTGGCGGGCAGCATTCCGGCCGTGGGTGTCTCCGGGTTGGCAGTGGCCGACTTCGACCGAGACGGAAGGATGGACATCGCCGTGCTGGTCAAGGAATCGCTGGTGGCCGGCGCGGCGTGCCTGGACAGCGAGCAGCCGGCGACCGGGCTTTCCGGACTCATCATGCTGTACATGGGTCCGACTGACGGTGCCGATGCCACCAATGCGTTGGCGTGGGAAGAGGTACCCATCGGGGCGTCCTTCCTTCAAGGCGCCGGCGAGGCAAGCGGGCTGCCCGAGGAGGGCGGCTTCACGGCCATGACCGTGGGCGACATGGACGGCGACTTCGATCAGGACATCGTCGTGGCATGGAACTCTGCCTGCGGTGAGGGGACGTCGGACGCGGTGGTCTTCACGAACAATGGGCCGGGCGCGGTGCGAGACGGCACGTGGACCGGCACGCGCATTCCAGACTCGGTTCCCCAGGGCGGCGTCATCAAGGACGTGGCCATCGCCGACATCGATAACGACGGAGATATGGACATCGTCGCGACGTTCCCCGATGCGGCCACCATGAACGTACGGTGGTACCGCAACCCGATTCTGGTGAACCCGGACGACCCGTTCAACACCTCCGACGGCGGGTGGCAGGTGGGGCTTATTGCACAGATTGGGACCGGGGCCGACACGGTCGCCATCCGCGACATTGACGGCGACGGAATGAACGACGTGGTCGTGCGTTCGACCAAAGGACGACTGTTGCAGTGGCTCAAGGGTCCGGCCGCCGCGACGACCGCCCCGCTTCGCAGCATTCCGTGGCAGGTGTTCACCATCGCGGAATTCACGTCCCGCGCGCCGGCTGCGATGGCGCTGGAAGACGTCGACTCCAACGGGCGGCTCGACGTGATCGTCGCGGCGGGCGGTGCGCTGGCCTGGTTCGACAGCGGAACATCCGCGACCGTGTTCGATCAGTGGCGGGAAAACGTCATCGTTGACGAGGGCTCGTCCGATGCCGCCATTTCGACCGACCCCAACGTGACCTCCAACGAACTCGGCGGCGACACGTTCATCAACACGATTGTTGTCGTTGACCTCGATGGCGACGGACGGCGGGACCTTGTCGTCACACTGGACCGAAACGGGCTCAGCGGACTGAGTAACGACGCCCTCGCCTGGTTCCGCAATACCCGTCGGTAGTCGGTAATCCCATGAAAGGCTGTCTCCCGCCGGAGTATAAGATCTCCGGCGTGAGAACATGGACATTGGGAGACAGCCATGAAGACGAATCGAACGGTAGCACAGGTGGGTTGTGATTGCCATCGGCTGTTCAGCCGAATCACGGCCCGGGATGAGGACGGTCGCATCATTTGGCGGCAACGGCTCGAGCACGACAACCGCGTTCGGCTGCATAAGTAGCTGAGCGATTGGCCGGCGGGGACACCGGTGATCATGGAAGGCACCTTTGGCTGGGGCCGGCTCGGCGACGAAATGATGGCCGCCGGTCTGGATCCACGCTTGGCCGGCAGCACCCTTGGTGCGAGGTCTGGCCGGCCACGCGCCGGCGAGAGGCTATCAGGCTCAAAACCTTACCGGCAGGGGGGATGCTCGGCGACGGCCCGCAAACCGCCTTGCCCGTCGCCTACCGTCCCAGGCCCTTCGCCCAGGAGGCCGAGCGAGGGGAAGCACGGACCGATACCAAGAGTAGATGATCGCCACAGCACCGCGACAGGTGCGTCAGATGGAGAGCGCACATGGACGTCCGCACGGCCGGCTATGCCTCGTTCCTTTCGGCCTGCCTTACCTTGCTCAGTTGTACGCCGATGACGGGCGACGCCGCTGACGGCAATCAGGGCGAGATGAGTGGAGGAGGCGACACCGGCCCCATGTTTGCCGGCGCCTGGGTCTCCGGACGGATCGTGTACGCGGATATCGAAAGCGGAAAACTGACAACCACCACCGAGCAAGGCGACGCGGTGTCCACGCTCATCGAAGCACAGCGCCCCGCGTGCCCGGCCGTGTCCGGGGATGGTCAGGCGATTGCGTTCAGTCTTCGGGATCGCGAGCCGGGGCAACTCGTCGTGCTGTTCCGGGACGGTCGCGTCAATCAGTTCGAGGGCATCACAGGCCACGATCCGCTGCGCGTCGCCCTGAGCGCCGACGGATCAAAGATCGCCTTCCAGGAGGTGACGCCGCCGGAGCCGACCAACGGCTGCGGGCCGATCCACCTAGCCTTCGGGAACTCCGACGGATCCGATCTAAGCATGGTCGTCACCGGCGACACGGTTTGCGCGGAGTGGCCGGAATGGTCTCCCGACGGCGCGATGATCTCCTACGCGCACGTCGATGTCTCCAACGAGGTGGACCCCGGGCGCGTGTGCCTCCTCAACGGCGCCGACGGTTCGCAGCTCCGTTGCTTCGACAACACCCCGATCGGCATCGCGCACCGGACCTGGAGCCCCGACGGCTCCTTGCTTCTCAACCGGGGGTTTCTGGCATTGAGCGCCTCGGACGGGACGCAAATCCCCGATCCGCTCGCCTCCGTTCAGGGAAACGACCCGGCTTTGGGGAACGGAGAACTCGCGACCGCCGTGGTCAACGCCGTGGCCGCGATCGGTTGGACATTGGTCCCCGCGGGCGATGTCGTCGAGGACGCGGTGGCCCTGCCGATCTCGCTCAACTGGGGAGCGAACAACAAGATCGTGTTCGACGCCGTTGCGTCAGACAGCAGCGGGTCCGAGGCCGTGCATATCTTCACGTACGACCTGGCGACGGGGACAGCCACCCATGCCGCGGGACCGTTCCTGGAGACGGACACCAACGGCCACAACTTCAGCCTCCTGTGCCCGCGTTGGATTCCGTAGCCTGTAGCCATGTCAAGTCATGTTTCGGTCCGTCTGTTGCTGCTGGCTCTGTCATGCGTGGCGCCCATCGCTTGCGGAACTGGCTGCGCCATGGACCCGGCTGACACGGCCGACATCGGCGGAAGCGAGTCGTCGAGTGACGACCCACCGACCACCACATCTGTTGACGGCATACCCGCTGACGACGATCTGACCGATCCCGGTGATCCGGTCGCCAAGCTGAGCTACATGGCCGGGCTGGACGAATCCCAAGGCGCAGCCGATCACTTCGACTTCGATGACGCGTCCCATTGTGCGGACCTTGTCGATCCACGGAACAGAGCTTTCCCTTGCCATCGACCGTACGCTCCTGGAGGCCGGTGGGGGCCTGACTGCGGAAGATTTTGCCGCCTATGTCGAAGCCGCTTTCCAAGCATGCTGGCATGTCTTCGGCGGCTACCCGTTCGACCGCTATGCCGTTCGCATTCGGGCCGAGGACGGCAACGACGGCTTCTCGCTGTCGCCCGTCGGGATTACCCTCGGCGGATCCGACTACGCCGCCCTGCCGTTGGACGGCGATTTCGACCTGTTCGAGTGAGTTGACATCGAGAGACCCATGCGGCTCTGCCGTCGGCCACGTCCAGCGCTCGCCAGGATTTCGACTACGGGACCGAGTTGATCTCGTTCCAACGATTCGCCATGAGGTCGAATGGCCGGGGGAGTCGCGGATGGCGGGAGCCTTGCGCACCGCGCCGTGAGCGGCCTCGATCCACGCCCACTTCCGCGTGCGACGACCTGGGCGAAGAGCTCCATGAACAACACCCTGATCGCAATCGGAGGTCGGCTAACGCGTTGCCCTCGCTCTGGGACCCTGCATTGATTGGTTGAACGCCAAGGTCGAGGGCGTCGCATTCCCATCGCGAGCCTGACCAAGCACGCAAACCCGGCCCGAATCCCTACTCGTATCGGCCTCGCGAACGGAGGCGGGACCGCATCTCCGACCTTGAATCGAGGGAGCGGAATTGGCATAATGAACGCTCGGCCGGTCACCCAGGGGCCATCGGAGAGATGTCGGTATGATGATAGGCAAGCCTCGAACTGATGGTTGGCTTCGTGGCCCGGCGCCGGCGGTTCGCGAGGCGGGGTCGGTCGCGCTTTCCGGCGATGGACCGCGGGTTTTCACGGCTTGGAAGGCACGGGGAGCCATTCCCGGCGATGATAAGGCCGCGTGTGTCATTCCCATGAGGAACAGCTACTTGCGAAGTACCGGTTGCGGAACGGGTCCGCACACCGGCCCAATGCGTCGGTTCGCCTGCACGATGCCGACCATCGGTGTTGTTCTGGTGGCATTTGTGTCGGCTCCGGTGGCGGAAGCACAAACGCGCGGCGAGACCGTTGCGGAGAAGACGACGGTCGGCCAGCCGGCGTCGCGCGCATCTACGGCGGCCGACCTCCAGGCTCTTTCCAGGCCATTGTTGCACAACGCCAAGGTCAGGCGGGTTGCCGTGTTGGCCGGCGGTGGACAGGCTGCCTCGGGCGGCGGGCCGGGGAAACTTGTCTACAGCAACACGCGAGGGCCGTTTTCCTTTGGGCCGTCCGGCAACGGCGGGATCCGTATCGCCGACGACATCGTGACGACGGCGGTGGCCGGCTGTAGCCTCGATCGGTACGTTATCCGTGTGACAGGCAACAAGAACGGACTCCTCGACACCCGTCCGTTTACAGTCACCGTGGCGCTGTACGACAGTTGCCCGGGCGCCGTGTTGTTCCCCGTGCCCATTCCCGGCACCGAGTGCCAGGCCACCATCGTACCGACGCAAGCGGACGAGCTTCACGATGTGGAGTGTGTCATCCCGGCTGGGGTTGACATCCCGCTCCCGTCCACGCTTTACGTGGCGGTCACATTCGATCGCGGCAACGTCGGCTGGGTCGTCGGCGCGCCGGCGGAACGGGGCTTCTCCGCCGACCGATTCGATTTCCCCGGCTTCGCATGTGCTGCACGGTTGGGCGGCTTTCCACTGTTTCCCCACGCCAGCTACTATACGCAGATCTTCGTCCGAGCCTGCGCCACCGCCTTCCCCGCCTACCATAACACACAACAAGACGGCGATCCGTTCACGCCGGGTCAAACCATACGCTTCGCCGACGACATCACGCTGTCTCGAAGCGACTGCCGGATGGTGGGGTACAAGGTATCGGCGAAGGGCCACTGTTCCAGCTGCGGCGGCGCATTGCTGGTGGATCTCAAGACCGCCCTGAGCAACACCGATCCCGAGACCGGGAACCGCATCCCAGGGACGGACGGGATGGAGTTCTTATTCACGAACAAGGTTCAAGTCCTCCATTTCGAGTTTGACCCGCCGATCCCCGTTCCCAGGAGCTTCTTCATCACGTTCGCCACGGGCAGCAGCGTCGTCGGCCCGATCGTGACGGAACGTCGGGCTGACATAGGCGAAACGGCCGACACGTACGCAGTGTATCAGGGAGCCGCACCCACGGGGGCGTGGGTGTTCCGGGACTTCGGGGCCGTGCCCTGGTCGGCGTTCGACGTGACGGTTTTCTGCGAAGGCGATCCGCCGCTCGGCGCTTGCTGTGACACGATCATCACGCAAGACAAGACGTGCCGAGGTGGGCTAAATGCGGGACAAGCCTGTTTTGACCGGGATGACTGTCTCGGTTGCGTGGGCGGGTCCAATCACGGCAATGGCTGTTTTGTTGATTCCCAGTGCCCTGATGGCGAATGCCCCGTGCATCCGCAGTGCGTCGGAGAGTCAGTCTGCAGTCAACTCCCGGAGATGAACTGCCCCTTCAACACGTGGATGGAGGCGGAGGCCTGCGACCCCGATCCGTTCACCCCAGGCTGCGGGCGCGCGGCGTGCTGCAAACCCGACGACACGTGCGAAAACCTGACGTTCAGCGACTGCGTCGCCGTGCCGCCGGTTGAACGCTTTCGCGTGTGGAACCGTTCGGACCTCTGTGAGACGCTTGAGGAGCCGTGCAAGTTCAATGCATGCATTCAGCGCGAAGGCGATTGCCTTATCGCTAGTTCGAGTCCGGGCTGCCGCGATCCGTTTTGCTGCCAAGACGTCTGCGAGGTCGATCCCTACTGTTGCTCGGTGGAGTGGGATCGGTTTTGCCTTCGAGGGGCGGAGGCTTGCGCCTTCATTTCGCCCCCCAACGATCCGTGTTTTGCTGGGCAGGACGGACGCGGTAACCGCGGTAGCCTTCCCGTACAGGCCAACGACACCGTCGTCGTCGGCAACACGGGCGCTACTACGAGTTTCAACGAACCCGCGTTCTGCTGCGACGACGAGACGCCGGACGGCCAAGGTTTCCGCACGATTTGGTTCGAGTTCCAGGCCGTCGAGACCTCGACTCGCATCAGCACCTGTGCCAGCGATCCGCCGGTCGCGGACACCCTGATCCAGGTGTTCCGCGTCATCGACGATTCCTCGCCACAGGCGGCCTGCGAGAGCGTTGACGCGATTGCGTGCAACGATGACGCGGTCGAGTGCAACACCGGCACGCTATCGAGCATCTGCGCCACGGACCTCGTGGCGGGCGAAACGTACATCGTTAAGATCGGCACCAAGAGCCCCGACGAAACGGGCGTCTTGCAGGTGGACTTCCGTTCACCCTGCACGCCGGAGCTGGTCATCACCAACGACGAGTGCCGCCTGGCGGAACCGATCGTGGCGGGCACGACACCGTACGACCTGACCGGCGCGAGCTTCGATTGTCCAGGTCCCTCGTGCCTTGAACCGATGGTCAACGATCTGTGGTACGAATGGACCGCCCCAACCACCGGACATGCCACGATCAGCAGTTGCGGTCTCGGCGGTACGTCAGCGGAGACCACACTCGCGGTGTACGAGGGGTGCGGTTGTCCCGTCGATGAGTCCCCCGTCATCTGCGGCGAATCCGGGCTCAACCTATGTCTGGGCGGTTCCCGTGTTCAGTTCCGGGCCTTGGAGGGCGTGTGCTACAAGGTTCGCGTTGGAAGCGTCTTAGGCGCAACTACGTCTGGCGATCTCTTGCTCAAGCTCAACACGTGTCCTTCTGGTCCGGTTGCCTTCACGGACCCACCGTCCGGTTTGATCGATGCGCGACAGCCACAGACTCCTCCAGAAGCGGGCAACTTGGATGTGTTTACAGTCTCGGCACCGCCGGGCGCTGACGACCCCGCGTGCTGGAGCTTGTGCCAGACGTTGGCGGGCGGATCTCCGAGCACGATCGCGAGCATCACGCCTTCCTTGAATGATTCTTTGTTGATCTCGCTCGACCGGCCGATCGCCGCCGGTTCGTCGATTTCGCTTACCTACACCGATCGCAACGGGTTCACGCCGACCGGCCGCTTTACGGTCCACCCCGGGAATGTGAATGCGGATGCCGTAACGGACGCTAACGATGTCGGCGCCCTGATCGCCATACTTCGGGGAGAGCTGCAACCTCGGTGGGATTCCTTCAGTGCCGACATCGATCGAAGCGGATCGATCGGACCCGGCGACCTGTTGCGTCTGATCGACCTGTTGGCCGGATCGGAGGCGTTCGCTCCGGGATGGAACGGCGTTTCTCTTCCGGAAAACCCCGGACCCTGTCCCAACTGATCGGCCTACGTCGCGGTCGTGCAAAGAGCGGCTACGCGGGTGCAAGGCTTAGCGGCCAACCTTTGCGTGACCTCGCTTACGGCCGGACGCTCCGGCTCGATGTTCTCTATGGATGCGGCGTGCCGAAAGCGCGTTCAAACCACGCATAGTCTTTCAGGTCTACATCCACGTCACGATCGAAGTCCATGAACTCCGTGCATGTGCCCGGCGCGCCATCCGGCCCGCTCAACGACAAGCACCGCAGGAAGCGTGGATAGTCCGACAGGTCTACGCTACAATCGCTGTTGGCGTCGCCGATCGGGGCGCCGTTTCCCTGGGCGGTTGAACCGACCGGGGCGAAGGCGCACAAGTCATCGACGTTGGGCAAGCCATCGTTGTCGGCATCCGCATCGCATGTGTCCGGTAGCCCGTCTTCATCCAGATCACCTTCGCACTGGACAAAAGCAAACCCGGTTGGAAACCGCAACGGGTGATCCTGTCCACCCACGTACACACGGACAAAGTTTCCAGTGGCGATGTCATATTCCAGAATCTGGGCGTTGGATAAGTGAAGCGCGGGATCAAGCGAAGTCTCCGTGTGCTGCCCCGCCCCAAGCGCGCGAGAAACAAAAACGTTGCCGTTTGGGCCGATCTCAATCTCCCAGGGGCTTTCCGGTGTCATGGCACTCACCGCAAACCCAAGCACCTGCCAGGTTCCCAGCGGTGCCCCGCTTTGATCGAACTCCAAGACCTCGTCCGTCAGGAAACTGGTGACTAGCAGATGACCATCCGGTTTGAAGACGGCATCTCGCGCACCGGACAGGCCGCCATTGGTGCTACTGGAAACAAACACACCGACAAAGCTACCGTCATCCGCGTCGAACTCCAGGATTTCTCCGAGTGGCCCTGTTCCCGCTGGATTGCTCGTCACAAAAAGACTGATGCCACCAGCGGCGTCCGAGGCCGGCCCCAACGTCATGCCGTAGGGTTGATGAAGACCGCCGGACCCGCCGGCGATGAACTCCCCGATGGGCTGACCTGTAGCGACGTCAAACGCCAGGACGCTGTGCGTGTCTCTGCTGGCGACAAGCAATCTTCCGTCCGCAAGGGCCAACATTCCGGTCGGGTGGTTCATCCCAAGCGACCCAGGCACGACCAAATCGCCGGCGAATCTGCCGCTACAGTCAAAGGAAAGAATCCGGTTTTCAGCCGCGCTGGTGACGAGGATCAGTCCGGACGGAGCCATGATTACATCCTGCCCCACGGCCACGGGCGGACCTGAACTCTCGCGGAACAGAACACCCGCAGGCCCGTAGAACTGCCGGACGGGCGCTTGTGCTTCGCTGCTGGCGATCCACACATTCCAATCGCCGTTGCGCAGCAACCACTCCGGGCACGCCTGACACTCGTCGAGTACACCGTTCCGGTCGATATCCGCCGCCATGTTTCTTTGAATCTCTCCATAGTCGGACCGCCCGTTTAGATTGCAGTCGGCCTCGCATTCATCTGGAATCGAGTTTCCAAAGTCGTCCGGACTGTCACCGAAGGCAATGTCTTGCGAGTCCGGAACGTCGTTTCCGTTGCAATCGGGCTGGCAGTCGTCGGGAACGCCGTTCAGGTCGATGTCCGCACTGAACGCGCTGGCGATGTCCTGATCATCCAAGACCCCGTTTCCGTTGCAATCCTCGCATTCATCCGGGACGCCGTTGGTGTTCACATCGAAACTACCGCCCGTACTGATGTCCTGAGCATCGTCTCGGTTGTTCAGGTTGCAGTCGGGAGGCATGCACGTGCGGGTTTGCGTAAAAGAGATGATTCCGTCGGATATCGAGCGGTGAAAATAGAAATCCTGATTGGCGTTCAGGCCGCTGTAGGTCTGTTGGCAGTAGCTCATGATCGTCCCGCGCTGAGGCGGCGCGGATGCATCGTTGCAGCGGTCAATACCGACGTCGTGCGTGTGAGGCGCGCTCGCGTTGTGCCCAAGCTCGTGCGCCGTGACGTGGATGTCGTAGTGATAGGCGCTCGGGGCGGTCGGATCCGGAAAGCGACCCTGGATGAAGAAGACGTCGGAACTGGCACCACACCCGCTGCCGAAGGCCAGTCCGCCAAAACTCGCAAACCGTGACCCGGACACGAACTGCAGGAAATCGAAGCCCACCCCTTCGCTCAGTTGCGCGGCGGACTCCGTCGAGGAACTCGGCGGATTGCCTTGCTGCGGATCGTCCCACAGGCGCACGGACACCAACTCCAGGTTTATCAAGTTGTCGCGCAGGAACAGATGGCCAACCTGGGCGAACAACTGGACGATGTATTCCGTGGCCGCGTCGCGATTCCCAAAGAGCTCGAAGTACGCTTGATCTGTGTCGATCGCCAACTCGACGTGCCGAATCGATGGTGCCGCCGCGCTGGCCACGCTGCCGAGGAAACCCTCGTGCGCAATCAACGTCGGATCCGACGATTGGGTCCCGCACAAGGGAACCCCTGGTTGTGGCGCCGGCGGATTCGCGGAATCGGAAGATCGCGCCTCGAAGAGCATCGTCCGCCGCGAGGGCAACGAAACGCCGTCCTTATCCTTTGATGAGATCAGATAGCGGGCGGCTCCCGGTCCGAGGTGGATGTAGCCGGTGGATTGAAAGTCGCCGAACGCAAGGAAGACATCGGACCCCGGCCGACCCCGGACCCGGCCGCGAAACATCTGGACCCGGTCGGTATGGAAAGCATAGGGCTGGTCCGGTCCGACGCGGCCAAGCAGGAATTGCGTCGAAGGCGAAGTCACCGCAAAGGGCAACAGCTCCAACTCAACGCGCGTAGCATCCGGCAGGAGGATGTCCTCGACCGAGAATCGTCGTTGTGCGGCGGAATGTTCTCGAAACCCGTCCAGATTCCAATCGATTTCCACGAGGGTTCCCTCGATGCGTGTGGATCGGATCAATTCGGCTGGCTGGCCGCTTGCAGCGCTTGTCAACAGAACCGCAATCGGTATTGTCAGCATCAGGCCATGCGGTGGATTCATTGGGACCTCCCCTACCCAGTTATCACATCTCAAGCCGCAATCCTATCCAAACGAACCGCCCAATTCAAGCTAAACGACGCCTCTTGTCGTGTCCCTATCGTTTATTCCGAACCCCTTGTTGGCAAGGGGTCTACGGATTGACACGTCTGACATCTCGGCTATCGTCGTCAGCCCCTAACAGAGGCCGCCGAAGGCGGTGACCTGGGTTGGATTCACGCTTTGTTGCTGGTCATCCGCGGGATCCTGCGCCACCGAACAGAATTTGCGACCGAGAATCTCGCGTCGAGGCAGCAGCTTGCCGTCTTGGGGCGTAACTCCGAACGTCCACGCCGGTGCGACGCGCGGCCGAACCACCCCACCGCGGCCGAGTTGTCGCTATTCCGCAAGTCGGCGGCCTGCTCGCCGTTCGCCCAGCTTGCGTAGCGCGCACGGAACTTGGAATCCGGGCAGGATGGCCTTCTCGTGGGTGGGCGGTCGATACGATGCCGACCGTAGGAATGCCCTGTACTCGTCGAACCGATAACGGCGATCCCGATAGGTCCAACGACAAGGAGAGCGACCGTGGCGTTTTCATCCATCCCGCAGCAGGGGTATTACACCACGTGCTTGAAGGAGACTTCCGTTACGCCGTACCGGCACCAATTCTGCGGAGAGCACGAGATTCCTGGCGCGACCTGCCCGAATTGCAACAGGGCTCTGCTAAGAATGCTGTGGTTGGATACCACCGATCCGCGACTCGGGCTGCAGTCGTCGCCGTTTGCCATGCTTCCGCTGATGCTTTGTTGGGGTTGTGCCATCGGAGAAGTGGGCCGGCTGCATTATCGCGTGGAAGACGACGGCGGAGTCGCGATTCTCGAGTACGCCAAGGGAAAAGGCGCGAACGCATATCCGTACGCACCTTATCCGACCTTCTTTCCCGACTGCCCGATTTCGCTCGACCAAGTTCCCGAGGCGATCGCCGCGGCACTCGCTTGGTCTGAGTCGAAGAACCGCAATGACGCTGAGGCCGACAAACACATAGACGCGCTGAACGATATCTTCGCCGCAGGAGAGCGTCACCAGGTTGGCGGCATACCGTTTCTAGCAGAGGTGGTTGGCGCCAAGCCCTGTGTCGTCTGCGGAAAGACGGCCCCCGGAATCGCGGTGGTGGCCGACGACACATCCGGCGAACGAGGTTTCACTGACGACAACGACCAAGCGATCTTTCGATACTGTCGTGAGTGTCGTGTGGTCGGGGCCACTACGGACCGTAGCGAAGCGCCCGGCGCAGGCGCGGCGCAACCGTCGTCTCAATGCGGCCGCGCCGACGAAGCCCCGGACGCAGCTGAGGCGAAGCCCCATCCGACCCCGTCGAGCGCAACGACGTCGGCGGGCGAGTCTTCTCGCGACTTCGCCTGCCTTCCTCGGCAGGGGTATTACATCAAGTACTTGGAAGATCCTTCCGCGCCACCGTTCCGGCACTACTTCTGCGGACAGCACGACATTCCTAGCGCGACCTGTCCGAACTGCGATAAGCCGCTACTTGGAAAGCTGTGGCTCGACACGACTGATCCGCGGCTCGAGCTTCAGTCGTCGCCGTTCGAGATGCTCCCCTTGTTTTTCTGCTGGGGCTGCGCGATTGGCGAAGTGGATCGCTTCTCATATCTCGTGGAGAGTCACGGCGGCATCAGCATTCTTGATTCCCCCAAAGGCGGAGGGGCGGACACCTACCCGTATGAGCCGTACCCGGCGTTCTTCCCGGGCTGCTCGGTTTCACTCGAGCCGGTTCCGGCGATGATAGCCGCTGCGATCGAGTGGGAGCAGTCCAGTGACACTTCGAAGGACGCCGAGGAAACGTACGACCCCATACTAGACGCCTTGTATTCTGAGCAGCAAGAACATCAGATCGGCGGTCTACCTTACCTTGGGCAGTTTCCTCGAAAAAGAACCTGTCCAGTGTGCAAGAGATCGATTCCGTTGCTGGCTGCGGTGGCCGATTGCGCGTTTGGGAAACAAAGGTTTGTGGATGCGGATGTCCAAACGCTCTATTCCTATTGTGGCCTGTGCCACGTGGTCGAAACGTCGTGTGTTGCGAGCTAGGAGATTGTGGAAGACAACAGAAAGCACCGGTGGGATGCGCGGTCTTCTCCAAGCTGTTCGATCGACGAACCAGCGCGGCTGTCTTGCCTAGATGCCATGCTTCTTTGCTTCAAATGTAGTTGGTCAATCAAGGGCGCGAGTTGCCTGCCCAACTAGACGAAAGCATGGCGATACAGTATCGCACCGCGAATTCCGGCGGATGCCCCCGACGCCGTCCCTTCCGTTCGCGCCGGATCGCCCGGCCCAACCAGCGCAACACCAGAATCAGCTCGCGGCACCGCACGTCAGTTGCCGTGACCCCGGTTCCGCCGGCTTGACGATACGCATCGACAAGTCGCGTTAGCCCGTCCGCAAGACCAAAGAGTTTTCGGTTCCCGCGCGTAACGATTGCCAGATCGTACGCGGGATCGCCGATCCGCGCAAACTCCCGATCGATCACTCCTTGGCGACCTTTCTCGAAGTCCCACAGCAGGTTTTGTGGAAGCAAATCCCTGTGCAGCAACGCGGACGGTCTGCGTTTCGGCAGGTGCCCGCGTATCCAATCGACGCACGCCGCCGCAGCGGAACCCGCCGTGATGAATGTGGCAGATACGGCGTCGAGTTCGGTCTAGACATGCTCGCGATTGTCTGTGTGCCGCGCGAGGAAACGGAATCCGTCTACCGGTATTCGGTGAACGGCAGCGGCGGAACGTGCAATTTGTTCGACAAGAACTCCCCTCTTACTCTTGTCACCCACCATGTGCTCACGGGGGAGCCCGGTCAACGCCGTTTCAATGAGACCGCTCGGACTGCCCGAGGAACCGCTGACGAAGCAGACGAATCGTGGAGCTACGAAGTCAAGCCGGTGTGATCCGACTATATGCATCCGGCTCCCGAGCCGGACCAGTCGGTCGAGGCATCCGATGGCTTTCGCGTGATCGACTTGCCCAGCCTCGTGCAGATGAAGCTTCGGGCTCATCGCTTCATCGATCGCGCGCACATCCAAGACCTGCTCGACGTCGGCCTGATCGACGACGGCGTCCGCGATGCGTTGCCGGACGATCTGCGCGAACGGTTGCATGCGATCGAACCGTCGGTGGGCTCAGACGGAACCCCATGACGTTTTCGCCCGGCTCGCGCGGGCATCATGCCGCTTCACCACTTAGAGGGTGTATAAGAAGGGTCATGACGAACCGAGCCGCGACCGTGAGGGAGCGATTTCGAGTGCGAAACCGGACCGCTTCCTTCAGGGGCGCGGCTCGGAAAGAGCCTTCTTAAACACGATCTTAGACCCAGCTAGGTCCGCGCGGACCCAAGCCCGCGGCTCGGCGCGCGACACACCGTGCAACACATCAAAGAAGCCACACCCAGCCCCTTACCCGACGAACCGCGCCCTGACCGTTCCCTCTCCTCGATGCACGACGACGCCGGTCATCCGGTAGGGTGCGCTGGAGTTGTGCAGGTACACCCCCACCTCGATTTTCTCACCGACCTCGACGGGAAGATTCTCCAACAGCCGGATGCCGCGCGTGGAGAGGTCGCCGACGGCCAGCCGGTGCAGCGTCCCGTCGGGCGTCACCGCTTCGGCGTAGACGGCCCCGGTCGTCGGTTGGAAGCGCGGTGCCTGCCTACGCTCCCGTCTGCTCCCGGTCGATGTCGTTTCAGTCAGCTTGGTCAGCATGATCCTTCATCCTTTCTACCTTGCGCCCGTATGGGTATGATCGACCGATAACAGATGGACCTGAACAAGCTGGACCGCGACGGTTGACCCGGATCGAGCCGTCGCGCCGCGCGATCCGTATCGAAAACGAGACAGTCCTTCGAGGTGACATGACGACCTACGCAGCCGACATCCAGGCCGTTCGACAGGCCGCCCGGCGGATCGCGCCGCACGCGCACAAAACGCCCGTGCTCACTTGTTCGACCCTAAGCGCCCTGGCCGGTCGCGAGCTGTTCTTCAAGTGCGAAAACTTCCAGAAAGTCGGCGCGTTCAAGTTCCGCGGCGCGTGCAACGCCATCTTCAAGCTCAGCGATGAGCAGGGCGCCCGAGGTGTCGTGACCCACAGCTCGGGCAACCATGCCCAGGCCGTGGCACTGGCCGCGTCGCTCCGTGGTATCGAGGCGCACATCGTCATGCCGTCCAACGCGCCGGGCGTGAAGCGGCGCGCGGTGGAAGGCTACGGCGCGAAGGTCTATCCCTGCGAGCCCACCGCCGTCGCCCGGGGGACGGCGGCCGCCGAGGTTCTCGAGCAAACGGGCGGCGTGTTGATCCCACCGTTCGATCATCCCGATGTCATCGCCGGGCAGGGAACGTCGGCCCTGGAGCTGCTCGAGGACGTCGAGCGGCTCAGCGGTGTCATCGCGCCCGTCGGCGGCGGCGGACTGATCTCCGGTGTCAGCATCGCGGCACGGGGGATCGACCCCAAGATTCGCATCTTCGCGGCCGAGCCCGCCGGGGCGGATGACGCGGCGCGATCGCTCGCGGCTGGGCGCGTGATACCCCAAACAGACCCCAACACCATCGCCGACGGCCTGCTCACCAGCCTGGGCGATTGCACCTGGCCGATTATTCGGGATCACCTCGAAACGATCATCACCGTCACGGACGAGCAGATCATCGAGGCGATGCACCTGACCTGGGAGCGGATGAAGATCATCATCGAGCCGAGTTCGGCCGTCGCGGTGGCGGCCGTCCTGTCGGATCGGTTCAAGGCGCTCGACGGACTGCCGCGCGTCGGCGTCGTCCTGACCGGCGGCAACGTAGACCTGAAGCACCTGCCCTGGTAATGCGTAGCACCGCCACAAGCGCGGCGCCATTTGCGGCTCAAACCAGCGTGGGATGGGAAACTGAAACGGATACCGCAATGATGAATCATCCGGAAGGGTCTATTGGTTTATCGTCCCACGTGCCGGCTGTTGCCCACACGGATGTTCCAACACTAGCGCGGCATCGCTTCGCGGCGAGAACGCTTCCCTTTTCTCTGTCCCGAGCCGCGGGCTTCAGCCCGCGCGGGCTTGCGCCCTCGACCGAACCTAAGACGGCGAAGGACTCGACCGACGAAAACGCAACACGCTCGAGTCGCGACACAACAGCCCTACCAACCGGAACGACGCTCTTAATCTGCTTGCTACCCTTGGCTGCCCTCGTCGGCTGTGGTGAGTCATTCACGTTCGACACGCCCGACCCGGCTGTCCGATTCGTCGCCTTCGGTGATTCATCCACGGCCGGTCCGTCCGAGCGCGACTACGTCGATTTCCTCCCCGGTCTTCTTGCCCAGGAGACCGAAGCCTTCGCCAACCGCGGCCTGGGCGGTGAGACCACCGACGAGGGATTGATTCGGCTTCGACGGCTGTTGACTGACGACATCTTCCCCAACGCCACCGTGTTGATGTACTGGGAGGGCGGCAACGACCTCAACGACTTCCTCGGTGAGCGCGACCCCTTACTTCTATCCTCACCCGACAGCCCGGACTTTCCGTTCGCCAACAGCCTGGCCAGCACGCTGGCGACCGTGCAGGCCAACGTCGAGGCGGCCATCGCCGCGGCCCGCGACGCACGGCTCGACGTCTTCGTGGCCACCTACTTCCCGTTGGCACCGGGCATGTCGGAGTGCGATCCCCTGCTGCTCGGCGTGCTCGGTCCCGATCAGGCCGCCAACGGAAACGCCTACATCGACCGGCTCAACGAGAGCCTTCGGCTGGCCGCCGCCAACGCCGGGGCCGCGGTGGTGGACATCGCGACCAGCGGCTTCATCTTCCAGGCCGACCCGGCCAACTACTTCAACTGCAACCACCTCAGCGCGATGGGCAACGAGATCGCCGCGGCCCGGTTTGCCACGGCGATCGGGTCGCGATGAAGAGGAAACGCCGGTACGAGCGGCGTAAGGTAACTTTATTCGGCCGACGCCTGGAACGTCGCTCAGGGGCCATTCCTCACGGCACCATCGTCCTACGGCGTGCTCCACATTTTTGGCTGTTCCGCTTAACATCGTCCCCATGCATCTGAACCCATGGCATATCCTGGTCATGGCGATAGCGGGTTGGATCAACGGGGAGCAACGCGTCGTCGTCGAGTACCTCAGGGAAGAGAACCGAGTCCTTCGCGAGCTGCTCGGAGAGAAGCGGCCGCGCTTGTGACCTTTCCGGAGAAGCTACCAAGTCAGCGAGGGCAACTCGCTGCCGAAGCGAAGACCGCTAACAAGACCGTGTCTTCAAAACCCAAGAGCCGTCGCAAGAAAAGCACCGAGTCCGCGGACCAGACAGCTAGCCTATTCGGGGAGGAATCCTGATATGTCCAAGTCGGAAGTAAGCGCCTGGAACTTTGGCCCCGGAGGTGAGGCCGCGTTACGCTCGTACCTTGGAATGCTCGGCGGTGGAGCCGGGCGAAGGTCCAATGTGAAATATCGCCAGGCTTGAGTCAACATGCCGAACGCCAACGAATTCACTCAGCGACTCGAGGCGAAGGTCACGGAGCAACTAAAGGCCCAGCGCGTTGGCTACCTGCTCGGGGCTGGCTCGTCCTACTTGGATGGCAATGGATACCCGTTGGCCTTTGAATTGTGGGACAGGATCAAGAATGGCATCACCGACGCCGACAGGCGAGAAGAGATACAGGCCAAACTCGCTGCCGGCGCGACGGGACTTGAACAGGCCCTCGACCTCCTCGACGATGGAGATCCTGTCGAAGGACCGCACAGGCACTTGGTAACGACGGCGATCGCAGATTTGTTTCGCCAGATGTCTCCGGCTCTGGACGATCACATCGCGTTCGTGAAATGCTTGGCTCAGCGCTCGGACCCATGTACGCAGGTATTCGACCTCAACTACGATCCGCTGATTGAGCGCGCCGCGGAACGTGCACGGATTCGTCTTTGCGACGGCTTCGCAGGGCACGAACACGCCTTCTTCGAGCCGTCGATGTTCGGCGAACGGATCGGTCGTATCCGAGGGGGGTTCAAACACAAGCAGTTCGAGGCAACGGCCAAACCCATTCAGTTGCTCAAGCTGCACGGGTCTGTCGGATGGTATCAATGCAACACTGACGACATCCGTCGCTGTGGGTTTGGATCACCCAAACCGGCGACGACGCAACGTCTGATGATCCCTCCTCAACACAGAAAAGCCCAAGACACGATGCTCCAACCCTATGCGGCGCTTTGGTCAGCGTTTCGGGGCGCACTTGGCCAAGACAGTAACCCGTTGAACCGGCTTGTCTGCATCGGTTATGGATTTGCGGATGAACATGTCAACACGCTGATTGAGAACGCACTGGCGCAACCGAACTTCACCGTGTTGATCTTCACCAAGGAACTGTCAGATGACGCGTGGGGGCGCTGGGGCACCAAGACAAACGTCGTTGTTGTGACCGAATCTCGTTGTTCTCTATATGGTGAGATCGGGGGAGGTCATCCTGATCTGTGGAAGTTTGAACGAATAGCGAAAGAGGTATGACTTATGCCGAACCCTGACCACACTGTCATCGGGCACGTAGTTGACGTCCAAGGGAACCTCCTCACTGCCACGCTCGTTGAGGACGACCAAGGCTGCACGCCAACCATCACCATTGGTGATGAGGATATAGCGGTCGGGCAGATCGGTTCGTACGTGGCGGTTCGCCAGAACGCGGTGCACATCATCGCCATGGTGACGAGGATGACCGAGCAAGAAGCGCTCGCTCAGCCGTCGATCGAAACGCCAGGTGATGAGACTGCGAGTCTACCGTATGCTAAGCGCACCGCGCGGCTCACGCCCATCGGTTCGATCAACGCAGAAGGCCACTTTGAGCGGGGCGTTGGCCAGTACCCAACGACCGGTGCTGAAGTTCATGCCATTGGGTCGACGGACATCGGCACGATGTTCGAACGGTTTAAGGCGGAGGGTTTTGAGGTCGGAGCACTTACGACACATCCCGCCATCCGCGTATCGTTGCACGCATCGAATCTCTTCGGCAGACATCTTGCAGTTCTCGGTCAAACCGGATCGGGCAAGTCCTGGACGGTAGCCTCGATCGTGCAGAAGGCGGTGGCGGAGATGCCGAAAGCGCACATCATCATTCTCGATCTACACGGTGAATACAGTTGGAAACCAGAGGATGGGACTCGTCGTTTTGCATTTGACGACACGATCGTCCGGCATGTCGATGCGAGGGAGCTGGAGATTCCATATTGGCTCATGACTTTCTCCGAACTATGCGACTTGTTGATTGAACGCAGTGAACGGGAGGCAACGAACCAGACGGCCTTCTTTCGTGACTGCCTTTTGGAGGAACGTCAGGCCGAGAATATCAGTGCGAATCTCGGACTTGCACGCGTGACCATCGACACGCCGGTTCATTTTTCGTTGGCAAACATACTGACGCAGATTCATGAGAAGAATTCTGAACGAGTCAATAACGGCAAGAAACAAGGACCAATGTTTGGCGACTTTGACCGCTTCCTCATGCGAATCGAGAGCAAACTCAACGACTCCAGGTACGACTTCCTGCTGAAACCCCAAACTCGAAATACGTCTGCGTCGTTATCTGAGTTGCTGAGAGATTTCGTAGGCCTTGGCGATCCAAAGGTCGCTGTTACCGTGATCGATCTATCTTCGATTCCTTTCGATGTTCGACCTACGGTGGCAGCGCAAATCGGCCGACTGGCATTCGAGTTCAACTACTGGAACCCTGAGTATCGCGATTTCCCGATCCTGCTCATGTGCGAAGAGGCGCACGCCTATATCCCGCGCGAGACGGTGAGTCAGTTTGCAGGCGCCCGGAAGTCGATGGAACGTATCGCGAAGGAAGGTCGGAAGTACGGCGTTGGTTTAGCAGTCGTCAGCCAGCGACCCCATGAGGTATCCGAGACCGTCTTGGCCCAGTGCGGTACATTCATCTGTCTTCGCATCACGAATCCAGATGATCAGGGATACGTTCGCCGTCTCGTACCCGAGAGTGAGGGCGATTTGGTCAGTGTCTTGGCCGGATTGGGGCGAGGTGAAGCCCTTGTTCTTGGCGAAGCGGTGCCCCTGCCTACACGGCTGCAATTCGACAAACCGGACCCGTCGCCGAACAGCGACGACATCGATTTCTACCACAAGTGGAAGGATGGCCCAGATGACCTGGATGTTAATGCGATCGTGGGACGATGGCGGAGCCAAGAGCGATATCCAACCCGACGAACGCGCCCCAGTCGATAGCCCCAGCCCTCACGGCCAGCGGGGACGCGATTTTGGCCCCGATCGGCCAGGAAGTGTTTTTTTCGCCTGTAACTCCTTTGTTTACAGGCACTTACAATGGAGGCAGGGGGAATCGAACGCCCGTCCCGCGACGGCTCCGGTAGTGCCCCTACGTGCGTAGTCAGTCGTTTGAATCTCGGAAGCGCCCGCGCCGCCCGCCAGGCTCGGGTGCTTGAAGCGGATCCGCTCTTTTCTGGTCGATGGTTGGATATGGTTCCAGTACGGAAGAAGGCTGTGGTACCTTTTCCGCGCCGAGTGGCGGGTCTCTGTCGGCGATACGCCGCGCGCTACTTCGATCGCGGCGCGCGGCTCAACCGTCTGTACGACAAGTGTACCATGCGCATCATGTCGAACGTGCTCGACAGGGGCTCGCACTGCGTGGACGTCGGCTGTCACACCGGGCAGGTGCTCGAGCACATGCTGGCCGAGGCGCCCGATGGAACGCACTACGCCTTCGAGCCCTTGCCCGAGCTGGCGGCCGGGCTTCGCGAGCGGTTCCCCGGCGTCAACGTGTTCGAGGTCGCCCTCAGCGACGTGGAGGGAACGGCCGAGTTCCGGCATGTCGTGAGCCGACCGGCCTACAGTGGCCTGCGAGAGCGCGAGTATCCGTCCGACGAAGAGGAAACGACGGTCATCGAGGTCCAAACGCGCCGGCTGGACGACTTGTTGCCCGCCGGCGCCCGGATCGACTTTATCAAGGTCGACGTGGAAGGGGCCGAGCTTCAGGTGTTTCGCGGCGCGGTGAAAACGATTGCCTCGAACAAGCCCTACATCGTGTTCGAGCACGGGCTGGGTGCGGCCGACTACTACGGAACTAGACCGGAGTCGGTCTACGACTTGTTGGTTGACCAGTGCGGACTGAAGGTGTCACTGCTGCCCGAGTGGCTGAAGCGCCGTCCACCGCTTAGCCGCGAAGGATTCGTCGCTCAGTTCGATGGTCATGCGAACTTCTACTTCCTGGCCCACCCGTAACCCATGCCGAAATCCCAAGAACGAACCTGCAACGACCGACCGCTCGTCTCGGTGGTCATTCCCACGTGCAACCGAGATGATATTCTTGAGCGATGTCTTTCGGCGCTGACACGCCAGACGTACTCCCGCTTCGAGGTCATCGTCGTCGATGACGCCTCGACCGATACCACGCCGGACCTGTTGAAGCGCTTCGCCGAAGACAACCCGTCGATCAACGTGCAGGTGATCCGTAACGAGCGGCACGCCGGGGCGAACCCGAGCCGTAACCGCGGAATCAGCGCCGCGAAGGGGGAACTGGTCGCGTTCGAGGACAGCGACTGTGTGGCAGAGCCTGAATGGATCGAGGAACTGGTGGCGGGGTTCACCGACGAGCGCGTCGCGGCCGTGACCGGCTTGATTACCGACGTGCCGCCGAGGAACATCTTCGAACTGACGTTCAAGGGAACGCACCGGCTATCCAAAGCAGGCCCGGCCCGCCGATTGATCGCGGGGAACATGTGTGTTCGTCGCGAGTTGCTCCTGCGATTCTCTTTGGATGAAGACCGGGCGTCCCAGCCCGTCGATGCGACGGGTTCGCCGGATGTGACGGTGTCTGGTCGAGGCGACGAGGAGGGGTTGTTCTTGATGTTGCGAGCGGCCGGGTACCGGCAGTTTGTCGTTCCCCGCGCCGTCGTTTTGCACGACCACCATCTGACCGGGCGTTCGTTTTTTCGGCAGGCGCTTCGCGGCGGTCGCTCGGCCGCCCGATTGGTCTACAAGTACTATCTTCCCCCGCGGCTGGATCTTCTGACGTTTGTGCTCGCCTATGCCACGCTTCCGCTGGGGCTGTTCGGTGCGAGGCTGCTAATCCTCCCGGTCGGGTTTTTCGCCTTGGCGGTGGCGGCCATCAGCTACAACGACGTGGCTCGAAAGGGAAAGCGCGTGGGCGAGTGGCTGTGGACCCTTCCGATCCTCTTGGCCTACTACCATGTCCGGCTTTTCGGTTACGCTACCGAGTGGGTCGCGCTGCGAAGCGGGCGGCGACGCTTGACGCGGAAGCGGCTGGGCGGGGCCAGCCCGACGCCCGAGGGTCCGCTCCCTCACGGTCGCGGCTCGGATAACAGTCCGTAATCCCATGAAAGGCTGTCTCCCGCCGGAGTATAAGATCTCCGGCGTGAGA
>CBDUXT010000030.1:0-56251 GCA_965371245.1 uncultured bacterium | reverse complement strand
CCGAATCGGCGGGCAGTTTTCAGAGCACAGGGCGCGAGCCCTGTGACCGGTCTGGCATCGTAGAAGCCCTGCGCTTGTTCGAATCGTGTCCGTGGGCTTGCGCCCACGGCTCTGACGCGGCGTGGCGCCGTCAAGATGGCTTTGCACGGTCCGCCAAAACTGTCACGCACCCGTACGAGATCCATCCGAAGCGTCAACCGGAATCGTCGGACGGCTCTTGCTGGGATCGCGTGGACGGGGGTAGAGTCTCGGTCGAGTGGTGCTGTCCACCACGCAGAAGGAGCAGTTCATGTTGAAGAACGTCTACATCGCCGCCGGTGCTCGAACGCCCTTCGGATCATTCGGGGGCTCGCTTTCCGGCTTGACGGCGGCCGAACTGGGTGCGTTGGCCATCAAGGCGACCCTGAAACGCGCGAAGGTCGGCACCGGCGACGTCGATGAGGTGCTCATGGGCAACGTGGTCGGCGCCGGCGTCGGGCAGAACGTCGCCCGGCAAGCAACACTGGGAGCCGGCCTTGGAACCGAAGTCGGCGCGACCACAATCAACAAGGTGTGCGGATCGGGACTTCGCGCGGTCATTCTCGCGGCGCAGGCGATCCAATGTAACGACGCCCATCTGGTCGTGGCCGGCGGGTGCGAGAGCATGAGCAACGCCCCCTACCTGCTCCCCAAGGCCCGCACCGGCTACCGCATGGGCCACGGCGAGTTGATCGACGCGGTGATTCACGACGGCCTGTGGGATGTCTACACCAACCAGCACATGGGGCACTGCGGCGATCTCTGTGCCCGCAAATATGACTTCTCACGTGAACAGCAGGACAGCTTCGCCATCGAGAGCTATCGGCGCGCGATTCAGGCCTGGGACGACGGCTTCTTCGCCGGCGAGGTGGTGCCCGTGACGGTCAAGAGCCGGAAGGACTCGATGGTCGTCGAGCGCGACGAGGACATCGGGAAGTTCCGAGGTGAAGAGAAGCTCCGTAGTCTTCGCCCGGCCTTCGGACCCGACAGCATGGTGACGGCCGGCAACGCATCGGGCATCAACGACGGGGCGGCTTCCATGGTAGTCTTCGACGATGAGAAGAAGGAGGCATTGGGTCTTTGCCCGACGGCTCGCATCGTCGGCCATGCGAACGCGGCCCTCGAGTCGCAATGGTTTACGATCGCGCCGATCCACGCGATCCGCGCGCTGTGCGACCAACTGGGGGTCAAGCCGCCGGACGTCGATCTCTTTGAGATCAACGAGGCGTTTTCCGTCGTGGCCATGGTGGCCACGCGCGAGTTGCAACTCGATCCGCAACGGGTCAACGTCATGGGCGGCGCGGTGGCACTGGGGCACCCCATCGGCGCGACTGGCGCGCGACTTGTCATTACGCTCGCCCGGGCGCTCGAACACCTTGATAAGAAGCTGGGGATCGCATGCCTGTGCATCGGCGGCGGCGAGGCGAGCGCGATCGCCATCGAGCGGTGCTAGCGCCACGTCGCACCAGAATAGACGCGTGACCCAAGCCTTGCGACGGGCGGCATGGGCGAACTTGTTTGCCCGTGTTGTAGGGTCCGAGGTCATGGGCAAGCTGACGCTTGCCCATGGCACCCAACCATCGATTGGCCCGCGACGGAGCAAGGGCGCAGCGTGACACCTGAATCGAAGAGTTGTCCGAGCCGCACGTGTTCGAATGGCGATGCTTTACGGACTAACCAGAAGCGCCCGACCTGACCGCGAAGCACCATGGACCTGACAGGTAAAGTGGCCGTCGTAACCGGTGGAGCCGGTGGGATCGGACAGTCGTTTTGCGCGCGGCTCGCTCGCGAAGGCGTGACGGCCATCGGGATCGTAGATCTTTCCGAAGAGGTCGCGTGCGTCTGCGAGGCGGTCAACGCCTCGGTCGATCGGACGGTTGCCTTCCCGTTTTCCGGAGACGTCACGGACGCCGCCTTTCGCGAATCGGTGTTCGCCGATCTTGAGACGCGTTTCGATTCCGTGAACCTCTGCGTTCCCGCGGCCGGCATTCTGCGCGACGGATTGAGCGTCAAGGTGCGGGGCACGGAGGGTCCACCAGAACTGAATCTGTATGACGAGGACGTGTTCAGTCGCGTGATTGAGGTAAACCTGACCGCCGCGGTCTACTGGGCGCTGCGGACCATCGGGTCTGTCGCAAAGGCACGGGCACGCCGCGGCGCTGGACCCTGGACAGCCGAGGAACCGATCGAAGGGGCGGTGGTCCTGGTCGGCTCCGTCTCGGCCGCGGGGAACCGTGGACAGGTGTCCTACGCGGCGTCGAAAGCGGGGCTCAACGGCGCGGCGTCCACGTTGGCCACGGAAGCGATCTACTACGGTATGCGCTGCGCGCTTCTGCACCCGGGCTTCACCGACACATCCATGGCACGGTCCGTGGGTGCCCGGCGCCTAGCGAAAGACATTCTCCCGAGGACGCAGCTACAGCGTTTGATTCATCCCGACGAAATCGCCGACGCGATCTGTTTCCTGCTCAAGAATGAGGCCGCGCGCGGGCCGCTGTGGATCGACGCAGGCTGGCAACCGAGCCCGCGATAGAAGCCGGAGTTCGTGGCGAAGTGACCGGATCTTCGCCGACACCGAGACGCCGGCGTGATCCTTTGTACCGGGTTCCACGAATCTTGCGGCTTCTTGAGTTGTATGTTTCCCCTCGCCCCGATGTCCGCGCGGGCTGAAGCCCGCGGCTCGGGGACGTGGGGCGGACCATTGCCCGCCGTACGACTTGTTTCGTTGAGTAAGTGAGCGATGGACTTCAACTGGAAGGGTGAGCCGGGCGCGCACAAAAGAAGCCCCGCTTCTTAGCCGATTGGCCTTTGCGAGGCTTCCGCCGTACGTTTGATCCCGGCCGTGACAAGCCGAGAAGAGGTCGAAACGACCTTCACCTATAGTATCCAACACGGTTCGCCCGCGGGCAAGCGGAAAATAAGAAACTCTTCGCCGCATGTGACAAAGCGGGCTCCAGGGACCCCAACGGTTGGTTACGCGCCCGGTCGACTCTCGAACGCTCCATCCGGCATCGACTTTTCCTCGCGGGCACCCGCCCGTTCCACGAGGAGCGCCTGAATCCAGGTACGCATCAACCGGGGCGCGGCCGCAAGCCGCCACGCATCGCCCTCCTGCACCATCAACAGTACAACTTCGCGCCCCGCCCCGCGCTTCCCGGTGGGTTGCAAGGGGTCCAGCCGGACATCAGCGGCAATCAGATAACCGGAGATGGGATTGGGCGCCTCCTTCGCATCGCCCGCCCGAACATACTGAACCTTCTCCACGGCCTGGATCCTGATCTCCTCGACTGCCTGCCATCCCTGTTCATAGTCGCGGCGCGCCAGCGGCTCCTCGTGCGTCGCCCACAGCAAACGAAACGCCTCGTAGTCTCCGCTTCCACAAACCGTCATCGCACGAGTGACGAAGTCGTTGACCGACGCGTCCGACACGTGCAGCTCGTCCGGAAAGAAGAGCACGTCCGTTTGGGATACGTGCCGGGCGGGTTCCGAGCCGTCGTCCCGACGACCCGGTTGCGGGGCGCGCTCGCATCCCAGCGCGAGGCTGACGAGCATGAGGACGGGCGCGCACCGCCGTAGCCCCTTCGATAGAGTCTGCCGGGGCGCACCGCGCGTGAAGGCATTTTGATCGTGCGGGTTAGATTCCATATTCCGCCCAACGCTTCTCGACGCGCGCGATGATCTCCTCGCTCATCGCCAGCTTGTCAGGCCAGTCGCGAACAACCCCCTCGCCGGCAATCTTGCGCGTGGCGTCGATGCCGATCTTGCCACCCGCGCCGTAGTACGGCGTGGAATGGTCGAGAATATCGCACGGGCCGTCAACGATCACCGTGTCGCGACGCCAGTCCACATTCGCGCCCACGTGGAACAAGACGTCCTGCTCGTTGTGGACGTCCACGTCGTCATCGACCACGACAATCATCTTGGAGAACATCATCTGCCCCGCGCCCCAAATGCTGCTCATGACCTTCCGGGCCTGCATGGGATACGACTTGCGGATCTTGACGAATACCGCGTTATGAAACGCTCCGAACATCGGAAGATGATAATCGATGATGTCCGGGATGAGCATCTGCAGCAACGGAAGGAACACACGCTCGGTGGCCTTGCCGAGGTAGTAGTCTTCCTGTGGAGGCAGCCCGACGATGGTGGTGGGGTAGATCGGGTCACGTCGGTGCGTGATCGCGCTGACCTCAAACGCGGGGTACCGGTCGGCCAGCGAGTAGAACCCGGTGTGATCGCCGAACGGACCTTCCCACAACATTCGCTTCGGATCGACCCATCCCTCAATCACAATTTCCGCGTTGGCCGGGACCTCGATCGGGATCGTCTTGCCCGGAACCAGTTCGACCCCCCCCTCGTTGAGGAACCCGGCGAACAACAGCTCGCTGACGTCGGGCGGCAGCGGACAAGTGGCCGCATAAGGAAGCACGGGCTCTCCGCCGAGGACCACCGCGAGCGGCATCTTCTCGCCCCGCTCCTTGTACTTGCGAAAATGACGGGCACCGTCGTGATGAACGTGCCAGTGCATGGCCGCCAGCTTTGCGCCGTACACCTGCACGCGGTACATGCCGACGTTGGGTGCGCCGGTCTCGGGATCCTTGGTGTAGATTCCGGCGAGGGTGATGTATCGCCCGGTCGCGGAGGTCTCGTTCGCGGGCCGCAATCCGTAGCCCGCCTCACCGTCGTGCGGCCAGCACTGAATGATCGGCAGATCCAACAGGTTGGCGTCGTCGGTCTTGACGATCTCCTGGCACATCCCTCGCTTGACGACCTTCGGCGCCAAACCGGCGAGCTTGGCCAGTTGCGGCAGCTTCTTGACCTTGTCCATGAAGGTGGCAGGAACCTCCGGCTTGACGAGTTCCTGCACACGGGCGGCCAGTTCCTCGAAACTCTCGACGCCGAGGGCGATCCGCATGCGCTCGTAGCTACCGAAGATGTTGATCGCGACCGGCACGGAGGAACCGGCGACATCCTCGAACAACAGACCCGATCCGCCGCGTGCGCCGTGGACCGGGTCCGTCGCGGGCGGCGGCGCGCCACCGACCGCCGGCGACTTGCTCACCCGGTCGGCGATAGCGGCAATCTCAAGGATCGGATCCACCTTGGCCTTGACACGCCGAAGCTGGTTTCGCGCATCCAACTCAGTGATGAAGGCTTGCAAGTCTTGAAAGGGCACGCCGGAGCACTCCGTGAGTTGGCAGCGCGTTGAACAACGCATGACACCGGTGTGGCCGCAGCTTCCAGCCGGTGCGAACACGGGCTCGAACGCCAGACTACACTTGTTCAACGGACAGTTAGCGCAAGTCGGCAGGAAGTCTACCGGAATGTGTCGGTTCGGGCGAACCCGCACCGTGATGGAACCCCCGTTCCCTACTCGGATGAAGGGCCTATGTTTGCGACCACCACCCGGAACTTGACGGCGCCACGCCGCGTCAGAGCCGTGGGCGCAAGCCCACGGACACGATGCGAACAAGCAGAGGGATTCTGCGATACCAGACCGGTCACAGGGCTCGCGCCCTGTGCTCTGAAAACTGCCCGCCGATTCGGTCATGCACCCACTTAACCGGGTCGCGAGACCACGTCGTTGGACGGTCGGCGACATGCGTGTAAGATGCGGGGCTCGCTCTAGTTCGGTGGGGTCCCGCGACGAGTGCGTCATCACCACACAAGCGAGCCGGAAAGACGCCGCATGCTGATCCTACATGCCATCTGGACCAACGGTGCGCTGCACCTCTGGGGCGAGCGTGACGACCACACCGGGTCGGCGGAGGGAAGCGAGGCGCGCAACAGCGACCGAGACGTGACGCCAGGCGAACCAACCGGGGCGCGCGTCGCCGTTGACATCGACACGCTTCGCCGTGGGGTCGGCGACGTGTTCGATAGCCTGCTGATTTCCGGTGCCGCGGCCTCACAGCTATCTCTTCGCCTCCCCCACCATGACGGTCGGTTCGTCTCGTCGTGCGAGGCGCTACGAGCGGCGATCCTCGCTCCGTCCGGGCCTGAGCCCACGGCTCCGCGTGTCGTCCTGGAGTCCGTCGATGTACCGGCGCTGGTCCTTGCTCCGGCCGACGCCGTGGACCTCTTGACCAGCTCGACGACGCTTCCCCGTGATGAGGTCGTCCCAAGCGATTCGTTTCGCTACTGGTCGCGCGTGGCCGGTTTCGTCCTCGAGCTATTGGCCGCGCAGCGCTTCGTGCCGTCGCTCCACCACACCGGCGGCGACCGCTATCGAGGCTACTGGCGCGTTGTCGTGAGTGACCAGCGGACCTCCGACCGACTCGGCAAGCTGATCAGTGCGATGCCGCCCGTGTGCCGCGCGGCTGTCTCTGAAAAGGAAGTTGTCCAGGCTTCGACATTGGTCGAAAGTTTTCTCTGGATCACGGTGGACTCTCTGGCACGCCGTTGCCTCGAGGGCGACGAGTGGGCCCATGCGATCTTGGAGCGGCCTGAGCCGACGTGCGATCTTCAGATGCGCTGGCTGCGATCACTGGTTTGCCAGGATCCACTGCTGGGCGGTCCGTCCGAAGATCGTCCGGCCGTTTTCGGCAAGGTGCTGACCTGGCTTTCCCGGCTCGAGCCGGCATCGGAGCGGCGGAGCAGCCGCACCTGCTTCCATCTTCACGCCCCGTCGGAGTCTGACGAGCCTTCGAAGGAACGGTCGTGGCTACTGTCCCTGCACGCGCAGAGTACGCAAGACCGTGGTGTGATTGTCGCCGCGGCGGAGTTAATGGGATCAGGCGGCATGGACGATCCCCGCATCCTCCAGCGGCCGTTCGACTACGCCTTGGGGCAGCTCCGGGGCGACCTCCTCCAGGCTTCGCGACACTTCCCGCCGCTGGCACCGTGCGCGGAGGCGGGCGGCCCGGTCGAGTGCCGCCTGACGCTCGCCGAGGCGTACTCGTTTCTGCGAGAGGCGGCGCCTCTTCTGGAGTTGGAGGGCTTCGGCGTTTCCGTCCCGAAGTGGTGGCGCGACGACCGGCCGCGGATGCGAATGTGGTTGGATCTCCACCCACAGGACTCCACGGTGCCGCACGGAATGTCTCCTCTGGGGCTCGATGCGGTGGTTGGCTTCGAGTGGCGCCTCGCCGTTGGTGACAAGAACATATCACTGGCGGAGCTCTCGGAACTGGCATCCGTCCAGGGGCCATTGGTGAAGATCCACGAACGGTGGACAGAGGTTCAGCCGTCCGAGGTCCAGGCGGCACTGCGTTTCCTGCGGAAAAACCAGGGCGGAAAGATGACGGTCTTCGAGGCGCTTCGGCAGACGTATGTGGCCGATGACCTGGACACCGGCATGCCCGTTGCGGGCCTTCGCGCCCATGGATGGATCGAAAACCTGTTGGGCTCAACGGACCGCCACCAGGTGCTCGAGGAGTTGCCGCCTCCGAAAGGGTTCCAGGGCGTGCTCCGTCCCTATCAACTCCGCGGGCTCCAATGGCTGAGCTTTCTCTCCAAGCTCGGCCTCGGCGCGTGCCTGGCGGATGATATGGGTCTGGGAAAGACCATCCAGTTGATCGCCCTTCTGCTCCATGAGCGCGAGACCGGTTCCGACCCCGGCCCCACGTTGTTGGTCGTCCCCATGTCGTTGGTTGGAAACTGGCAACGCGAGATCGAGCGGTTCGCCCCGACCTTGCGGGCCATGGTTCACCACGGCACCGAACGCCTCTCGGGGAGGGAGTTCGTCGATGAAGTCGCCAGGCACGACGTCGTGATCAGCACCTACGGTCTGATCCACCGTGATCGTGAGCACCTGGCGGACGTGGACTGGTTCCGCATCGCACTCGACGAGGCCCAGAACATCAAGAACCCGGCCGCGAAGCAGGCTCAGGCGATTCGTTCGCTTCGGTCCGTGCATCGCGTGGCGCTGACGGGAACGCCCGTGGAGAACCGGCTGAGCGAGCTGTGGTCGATCATGGACTTCCTCAACGTCGATCACCTGGGAACGGCCGCCGAGTTCCGTCGCCGGTTCGCCGTGCCCATCGAGCGACATCACGACGCCGACCGCGCGGGGCGACTCCGTCATTTGATCTCCCCATTCATTCTTCGACGCCTCAAGAACGACCCCAAGGTTGAGGTTGACCTTCCCGAGAAGATGGAGATGAAGGTCTACTGCAACCTGACCAGCGAACAAGCCGCCCTGTATCAATCGCTTGTCGATACGATGATGGGGCAGATCGACCGTGCCGCGGGCATTCAACGGCGCGGCATGATCCTCGCGACGCTGGTCAAGCTCAAACAAGTCTGCAACCATCCCGCGCACTACTTCGGCGATGGGTCGAGCCTTCCGCATCGTAGCGGGAAGTGCGATCGAATCGCCGAGATGATCGAGGAAGTGTTGGCCGAGGGCGACCGCGCCTTGATCTTCACGCAGTTCAGTCGGATGGGCGAGCTGCTCAAGAAGATGCTCATCGATCTCACCGGTCGTGAGGTTCTTTTCCTGCACGGAGCGACCACGAGACATCGTCGCGACGAGATGGTCCAGCGTTTTCAGGATGAAGGGGACGACGTCCCGTTGCTGATCCTTTCGCTGAAGGCCGGTGGCTACGGGCTGAACCTGACGGCTGCGAGTCACGTCTTTCACTTCGACCGTTGGTGGAACCCGGCCGTGGAGGACCAGGCCACCGACCGCGCCCATCGCATCGGGCAGGACAAGCGCGTCCAGGTTCACAAGTTCGTGTGCATCGGCACGCTCGAGGAGCGGATCGACAGCCTGTTGGATCAAAAGCGCGACCTGGCCGACAACATTGTGGGCGGCGGAGAGGAGTGGCTCACCGAGTTATCGACGGATAAGCTTAGGGAAATGTTCCAGCTATCTCGTGAGGCCGTGGGCGAGGAGGAGGAGCCTCGACGGAAGCCGCCGGCATTGAAGACTCCCGGCGGCTAGAACAGCGTCGTTTTGTTTGTACCGAGCCGCGGGCTTGAGCCCGCGCGGACTCCCGGGTGCTGACGCATTCTTTGGACGGGTGGCATTTCTTGGACGGGTGGCATTCTTTGGACGGGTGGCATGGTCCACGCTTGCGTGGCCATGTACGGCAAGCGCCTCCATACTGGCGTCGGACTTGATTCCGAGAGTGCCCCGATAGGACGACATCCATCCATTGAGCCGTGTCAAAGCACTAACTTCTCGGGCATCACGACCCCGTACCATCGTTAGGGAGAGCCAACCATGACCGAGTCAGTGGACCGCCCCAGTGTCGGCGAGGATGTCGGGACGTCGCTGAAGGCGGTTCCCACGATCTACGAGACGTCGCCGCCGCTGGAGGATACGCTCGACCGGTTCTGGGATGCCGGACCGGAACTTGAGTCGGTCGATATTCGTATCGAGCCGACAGATCGATCTCTGGCCATTCTTGAGGAACTCGGCCCGTCGCCCTTCGAACGCGGAGGCTTTCCGCTGATCGGTTTCTTGGCGACGACCTACGACAAGGTCAGCCGATATGCGCTGGAACGCGGTTGACAGCTCGGCTCGACGCCAGTACCAAAGCGGCGGCGCCTCGGGGCCTTGCCGTTGTCGCCGCCTGAGAGAACGAACGCCCTCGATTCTTGAGGTTGCCGACCTAGCTCAATGGTAGAGCACAGCTTTCGTAAAGCTGAGGTTTTGGGTTCGACTCCCAAGGTCGGCTGTCAGACCAAACCCGCCATGCCGGTACCGGGTTTTCTTCCTGAGCCGCGGGCTTCAGCCCGCGCGGATTCCAGCCCCCGAACGCATCGCATCCGCGGTTGAGCCTCGCAGACGAAGACGGTGGCTGAATCCAGTGGCATGGGCATGGTTGACCTCACGCCGACTGCGTCGGTCTGCCCACGATGCGTGGGCTGGGATGAGCCACACCACCAACCGCATCGAAATCCGCGAGCAAGAGAACCTGAACGCAGCGCCGGGATTGGATGCCTTTGCGGGTACGGTGGATGTGGGCGGAGTGGGTGCGAAGCGTTCTAGCGCCCCGACGGCATAGCCCCTACGGCGCGGCCGTCATGGCAGCGGGTTGTTGTATACGGATAAAGTCAGTCCCAGCAGGCATTGGGCGCAGGTTGAATTGCACAAATCATCGTTCGGATCGCCTGTAATCTCCTCGCATCTAAGCGGGCAATCATTGCTAATCTCTCCCAGCACTACGATTTCATGGGTACCTTCACTCCGAGCCACACGGATATTCTCCAACTGCGCGTCGATGGCCGAGGGGGAGAGCCAATTCTCGCACGCTCGACGCGCTTGGCCAGTAGAAACGGCCGTTGTTGGGTCAACACCAGGGCAGCCCGGAAGCAACACCAAACCCAAAAAGGCGAACAGTAGAACCGTGAACGCGCGAACCGCTTTCTCAAGACGTGTCATGGGCGTGTCTCTTTCACCTGCCATGCTACCCGATTCGGTCGGGCGGGGTCAAGGTGGAACCGCCCAGCCGTTGTCACCGGCAAACGTATACGGTGTACGAAATATGGTAAAATCACAGGCAAAACGTGCAAGGCTTGCAACTCGAAAACCGCATTGGGAGCCTCAAGAGCAAGTTATGGCCTTTTCGAAGCCTCCGAATCAAGTTCGTAAAACTTAGGTTCTGGGTTCGATCCCCAAGATCGACTTTCAGACCGCCCCGTCATGCCTGCGCTGCGCTTAGAACGTGTGTGAGAAGCCTTTTCCGAGCCGCGCCCGTGAAGCGCGGAGGCCGATCCGATCGATCGACAGCTCCGGCCCGCCGGGTACACGTGGCAGGCCGATGACACAGCGTACAAAGGAACGGCGCGTGGCAAAGGCAAACTGACTTGCGCGTGCAGGATGATCGATGGCACGTCACGGGTAAGCTACGGTTACCCATGGCACCCGGGACACCGCGCCTTCAGGCCACCCGCCGCCCGACTCGGCATCCGCCGTTTCGTTGCTACAATAAAGCCAGATCAACAGCCGGGGGATCGATTTCGGCGACTCGGGGTTGATGACGTGATGTCGATCGGATGACTCGACCCGCGGCGGTTTGAGGTAAGCCCCATGCGACGATTCAGCATCATTGCGACTCTGGTTTCTGCCGGGTTGGCGCTTCTCGGGTGGGCCGTGCCTGCGCACCACGTCTATCTTCGCGGCAACCCGTGGAATGTTCCCATCGGGCACTACATTCTGCCTTCCGCGTTCACGTTGGTGGCGCTCGTCGGTTGGTTGGTGCTGGCCGTCGGGGTCGTCCGCGGGGACGACGAGACCCGCTGCCGCAAGTGCAAGTACATCCTCCGGGGCATCTCCGAGCCCCGCTGCCCGGAGTGTGGGGAACGCATCTGACGTCGGATGGCATGGGCGAACTCGCTTGGTCGTGCAGGATGACCGGCTGTCCAGGTTGAGATTCGGGACGCAAGGCATGGCGGCGCTGCGCTTGGCCATGCCACCCAACGCACTAAGGTACGGTGTGCGACTTGGACCGACCATGCCGTACAGCTTACTTACCTACTGACGTTGCATGGTGCCCATGTCACGGCTGATGCAGGCGACCTCTTGGCCGAGTCCCGTGTTCAACTCCGGCGGTGACCATCGACCCGTGGACGGGGGCCGAACTTTAGCCGCAGGCCCGTCAATAAGAGCAGAGCCAAGACGACCATGCCCCAGGTAGAGACGGCCGGGACGGGTTCTTCGCAAAAGTCGTTCCCTTCGTCGCATGGGGTACCCAGGCATGGGTCGGGACCTAGGCGGCACGTCGCGCCGCTGCACACTTCCGACCCGTTGCAGAAGAGGCCGTCGTCGCAGTGGGCGCTGACGACGCAGGGAAGAACGGCAATCCAGGCCTCGGTGTCTCCGGTTGGATTCAGGCCTGTGCCGATGATTGTGCGGCCGTCGGCCGAAACATCGACGGCCAAGCGGAGAGTCCAGCCCGTCAGGTCGAGCCCCAGGTCGTTTACCAGCACGTCGCCCAGGTTCCGCAAGCCATTGACTGGATCCCAGATAAAGGCGTCGAACCCCATGGCGGTTGTTCCGAAGCCGACGACGACCGATCCGTCGGCCGAGACATCTCGGGCGACGCTCTCGAAGACGCCGCCGGGTAGATCGCCGAGACCGGTCATGCCGTCGCTTTGCGTCCAGCGGAACGCCTGGGATCCGGCCTCGCCGACGATGATCGACCCGTCTGAGGAAACAGCGTGGGCCAAGCTGATGGGGTGACCTTCCGGAAGAAAGCCGAGCCCCACCATGCCGTCAGCCTGACTCCATCGAAAGGCCTCCGGGCCAAGCGCGGAGCTTGCCCGTCCCACGATGACGGAGCCGCCCGGTGTGATGTCGAAGGCTTGGCTGTTGAATTCTCCGTGGGGCAGATCGCCCAGGCCGACCATGCCATCAGCCTGCGTCCAACGAAAGGCCTCGCGTCCGCCGGCCGAGTTCCCGAGCCCAACAATGATCGATCCATCGGCCGAAGCGCCGGTGGCGACACTGCGAAAAACACCGCCAGACAGGTCGCCGAGTCCGACCATGCCCTCGGTTTGCGTCCAGCGGAAGGCCTCTCCAAAAGGAGCCCTGGTCGAGCGACTCTCTCCGACGATGAGTAGCCCGTCCTGTGAGATCCCGCGGCCGCCACTTTGGAACGCTCCGCCCGGGAGATCGCCGAGGCCGACGAGGCCAGTGGCTTGCGTCCACCGAAACGCCTCGAACCCGACCAAGGTGGCTCCGCTTCCACTTACGATCGTTCCATCCGCCGAGACCCCATTGCCCAAGGTCTGGAAGATGCCATCCGGGAAATCGCCCAGGCCTTGGAAGCTCGGAGCGGTTTGAGCGGTCACACACGCGCCGCCTATCGACGATACCGCGCACAAGAAACGAATAGCGAACCACGGTAACGGGTTGGAGCGTGCAGCGTTCAACTTCATGCCTCGCGATGTGACAGCCATGTTCGGCCCCCCGGGACGCTGCGAACTGGCGTCGCCCGGAAGACGATCACATGGTGCGCCATCAGTATATCACATCGACCGGTTTCCACGAAACGTGGATCGAAACCGTGCTACGTGGCCTCCGAGGTGGCGGGAATGTTGTCGGCTTGGAGGCGTCGAGCGGCGGTGATGAACTCGGCGAAATCGCTCTTCGAGAAGACGGACTCTACGCGACAGGCACTGCATCATGATTCAATCGGTCTCGACCGATCGAAGCGGTTCCATGCCGTTTCCGAAAACGCTATGCTGGCGGGCGACGGCTCCGCGCGGGCTGAAGCCCGCGGCTCGGGACAAAGAAGAATGCGCTGAAGCCTGTGGGCCGGGCGCGTGAGGATGACCACGATGCGTGACGCAATCAAGAACTTGCTACCGGAACTCGAAGAGATTCAGGACGCCGCCTTGCGTGAAAAGGTGATCGACGTTTGGGAAGACGCCATTCGCACGGGCGGCTGGACGCCGGGTGAGCTGGAGGAGATTCCGTTCACCCTGCTCGCCGGCGACATCGAGATGCGGTTCATCGAGCACGTGCGGTCGTGTTGTCGCATGTGCATCGAGATCGAAAAGGTTCTCAACGGCATCTGGGGCGACCGGATGCCGATTCATCACGATCATCTGCTAGCCGGCTCGCTGCTGGCCGACGTGGGCAAGCCGATCGAGTTTGTAAGAAAAGACGGCGAGGTCGCCAAGGGTACGCGCGGCGACCATCTTCGCCACCCGTTCAGCGGTGTGGGGCTTTGCTGGAAGCATGGCCTGCCGGACGAGGTCATGCACATCGTCGCGACGCACTCGAAAGAGGGCGATCACGTGCAGCGGACCACCGAGTCGATCATCTTTCATCACGCGGATTTCATTGATTTCGACATCGCATGCGGATTAGGCAAGAAGAAGTAGAGTAGTTAACAGTTGTCAGTTGTCAGTAATCAGTGAACGGCAGGAAACGCCGCAGGGGTGGCTGAGTGCAGAGCTTTCGGGATCTTCTGGTATGGCGGAAGGGGCATGCTCTTACGCTGGCTACGTATCGAGCCACTGGTGGATTTCCGGCATCGGAGCGGTACGGGTTGACCAGTCAGGCGCGCCGTGCGGCTGCTTCAATTGGTGCCAACATAGCCGAAGGCTGCGGCCGCGAAACATCGCCGGACTTCGCGCGGTTTCTCGGGATGGCGCTGGGATCGGCTAGCGAATTGGAATATCACTTATTGCTCGCGCGCGATCTCGATATGCTTTCGGACGAAGTCTACCATCGGCTCCTTGAGGAGACGACCCAGGTCAAACGAATGCTAACGGCCCTGATCCGCAAGGTTCGAGACACCGGAAAGGCGAAGAGCTAGCAGCCCTGCCCCCGGACTGGCACACTCTTGCTGATAACTGATAACTGACAACTGATCACTGTCAACTGATAACTGACAACTCACTTGAAACCAGGGAACCATGACCATGGCCACCATCACCGAGACCATCGCCCGCTGGGCGACGGAGCTGCAATACGAGGATCTTACGCCTGAATCGATCGAGGCCGCGAAGCGATTCCTCTATGACACGCTGGGATGCGCGCTGGGCGGCTTTCAGACGCACGACGTCGGCATGTTCCTGGCGCACGAGCGCGAGATGGGCGGAAGCGGTCCTTGCACCGTCATTGGGGCGGGCGACAAGCTCAACCCGATGGCGGCCTCGATGCTCAACGCGCTCATGATTCGGGCCATGGACTACAACGACATCTACTGGAAACAGGATCCGTCGCACCCCAGCGACCTGCTGTCGGCGCCGTTGGCGCTGGCCGAGCGCGATCACGTCAGCGGCAAGGATCTCATCGTCGGCATTCTGCTTGCGTACGAGATGGCCATGCGGCTGTGCCACGTCGCCGTGCCGGGCATTCGGGAGCGCGGCTGGCATCACGCGACGCTGATGGGCTTTGCCGCGCCGGTGGTGGCCGGTCGCATGATCGGGCTCAGCGCCGAGCAGATGCAGCACGCGATCGGCATCGCCAGTTGCCGCTGCTTTACGCTCGGGTGTGCCGTGGCGGGCAAGCTGACCATGATGAAAAACACGGTGAGCCCGATGGCCACGCGCGCCGGCGTCGAGGCCGCCCTGCTCGCCAAGAAGGGTTACACCGGTCCGGAGGGCGTGCTCGAGGGCAAGGAGGGCATGGAGCACTGTCTCGGCGACGCGTGGGACTATGGCTGGATCACCGACGACCTTGGCGATCGATTCATGATTACCGACTGCGGGATGAAGTCGTACCCGATCGAAGCGCTGATGCACTCGCCGGTGTGCGCCACGCTTCATCTGGTTAAAGAGCACAGCCTGAAGGCGGAGGATGTCGAGGGCATTGTGATCGAGAGCATCGCCCGGGCCGCGGACATTCTGTCCGACCCGGCCAAGTACAAGCCGGAAAGCAAGGAGTCGGCCGACCACAGCCTGCCGTACTGCATTGCGGCGGCGCTGGCCGAGGGTCGCGTGACGCCGGTCGAGTTTACCGAGGAGAAGCTTTGGGACGAACGGCTGCGTTCGCAGATGGCCAAGGTGAAGGTCGTCGCCAACGATGAGTTCGAGAAGGCGTTTCCGGCGAAGCAGTGTACGCGGGTGACGATCACGACGACCGACGGGCGAACGCTGGTGCATGCCGTCGATGTGCCCAAGGGCGACCCGCGCGACCCGATGACCGAGGAGGAGCTGAAGGTGAAGTTCGAGGCCCTGGCCGGCCCGGTGATGAGCGAGAAACGGCGAGAGGCGCTGCGGGGGGCGGTCTTACGCCTGGAAGTGCTGGACGATGTGGGTAAGCTGATGCGCGTATGCATCGCGGATCAATAACCATGCTAGACGGTCGTTACCGAGGAACGCCGGTAGCCAGCGGGAGGACGTGCCTCGGGACTTGTCGTCGCCTTCGCGAAGCCTGGATGGCTACACTTGGCCACGTCAGCAAGGAGTCGTACCGTGAATGATGCCGAACTAGAAGCACTGCTGGCCGATGATGAATCCGACCGTGTGGAGAGGAAGGAGTCTATCGCGGACAAAGGGGCGATGGCCAAGGCTATCTGTGCGTTCGCAAATGATATGCCCGATCACCAAGCACCGGGCGTTTTGTTCGTGGGCGTGAGGGACGATGGATCATGCGCCAACCTCCCCGTGACCGACGAGTTGCTTCGTACGCTGGCGAGCATTCGTTCGGATGGCAACGTCCTACCGCTTCCGACCGTGACCGTCCAAAAGCGCACATTGAACGGCTGCGATCTGGCTGTCGTGGTAGTACAGCCCGCGTACGCGCCGCCGGTGCGCTACCACGGGAACATTTGGATACGCGTGGGTCCGCGGCGCGCCGTCGCTTCCTCGGATGAGGAACGTCGCCTGAACGAAAAGCGGCGGTCCCGCGACTTGCCGTACGACTTACATCCGATCGTCGCCGCCTCGATGGATGATCTCGCGTCCGACATTTTCAGGCAGGAGTATCTGCCGTCCGCCGTAGCGCCAGAAGTCATTGCCGCCAATGAGCGGACTCTGGAGGAGCAACTTGTCTCCCTCCGTTTCGTATCGGCCACGGAGCCACGTCATCCCACGGTGACAGGGCTTCTGTTCCTGGGAACGAGTCCGGCTGACTACCTCCCAGGAGCGTATGTGCATTATCTGAGGATCGACGGAACGGAACTCAGCGATCCGGTGATGGACGAACTGGAGCTGCACGGCCCGATGGCCGCTACGATTCGGCGGCTCGATGACGTACTCCGGGCGAACATTCGAACGGCTACCGATATTCGATCCGGGGTTACCGAGGTGCGTCAGCCGGACTACCCCTTGGTCGCGTTGCAGCAATTCATGTGGAACGCGTTAATGCATCGAAACTACGAAACAAGCAACGCGCCCGTTCGAATCAATTGGTTTCGTGATCGGATCGAGATACAGAACCCCGGCGGACCGTTTGGCCAAGTGTCCTGTGAGAACTTTGGCACGCCTGGTCTGACGGACTACCGCAACCCTCACGTAGCGGAGGCGCTCAGGAATCTTGGCTTCGTGCAACGATTCGGAATCGGAATCCAAACCGCACGAAAGGAGCTGATGAATAACGGGAACCCCGAGGAGAGATTCGACGTCCAGACCGACCATGTTCTCGTGACCGTGGAGGCACGGATATGAGCGTTCCGGTTATTGTCTTTTTCAACAACAAGGGCGGCGTTGGGAAAACATCCCTAGCCTACCACGTGGCGTGGATGTTGGCCGATCTTCGCTTTCGCGTCGTTGCTGTTGATCTTGACCCCCAAGGGAACCTGTCTTCGGCGTTCCTCAAAGAAGCTGACCTTGAACAGCTCTGGCCTGAAAGTGGGAACCGCGCGACGATTTACGGGGCCGTTCGCTCGCTCAAGAGCGGAATCGGCGATGTGGAAGACCCGGTGCTTGAGAACATCAACGAACGCCTTGCGCTCATCGTTGGAGACATCGCACTGTCAGATTTCGAAGATGACTTGTCGCAAGTGTGGCCGAAATGCCTGGACCGGGACGAGCGTTCGTTCCGCGTGGTATCCGCATTCTGGCGAGTGATGCAGAGAGGGGCTGAACGGCACCGGGCGGATGTGATCCTTGTCGATCTTGGTCCCAACTTGGGTGCGATCAACCGCGCGGCTCTGATCTCCTCGGACTCTGTTGTTATCCCACTCGCCCCCGACTTGTTCTCCCTGCGGGGGCTTGAGAACCTAGGCCCCAGACTCCATAGCTGGCGAACGGGCTGGGACGAAAGGCTCAAGAAGAACCCGATTGAAGACCTGCCCTTACCCAAAGGAACGATGAACCCGATTGGGTACATCGTCATGCAGTACTCCGTGCGGCGCGATCGTCCCGTCAAGGCATACGAGAAATGGATCGCAAGGATTCCTGGCACGTACAAGAAATTCGTTCTGGACCAGGTACCCGGCGCTGCTATCAGTGTCTCCGAAGACCCGCACTGCTTCGCGCTGCTCAAGCACTACCGCAGTCTCATGCCCATGGCGCAGGAATGCCGCAAGCCGCTGTTCGCCTTGAAACCTGCCGACGGTGCGCTGGGAGCGCATACGTACGCGGTCAAGGATGCCTATGGAGAGTTCAAGACGCTAGCATCTGAAATCGTGAAGCGAGCCGGGATTCAACCAAAGCGGGACTCATGAACACCGACTCCAAGAACGAAGGGGCATCCGCCCAGGCCGGTCGGCGCGGCGACAGTGTTCGCTCCGACTGCTGGGTTAGGATCACGCCCGCAACGGGCGGCGGCATCGAACTCGATCTGAAAACCAAGGTCGAGTCGATGTATGGCGACGCGACGCGGGAGTTGGTTCGGCTGGCGCTCGAAGGGCTCGGCGTTACGAACGCGAGCGTCGAGATCGAGGACAAAGGGGCGCTGCCGTTTGTCATCCTGGCCCGCGTGGAGGCGGCCGTCCGGCGGCTGGGGGTGGATGTCGGCGAGGGGTTCTGGCCGGAGTTTTCCGAACAGGCACAGTATGACAGCCAGCGCGACCGATTCCGCCGCTCGCGTCTCTACCTGCCGGGTAACGAGCCGAAGTTCATGCCAAGCGCCGGCCTGCACGGACCCGACGCGATCATCCTCGATCTGGAAGACAGCGTCGCTCCACCGGAAAAAGACGCGGCGCGGGTGCTGGTTCGTAACGCGTTGCGGTGTATCGACTTTTGCGGCGCGGAGCGCATGGTGCGCATCAACCAGGGTGACGCCGGGCTGACCGATCTCGAGTTCGTCGTTCCGCACAACGTTCAGTTGATTCTGATTCCGAAGGTGGAGTCGGCAAACGACGTTCAGCGCGTCGATGACCGGATCGGAGAGGTTCTTGCGCGTGGTAGCGATGGATCGGGAACGGACGGCGCGGCAACTCCTAAGTCCGCGCGGGCTGAAGCCCACGGCTCGGGGAAATCGCGTGCGCCCTCGCCGAAGAATGTGTACCTGATGCCGATCGTCGAGAGCGCGCTCGGGGCGATCAAGGCCTACGAGATCGCCACGGCCTCGGACAACATCGTGGCACTGGCGATCGGGCTGGAGGACTACACGGCCGACATCGGCACGGCCCGCACCCACGACGGGCGAGAGAGCTTCTGGGCACGAAGCCAGGTGGTCAACGCCGCCCGGGCCGCCGGCGTGCAGCCGATCGACACGGTCTTTTCCGATGTGGCCGACATGGACGGCCTGCGCGAAAGTGTGGCCGAGGCGAAGTCGCTGGGCTTCGACGGGAAGGGCTGCATCCACCCGCGGCAGATCACGGTGATCCACGAGGCCTTCGCCCCGACCGCGGAGGAACTGGACAGGGCCAAGCGGGTCGTGGCGGCGTTTGAGGAGGCCGAGAAGAAAGGCCTGGGCGTCGTTTCGTTGGGCAGCAAGATGATCGATCCGCCGGTGGTGAAGCGGGCGCTGCGGGTTGTGGAGTTGGCCGAGGCGACTGGTTCGGTACAATAAGCCGACGCTAGCCATCCCCGTCCGCGACGAGCGGGTGGCCTACGATGGAGGCTCGACATGCGTGGTAACTGCCGTACAGCACTAGAGCAAGTACGGACCGGACTGGAAGCACTATACGGTCCGCGCTTGCGCGGCGTCTATCTCTACGGATCATACGCCCGTGGTGACTACGATGCGGAGTCCGATCTCGATGTGTTGGTCGTGCTCGACGAGTTTGCATCGTATGGTCGGCAGGTCGATGTCACGGCTGCGTTAACGTCGAGCCTGTCGCTCGATTTCGCGGTGAGCATCAGCGTGGTCTTCGTCCGAGAGCGCGACTGGCTGCTCGCGAATTCGCCGTTTCTTCGCAATATCCGTGACGAAGCCATCGCCGCATGAACGACACTACGCAGAAACTGCTCCAGAAGGACATGGTCCGGTGAACGCGATCATCTCGGAACATCTGGACACCCTCGCGAACGTTTGCCGTCGATTCCACGTGGCTCGGCTGGAGCTCTTTGGGTCGGCGACGACAGACGCGTTTGACCCGCAGCGGAGCGACCTGGATTTTCTCGTCGAGTTCGGCGAGATTCCCGGCGGGAACCGGTTCAGCGCCTTCTTCGAATTGCAGCGTGCGCTGACGAAGCTCTTCGCCCGACCTGTCGATCTGGTTGAGGAGGGCGCGCCGAGCAACCCCTACTTCATCCGGCGCCTGAATGAGACGCGGAGCCTGGTCTATGCCGCATGATCCTCAAGACCGCATGCGTGCGGAGCCCACCGCGACGTGGCGACAACCAGTGCCGAAGAGCGGAACGGCCGAGGCATCCGGACGCTGAGTCATACCAGTGCGCAACATCTTCGACCAATACAAAGAACCCGAAAACCGCTTGACCCATGCTCTGGCATGTTGTTTGAACGAAGACTCAAAGCTCCTCAAACAATTCGTCGAATGGGTGGCCGGGACACGCGGCACCAGGCATTCCAAGCTCCAAATCGTCGAGCAGCGTGTCCCCGGACAGCCGGCCTCAGATTCCGACGATGAGACGAAACTCGGATTGCCGGACCTCTGGATCCACGACCACGCTAACGAAGAATGGTCACTGATCGTTGAAAGTAAGATCACCGCTCCGGTTAAGGCAGACCAGCTGCGGCGTCATGCAATTACCGCCAGGCGGAATGGATTCTTCGACGCGACCCTTCTGGTTCTTTCTCCGAAGAAACCAGCGCGCATCCCTACCGATGTGAAGCACCGAACCTGGACAGAGCTATACAGATGGATGCGGAAGTCAGCGCCCAAGTCGGAATGGGCTCGCCGTTTCGTCGAATACATCGAGATTGCGGAGGAACGTATGACTGCGGACGGATACCTGCGCGACGGATCCTTGACTGAGTTCGACGGCATTCCCTTCGATGATGCTCATCCCTACTCATATCGCGAAGCCAGGCGTATCCTACAACTTCTCATGAAAGAATTGCGCCAGAGTAAACCGCTGCGAAAGCTGGGTGTGAGCGCGCGGGGCCAAGGAAGAGCGGCCATCACCGGACGGAAAGGAACCAGCGTTTGGGATTTCCTTCCTTTGAGGTCGTCCAGCGACCAACATCTATTCACTTTTCACCCCCACCTGACAATCTCCATAGGAGAGAGACGGCTCGTGACAGCTGTAATCGTTGCGAACGGAATCTCCGGATGTTATCGACGAAACCTGACAGATTTGGGAATCGATCGATTCCGAGCTCTTGTTGGTAACGTGGGACACGGGGTAACCCGAGCGATAGCGCACTGTTCCCATGCGTACCCGTGGATGGAAGTTGTACAACGTCGCTACGCGTCCCAGCGTTCGAAGCCCACCATAGATGCTCGACTCGAGTTCGACCTGAGAACCGCAGCCGCGAGATCCAAGTCCAAGATCAAGGCACAACCCGAATGGCTTGAGGCCGCATACTACGCACTAAGCATGAAGCGATCGAACCTCCAGTTAGCCATCGGCGCAGCGATGCCCTATGGTGACTCTGCTTTGCAATCTCGCAAAGTGGTTGACACGATCGCGAACATTTGGATCGCATGTGATCCGTGGTTACGGCAAGTGTTGCACGGAGATTGATCGTTTTCGATCACGCTGCCGAGGATCCTCAATCTATGCAAGAAAAAGCAATCGAAAACGCCGCCGGCCGGCTCGTTCCCACCGATATCAACGGCCAGCCCGCTACGCCCTTCAAGGGCGTCGGAAAGCATCGACCCGACGGTCGCCGGGCAGCGCCGCCCGTTCGGACGTGCGCCGATTATCCCGCCGACGGTAACAAGGTCGCTTCCGACCTGAAGGCGGCGCTGAAGAAAGCCGGTCTACGCGATGGGATGACCATCTCGACGCATCACCATTTTCGCAACGGCGACAAGGTGGCGAACCCCTTGTTCGCCGTGGCGGCCGACCTGGGCGTCAAGGACTTGCGGTGGTTCCCCAGCGCGTCGTTCCCGTGCCACAAGCCGATCATCGACCATCTTGAAAGCGGCGTGATTCATCACATCGAAGGGAGCATGAACGGCCCGCTCGGGGACTACTGCTCAACGGGAAAGATGCGTGGCATGGGCGTGCTTCGATCGCACGGCGGCAGGTGGCAGGCGGTTCAGGACGGCGAGGTTCATATCGACATCGCCGTGCTCGCAGCCCCGACGGCCGACGCCTTCGGCAATGCCAACGGCGTGACTGGGTCGTCGGCGTGTGGGCTGCTGGGCTTTGGGCTGGTGGACTCGGTCTACGCCGATCACGTCATCGTGGTAACCGACAACCTGGTGCCGTTCCCGTGCCTGCCGTGGCAGATTCAGGGCAACAACGTCGATCAGGTCGTGGTGGTCGATTCGGTGGGCGATCCGTCGAAGATCGTTTCGGGCACCACGCGACTGACCAAAAGCCCCGACCGACTCTTGATCGCCGAGATGACGGCCCGCTTCATCCGCGACACGGGCATCATGACCGACGGCTTCTCATTTCAGGCCGGCGCGGGCGGAACCGCATTGGCCTTCGCCATCTTCTTGAAGGAGATGATGAAAGAGGCCGGCGTTCGTGCGCGGTTCGTCCGCGGCGGCAGCACGAAGTATCTGGTGGAGATGCTCGAGGAAGGGTTGACCGACTACATCCTCGACGGGCAGACGTTCGACCTCGAGGGTGTGCGTTCGATGCGCCAGAACCCGAACCATCAAGACACCAGCCCGTTCACCAGCTACAACTACCACGGCAAGGGCTGTTTCGCGTCGATGCTCAACGCCACCATCCTCGGCGCGACAGAGGTGGACGTCGACTTCAACGCCAACGTCGTGACACACTCGGATGGGCGACTGTTGCACGGCATCGGCGGCTGGCAGAACTGTTTGTTTGGCCAGTGCGTCATCCTGCCGATTCCCTCGGTGCGCGACCGCATCCCGGTCATCATCGACCGCGTCACCACGCTGTGCGGACCGGGTGAGCTGATCGACGTGGTAGTCACCGAGCGGGGCATGGCCATCAACCCGCGGCGGAAAGATTTGCTGGACGCGGTCAAGGGCTCGGGATTGCCAATCCGCCCAATTGCGGAGATCAAGGCCGAGGTCGAGCGGATGTGCGGCGGAAAACCAGCGCCGCCGAAGCTCGGCGAGAAGGTGGTGGCCGCGATCAAGTGGGTGGACGGCACGGTGATCGACTGCGTACGGGCCGTGACGTCGTAAGAACGCCGGCGTCAGATCGTGCCCCGTGGCCCATCATCCCGTGTTTTTTCTTGTCCACCCGGATACGCCCCGCCTGACGTCTTGCTCCGGAGCGTTCGCGGCGTTTCAATCCACGCGCCGGCGGTGTGACAGGTTCGGCGGGTTCTGCAAAGCCATCTTGACGGCGGCGCACCCGGTCAGAGCCGTGGGCGCAAGCCCTCGGACACGGTGCGAACAAGCACCAGCGCTTCTGCGAACCGAGACCGGTCACAGGGCTCGCGCCCTGTGCTCTGAAAACTGCCCGCCGATTCGCCCATGCCCCCATCCACGCCGGGATCCGCCCCGCGCTGGAATCCGCGACGTAGTTCTGGCATAATCCACGCTTGGGCCTGCGGTTCCCTGGCCGGTGCTTCGGCGGGAACGGCACCGTGTTTTCAACCAGTCGAGCCGAGCTATCAACGGCCGGCCTATACAAGGGCTATCGCATGAACTCGAAAACCGGAAGCGTCTTGAATCTGAATCGATCGACGGTTGCTACGGTCGTCGCGGTGTGCTTTCTCGGGATGCTGACTTCATCCGTTGTCGCGCAGCGGACGGATGGAGGAAAGCGTGTCCGGGAGGACAAGTTTCGGCAACTCGAAGAAATCTTGCCGACGCCCAACGACTTCCGGACAGCCTCCGGCGCGCCGGCGCGGGGCTATTGGCAGCAGCGCGCCGACCACGTCATCGACGTGGAGTTGGATGACGAGAACCAGCGGATCATCGGCTCCGAGACCATCACCTACACGAATCACTCCCCGGACTCGCTCCGGTATCTGTGGCTTCAGCTCGATCCGAACATCTTCGCGCCGGACTCCGCGACCCCGCTGACCAGCCCGGCACCGAACTTCGACCGTCTTTCCTACAGGGGGCTTCGTCGCTGGCTTGCGCTGAAGGATTTCGACGGGGGGATGAAGCTCACGTCCGTGCGCGACGGCGATGGAAAGGATCTGCCGCACACGATCATCAAGACCATGATGCGGATCGATCTGCCCAAGCCGCTCGAACCGAAAGAGAGCACCGTCTTCTCCATCGATTGGAACTATCAGATCAACGACTCGAAGGTCATCCGCGCCAGAACGGGGTGCGAGTTTTTCGAAGACGACGGCAACTACATCTATGAGATGGCGCAGTGGTTCCCGCGGATGGCCGCCTACACCGACGTGACGGGCTGGCAACACAAGCAGTTCCTCGGCAGCGGCGAGTTCACGCTCGAATTCGGGAACTACCTGGTGCGCATCACCGTCCCGGACGACCACATCGTGGCCTCCACCGGTGTGCTGCAAAACCCCGAAGAGGTGCTGTCGGCCGAGCAGCGCGTGCGCCTCGCGGAAGCCGGGCATGCGAAGACGCCGGTCTTTGTCGTCACCCCCGACGAAGCCGTCGCCAACCAGGACCACAAGCCTTCGGGGAAGAAGACCTGGATTTACAAGGCCGACGACGTGCGTGACTTCGCATTTGCTTCGTCGCGAAAGTTCATCTGGGACGCCCAAGGCCACGAGGTCGGCGGCAACCGCGTGATGGCCATGTCCTATTACCCGATCGAAGGCGAGCCGCTTTGGAGCCGCTACTCGACCCACGCGATCATCCACACGCTGAACGTCTACTCGCGCTACACCTTCGCGTATCCGTATCCGGTCGCCATCTCGGTCAACGGACCCGTCGGCGGGATGGAATACCCGATGATCTGCTTCAACGGCCCTCGCCCGGAGGATGACGGCACCTACTCGAAGCGGACCAAGTACGGTCTGATCTCCGTGGTGATCCACGAGGTGGGGCACAACTACTTCCCGATGATCGTCAACTCCGACGAGCGCCAGTGGACCTGGATGGACGAGGGGCTCAACACGTTCCTGCAATACCTATCCGAGCAGGAGTGGGAGGACGAGTACCCGTCAAGGCGCGGCGAACCGAAGAACATCACCGGCTACATGACCAGCCGGAACCAGGTTCCCATCATGACCAACTCGGAGTCGCTGCTTCAGTTCGGCAACAACGCCTACGCCAAGCCGGCAACGGCGATGAACATTCTGCGCGAGACCATCCTCGGGCGAGAGCTGTTCGACTTCGCGTTCAAGGAATACGCCATGCGTTGGAAGTTCAAGCGACCGATGCCGGCCGACCTGTTCCGCACCATGGAGGATGCCTCCGCGGTCGATCTGGACTGGTTCTGGCGCGGCTGGTTCTACTCGACGGACCATTGCGACATCGGCATCGACAACCTTCGCGTGTTCGAGATCGACACGCAGGATCCGTCAACGGAAAGCGCCATCAAGAAGGAAAAACGCGCGGAGGAAACGGTCACGCTCTCCGAGTCGCGAGACAAGGCGCTGGCGAAACGGGTCGATGACTTCCCGGAACTCAAGGACTTCTATAACACCTACGACGACCTGGACGTCACCGACAAGGATCGCAGGACGTTTTCCAAGCTGATGGAGAAACTGGACGACGACGAGAAGGATCTTCTCGCTTCGACGTACAACTTCTACGTGGTCGATCTGGTCAACGTCGGCGGCCTGGTGATGCCCGTCATTCTTCAGGTGGACTACGAGGATGGCACGTCCGAGGAGATTCGTATCCCGGCCGAGATCTGGCGGCGCAACAGCGAGAAGATCTCCAAGATGATCCTCACGCCCAAGATCATCAAGGGGATCGTGCTTGACCCGCACCTGGAAACGGCCGACGCCGATCTGGAAAACAACTTCATCCCACGCCGAACGATGCCCACGCGGTTCAAGCTCTTCAAGAACAAGAAGCGCAAGAACCCGATGCAAAAGGACGACAAGGAGGACGAAGAGGAAGACGCCAAGGAGGCCGGTGACGTCGGCTCGAGTTGACGCCCTTCCCGTTCGGATCGTGCGGAACGGCGTGATCGATCCAAGTGCATCGTCACGCCTGACGTTGTAGGTGGCATGGGCAAGCGTCGGCTTACCCGTGACCTCGGTGCTGCAACACGGGCAACCAACTCTTGCCACGCCACCCTCGAAAGCCGTCAAACAAGGTGCAACGGGGCTTTAGTGCGGCGTCAGCCGCCGATTGACGGGTTAAGAATTGTTCAAGACGTGTGCCACTGCTCTATGAGCAGTGCCCCGGGCCTGTGATTGCGGCTCAACACGGCTCGCCGAGCCGTGGCACGCGAACCAGTCGATTCAACGATGACAGAGCACTAGAGAGACGCTGAGGAATCGATGCCGGTCGAGAGGATACAAGAACACTTCGAGGCAAGCCGCTCGGCGAAGCGAGGCGCGCTCCTGCCTTACTTCACCGCCGGCTTTCCGGACGCTGCCTTTACCGCCGACCTGATCCGTCGCGCGGACGCGTTGGGCGCGGCCGTCGTTGAAGTCGGCATACCCTATTCGGACTCGATCGCCGATGGTCCGGTGATCCAGGACTCGTTCCACCGCGCCCTGGAACATGGACACACCCTGGAAGACACCTTTCGCCTGGTGAGTGAGGTGCGATCATCCGTCGCGTGCGGAATTGTGGCCATGGTTTCCTTCTCGTTGGTGCATCGCTTCGGGGTCGAGCGCTTCCTGGGTCGCGCTGCCGATGCCGGTTTCGATGGCGTGATTCTTCCGGACGTACCGGTCGAAGAAGCCGCATTCTCTGCTAACGCCGCTCGGACGGCGGGTCTCGCGTACGTCGGTCTTGTGGCCCCAACCACCACACCTGAAAGACGCAAAGTGATCGCGGCCGAGTCGTCCGGGTTTGTGTATCAGATTGCCGTGGCCGGCACCACCGGCGAACGACAGGCTATGCCACCGAGCCTTGCGGATGAAGTAGCGCGACTGCGTGAAACAGCCGGTTTGCCCATCTGCGTTGGGTTCGGCATTTCTTGTGCCGAGCACGTCCGAGACATTTGTCGGCTGGCCGACGGTGCGATCGTCGGCAGTGCCATCGTCCGTCGCGTCGCCGCCGCACTGGAAAGCGGTCAGCCACGCGGCGAAGCCTTGGACGCCGTGTCCGCCTTCGTGGCCGAGCTGATCACGGGTCTGACGCCTGCTCACTCCTGACGAACCGCTTTGCGTATGAGCAGCGGTAGGACTGAGGCGGGGTGCGTCCGGGACGCACCCCACGAGCTACCTCGCGACGACGTACGGTTGCATCCGACTCGCGCTCGGGCTTTGCCGGGTACTTGACACTTCCAGCGGAACGGGGACGATGAGTCAGAGCCGCAGGCGCCAGCCTGCGGACCCCCGCGTCATGGTGACACCGGGCTCGCGCCCGCCGGCAAGCCGGTTCTACCGGTGCTCTGAAAACTGCCCAACGCCGATTCTGTCACGCACCCGACTCCGCCCCCCAAATAAAGTGCGAGTTGCTCCGCGCTCGAAGGAAACTATAATGCCGCGCGCAAGTCTCAAGCAGGGCGCAGCCCGGGGCTTGGCGGTTTGGAATCACGTATCTTCAGGGAGCCCATCACGATGGAAGACCCGCAAACGACCAACGGAGGAGGATGGCTCGAAGCGAGCGGCCTCGTACATATCATTCGCGTGCTCGGCCTGGCCATTCAACCCGCCAAGCTCGGCCTTGCCTTGGCGGCGATCGTTGTGACGGTCCTGCTTGGTTCGGCGCTTGACACCATGTGGGGTGCCAACGGGGTCGATGCCCGAGCGGTATCGCGATACGTAGCATCGCGGGCGCAACAGGTGCCCTTCGACGACCGAGACGGCGTCAGTGGCATCTTCGAAGTCTGGCAGGCGCATCAGAAGCGGTGCGTCGTCGGCTTCCTTTGCTCTTCGCTACCCGGGCGCTCGCTGATGGCGGGCACCTCCGTGGGAACCTACATCTCGTCGCAGTCCGCCATGAACCCGCTCCAAAACCTCGCCGGCATGGTCCACGGCGTCTCTTGGATGGCCCGCTACCATACCCTTTATTTCGTGCTCTTCGGCCTCGGATCACTTCTGATCTGGTCCCTGGCGGGCGGGGCGATCTGCCGCCTCGCGGCCGTTCAGTTCGTGCGCGACGAGCGACTCTCGATCCGTGAGGGGCTGCGCTTCGCGTGGGACAAGCTCTTCGGTGGGTTCTTCCTCGCGCCGTGCATCCCCCTGATCTTCATGTTGATCGTGGCCGTCCTGCTCGTGCTCGGCGGGATGCTTCTGAGGCTGCCCTTTCTGGGTGACCTGCTGGCGGGCGCCGCCTTCTTTCTGGCCATCCTGGGCGGCTTCGTCATCGCGATTCTTGCGCTGGGTCTGTTGGTCGGGGGAAGCCTGTTTTTCCCCGTCGTCAGCATGGAGGGCTCCGACGCGTTCGATGCGTTCTCCCGCGGCCTGTCCTACCCGTTTTCCAAGCCGTGGAAGGCGGCGCTATACGCGGCCATCGCCACCGTCTTTGGCGGAATCTGCTGGGTGTTCGTCCAGCAGTTCACCTCGTGCATGCTGGGCATCACGCGCTCGGTCGTCGCCTTCGGAACGTCGCCTTTCGGCTGGTGGAGCCGCGGGGGCGAGGGGGAATCCCTGGCCAAGCTCGATCTCCTCTGGCCGGTCACTGCCGGCGGCGGACCCTACACGGCACCGGTTTGGAGCACTTTGAGCGCGAACGAATATCTCTCCGCTGCGCTGATCGGCGTGTACGTGCTGCTCACGATCGGGCTGATGTGGTCTTTTCTGGCGTCGTTCTACTTCTCGGCAAGCACGGTGATCTACGCGCTCTTGAGACGAGACGTGGACGGAACCGACCTCGAGGACGTCTTCATGGATCCGGACACCGAAGCCGGAAGCGGATTCACCGCGCTCGACGCCGAGCGATCGACCGAATCACCCGAGCCGACGACCCCTCCCGCGGCCGACGTCGCGGCGGACATATCGATGCCTGTTGTCTCGGAGACCGCGGCGACGTTACCAGCCGAACCAGAGACCAGCGCCGATACGGAAGTTGGTTCGAACGACGACAGCGCGGATTCATCCCCAACCGAACCGTACGGATCGGCCGACGACGACGCATGAAACAAGACCCCATGCCCGAGCTTCGCAGATTCGTTGGATCAGTCGAGATTGGTCTTGCCTGTCCACGTGAAACTGGTACAATACAGGCATCTCTAGGTTCCTGGGTCACCCTTCTAACGCCTTGGAGACAAGACATGTATCCAATAACGCGCAACGGATCAAAGGGCTGCGGCGCCCGGGGGCATTCGATTTGGCTGAGTGCCTTGGCGGCGATGATTGTTGGGTTGGGCGCTACGCCAGCCCCGGCCCAACTCTTGCTAACGCAAAAGCTGACGGCCTCCGACGCGGGAGAGACTGACTGGTTCGGGTCCTCCATTTCCGTAAGTGGAAACACGATGTTGCTGGGGGCAGACAATTACGACGGTGCCGCGGGCACGAACACCGGCGCTGTGTACGTCTTTCGCTTCAACGGGAGCGAGTGGATCGAGACGCAAATGCTCGTCGCGTCCGACTCGGAACCGGGAGAGTTCTTCGGGCGCTCCGTCTCCCTCAACGGAGACCTTGCCGTGGTGAACGCCGTCGATGGCTGTCCAGTGCAGTACTACTGCGGATCGGCGTATGTGTTCCGCTTCAACGGAACCAGTTGGATCGAGGAACAGAAACTGACGGCCTCTGATCCCCAGGACGGCGATGCCTTCGGATTTTCCGCTTCGATAAGCGGGGACACGGTCGTGCTGGGGGCGCCTGGCGATTTCTGCGAGGCGGGCGACAGCTGCGGGTCTGCGTACGTGTTCCGCTTCAACGGAACCAACTGGGTCGAGGAGCAGAGACTGACCGCCTTCGAACGAACAGTGGGTGCCGGGTTCGGGGGCCGGGTTGCTGTCAGCGGAGAGACGGTCCTGGTCGCGGCACAGAGCGAACACTGCATGGGGGATCCGGACCCCTACCACCGCTGCGGGTCGGCGTATGTGTTCCGCTATGATGGAACCCGTTGGGTCGAGGAGCAGAGACTGGTTTCCCTTGACCTGATGCCGGATGACACGTTCGGATTCTCTGTTTCCTTGAGAGGGGATACGGCTGCGATTGGGGCGTACCATGCCGATTGCGACGCATCGACCCTCAACTGTGGTTCAGCGTATATATTTCGGCGTAGCGGGGGCTCTTGGGTCCAAGAGCAAAAACTGGCCGCTTCCGACCGAGCGAGGGCAGACCAGTTCGGGCGGTCAATCTCCTTGAACGGAGACACGGTCGTGGTCGGGGCAGACGGAACTAACTGCGCAGCGGGGGCGGACTGCGGCGCGGCCTACGTATATCGCTTCGACGGAACCAACTGGATCGACGAGCAGAAGCTGACCATTCCCGACGCGGTCGAATATGACTGGCTCGGGAATGCCGTCTCCCTGAGCGGTAATACCGTCATCGTAGCGGCACGCGCCGACGACGATGCATGCCCCACCCCGGGCCCAGGTCAGTATTGCGAATCCGGATCGGTGTTCGTGTTCCGTCCTTCGGCGGCGACCACGGGAATCACCGTTCCGGCTGTATCCACCTGGGGGCTGGCGGCCCTGACGATGCTTCTACTTGCCGCCGGAGCGATCGCGATTCGAAGGACGACACGCTCGCCGGTTTCCGTCGGGCGTGCATAGCGCCACCCAGAGAACCCCCTTTCGGACGGGAAGGACGAAGCCTGAATCGCCGATCGGCGCCGAGGCTGGACCCGTCTCAAAAGCGATAGCGCAACCCGGTCATGATGTTCCAGCCGTTGTACTCCTCCGGGCGATAGACGTGGAACCGGTAGTCGCCCAGAAGATTGACGGACCACGACTCATCGAGCGGTAGAACGAAGCCCACGCCGACGGTCACCGCGAACAGCCAGTCCCGAACGTCTTGGGATGCGTCATACAGCGTAAGCGGCGCGAGGGCGAACGTGGCCGCCCCTTCGGCGTTGAGAAAGGCGACCTCGACGCCGGTCGAGAGATACGGCCGGCCGCTGTGAATCCACTCAAGCCATGTCGAGTCGCCGGCATGACGCGGCGTCCCCCAAGGATACAACTCGACGCCGGCACCCGCATAGTAATAGGCGTACCGAAAGCGCGTGCTGAGATTGGCGATGAGGAAGCGTTGGTGCTCACTGTCGCTCGCCGCCCCGCCGCCGACGTAGACGGTCCAGGTGAACAGGTCGGACTCGCGCCTTCCCAGGCCGAGATGAACCGTGTTGAGCCCCAGATCGGTCTTGCGGTCGATGGGCGTGCGCGGGTGGCCGAACACGCCGAAGACGTCGGCTCTGAGGGGAATGTCCAGGCGGCGGTCGAGTTTCTGCTCGGTGGAAGAGAGCTTCGGGAACCCCGTACGCAGGACAAGGTCCAGGTGCCAGGGTTTGTCGTCGCCGGGTCGCCCGACGTAAGCCGGGGCTCTCTCCAAGAGCATCGATCCCGGGCAGGTCTCGTCGAACTCCCGTTTTCCGACCGGCCCGGTGACACAACCCGCGGTGAGCCAGCCGCTGGCGATGATCCAGACCAGCCGCGAATTCGTACGCATCGTTGCCGCGAAGACAGCGAGCGTCCGCAACAGGGCGCCAGGGCTCCGGAAGCTCATGGGCTCTGGTCCACCGGCGTTTTCGTCCCGCACTCCGGACAAACCCCCGAGGTGTTGCCATGCAGGTTGTAGCCACAGCGCAGGCAAAGAGGAAACAGCTTGGCCTGACGGTACTTCTCCCGCTGATAGAGCAGAATGATCCCCGGACCGAACGCCCACAGAAGGACCACGCCGGAAAAGACCAGCGTCGTGTACGTGCCCCGCGCGCAGTAGCACTCGCGCTGCCGCGTCGCCCAGATGTGAACGGGTATGGCCACGATGGCTTCCAGAACGCTGCCCGCGATCAGACCGCGGAGCATGCGACCCAGTTGGGTGTAGCGATCGCCCTGGCGCCAATAGACGAAAAAGACCCAGGCCCAAATGACCCAAATGACGAGCATCCCACCCCAGGACCTAAGGGCAAGGCGCCAGTGGTCCGCCGAATCCAATTCCACCGCCCACCAATCGGGCAACTCAAGCAAGAGGGCGATCGCACCCACCGTCAGTAGCATCGCCATGGCGCCGGCCCCAATGACTGCCGACCGCAACGGTTTCCCTTCTTGAGTCAGGTGCATGGCAAGCACCCGCCTTGGACGAAGGAACGCGTATTGGGCGAGCATCAGGAGGCCAAGCATAGGCACGATACCCAACGTGTAGCCGAACTCTTGCACGTCGGGTACGGCGAATGGGGTCCCGAGAAGTCCGGCGGATCCTAACCAACCGGAACCCGGGCTGGCCATGAGAGGCCAAACGATCCACGCCACCGCGGCCAGCATATATAGGATTCCAACGACAAGGAGACAGTGCCGCACGCGACGGCCCGACTTCTTTGCGTTGGTCATGGCCAATATCCTTAAGCTGTGCTGCACGGGTACGCCGAGTCAGAGCCGCAGGCGCCAGCCTGCGGACACCCACGTCAGATTGTCAACGGGCTTGCGCCCATTGCTCTGACACCTCCGCGGCCCCGATACAGTAATGCACCCACCACGGCCGCCCGACCGCGTGGCATGCCTGTTGCCTCGGGTCTGGGGAGCCTATAATACGTAGGGTGGCCGCGGGTGCGAACAGGCCTGGCAAAGCCTACGAAAGCATCCAAGCGTGCCCGGTACCGCCCGCCGAAGAGTACCTTGGGATTCGCCCTGACGGGGTCGTCGATTTGATTCGGGAGTAACGAGCCGATGCTGTTTCAGCCTCCGCTACCGCCGAAGTACAACGATCTGACCGAAGACGAGATGGCCGACGCCATCGCCCAGCGTAAGCTCGCTCTGGGGTCGCGTCTGGCCATCCTGGGTCATCACTATCAACAAGACGACGTGCTACGCTTCGCCGACCTCACCGGCGACAGCCTGAAGCTCGCCCAGGTCGGCGCCGACCTGGACGCCGCGTTCATTGTCTTTTGCGGTGTCCACTTCATGGCCGAGTCGGCCGACATCCTGACAGGCGACGACGTCACCGTGATTCTGCCCGATCTGACGGCGGGTTGCAGCATGGCCGACATGGCCGACCTCGATCAGCTCGAAGACGCCTGGGCGTTTCTCAGCGATGAGTGCCGCGCAAACGTCATCCCCATTACGTACGTCAACTCCGCCGCCTCGATCAAGGCGTTCTGCGGCGCCCACGGCGGGGCCTGTTGCACGAGCAGCAACGCACGGTCCGTTCTGGAATGGGCCTTCTCTTGCGGCGACAAGGTGCTGTTCCTGCCGGATCAGCACCTCGGTCGAAACACCGCCTATGGCATGGACATTCCGCTCGACCGGATGGAGATCTTCGACCCTCGTCAGCGCGGCGGCGGTCTGACCGCCCAACAGGTCGAGGGCGCCATGGTTCTGCTGTGGAAAGGGCACTGTAGCGTACACACCCTTTTCACGCCCGCGCAGTGCGACGAGATTCGCGGCCTCGACCCGGAGTACCGGATCCTGGTGCATCCCGAGTGTACCTGGGACGTTCTGCAGAAGGCGGACCTGGCCGGCAGCACCGAGTTCATCATCAAGACCGTCCGCGACGCCCCATCGGGATCCAAATGGGCCATCGGAACCGAGGTGCATCTGGTCAGCCGCCTGGCCGATCAGTTCCCGGACAAGTCGGTCCGCTCGTTGGCGAGCATCCAGTGTCTATGCACGACGATGTATCGCATCGATCCCAAACATCTGCTGTGGTGCCTGGACGAGCTGGTCGCCGGTCGCGTGGTGAACCGCATCCGCGTGGACGCCGAGACCCGCCGCCTCGCGCTCTTGGCCCTGGAGCGCATGCTGGCCAACGTCCCCACACACCCGGTCGCAATCAAGTAGCTTCGCGCTACCGGGCAGGTTCCGCTGTCGGCACATCGCTATCCCGCCCCAATTTCGTTATCATTGCAAGCATGCCCGGCGACGTTGGCGAGGTGCTCATCTCCGAAGATGCGCTGAAAAGGCGTATCACAGTGCTGGCGCGTGAGATTTCCCATGTCTACGCCGACACGCCGCAGGGCATCACGATGGTCGCGGTGCTTGCGGGTTCGCTCATTTTCCTCGCCGATCTGATCCGCCGGTTGCCGATGAAAATGCGGATCGGCCTGATGACGGTCTCCAGCTACGCCGGCGCGACGACCGAGTCGCGCGGAGCAGTGCTTGGATCCGTTTCCTTGCCGGATCTTCGAGGGCGCGACGTGTTGATCGTCGATGACATCCTCGACACCGGGCGGACGCTCGCGCTGGTTCAGGCCGAGGTTCGGCGCGCCAAGCCCCGCACAGTCCGGACGGTGGTTCTGCTGCGAAAGCCCGGCAAGGCGCCGCCCGAGGTGACGGTCGATTTCACCGGGTTCGACATCGACGACGTGTTTGTCGTGGGGTTCGGGCTCGACTACGAAGGGCTCTATCGCAACCTGCCGCATGTGGCGGTTCTCAGTTCCAACGCACAAGACCTGGATGGCGTGACATGATTTTGGCACCTGCCAGACGCACGGGATCGCTACGGTTCTCAGCGGCACCGGCGGAGGCACCGACCCAAACCGTGGAGCTGCCCGCGCCCTGGGCGACGATCCCCGGCGGTGCCATCGACGGCGGTGAGATCATCCTGCTGGCGGTCAAGCCGTCGATGTGGCGCCCGTTGCTCGATTCCGCCCCGTGGATGGTGACGTGTGCCTTGCTGGCCGTCGCGCTCGTCTGGCTGCGGCGTCCTCTGCCCGCGCTTTCCTTGACCACGACCGCTCAACTCATCCTGTGGGTCGCCTTCGCGCGGCTCGGGGCGTCGGTCGTGCGTTGGGTGCCCACCTGGTACGTGCTGACCAATCACCGGATCATCCACATTCAGGGGGTTCGATCACCGCAGGTCAACGGCTGTCCGTTGATCGACATTCACGACACGTGCGTCCACCGGTCCGGGCCGGAGCAGTTAGCGCGGTTGGGCACGATCGTCTTCGCAACCGATGACACCGCCGCGACACCACCACCCTGGCGGTTCGTGGTCCAGGCCGACGAGGTGGAAGCCCGAATCCGCCGCGCGATGCACAGCGCAAGCGGCCAGCGTCGGTTGGCCACGTAGGAACCGCGCAGCCGACGGCGTCGGGCGGCATGCCCAAGCCGGCGGCGCGGGCATGCGTCGGCCCACTCAGTACATGGCCGCGCTGCGTTTGGCCATGCCACCCAGCGACCATAGGCGCGAAAAGTCAAGCCACCTTTCTGGAAACGGCGCTAATGCCGCCGACAGCAGCCCGCTCAATCGCTACGGTAGTCGATGTCGTAGCCGTCGCGGATAAACGTGATTCCGCCCGCCAGGACTGCACGCCAGGCGCGCTCGAGGTCCGGCGAGAAGAGCGGGTCATGTTTGGCAATCGCCTGGGTCAGGCTATCGACCCAATAGCCGTAGAGCTCGGGCTCAACATTGAGGCGTTGGCGACTGTGCGACTTGCGGATGCCCTCCAGCAACAGCCGGGCCGTGTTGTCGCCGCGACGGAACATCAACATCACACCGAGCGCCGCGCGGAGGAGTTGGCGCTGCTTCGTGAAGTCTGTCTCAGCAAACATCGCGGCCACGTCGGGTCGTCCCCCCATAAGAATGTCATAGAAGGTTTCGATGAAGGCCTCGGTCGCCAGGCATCGCCCGTAGCTTTCGCTCACCACGTCGTAGGTCGCCGTTTCGGTTGCCGTTACCATGTCGCTGTCCCTTGGAAGGGTTGTCCCGGCCGCCAAACGCCCGATAAACGATCTCGCGGACGCGCGCCCGATCTTAACTCCGGACGATCAATCGGATGGTGCGCGACGCCGGTTCAGCTACTTCATTGCCGTTTTCTTGGAAACGCTCCGGCGACTTGCGGCGTGTAGGGCGGAGGCGGATGGGTTACGCCCAGACGCGATGTTCGCGGACGATGCGGGTCGGGCGGGCTATTGCCGGCCTTTCGACTACAAAAAGGCGGGCAATAGCCCGCCCTACGTTTTCAATGCGTGAAGCGGCATGATTGAACAGGCTTGTTGGGCACGGTCCCGTCGCTACCGCTCAGGTCGCGGCTTCGGTCGATTCCCGCAGCTCATACCGCGCCACCACCGCACAGGCCGTCGAGTCGCTCCATACGTTGATCGACGTGCGGTACATGTCCAAGACGCGGTCGACGGCCAGTATCAGCCCGACGTATTCGATCGGTAGCCCCACCGCGCTGAGCACGACGACCATCATCACCGTGCCGGCGTGTGGTATACCCGCGGCACCCACGCTGGCTAATAGGGCCGTAAACGCCACGATCATCTGCTGGGCAATCCCGAAGTCGTGTCCGCTGGCCTGGGCGATAAACAGCACCGCGACCGCCTCATACAGCGCGGTTCCGTCCATGTTGATGGTCGCCCCGAGCGGCAGAACGAACGAGCTGATGCGGTTGTGGATGCCGGCACGCTCCTCGACGCAGGTCAGGGTCAAGGGTAGCGTCCCGTTACTGCTGGCCGTGCTGAACGCGGTCAGCAGCGCCGGCGACATCGCCTGGAAGTATTCCCGCGGCGAACGCTTCGCCAGGAACCTCAGAAGCAGCGGCAGCGTGATGAACGCGTGGACACTGAGCGCGATCGCGACCGTCAGCACGTACCAACCCAAAGCCTGGAAAACGCTCAGCCCCTTGCCGGCCGAGGCATATAGCATGAACCCGAAGACCCCCAGTGGCGCAAGCCGGATGATGGCCATGGTCATGCGCATCATCACATCGAACGCGGCCGAGAACAGCCCGGCCATGCGTTTGCCCTTCTCACCGCCGACCACCGTGATACAGACGCCAAAGAAAATGGCGAAGAAAATCACGCCGAGGATCGACTTGTTGCTCGGGTCGGCCAGCGAGGCGAACGGGTTCGAAGGGATCAGGTTGAACACCTGGTTCCACATCGTCTGCCCCAGGGTCTGGTCGCCGCCCATCACCTCCGACGCGACCGGTTCGGCCCCTTCCTGAAGCAACCCCATGTCCGCACCCTTTCCGGGCTGAATGAGGTTGAAGACGACGATGCCGGTGAAGATGGCGATCATGCTCGTCGAGAGATAGTAGGCCATGGTGCGCCCGCCCATTCTCCCCAAGCCCTTGAGGCTACCGGTGCCGGTGATGCCGGTGATAAGCGATGTGAGAATCAGCGGCGCGACGATCATCGACAGCAGTTGCAGGAAAACCTTGCCGACGCCCTGGCCGTACCCCGCGATTGTGCGCGGCCAGCTCTCGTCGATTCGCCCCATCTCGGCCAGGATGTTCAGAGGCAGCCCGATTCCGGCGCCCAGGATCATCGCGATGAGAATCTGATAGTGAAGCTTCATACGCAACATGATGGGTTTTCCATTTAGGTTGCAGGAGCCGGCGCCGACCGCCGGTCGATTCGATCCACGAGCTTCGCGCCGACGGCGTCGCCCCACACGTTGACCACCGTTCTAAACACATCCAGCAGCCGATCCACGCCGACGATCAACCCGATGGCCGCGATCGGTATCGTCTGCGAGCCCGGTCCCGCCTGCAGCGTACCATTGACCGCTTCGATCACAATCACCATGGTCACCAACCCGGCGCTGGGGATGCCGGCCGCACCAATCGCCGCAAACGTAGCGGTGATGGCGACAAGCACGAGCGTGCTGAAGGGCAGGTCGATCCCGTAGGCCTGGGCGAAAAACACCACGCAGACGGCCTCGTAGAGCGCCGTGCCGTCCATGATGATGGTGGCGCCCAGCGGCAGGACGAAACCCGCGGCCTTTTTGCTCACCCCGGCCTGTTCGGTCACGCATTCGATCGTGACGGGAAGGGTGGCCGACGAGGAGTCCGTACCCAGGGCGGTCATCATCGCCTGCCGCAACTGGTACATGTACCGAAAGGGGTTACATCGACCGAACAGCCAGCAGATGAGCGGCAAGACGATGAGCCCGTGGATGGCGAGCCCGCCGAGCACGGTGATCATGTAACTTCCGATGGCCTCGCCGAACACGCCCAGCCCGATTCGCGCCACGGTCCACGCCAAGAGCGAGAACACCCCCACCGGCGTGAGCCAGATGATGACATGAACGAGCTTCATGATGACCTCGAACAGCGCGCCCACGAGTTCGGCGATGCGCTGTCCGCCCTCCCCGGTCGTGGTCAGCACGATCGCAAAGAGGATCGAGAAGAAGATGACCGGCAGGCCTCGCCCGGCGGCGGCGGCCTCGATGATGTTGCCTGGAATGATCTGCTGCGTCAGGTTCCGCAGCGCGCCGACCAACCCTTTGGGACCGCTCTCGATTTCGGTCCGGATGGTCTCGCTGGCGTCGTAGGTCTGGCTGGCCTCGACGCGATGCTCGATCGAGATTCGCTCGCCCGGGCGGATCGTGGTCACCAGAACAAGCCCGATGGTCGTCGCGATCAGCATTGTGACCGTGTAGTAAAGCAGGGTAACCGACCCGATCTTTCCCAACTCCCGGAAATCGCCCACACTGGTGACCCCGACGATCACGCTGGTGGCGATCAGCGGGATGATGATCATCCGAAGGAGGCCGAGGAAGATCGTATCGCCCAGGAAGTAGAAAAACGTGATGGCCGTCGCGTGCGCATGGTCGTTGTCGCTCATCGAGATGTGGAACGACGGGTCGTGGAGGAGGTGCCCTACGACGACCCCGGCGATCAGGCCGGCCAGGATCAAAACGGTCAGCCACCACCTTGCGTTCATGGGATCCGTCTCGGAAGAGAACGATGAACCGGCCGCCGGGACGCATCACATTGCCCGAAAGGGACTCGACCGCGCGCCGGGGAATCGTAGTGGCCCGTGCCACCGGCGCCAATGTCGGGCGCGCGATCGAGAGAACCCGTGACCGTCAGCGTGTAGGGCGCGTCCCGGATGCACCGTCTTCCTGCGTTTTGACAGCCAACCCGACCGGCGTTATAGTTGCTCCGTGCAAGCGCGAAACCGACAGTTTCTCCTGATGGGAAGGCGATAATGGCGGTCGTCGCCATCATCCCGGCCCGATACGCCTCTACCCGCTTTCCCGGAAAACCGCTCGCCAACCAGACCGGCAAGTTCCTCATTCAGCACGTGTGCGAACAGGTGCGCCGCTGTACTTCGATCGACCGCACCATCGTGGCTGCGGACGACCCGCGGGTCGTCGAGGCTGTGAAATCCTTCGGCGGCGACGTTCGTCTCACGCGGGCGGACCACGTCAGCGGAACCGACCGCGTGGCCGAGGTGGTCGAGGCGCTGGGTTTGGGTGCCGAGGAGCTGGTGCTCAACGTTCAGGGCGACGAGCCGGAGATCGACCCAGATGGGCTGGCGTGCCTGATCGAGCGGATGGAAACGGATTCGGCCGATCGCATCGGAACGCTGGCCGTCCCGTTCGACCGCGACGGCCCTCGAGAGGGGCCCGGCTCTCCCATCGATCCGAACTGCGTAAAGGTCGTGGTGGATCAATCGGGACGTGCGCTCTATTTTTCCAGGAGCCCCATCCCCTATGCGCGAGACACGGATGGGGCGATCGACGACCCCTCGCGATGGCTGTTGCATCTGGGCGTGTACGCCTTCCGCGCCGGCGTGCTGCCGGCGATCACCGGCGGTCGATTTCCCACCGGAACGCTGGAGGCAGCCGAGTCGCTCGAACAGCTCCGCTGGCTCGAAGCGGGCCTGTCGGTCGCCGTCGTTCGAGTGTCGCATCGCTCCGTCGGGGTGGACACGCCGGAAGAGTACGCCGCGTTCGTCGCCCGGTTTCGCGCCGGTTGTGGAGGCAGTCGTGCGGTCGTCTAGCACCTATTGCGTTCTCCCGCACCGAGCCGCGGGGTTGAAGCCCGCGCGGATATCGACGGCGTGGCCCGTTTGATGAGCCGACGGGATGAAGATGGAAGCTTCTTCCAACGGCCTTCGAAGACGTGCCGAAAGTGTCAGAGCGTGTTCAAGAAGTCTTTTTCCGAGCGGCGTGTCTGAAAGCGGCTCATCTGTCCCGCCGAAGACCGCTCCCTTACGGTCGCGGCTCGGATAGCAGGAACTCTTCTTGAACTCACACTCAGACGGATATTATGTGTTTTTCTTGTGACCCCGTGAGGACCGTATGAATACCGAGGACATGCTCGCATCGTTGAACGACGTTTCCGACGAGACGGAGTTTTTCACTCCGATGCCGGCCGGCTATCAACCGGGTCGAACGAAATACGTCGTCGTGTTCGGAACCGTGATGAGTGGGCTGGGCAAGGGGATCTTCTCCAGCTCGCTCGCGAAGATATTGCAAGACAAGGGTCTGGCGGTGACCCCGATCAAACTCGAGGGATACCTCAACCGCGACAGCGGCACGCTGAATCCCTATCGACACGGAGAGGTGTTCGTGCTCGACGACGGGATGGAATGCGACATGGACCTGGGGACCTACGAGCGCATGCTCAACCTCAACCTGTCGCGCCTCAACTTCACGACCAGCGGACAGATCTTCTCGACCGTGCTCGACAGGGAGCGCCAGGGGCGCTACCTCGGACGCGACGTGCAAATGATCCCACACGTGACCGGCGAGGTGAAGCGCCGCCTGCGTGAGCTGGCCGTCGCCAGCGAGGCCGACGTGGTCTTTGTCGAAATCGGCGGAACCGTTGGCGATGTCGAAAACGCCTACTACATCGAGGCGGTTCGAGAGATGGCCCACGAAGAGGGTCCGGCGAACTTCTGCTTCGTCGCCCTGACCTATATCGTGGAGCCGCGCATCCTGGGCGAGCAGAAGTCCAAGCCGGCGCAGCTCAACCTGAAGCTTCTCAACGCTGCCGGGATTCATCCACACATCATCGCCTGTCGGGCGTCCGCCCCCGTCACCAGGAAAGTTCGCGAGAAAATAGCACTGTTCGCCACCGTGCCGATGGAGCGCGTGTTCTCCATGCACGACTGCGACAGCGTCTACGTCGTTCCAGAGATGTTGCGCGGTGCGGGGATCGATGCGGCCGTGATCGATCTGTTGGGCATCGCGGACGGGACCGACTTATCGACCGAGGAGCGCGCGCGAAGAACCTGGAACGACTACATCGCACGCTTCCGCGAAGCGGAGCACACGCTGACGATCGGCATCATCGGCAAGTACACGTCGGTTCGCGACAGCTACGCGAGCATCATTCAGGCGCTGGAGCACGCGGGAACGCAGCTCAACGCGAAGGTTTGCCTGGAATGGGTGGACAGCTCCGATCTCACCGAGGCGAACGTCGCCGAGCGCATTGAAAGGTTCGATGGCGTGATCGTACCCGGCGGGTTCGGCGTCCGGGGCGTCGATGGAAAGATCGCCTGCATACGCTACGTGCGTGAGAACGGCGTCCCCTATCTGGGCCTGTGCTACGGCATGCAGATCGCCGTCATCGAGTTCGCCCGGCACGTGGCCAAGCTGAGCCACGCCAACAGCACGGAGATCGAACCCGACTCGCCGCAGCCGGTCATCGACATCCTGCCCGATCAGAAGAAGATCGAGGGTCTGGGCGGCAACATGCGGTTGGGTGGGCACGATGTTGTGCTGACGCCCGGCTCTGTCGCGGCCGAGTTGTTCGACAACGCCAAGGGCGTGCGGCTCCGCTTCCGCCATCGCTACGAGGTCAACCCCGAATACATCGATGTTCTCGAAAAGGCCGGGCTCGTTTTCTCCGGCAAGAACCGCGAGGGGAACATCATGCACGTCCTCGAGCTGCCGCGCGACCGGCACCCGTTCTTCGTGGCCACCCAGGCACATCCCGAACTGACCAGCCGCCCGCTCTCGCCGCAGCCGATGTTTGTGGGTCTGGTGTGTGCCGCCCTTCGCCGTCGCGGCATACACGACGCGCGGCACACCCCCAAAAAGGCCGACGCCGACCGGTCGGAGTCGATCGACCCTGCGCCGGCCTCCGCCTGATGAACTCCCCGGCGCAGGCGACATGGCGCTGGGCCGATGCGGCCCGATTCCCTCGCACACGCTATCAAGGCAGCAAGCGCAAGCTGACCGCCTCGATCCTGCACCACCTCGACGATCTGAGCTTCTCGACGGTGCTGGATGCCATGGGCGGCACCGGGTCCGTCTCCTACGCGCTGAAGTGCAGCGGCAAGCGCGTCACGTATAACGACCTGCTGACGTTCAACCACCAGATCGGCCTCGCCTTGATCGAGAACGACACGGTCCGCCTCAGCATCGACGAAATTGACGAAATCGGTCGGCGCCTTCCGGGCATTCCCTACGGCGACTTGATCGAACGAACCTTCGAGGGAATCTACTTCACCAGCGATGAGAACCGCTGGCTGGACGTGGCCGTTGAAAACGTTCGCACCATGGCGTGCCGTTTCAAACGGGCGTTGGCATGGTATGCACTGTGTCAGGCGGCGATGGCCAAGCGACCCTACAATCTCTTCCACCGTGCGAACCTCTACATGCGGACCGCCGACGTGACGCGAAGCTTCGGCAACAAGGCGAGCTGGGATCGAAGTTTTGCCGACCACGTCGGCGCCTTCGCCCGCCAGGCGAACCAGGCCATCATCGACGGCGCCGGCTCGTGCCGCGCGACCTGCGGCGATGCGCTGGCCGTTGGCGGGCGCTACGATCTGGTCTATCTCGACCCCCCATACGTCAACAGTGCGGGCATCGGCGTCGATTTTCGAGACTTCTATCACTTCCTGGAGGGGATGGTCCGCTACGACGACTGGGCGGCCATGATCGACCACAAATCGAAGCACCGCCGATTGCGGCGCCAGCGAGACGCCTGGTCCGATGCCGGCGGCTGTCGCGCGATGTTCGAGACATTCTTCGAACGGTTCAAAGAGAGCATCCTGGTGGTCTCGTACCGAAGCGATGGCATTCCGTCGATCGAAGAGCTAACCGCGATGCTTGGGCGGGTCAAGCGTCACGTTCGTGTCATTGAAGGCGATCGCTACCAGTACGCCCTCTCGACGCGGCGCGACACACGGGAAGTGTTGCTGATCGGCATGGATTAGCGACGCACTCGCGACGAACGCGCGACCGGGTGGCATGGGCAAACTTGTTTTGCCCGTGTGCGCGCAGGTCAGCCGAAGACACGGGCAACTAACGCTTGTCCATGCCACCCATCAAACCAATTGAAACCGACCGCTAGCACTTCGCTCGGGCCGATTGCACAGGGGTTTGCGACACGACCGAGACGCTGACCGACTTGAACGCCGGCGTACGCGACTCCGGATCCGCCGCCGCCGGCACCAGCACGTTGGCCTCGGGAAAGTACATGGCCGCGTTGCCCGGGCGAATCGCAAACGCGCGCACCAGGATGCCCGACATCTCCCCGGCCGCGCTGCGAACAACCACCCGCTCATCGACCGCCAGACCAAGCCGCGTCATGTCCTCCGGGCTCATCAGGATCACGTCGCGACATTCCTGGTTGCGGTAGAGATCTTCCTCCTCGTACACGACGGTGTTGAACTGTCCCTCGCTCCGGATGGTCATCAGTTTCAGTTCGCCCGCCGGGCAGGTGCCCCGCGGCATGGGCGTGACATGAAAGATCGCCTTGCCGCCGGGCGTCGGGAAACGCGGCTCGTGAAGGGTTCGTCCACCGATCTGGAACTCATGACCGGTTTCGTCCATCCGCGCGATTTTCTCGTACCCCGGCACGATGGCGCCGATGGCTTCCCGAATGTGTCCATGTTTTTGCATAGCCTGCCAATCGATGGGACCGGCATCGCCAAGCACGCCACGGGCGACGGCGGCGATGGTCTCCACCTCGCTCCTCGGCCCCTCGTGTCGCGCCGGCCCGCCGTCGCTGAGGCGGACGAAGCTGAACATCGACTCCTGCGTCGTTCGCTGCGACTCCTCGTCACGCGCCCGCATCGGCAGGATCAATGTTTCCCTCGCGCGTCCGCGCACGTGCCCGGTGTTCAGCGTCGTGGAGAGGTAGACCATGGATTCCAGTCGGGCAATGGCCCGCTCGGCACCGGCGGAGTCCGGATTCGACCCATAGAGGTTCCCGCCCAGGCACCAGCCGTGTGTCACCCGATCCGTTTTCATGGCCTCCATGCACCCGAGCGTATCCAGTCCCTTGGTTGTCGGAAGTTTGACGCCGAAGTGAAGTTCCAATCGCGCAAGGACGGCCTCCTTGAGCGCCGGCGTGACACCCACCGACCCGATTCCCTGGACGTTGCTGTGCCCCCGAATCGGCATCAGCCCCGCGCCGGGTTTGCCCACCATCCCGCGCAACAGCGCCAGGTTGGCGATCGCCCGAACGTTATCCACGCCATGCACATGGTGCGTGATGCCCATGGCCCAGGCGAAGATCACATTCTCGGCCGATGCGTACAGCTCGGCGATTCGGTCGATGGTTGCCCGATCGACGCCGGCCGATCGGACGATGTCAACCCAGCGGCACGCGCGAAGATGCTCGCGGAGCGGCTCGAAACCCTCGGTACAGCTTGCGATAAAGCCGTCGTCCGTGGCGCCCATCTCGATCAGCCGCTTGGACAGACCGGTCAACAGGGCAAGGTCGCCGCCGATGTGCGGCTGGACGTACTCGCCCGCGATGCTCGAGCCGAACAAAAGGCTGCGCACGTCGGACGGCACGCTGAAGTTGACCAGTCCGGTCTCGACGAGCGGGTTGATGACCACCACCTGCCCCCCGCGCCGGCGAACCTTCATCAGCGAGCGCATCAGCCGCGGATGGTTGGAGGCCGGGTTCGCCCCGATCAACAGCACGAGATCGCACCGGCTCAGGTCGTCGAGCGAAACGGTGGCCGTCCCCGTCCCCACCGAGCTGGAAAGACCGACCCCGCTGGCCTGATGGCAGTAGTAGCTGCAGTTGTTGACGTTGTTCGTTCCGTAGAGGCGCGCGAACAGTTGCAGCAAGAAGCCGGCCTCGTTCGACGATCGCCCGGAGACGTAGAAGAAGTTGCGGTCGGGCTGCGTCTCTTTGAGGCTCGCAACGCATCGGCCCAACGCTTCGTCCCACGAGATCGGTCGGTAATGCGTGTCGCCTGGACCGGCGTAGAGCGGATCGACCAGTCGCCCCACGTGCTCGAGTTCTCGCGGAGTCAGCGTGCGAAGCTGTTCGAAGCCGTAGCGCGTAAAGAATGCCGGCGCGATCGCGCCTTGCATGTCGGCCGCCATGGCCTGCATGGACTTCTTGCACACCTCGGGGAAGTGCCCGGCCTCATCGACCATGCCGCCTTGCTGGCCGCCCATGCCCAGCGCGCACGTCTTGCATGCGTTGGGCCGGCGCAGTGCGTCAAGGAAACGCAAAACGCCCCCGGACTTCCGAGCGGTGCGAAGCGCATATCGAATGGCGGGCCAACCACCGCCGGTGGTCACGTGTTTCACGGTGGTTCCTTCCAGCGTGCGGGCGAAGCAATGCAGCGTGGATGTTACACGAGAAGCCGCTGGATGGCAGCACGAAGTTTCGGCCTTGAACCGGACTCGTGCGTACCCGTAGAATCTGCTATGCGTGGCTCCGTCGATCGTGCCCGGCGATGTCGTACTCGTATGACTCGACGTCAAGAGATCCAACGTTGAAGCCACGTTCGGTGGACCATGCGTTCTGTTTCGGATGCGGGTACAACCTGACGGGCAACGCCTCATGCGTTCTTCCTGGATGTGGGAGCCGTGTATGAGCGAGAAACGATTCAGATGCTGGTATCGCCTGAAGTGGGTGGGATTGTCCACATGCCTAATCGTCGCGCTGCTGTGGGTGCTTACCGTGGGAAGATGGGGACCAGGCTATCGGTTCGCGTCTGGACTTCATGTCGGCATCGGTAACGGGAAAGTTGCAGCATTTACGGAAATCCATGATTACAAAGTCGGTTACTACGTCAGCTGTTTTGTAAACCCAGACGATTACATGGTTATTAAGATGGCTTCCCTGGCTACTATCCGATCAGGAGTACCTACGCCCACATGGGGTGGGCGTGCAGTCGCAGTGAGCTTGCCATGGTTTTTCCTCTTGATCGGCTTTCTCACTTTCATCCTATGGCGGCTTGATCGTCGCTACACGGCAGGGTATTGCCAGAAGTGCGGCTACAATCTTCGTGGATTACCGGAGCCGCGTTGCCCCGAATGCGGGATGGAGTTCGACCCGTCCGCCCTGCCGTCAACGCCCGACTAACAATGCCCAGCAAGAAGCCCTCAACCCGTATTAGTCGCAACCGAGGGATGAGGCGGGCGTGTCCGTGCTGTGGGTCGTTCGAAACAGTTCTCGTTAACACCCGCAGGAACAAGTTGCTCGCGGTACTGGATTGGCCGCTTTGGCTGGTCGTTTCGCTCGTTGCGGCGGTCCTAGTAGTCGGCGAGGACATAGTAGAGGGAAACTACATCCTGGCGGTCGCCAGGAAGTGTCGGGATTGTGGTGAAATCTTCGTCAGAGGGAAAGCCAAAGGAAAGGACACACGGAATTGTCGCCGTTGCGACTACAACCTCACCGGCAACGTATCAGGCACCTGCCCGGAATGCGGAACGGAGATAGATACAGGCACGCCACCATGAACGTTCTGGTGCCCGCCTGAAACTGCGAGATGGAGAAGCCACCGGCCACAACCGATGACGCCCCACGCTGCCCGAGCTGTGGCTACGTGCTGTTGGGGTTACCGGAGTTTCGGTGCCCGGAGTGCGGTACGTCTTTTGACCCCGAGTACCTAGATGCGTCCTTCCGCCTTCACCTTCTTCCGTGGGAACGGCCGGAAGCGGGCGGCCGTCTTCGACGACTGGCCAGGACGCTTCTTGAGGCGTCGCTCCATCCCGGGCGGTTCTTCACGAGCCTTGGATTGCGTAAAGAGAGACGTATTCATCACGCCGGCGGGCTGATCACGGCGTGCCTGCTCGCGGCACTGTGTTTCCGTGCCGCCGGATTTCTGGTGTCTGTCACGGAAAGCTCTATTCGCTCGTTGGTGAGGTCCGGCCAACCATCACGAGCCGTGGAACGCATTCTTGAAGGTTTGAGCATGGTGTTGTCCTTGGAACTGCTGTTTGCGATTCAGCAGATGTTGTCCGCGTTGCTGTCTGTCGTGGTCATGGCCGTCTTGATTGGCCGGCTGTTTCGAGAGAAACTCGGCTCGTTACGAAGCCTCGACATCGCTGCGGCTTATATCCCCGCCGTCTCGTTTGGGGCGTTTATCTTAGCCCTCGCCCGGGTCACGGTCGCCGTGTCCCCCGGCACCCGTTGGGTGGCCATGTACGGGGGAGCGTTGGCCTCAATGGTCGTCCCGTTGCTGCTGTTGTGGTTTACCTGTCGTAGGTTGCTGTCGCTGAGTCGGTGGAGGGCTGTTGGGATGCTGATCATCGGTGGCGTCGTGGAGTTCGGATGTGGTGCGGCCGTCGCATGGCCTTTTGGGCGACTTCTGCAAGTTCTGCTCACGTGACTCGACGTCAAGAGGCCCCAGAGTGACCGCAGATTCATTGGATCATCCGTTCTGTTTCGACTGCGGCTACGACCTGAGCGGGCTGGAGCTTCCTCGGCCGTGCCCCAAGTGTGGTCGGGTTGCCGACCCAGCGGCCCAAAGCGGACCTGATCGACTACCGGATCTTCGACCCGACCTAAAGTAGCCAAACCAGATTGGGTCTGGGTGAGGAAAGGCTCAGATTCCGTGCGGGGAAAGATGAGTATCCGCTCGACCGCCCGCGCGATTAGAACGGCGAGTCCGGAAAGCGAATCCGCAGGTTTGTGCCTCGCTCGGCCGCGTCCAGCTTCAACAGCCACATGCCGATCCCTGCGGCCCCTTGTGCGTAGCCGGTCTGGGCGGCCAGCTCCTTCGGGCGAACGCGGTGTTCTGATTGAATCCACTTGAGTTTGTCGCCCTCTCGGGTGGACCGATCGAGCAAGTCCTTGGTCAGCCGCTTGCTCAGTTCCAGGTAGCGGCCGCCGGAGTCATGCACGCGGTGCATGTCCAGAAAGAAGTCGGCCACGCCGGCCGTGCCGCAACACATGCCGACGTTGTTCCAGAAGCCCGGCGTTCGATTCTTCGCAAGGTCGGCCCGTTCGATAGCGCTTGCCGACGCACCGACGAGGTCTCGCCATTTCTGATTGGGGGCTGCCTGGTCAAGGCTTCGAAACAATCGAGCCGTTCCTACGGGTCCATGACACCAGCCCAAGTAGAACAGGCTCTCCCCGCCGGGGCTGTGATGCCCAACCTTGAAGCCGCCGCCCTCGGTGTTGGCGATCGACCGTAAGTGCTCCGCCCCTGCCGTGGCCGCGGTCAGGAAAGCTTCGTCGCCCGTTTCGCGATACAGTTGCGAGAGAAAATACGCAACGCCGGCCGTGCCATGAGTAAAGTTCGGCATGAGCCGTGTGCTTCCCGGGGCCATGGGCCAACTCAACCCCGCCTTCGTGCGAGTAGCCGTAGCCACAAGGTGCCGGCCGATCCCGGTGGCAAGCTCTCTTGAAGCGGAATCGTCGTGTGCTCTCGCGGCGGATAGCAGATAAAGCCCGATGCCGGAAGCCCCGCTTATGATGTCGGTCATGCCGCTGAAGGTATACCCCTTGTCGGTCTTGCCAGCGGCTCCATGGATCAGTTGAACACACCGCTTCGCACCGTCTCGATACTTCGAGATCGCGGAGGCCTCGTAGACCTCTTCAAGTGCGAACCCGACACCACCCACGCCGGTGTACAAGCCGCAGTTGTCGGGAGACGCCTCGCGCGGCAAGTTTGCAATCAGGAAGTCGGCCCCGGCTTTGGCGTCGTTCAAGAAAGATTGATCCTTCGTTGCGTAGTAGCACTCCGTGAAAAACAGGACGATGCCGGACGTGCCGCTGTAGAGGTTGGAAACGATCGTCCCCGGCTTTGTGGGATCGATCGGCCACGAGAGCCCCTCGTCAGTCCTCACCTCGCTGGAGCGAATCCAGGCGGCCGCCGCGAGGGCGGCCTTGAGATACTCGGATCGCGACTTTGCTGGGGCCGGCTGCTGCCCGACGGACGAGGACACGGGCAGGAGCAGAGTGCCCATGATCAGACAGCCGATCAGAGCCGAAGTCGTATGACGGGAGTACGGATTCCAAACGAGAAATGCTTTCCATTTCCACACGCTGGTTCTCCTGGCGTTTCTGTCCCGTGGACCGAACCCAACGCGGGCATCAAGGGTGAACAACGGACACCAGCCCCAGGCGGAGGGCGACCGATTTCACCCGGCTCTCCTCGACCATCGGCCACGGGAACAGTAGCTTCGGGGTAGGCTCGGTACCCTGCACGAAGCAACGAAGCAACCCACGTTGGCACCCCTACCACGTTTCAGGGACAATCGTCAAGTATCGCCTCTTGGCTGCGTTGGTCGATTGACGGTCTGTTCCCCTGAGTCGAAATCAAAGGATCCCAGGTTGAAGCTAGATTCGGTGGACCATCCGTTCTGTTTCGATTGCGGCTACGACCTAAGCGGGTTGGAGCTTCCCCGGCCGTGCCCAGAGCGCGGGCAGCTTGCCGACCCGGAAACTCAGGCGGCTGAGGCCCGGGAATGGTTCGCGCGAGCGTGAGTATACTTATTCTATCCAATCTTGGCCACGAGTTCCTGTGCCTTCGCTCGATCCACTTCGGCGTAAATCGCGGCGGTGACGATCGACGTGTGCCCAAGTAGTAAGCGTGCGGGCTCGATCCCATCCTGTTTGCGGAGCCGGGTCGCGGCCAGGTGTCGCAGTTGATGTGGGTGCCACTTGGAAATGTCGGCCCGGTCGCAAGCGCGCTGGATCGCACGCCGGTAACTCGCCGACGTGTAGTGGTCGCCGATCTCGCGGTCCGTCTTTCGAGGATTCGGCTTCTGGTCCTCTCGCCGGTGCGTCGGCGCCTCGGCATGCCGCTCCCGCGTTGCGTCTTGCGGGCTGAAGAGGAACGCATCCAACTCGGAGCGAAGGAACGGACGGATTACGCCTTGTGCCCGTGGCCCCAGTTCGACAACCCGCGTGTGTCCGCGATGTTTCGACTTGTGCTGATCCGGCCGATAGGTCCACAACTTGCCCGCCATGTCGATGTCCCGGCCGCGCATCGCCGCGACCTCGCCGCTGCGCATGCCGGTCAACCGTTGCAATTCGATCATCGCCCCGATTTGACGGCTCACGAATGGCCGGATCGCGTCCACATGCTCATCGGGCACCGGTCGCACCGGCTCCGATTCGCGCGCGCTCGTGTGTCTGGCCAACTCGACGTACGCCAAGTCCGGCCGTCCCTTACGTTTCTGCTTGCGGAGTTTGGGTGTGCGCTTCGATGTGTTCACTGTCACGGTGCGGCTTCCAAAGTAGGTCCCGTATACGTTTGTATACGTTTCCGTCCTTTGGTTACAGCCGCGCCGCCACATGGCGGGTGAGCGCAAGCCGTTACGCTCTCAGCGTTTACGAAACAGCGGGCGAGCGGATTCGAACCGCCGACGTCCAGCTTGGGAAGCTGGCATTCTACCACTGAATTACGCCCGCAAACGTGGTTTTGCACTACAAATCGCCGCCATTTTGCACTACAATTCTCCCGGCGGCGAGGGCTGCGGTGCCCTCTGCAAGTTAATGGGACATCGTACCACAGTGCCTGGGCATGGCAACGCATCGCAAGAAACGAATTCCCAAGCTCTGCTACGCGAAGCTCCGGGGCATCGGCTGGCACGTCGCGATTCGGGATCCCGTGACCGGCCTCCCGCGCAAGATCCGCTTCGGCAACGTGGAGAAGCGGAAAGCCGAGAAGCTGTACCACGAGTGGTTGGCCGAGCACCTGGGCGTGGGCCCAAATGGCAACCCACAGACGAAGTCGCCCAAGCCGCGACGGCGGAACCAGGCGGCCCCGGACCTGGTACCGGGTTGCATCTTGGAGATATCGAGCCGGTTGCGCGAACTCGAGAAGGCACGAACCCGAAAGCACGGCGAGCCACGAACAAGGGGCACGATTGATCCAGCCGTCGCGGCGGATCGCAAGAAGCACCTCAGCGACTTCCTCGACTTCATGAACGACCGGCACGGACAGGGAGCACTCGCCCGAATGCGTGTCGAGGATCTCTCGATGGAGGACGCGGAAGAGTTTAACCGCTCCATCGTCGAACGCGGCCTGTCGGCGTCACAAGTCTCGAAGCGACTGCAGATGTTGAAGTCCCTCATTGACCGGGCGGGCCGCCCGGAACATGGGCAGCAACGGCTCGCATGGAATTGGGACTCTCGCGACGTGCTATATGGCAAACCAACGAAGGAGCGCAAGTTGCCTACCGCTGCACAGCTCAAGAAGGTGCTGCGGGCTTGCGAGGTGCGTGAGCAGTTGATGATCTGGATGGCCATTGGCATGGGCTTCGGCCAGAGCGACCTGGCGGAGGCTCGTGCTGGTCAGATTGACGGCGAAGCATACGACCTTCGACGCGGAAAGACCGGCATCGCTCGCTACGGTGACACGCCGAAACTCGTGTGGGACCTGCTTCAGAAGTACCTAGACAGGAATCCCCGCGGACACGGCGAGCGCCTCTTCATAACGCGAACCGGTCAACCGCTGACGCACGGCAGGGGCGACTCCGTGCAGCAGTGGTGGTACAAGCTGCGCAAGAGCGTCGGGGAAACAGCGGAGAGCCTAAGCGGGTTCTACGTCCTTCGGCATCTGGGAGCGACCGAGTTTGGCTCGCGGCCGCAATGCTCCATCGGTGATGTGAAGCGCTGGCTCGGACACTCTGCCAGCTCGCATGTGGCGGACGTCTACATGAGGCCGGTCGCTCCGGAGAATCGGCCGGTCATCGAGTGGGTTAGGAAAGCGTTGGAATCCGGAAAAGTCGACCTAGGCGACAAGAAGCCCAAACGACAGCGGGCTAAAGGTACTGGCTAAAGTCCGGATGGACCGCCGATGGACGTGCCGACGGGCCTCGCCGGAGACGCGTCTCCTCCCAGGCTTGGACATCGCACTCGCGAGCATAACGAATTCGCCCGCGCTGCTCATACGGGAGTTCGCCCGACTCCATCGCCTCGATGACGCGATCTCGGCGCATGCGTTGCTGCTTGCGTATCTGCTCGAGGGAGAGCCAGCGACTCATGGCGAGCCTCCCGTCAGGCACACACGAGCCGGGCACAAACCGCGCCGGAAAGCCGAGCACGACCCCCATTGGTCCAGGCGAGCGGCAGGGTTGTCGCGGCATCCAGTCATGACGATTCAACAAGAAGAGCAGGCGCCTTCGCAGTCAGGGTCGTTTCTGAATCTTGATGGAATGAACGAGGCCCTCGCCGTGCCCCACCTCGCGTGGTTCCATGCAAACGGCAGCGGATAGTGGGTCCGTCCAGAACTCTCGACTCAGTCTCCCGTTGTCCGATGTCATCTGGAATCTCTCTGGGTAATCGTTGCATGTTCGCGTACAAGCGAACATTGGTTGCAAAAAAACGCGGCGCATACGTGTGAGTCATTCGCTGCCTTCGGCTGCCGCGACGTTGAACACCGGCCGCGACTGCCATGTGCTCGCACGAGCGTTGCGGGCAACCTCGTCGTCGATGTCTGCTCGAATCATGATTCACCGATGGTTGCGCGCCGACGCAGCCCGGCCGTTTGTGTTGCGCGGCCTCCGGCGAAACTCGATCTGTCCACTCTTGATGCCGTCGAGCCAACGAGTGAGCTCGGACACACGGTGGTACCACCGGTTTCCAAGTCGAAAGCATGGGATGTGTGTGAACTCCCGCTCCTGGCACCAATCGACGAGGGTCTTCGGCGATTTACTTAGAACTGCGGCAAGCTGCGCCGAAGAGCACGGGTCCGGCAGGCTCGAAAGCCGGCACGCCGCACCCTGGGGGGTGTCGGCGGGTTGGCGTTCAAACTGAGCCCTGGGTTGGTCATCGCCCGGTACGGAATCGTGGGCTTGATCGGTCATTTCTTACCCTCCGGGTCAAGATGCTGAGCGGTATTTCGGGTGTCCATAGCGGGCGGCCACTGGCTTCGTTCTCCCACCCCATCAGACGGGGCACCGTCCGGGCGGCCACCGGCCGCCGCTCGTCTCGGAACTCATGTTGGATACGGCGATGCGCATCGGGTGAAGGGAGCGTCGCACCCGATGGTCATGCCAACGAAGTCGCGCAACCGTTCGCGCAGCTGCGTCCCTTCTCCGATGTCAGAAACGAGGGCAGGCAAACGGTATTCGACGCACTCGGCGACGCCGGCGAGATCAGACTCATCGAATACCAGGGTACACCGCGACAAGCTGCCGTATGATGCATCATGGTGTAGAAGCAGCGCTGCCGTGACCGCGAACATCTCGCCGTCACCGGGAAGGTCGGTGCCCGTAGCCGCGCGGAAGAGCCGCGTGCCGGTTAGGTCGTATTGCAGCATAGCGCCCCGCAATCAATCCTGCTTTGGCGTCGGACCCATGTCCGCGGCCTCGCGTAGCGTCAAGAACTCATACGCACGCGACACGACCAGCGCCAGCTTGGGTAGCTCGTCGGGACGAAAGTACGTGGTCGACTTCCACTGGCCGGAACGGTCGTCGCGATAACGCTTTTGAACACGGATCGAATGCTGAGCACTGCTTTGCCCGTTGACGGCGGTTTTGCTGACCCAGATGGCCGCGACGGCGGTGCCGGCGCGGAATTCCTTGATCGGTTTCACTGGCTCGCTCATGTCACGCTCCTTATAACGTTCGCTAACATGCGTACATTTGTCGCAAAAAAAATCATGACGCTTCGCCCTCGGCTGTGACCGTTTCGCGGTACTGGAGGCGACCGTCGATGACTTGGACTGCGCTGACGGTATCGTTGGGCTCGGCCGGTTCCAACAGCCTTTGAATCAACCGTCTCGGCATCAACGGTTGCGGGTTCGTGATGCGTAGCTGGATCTCGGTACACCGGAAGACTGCGGCCGATAGCGAAACTTTGAAGGTGCGCGTGATGGCCGGAAGAACCCGGTAACGCCACAGCCACTCAGACTCCGCAGTGACCTGCATTAACTCGTGCGTGCAGGGCACCCGTTCCAGGCGGCGATTGTCGAAAGACCGCACGATCGCCCGCTCAAGCTGTGGCAACGGCATCAGGAACGCGGCGGCGAAACGATCGGCCTGGCGTTCGTACTTGTTCGTGGAGAACGTGACGCCGGCTTTTGTGTCATGAAAACGCGCTCGAATGCGCTTGTGCATGACCACGTGACCGAGTTCGTGGGCACACGTGAAGCGGCACCGCCCTTCGTGCTCCAGGATCTGCTCGTCGATTAGGATTTCAGGGCCATCGACAAACGCAGCGCCGAGGACGCCGTCACCGAGGTGGCTGAGATCGGAAAAACCGAATTGAATACCAAGCGGGCCTTCGATCCACTCTTCGACTGGTATCGGCAACGGGAGTTTCTCAAGTCCAAGCCTCGTGCGGCATCGCTCAAGCGTGGACCAAGCACGCTGGTCGGTCTGCCGACCGCCACGGCGTGGTTCAAGCAACTTGGCTAGCTGCGCTGCTGGCATCAAACCTCAGTCCTTGCGACGCCCCTTCTTGGCCGACATACGACGGGCTTCGCTGATGAGTTTGTCCCACTGATCTTGTGATAGCTTGCGTGCGGTGCGCAGGAACTCCGGAACTTTTTCCGCCGTAAGAGAATCCTGGGTCGCGACTTCGCTCACGATCCCTTCGGCTCGGTTCCAGCCGGCGCGGAGCTCGGGTTCGGCGATGCCGTACGCCTTGGCAATACGCAAGAGCAGGCCTTCCGACGGGGTTCGCCGACCTTTCTCCAGGTCAGTCAGGTGCGCCGGCGCGATGTCGAGAATCTTGGCCATCTCGCGAAGGCCTTTGTGAAGCTCCTCGATCCGGCGCGCCCGGAGCACGTCGCCAATGGGTTGTTCTTGATTGGATCGGCTCGCTCGGGCCACCGGGGTCTCCTTTAGTCTTGTACGCATACATGCTAACGCGCGAATCGGGGTGGGTCAAGTCCAATCTTGAGAATATGCCTCAAAAAGTGGGCGACCGTTTGTCGGTGGGCGCCGGTAGCGGTATCGCCGTAGCCGGATGACCGCGTGAATCATCATCCCGGCGACACCAGCGTTGTAGAGGTAGTAGGCGAGAATTCCGACCAGCGGCAGCATTCGGGGCGAGGTCGAGACCAGAAAGCAACAGGCAACCAGCATCACTAGGCAGGTCGAGAGAACCGACAGAACGGCACCGAAGCCGGATCGGCCAGCCGTCGTCCGCCGCTTGTTGGGGTGCCGGGACTGAAAAACCAGCAACTCCTCACCCGCAAGCCGGTTCACGAGCCGCTCAATTTCGTCAATTCTTCGAAGGTGGTCTTCCTTCGATCGGGCATGCTGGACCGTGGAAAGCAGTAGCCAGAGGAGAGCCACAGGTAGGCCGAGCAAGAACGCGAGCTTTGTATCCGCTGGCATGGCCGTTGTGGCGCCTAGCAAGGCGCCAAGTGCGCCGCCGGCGACGGGCAGTCGACGGTCCATGGCCCCCAGGCGGAAGGTCAGAAGTCCGTACAGCGCGCGGTATTCCTCCAGCAGCACCTGAATCCGGGCTTCCTTGGTCAAATGGGTGGTCGGGACCGGAATATCTGCGTCACGAGGCATTTCTTGATTTCGTACCTTGACTCTGCGGTTTTCCTGCGTACCAAACACGTACTGAACATTGGATGCCCCGCCAGGTTGGGGCGATGCGCGGTGGTTCTACCTCGCCGATGTGCGAGCACGTTTGCCGAGAGGCGGAAAGGTGGTGCCCGATGAACGCAATGCGGGCTGTATTTGAGGATGGTGTTGCAGGGAATCGAGACGTGCGTTTCGAGGCAAGGGCCGGCGAATCCGCTAGCCCTTTGCAGGCCATCATGTCGTTGGCCCGTCAAGTGCTATGTAGCGTTCGTTCTGATGCCGACGGAGTGGCACCGGTGTTCATCAAGGGTCGCATCGTCGTGGGCTCGGCGGCGGCGTCGCCTTCCGTATTCGCTGATCAACTTCTCCAAGCCTACCCGATTCGGGTCGAGCCCGGTTTCGAGGGCAACGCTGGGATCTCGGGCGGTGCGTGGCCTGACGATGCCGATGACGCCAACGCCCTGGTGTATCTGTGCTTCTCCGAAGGCACGGTGGACTTGCCGCTCCATGTCCACGAGTTCTCCGACCGATTCATTGCGGTGGCCGACGGGTTCGGCCTATTCCACTACATGCCCGAAGGCGCAAGCTGCAACGAGCTACGCTCGGTTGTCGTCCAGGCCGGCGATGTGGTTGTACTCACGCGGGGACTCGTGCATACGTTCACGGCGCCGGTCGCCGACCTTGTCTTGCTTTCGTATCACGCGCCGTACTTCGAGTTTGAGGATCCGCGGCAGTTTACGATTACCGAAGTCTCGATTCGTAGCGGCTACGGTTGGATCCCTGCTTCGATCCAAGCGCGGATGCACAGCGAAGCTGCCATAAAGTTGGCATCCGCGGCGTGACTTTGGCGGGCGAGTACGCTAGGTTCCACGGACGAGGCGAAAACCTCGTGTTCGTCACGAACGTCAACACGTAACCGTGACAACGTACAAATGGGCG
>CBDUXT010000029.1:0-56863 GCA_965371245.1 uncultured bacterium | reverse complement strand
CAAGTTGCCTCTCTCAATACTCTTGCCACTGCCTTGGTATTGCAGACGGCTGACCTGTTACCACGGTACTTGATGGCTTTCGAGGGTGGCATGGGCAAGCTTGTTTGCCCGTGTTGCAAGCCCCAAGCTCGCGGGCAAGCTGACGCTTGCCCATTGCACGCGGCGGCTCTCGTGGAATCCCTGCACTGGTCAAGAGCAGTGGCACACCCGCAGATTGAGGCGTGGCGATGCACTAGTGCTGCGACACGACTCATTCGATGGATGCCGCGGGGTGGCCTGGGCAAACTCGTTTGCCCGTGCTCTTCCGATCGCATGCACGGGCAAGCTGCCGCTTACCCAGGCCACCCATCAAGTCACATGTGTCGGAGCACTAGGTGCGTCTGCTTCCGGCCGGCCTTGCCGGACCAACCGATTCCGAGCGAGACCCGGTTGCGTCCGCCTCGGCACCGCTGGACCAGGCGCACGAAACCACAAACCAGATCAACGCGGGCACGACAAACGAAACCGTTGGATCGTCGGCGAAGAGGCTCTCCATCGCGCCCAGTACGCGCCGCCAGAACACGCCGGGCTGAAAAATGGCATAGGCCTTGTCGGCCGCGAAGCCATTCGCGGTCACCAAGAGCGTGATCCGAAACGCGATAAACGCGTGGACCAGGAGAAGCCCGCCGGCTAGGGCCCATGCCTTTCGCCGCCGGTGAAGGGGCGTGGCCAGGATCAGCGCCATCACCACGACGGTCGGTCCAAAGCCGATGGGTCTGCTGCTGGTGCGCAGGTGTCCGACCGTGTTGGCCGCGCGGCGATGAAGCTGTAAGAGCGTGTCCTTGCCTTTGTCCGTCGGAATGGGCGGCGTACCCGGCGGCAGATCGCCCGGGCGGAGGTTCTGTGGATCCAAGAATGTGACGGATGCGTCGGACCAAAACCAGAACCGGGCGAACAGCACGTTCCCGCCGGCTCTAAACAGGTGGGCGTAGCCCTTTGCCACACCAGGCCAAGGTGCCATGAACAGCGCGTACAAGGCCAGCGCGGTGAGGAAGAACCGTCCCAGCGGCCTAGGTGGCGACATCGGCGTGTCTCGTTCGTTGGCGAGCGGCCCGCGAGGCCCACATCGCCCAAAAGACAATGGCCAGGAAAATAAACAGCGCCTGCCAGACGTCCAGGTGCATCGTGTCGAAGACTTCCCGCGAGAAGTGGATGCGTACGAGAAACAGCGTCACCACCCGGATCAGGTTCAACAGCATGAGCGCCAAGGTGCCGACCACGGCGGCGCCCAGCCGCGACACAAGCGGGACGGGCGAAGCCAGCACGGCCGACACGAACAGCGCCGACGGCTCCACCGCGTCGCAGCCGCGCTCCACCTGAATCGACCGCCCGTCGGGCGCCACGATCGCCTTACCCCGCACCGTGACCTCTTCCCCAAAAAGATTCAGCAAGCCGCCGGATAGGGAGGCGTTTGCTTTTAAGTAGGCGGGAAAGAATCCGTCCTTCACAGCCGGCACCATGGTCGTCAGGTAGTACGCAGTCATGCAGAGGGCGAAGAGGGCCAGGAATCGCAGATCGGACCGGTTGGTCGAGAACCAGCGGCGCAGGCGTCCGCCTCGACCACGAACTGGGGCGCGGCCTTGGGCTCGGGGGCTCGTTCCGGTCTGCCCCTTGGCCGAGTGCTCGTTCTTGTCTCTGGTTCTTCCCATGCGATGTCAGTCTGAACCCGGTCCGCCGGGTGACGATACGAAGGCCGGCATAGGTCCGGGTCGCCAGCGTACCGCGCAGTGGCGGATGCCGCCAAGCAAGACAGAATCGAAAGGGTGCGTGACAGAATCGGCGTTGGCAGTTTTCAGAGCACCGGCAAGACCGGCTTGCCGGCGGGCGCAAGCCCGGTGACATGATGACGCAGGGGTCCGCAGGCTGGCGCCCGCGGCTCTGACCCATCGTCCCCGTTCCGCCGGAAGTGTCATGCGCCCGAATCGAAACAGGAACCTTGCGGCCCGGAGTTCGGCGGGGCGTGGATGGGACCATCTGCAGGAAAGGCCCACTGCGCGCCGACCCCACCAGATACGACGCGCTGTGGACCCTCGTTACAGCGAAAAACGCTGCATGATTACGACCGTCGTTCCACCCGAATTGGGGCGAATCGACGGCCAAAGTAAACCTTCGCAACAATCAGCAGGAGCAGGGTCATCACGGCAAACCCCCACTGGGACATGGTTGGAATCCCGGCCGGAGCGGGGCAGGCGTCATCGCGTCCGTCGCCGTCGGCATCGCCGGCGCAGCTCTTGCCCGCGCCGAGGAAGCTCCCGAGGTTGGCGGCGCACTCACCGGGCGTGACGCCGTCGATGCAGGTTCCGTCGGAGATCACGCAACACGCACCGCAGACGTTGGTGTGCGTGCAAACGCCGCCGGACGAGCAGGCATCGACCGTGCAGCCGTTGGTGTCGGTGCAATCGGAATCAACGAAGCATTCCACGCAGGTGTCCCCGACCTCGTCGCACATCAGCCCGGCACCGCATGGGTCGCCGCCCGACGTGCAAGCCCCGTTGCCGCATGTCTCCGGACCGTTGCAGAAGAGCCCGTCATCCGTACACGGCTGACCCTGGTTGGCCGGCTGTGCCTGGCACGTGCCGGTCGCGGCGTTGCAGACGCCCGTGTTGCACTGGTCGTCGAGCGATGAGCAATCGATCGCGGTTCCCACGCAAGCGCCGGCGACACACGCATCGTTGGTGCAGTTGTTCAGGTCGGTGCATGCGTTTGTGTCGTCGTTGGGATGCTCGCAGACGCCGGCCATGCAGACGTCATCCGTGCAGTCGTTGCCGTCGCCCGTGCAGGGACCCGTTTCATTACTCGGCGAAGCCTGGCATGTTCCCGTTGCTTCGTTGCAAACACCCTCAAGGCAGTCGTCGTCCAGGCTCGAGCAATCAATCGGGGTCGGGACGCACGTGCCCGCGACGCAGGCGTCGGTCGTGCAATTGACGCCGTCATCGCATGTGTTCGTGTCGTCGTTGAGATGTTCGCACACGCCGGCCATGCACACATCGTCGGTACATGCGTTGCCGTCCTCGGTACACGCACCACCCTCGTTGGCGGGCTGGGCCTCGCACATCCCCGTCGCAGCGTTGCAGACCCCGACGGTGCAGTCGCCGTCGAACATCGAGCAATCGATCTGCGTCCCGACGCACGTGCCACTGACGCAGGCGTCGTTCGTGCAAAGCAAGCCGTCGGTGCAGGTGTTCAGGTCGTTCGATAGGTGCTGGCAGACGCCCATCAGGCAGACGTCGTCGGTGCAATCGTTTCCGTCACTCAAACATGCCGTGTTGTCGGCCACCGGCGGATGGGTGCAATTCCCCGCACCGTCGCACTCGTCGAACGTGCATTCGTTGCCGTCGCCCGGGCACATCGTGCCGGCCGGCTCTTCGTTCGTTACGCATACGCCACCGAGACAGCTATCCGGGTTGTCGCAGTCGGTGTCGGTCCCTATGCCGCACGCGTTCCCATCGGGCACGGGGGGGGCCACACACCCGAGCAGCGCGTCGCACACGTTCAGCGTACACAGGTTCCCGTCGCTGGGGCACGCAGCGTCGTCCGGTGTGTGCAGGCACACGTTGGCGGCTTCATCGCAACTATCGATCGTACATGCGACCGCATCGGCCGGGCATGGATCGGTGCCGGCGACGCAGACGCCGGCAGGAATGTCGCACGTTTCCGTGCCGTTGCAGAACTCACCGTCGTCGCACTGCGCATTGGTCAGGCAGGAGACGCATCGGTCGTTCGGCTCGTCACAAACCAAGGGCGCCACGCAGGGGTCCGGCACGCTCTGACAGTCGAGCAACGGATCGCAGAACTCCTGCCCGTCACAGAACAGGCCGTTGTCGCAGACGCTGTTGACGGGTGTGTGGACGCAAACGTCGTTCGTTTCGTTACACGTGTCGGTCGTGCAGCCCACGCCGTCACCGCAATCGCGGCTCGTTGCGTTGTTGCACATCCCGGCGATGCAGACCTCGCCGACGCTGCAGAACAACCCATCGTCGCAGGGAAGGTTTTCGTTCGCAGGCTGCGCCACGCAGGTTCCGGCCGCGTTGCACACGCCCACGTTGCACTGGTCGTCGAGGAACGAGCAATCGACCGCCGTGCCGATGCACATGCCGGCTAGGCACGCATCATTCGTACAGGGATCACCGTCGGTGCACAGGTTCGTGTCGTCGGGCGTGTGCTGACACGCTCCGGCCACGCACACGTCGTCGGTACACTCGTTCCCGTCGTCCGTGCATCCAAGCCCTTCGTTGGTCGCCTGCGCCTCGCACATCCCCGTCGTCGCGTTGCAGACGCCGACGGTGCAGTCGCTGTCGAAGGCGGAACAGTTCACGTCCGTCGATACGCACACGCCATCGACGCACGCGTCGTTGGTGCAGGCATTGCCGTCCGTGCAGGCGTTCGCGTTGTCCGGCGGGAAGATACAGCCGGCGATCGTGTCGCACACGTTGTTCGTGCAGTCGTTGTTGTCTTCGCAAACCGAGTTGTCGGCCGTGTGCGTACAGATGTTGAGTGCCTCATCGCAGCCGTCGATCGTGCAGGGGATGAGGTCGTCACACTTGCCGCCGGGATCCAGGACACCGCCGCCGCAGAACGCGCCGAGAATGTCGGTCCCTTTGATCTGATTGTCCTGCGAGCCGAGGGAGTTGATGTCCAGATCGGTGAGCTTGAAGTGGTACGGACCGCCGCTGATGCCGGCCGCGCCGCGTCCGCTTCCGTAGCCGATGCCCGCGCGCCCCGGGTTGTCCTCTCCGACGGCAAGGTGCCCGCCCATCTCGATCAAGATCCGATCGGCACTCGACGTCCAGGTGAGCGTGTACATTCCGTCGTCGCCGCCGTATCCGTCGAACACGAGGGTCGCGTTCGAGATGGACTGGTTGCCGTAGATCGTGATGGTTCGGTTCCCGGTGACGCTCTCGTAGGCTGCGATCCGAGCGTTCACGCTGTCCCCGAGCACCAACCCGCTGGAGTCCATGTCGTCGGGGACATCGACCGCTACCGTGAACGCGGAGCTGCGCAACGCGGCACACGCAATCGCCATGTCGGGCGACGGCGGGCCGATGTTGGGACCACACGCATCGTTGAACAAGTCGGCCAGCAGGCCTTCACCGACGGCGATCGCGTCGGCGGCGGCAACCGCCTGCGCCCACGAGGTCATGAAGTCGTAGGCGTGGATGTTGCTCTTTTGGACCTGATGCTGGAAGGTCAAGACGTGTACGTTGTCCACCGTCGCGGGAATGTCGAGGAAGATGAGCCGCTGCGGCGTGGACATCCCCTCAAGGTAACGGGAGTTGTTCTGCTGGAGGATGCCGTTGATCCAGTGCGCATCCCCCAACGCAAACGGCGAGTCATCATTTGCCGCCTGACGGAAATCGACGGGGAACGGCGCCTCAATGTCCTCCTGGGCGAACGACGCCGGCGACGCCAGCATCGTTGCAACCACGCTCAACAGCGCGGACAAACCAGAGCGAGAACAAACCGATGGCCGACAGCAGTGCGAACGTCTGCTTGTCATCTCGTGCTTTCCTTTCCTGGAAACCGACGACCCATCCCCAAGTCGCAAGTTCCACCTTCCTCCCAACGACGCAGCCTACCGGGCGATGAGAAGAACCGTCAACCGACGGCCCGGACCCCCTTCCGGGACATCAACGGCAGAGGCGCTGCGCGCGAACGCGACAGGAAACTCGGCGCCTTGAGAAAGGAATCCGCTGCCTTTGCCGCCTCCACAATCGCCTGATCCGATAAGCGCCTTTTAAGATACCTGATTTGCCCTGCCCAAGTCAAGGAGCACTTCCTCGAAGTTCGATCCGTTTTGGAAACGGGCTGAAATCGGCATTTCCGTTTCAGCCCAGGGGTCCGCGCCCAGGCGATCGTGCAGGCGCCCGTGGAGGCATTCGGTACGAAGCGTTTCTCCGAGGGGCGATAATATCGGCTGAGCCGGCCCCTCGTCGCCTGGAGGAGCCCAATCGCCCGGCACGCCCGCCCCGGTCCCTGCGGGGGAGATTGTCCCCGGCGATCCCTGCGGTGGCAGCGGTGCCGCAGGACGCAAGGGCGCGCCGTACTTGCGACGGCAAGGGTGGGGAAGGGATGGACCAGATGACGGTTCCGGGGTCTCGTCCGTCCCCCAACCTTCGCCAGAAGCAAGGGATGGGGCACCAAGCCCTGAAGACTGCCCAACGCCGATTCCGTCACCTGCCCGATGGCGTCGCCCGGTATACTCACATCTTGACTAGTTGGACCCGCGTCGATAGAAAACCCAATGGTACCGACTACGGCCGAACGATAGAGGTAGCACGCAGGGTGGAATGTGCCCCGCGTCACTTGAGGGGGTGAGTTGCTTCCTCGACCTCGATGGACAACTCCGTTGGCACGGTAGCTTCTACGATGAGTGAACTTCCCGACCCACATCCGTCTCCAGGCGAGGCGCCAATCTCGACCCACGAACCGTCGCCGCCGGAAGAAATCGCCGGGGGCGATGACTCGCCGGATCAATCTTCCGACGAGTTGAATCGGGAAGTGGCCGAGGCGATGGCGGCGATGGATCCCGCGGACGTCGCGGAGCTGTCCGGGCAGTTTCCCACGAGCGACTCGATCGAGCCGGGCAGTGAACTCACCGGAACGATCGTGGGCGTTTCCGACGAGGATTTGTTTATCGAGTTCGGCGCCAAGGCCCAGGGCGTGATGCCACGTTCGCAATTCGGCAAGAAAGAGCCCGTGGAGGTCGGGCGGCGGGTCGATGTCGTCGTCGATCGCTACGACGAAGAATCGGGTCTTCTGCTGCTCTATCGCAAGGGTGCGATCCAGCGAGCCACCTGGCTGAATCTATCGGTGGGTATGTTGGTGGAGGGCCGCGTCACCGGGTTGGTCAAGGGCGGGCTGGAACTGGACATCAACGGGATTCGCGCGTTCATGCCCGGGTCTCAGGTTGACTCAGGTCCGGTGAAGGACATTTCCGTTTTTCTAAATGAAAAAATGCGCTGCGAGGTCGTGGAGGCTGACCGTCGCGGCAAGAACCTCCTGGTCAGCCGTCGAAAGCTCGTGCAGGCGGAGCAAGCCGAAAGCAGGGCGAAGCTGCGTGAGGAGTTGGCCGTCGGGCAGGTTCGTTCCGGAACGGTCAAGACGATTACCGACTTCGGGGCCTTTGTGGACCTGGGCGGGCTGGAGGGGCTGCTGCACATCAGTGACCTGAGCTGGGGCACGGTCGCGAAGGTGACCGACGTCGTTTCCGTCGGTCAGGCGGTCGAAGTTCAGGTTCTCAAGATCGAAAAGGAGCGGAATCGCATCTCGCTCGGGCTCAAGCAGGCCCAGCCGGATCCCTGGACGACGGTCCCCGATCGCTATCCCGTCGGGACCGAGGTGAAGGTTCGGGTCATCCGCACGGCGGACTTCGGCGCGTTCGCCGAGTTGGAACCCGGCATCGAGGGACTCATTCCGATCAGCGAACTGGGCTGGTCGCGTGTTCAAAAGACAACCGACGTCGCCAAGGTTGGGGACGTCCTCAACGTGGTCGTGATCCGGCTGGAGATGCAGAAGCACCGCCTGGCGCTGAGCCTCAAGCAGGCCCAGCCCGATCCATGGAGCGGGGTTCTCGAAAGCTTCACCGAGAAGTCGATTGTCAAGGGTCGGGTCACGCGCCTGGCCGATTTCGGCGCATTCGTCGAATTGGTTCCGGGGGTTGAGGGTCTGGTCCACATCTCCGAGCTGTCCGACCAGCGTGTGAAGACCTGCGGGGACGTCGTTCGTGAGGGGCAGGAGATCGAGGTCCGTGTCCTGGGAATCGATGCCGAGACCCGACGGATCGCGTTGTCGATCAAACAAGTGGCTGCGCCGACCGAAGCGGCCGCACCCGATCCGACCGAAGCTCCCAAGCCGCCCAAGAAGCGAAAGACCAAGTTGCGCGGCGGCCTGTCCAGCCATTATGACTGGTAGCCAGGCGCCGTGGCCAACTCCGGCGTCCCGCGATAGAACAGGGCGGCGCTTGCGTTTCCACCCGGACAGCCTATCTTACCCCCCGTTGGCGGCCTTGTGGTCTGGTTCGGTGAAGCGTTCATGAAGTTCCAGCTCATCGACCGCATTGTCGAGCTGACCCGTGGTGAGCGGATCGTCGCGGTCAAGGCCGTTTCGCTTTCGGAGGAGTACCTGGGCGACCATTTCCCTACATTCCCGGTCTTTCCCGGCGTACTGATGCTCGAGGCGATGGTCGAAGCGGCCGCCTGCCTGGTCAGTGAGGCTCAGGATTTCTCATCGAGCTTGATCCTGCTGCGGTCTGCAAAGAACGTGACCTACAAGGGTTTTGTCAGGCCGGGGAACCTGCTAACGTTGACCGTCACCTGTCGTCGGCTGGCGCGCCGCGACAGCGACTTTGACGGCGTGGGGCATTGCCGCGGGGAAGAGGTCGTAAAAGCGAGGTTCGGCCTGATCCACACCTCGGTTCGGGAGCGGCAGGGGTCACCGACTCCTGTTGACGACCGCTTGACGGAGGCGGCGAGACTCAGACTTACGTCCCTGCGACGCTAGCCTAACCGTACGGGCGGACGACCGAGTGGACGCGCCCCGCCCGCTGACATGCACACTGTTGCGCCTGGAGGTTCGTTCGGAATGGCCGCAAGCCGTGACGAGGTCTTTCTCAAAGTTCGAGATGTTCTAAGCGACGCGCTGGGCGTTGACGAGGAAGAGGTCGTCGCCGAGGCGACGCTTCAGGGCGACCTCGGCGCCGAGAGCATCGACTTCCTCGACATCGTGTTCCGTCTCGAGAAAGCGTTCACGATCAAGATTCCCAAGGGCGAACTGTTCCCCGACGACATTTTGGGCAACGCTGATTATGTCGATGGCGACAAGATGACACCGGCGGGGATCGAGATCCTCAAGGCGGCCATGCCGCATGCCGACTTCGAGCAATTCGAGGCCGCGCCCTACGTGTCCAAGATGCCGGACCTCTTCACCGTCAAGACGATCGTCAACTACGTGGAGCGAAAGCTGACGGCGGCCTAGCCCTGGCGGCAGGCCGGTTCCCGGTCCAACCGGGTGCCTCCCGGCGACATCGACATGCGATGGATTTGGATCGATAAGTTTGTCGATTTCGTCCCTGGTCAGCGGGCTTCCGCCGTGAAGCACGTTTCCCTGGCGGAAGAGTATCTGAGCGACCACTTCCCCGGGTTCCCGGTGATGCCACCCACCCTCATCATCGAGGGGATGGCGCAGACGGCCGGGATCCTTGTGGGCGAGGCGCGCGGGTTCGCCGAGAACGTTATCTTGGCCAAGATTCGGCTCGCCGAGTTCGACGACATCGCCGTTCCGGGGGACCAATTGCGGTACGACGCCGTCGTGCAGTCGATCGATGAGCGTGCGGCCATGACCGCTGGAACGGTCCTCAAGAACGGCACGGCGATGGGCCGGATCGACCTGATCTTCTCTCACGTGAATCAAGCGACCAGGTCGCTTGACCTTCCGGATCACAATTTTGTCTTCACCGATCAGTTCATGAGCCTGTTGGATAGTTTCCGCCGCGGCAGAGATCCAGGGAGTGTTTCGTCAGATGGCGGGTAAACGGCGAGTGGTGGTGACCGGGCTGGGTGTCGCGACCCCCGTGGGACTCGGTGTGGCGGACTTCTGGGACGCGCTGATTCAGCGGCGATGCGGTCTGGGACCGATCGAGGCGTTCGATCCGTCCGGGCTCGAGTCGCGGATCGCGGGCGAACTGCCGCCGCTGAAGCTGGGTGATTTTATCCCCAAGACGTATCGTAAAAATGCCAAAGTCATGGCACGAGACATTGTCATCGCCGTGGTTTGTGCCTACCACGCGGTCAAGGACGCCGGGCTCAACACCAAGTGTATCGTGGAGCGCGGTGAGGCGGGGGAATCGCCCAACGTCGACAGCCGACGCTTTGGGGCCAACATCGGCGCCGGGTTGATCGCAGCCGATTTGAAAGAAATGGCCGGGGCGTTGAGCACCGCCGCCGATGAAGATCGCCGATTCAGCCTTACGCGGTGGGGCGCGGAGGGGATGTCCAACCTCACGCCGCTGTGGCTGCTGAAGTTTTTGCCCAACATGCTCGCGTGCCATGTGACGATCGTTCACGACGCCCAGGCTCCTTCGAACACCATCACCTGCGGCGAGGCTTCAAGCCATCTGGCGATCGGCGAGGCGTTTCGCACGATTGCGCGCGGGGCGGCCGACGTGTGTATCTGCGGCGGAGCGGAGAGCAAGGTCAACCCGATGGCGGTGCTGCGCCCCCAACTCTGGAATCGTCTGAACACCGAGGACAACGGCACCCCCGAGCAGGCGGTCCGGCCTTTCGGCAAGAAGCGCCGTGGCGCGGTCATCGCCGAGGGCGGCGGATTGGTCATCCTCGAATCACTCGACCACGCCCGCGGACGCGGTGCGCGAATCTACGCCGAGCTGGCGGGCTTCGGTGCCGCCGCCGCCACCGAGAGCTGGGCGGCGCCCGACGCGGACGGTCGCAACATCGCCCTGTCGCTGCAAAAGGCGATGCGGGACGCCGATCTCGATGCCGATGGTGTCGATCTGGTGACACCACTCGGTACGGGGACCGTTGAGCACGACGCCGCGGAGATGGCCGGCTGGAACGCCGCGCTGGGCGATCGGCTCGGCAGGATCCCCGCGATGACCACCCGTGCCGCCCTCGGGCACAACGGTGCCGGTTCCGGTGCGGTTGACTTCGCGGCCACCGTCATGGCGATGCACAACCACACGGTGCCGCCGTCGCTGAACACGGCGGATCTGGATTCGGATTGCCGCTTCCGTTTTGTTCAGGACGATCCGATCGACGCCGACGTCGGCCACGCCCTCAGTCTCGGCTTCGCGCTGGCCGGCGGGCAGAGCGCCGCGCTGGTCATCAAGCGATATCAGGAGTAACACGGTGCAGCGACGCGTGGTCATCACGGGAATGGGTTGCGTCACGCCCCTCGGGCACGACGTCGAAAGTACGTGGCAGGCCATGCTCGCCGGCAAGAGCGGCATCGCGCCCACAACGCTTTTCGACGCGACGACCTTCCCCACGACGTTCTCGGCTGAGGTGAAGGATTTCGCCCTTGATCGGTATCTTGGTGAGGAGGCAACGAGGCACCGGGACGCCAGCCGCAGCACGCAGTTCGCCATCGCGGCGGCGGTGATGGCCTGGAAGCATGCCGGGCTCGCGGACGACCTCGGGCTGGATTCCACCCAGGTGGGCGTCTACCTCGGCGGCGGTGAAGGCCCCATCGACTTCGCATCATGTGCGACCGCAGCGCTGGCCGGCTGTCTCGGCGATGACGGTGAGATCGAGCCGCTGGACACCCGGCGCTGGGCGAGGGTGGCGGTGGAACGCTTCAGCCCGACGCACGAACTCGAGCAAGAGCACAACGTCGCCGGGGCGCGCCTGGCCGTTCACTTCGGCGCGGCGGGTCCCAACCTCAACAGCCTCACCGCGTGTGCCGCCAGCACGCAGGCGATGGGCGAGGCCATGCATATCATCCGCTACGGGGATGCCGACGTGATGATCTCCGGGGGCACGCACACCATGATCCACCCGTTCGGCGTGACGGGTTTTAATCGGCTGACCGCTCTATCGACGCGAAACGACGACGTGGCCTCTGCCTCGCGCCCGTTCGATCGCACGCGCGACGGGTTCGTCCTCGGTGAAGGTGCCGGCATGCTCATCCTGGAAGAGCTGTCCCACGCCAAGCGCCGCGGGGCCGCCATTCTGGCGGAGATCGTCGGATTCGGTTCGACGGCCGACGCCTTTCGCATCACCGACATACACAAAGACGGGCGCGGCGCCATCGCGGCCATGCAGGCGGCACTCGAGTCCGCCGGTCTGACGCCGGCCGACATCGACTACATCTCCGCCCACGGAACGAGCACCGAAGAAAATGACAAGATCGAGACACTCGCCATACGCACTTTGTTCGGCGGGCGCAGCCGTCCGGTGCCGGTAAGCAGCGTCAAGAGCATGGTGGGGCATCTGATCGCCGCCGCCGGCGCCGTCGAGCTGATTACCTGTGTGTTGGCCATTCGGGACGGCAGCTTGCCGCCCACCATCAACTACCAGACGCCCGACCCCCACTGCGACCTGGACTACGTGCCCAACAAGGCCCGCAAGGCGCCCGTTCGGTCGGCGCTGTCCAACAGCTTCGGCTTCGGCGGCCAGAACGACACACTTATCGTTCAGGCGTTCGACGAGTAGGCAATCGCAGGGGGTGGGATGGGTGCAGTCTTCAGGAATTGGTGTCCCATTCTTCGCTGTTCGCGAAGGGTGGGAACCCGGCACCCGGCGTCAGAGCCGCTGGCGCCAGCCCGCGGACTGCGGTGCCGGTATTCTACCGGGGTTGCCCGCGGTGCGTTGAAAACTGCGCAACGCCGATCCTGTTACGCACCCGCTCCTATCCGGCGGGTTGCATCAGGCCGATCGTAATACCCTCGGGATCCGCAAACATGGCGAAATAACCCGCACCGGGAATCTCGGTCTTGGGGACAAGCACCTTGGCACCTTGCTCTTTCGCCTTGGCCAGGGTTCCTTCGATATCGTCGGTCTGGAAGTAGACGTTCATGCACGCCCCGGGGGCTTGGTCCGGTTTGCGGAAGACCGCGCCGGTCGGATCGGTACCCGTCTGGACGAGCGTGTATCCGGGCATCGACCCCTCGTCGAACTGCCAGTCGAAGACGGCCTCATAGAACGCCCGACATTTGGCCGGGTCCGCCGTCATCAGTTCAAAATGCGAAAGAGAGTTGGGCATGGCCACATCCGTTCAGCCGTGTTCAGGAAGTCAACCGAGAACGTTGGAGCAGCATAGTAGTAGGTCGCCGGGAGGTCAAACCACGAACCATTGACGTCGTCTCAAGGCGTGTTTGAGAAGGCTCTTGCAGAGCCCCGCCCATGAAGAAGCCGCTCGGTTTCGCACACGCAACGCTCCCTTACGGTCGCGGCTCGGTTTGTCAGAACCCTTCTTGCACGCCCTCACGGAACCGCTGGGCCGAGGGATGTCATCAAGCGACCGGCCTGGTAACGGCGAAACGGTTTGTTGGCCCAGCTTATGGGCGTGGCACGATCTTTCCGGAAAAACGCCCGCAATTTGGATTTCCAATCGTGCGGAGACGAATCGACGATGTCGGCCGCCTCGAATCCGTAGTCGCATCGGTCGCCGGCACGCGGAAGATCGTGCAAGACGACGGCCCATTGGTCGAATCGTAGCGGCGGACAGGCATAGGGTGCCGGCTCGGCGGAGAGCGCCAGTCGCCGGGCATCCGAGGGCGTCGCCGGAGACGCCAGGGTTCGAAGCTGATCGGCCAGCACAATCCGCGATCCGCCACCGGATGCGTCGATCGAAAAGTTATGCACGTACGTCCAGCCGCGCGTGCCGGTCCAACACACGACGAGGACGATCGGCAACCACTTCACGATCGCACGCCTACGTGTCCAGCGCCGCGACAGCAGGCAGGCCGTGCCGATGGCGAGAGCCGTGTTGGTAAAGACGCCGAACCGGCCGTACTCGCCCGGCTTGCCCGCGCCGATCAGAACGAACTGGAGAAAGAACACCGCCGCCGGGAAGGCCAGCGGCGCGATGCTTATGCACCGCGAAAGAGCCCCGCCCTCGGTCGCAGCCGTCGCGCCCGAGGTCGGCTTGGACGATTCCCCTGCCACGCAGCATCCCTGGAGAACGGCCGCGACCAGCGCAGCAGACCCCAGGAGCAAGATCGGCAGGGTGGCTCCCTCGGTGGTTAGCTCAAGGACGCGGACCAGCCCCTCGGTGACCCGCGCGACGTCATACATGCCCAGGGAGTTGCCGAAGTTGCTGGCGAGCACGTCGCGGTTCACCAGCGCGTTCATGACGATGTAGGGGTTGGTGACCAGGTAGACGGCCGCTCCGACGGCCGCGCCGACCATCGTCCGGCACGCGAAAGCCGCCAATCGGTCGGTGGTCTTGCCATCGCCTTGGGACCGCGGGGCAAGCCACGCCACCAGCGGGATCAGTACGAAGATCGGCAAGGAAGAGAGCACCATGCCGAGCGCCGCCCCGCAACAAACGCACATCAACCACCAGTCGCGCTTGATCGGGTCGGACGCTTTGTCCTCGGGGTCCGCGGCGTTGGTCGCAGCGATTCGATCTACGCCCCCTCCGATCGCAAGGTGCCGCATGGCCAAGAGAACGGCCGCCAGCATCAAGACGGCCCCAGGCAGATGCGGCTTGCCCTCGTGTGCCATGCACGCGACCACTGGCATGAGCGTAAATAGCACGGCGGCGAGTATACCCGCCCAAGAGCCACCCAGCCTGCGGGCGATGGCGAAAACGAGCAGCACGCCGAGAAGCCCCCACGCCGCGGCGTAGCCTCGTGCCACGACATAGAACTTTCCGAACTCGTCCGGATGGTCCAGGTAGAAAGCCACGTCGCCGCGCAGGTCGATGAGCCCGGTCACGCCGGCCGCTCCGATGAGCGCTCCGACCGGGTAGAGAAACAGCCCGCCGTATTGGTACAGCTTCGGGTCGAACTGGAGACGACGCGGGTTCATCCCGGAGAGCGCCATCATGGTGATCATCTCGTCGGGCTGGTAGGTGTAGAGGCGATAGCGCAGGTAGATCTTGGCCACGTCCTCGGGCGTGCCGGTTAACAGGACGGGCTCATCGCCGATACCGCTGAGGGGGTCGGCGTCCACATCCGCGCCGAGCCCGCGCGAGAACTTCTCCCTCGCCCCGGCCAGACGATAGATTGTTTCTCCCGACCACGGTTCGTCGTCGCCGAACAGGTAGGGGTCGATGCGCCGGCTGGGCAGCCCCCAGGTGATGCCGACGACGGAGAGGAGGCCGAACAGAGCGAGGATGAGGAACAGAAGCGAGTATTCGATACGCCTGGGAATGGGCCGGTCATCCGTCATGCGTTAGCGAAGGTCGGCGGCGGGCCGCCGGCCGATCCGTCCGCATGGATTCTAGCTCGGTGACAGGCGTTCGTCGAAAGCGCGCCGCGATCCGGCGGCTACTCGATCGGCGGCAAGCCGGTCTCGCGGCGCCACTCGGTCAGTAACGCCCTCCACCGCTCGGGCTGGTTGGGGATCTTCATGGCTTCGGAATCGAGAAGACCGGGGTAGTGCTCATCGGCCCATCGCTTGAACTCGTCGTAACGATCGGGTGGTCGCTCAACCCTCGGTGCAAGACCTTGGTAGAGCATCCCGGTGATCCTGTCGTCATCGTCAAAGTAATAGGTCACGCGGGCCTTGGTCGGTATCCGTTCGATCAAGCGGTAGTAATCGTTGATTTCGTACGAGATGTACGTCAAGGTTCGATCGACGATCCGGAGGTCCTCTTTCGTGGAGCTGGAGCGGAACTCGCGATCCCATTCCTTGTAGGGTCCGCCCTTGGGTCCGAGAGGGAAGCCCTCGCCCTCCTTCTTGTCAAACCAGATCCGTGCATCGTCCGTCAGGTATTTCGCGGCCGTGGCCGCGTCGCCGCGCTTCTTGGCCGCTCGATAGGTCTTCCAGTTGCGTTGGAGTGGATGCATGCACCCGCCGATGAGCACGACGCCGGCGAGGACGGCCGTTCGTGCGAGCCGGCGATTCGAAGATAGTGCGGGACACCTGCGCATCGTGAGCCTCCTTCGACAAAACAAGAATGTCGCGAACGAGGTTCCCAGGGTAGGTTCGCGCGGCCGTTCGACATAGGCGCGCGCGGAAACCACCCTGTAACAGATGCATACAGTGACACGTATGTGACGTAGCGAAACCGTCACGCGATGTGCTTGCGGCTATCTTGGGCGCCCGTTAACCGCTTGGATCGTCAAGCAGTCGGTCACCGCGAACGAGCTTCCGTCGAGCAGCATGCCGCTTACGGTTAGCGCAATCAAATCGCCCGGAGAGGTCGCGTCGAGTTGAAGTGTCATCACGACGTCTTTGCCCGCGAAGACCAATGTCACGTCGGCGAGCCCGTCGGGCGACGCCTCGGCGCAGTCGCACGGCTCCACCGCGACCGGTGCGGACACGTCGGCAATCATGCTTCGGGGTCCGGGTGGTCCGTCGTTGGGCAAGACGACACCGCCGATGCCATCCGCGCGGGTAAGCCGGAGACTCTCCAGATCGATCAGGCTCACGTCAAAGCCCGCTGAAGCCACGATCGCAGCGCGGAGGAACGAGCGCCCGTCAGGCTTGTATTTGTTGGGGCATGCCCCCGGCTTGATGTCGAGCATGAGGCCGCCCGCTGATTCACACGCGTCGGTGACCGGGTTGCACGCCTCACCCGGCGGACACGGCGCCCCGCCCGGTTGGCACTCCCCGGACGCATCACAGGTCTCGGCGCCGGTGCAGAACACACCGTCGTCGCAGTCGGCATCCGTCAGACAATCGACACAACGCGTCTCGCCTTCGAGGCAGAACTGACCCGGGCAAGGGTTTTGCCCAACCAGACAGTCCGCAGCCGGGTCGCAAACCTCCACCCCATCGCAGAACACGCCGTTGTCGCACGCAGCGTCGTCGGGCGCGTTGACACACGAATCGGTGGCCGGGTCACAGGTGTCCACCGTGCAGACTACGCCGTCGTCACACGCCGGCGGCACGCCGGGCTGACAGTCGTTTACCGAATCGCACCGCTCCGCGCCGTCGCAGAACACGCCGTTGTCGCAAGCGCCGTCATCCGGCGCGTTCGTGCATGCGTCCGCCGCCGGGTCGCATGCGTCCGTTGTGCATGAGACGCCGTCGTCACATGTGGGGGCCGCCCCGGTCTGGCAATCAAGCACCGCGTCGCAGCGTTCGACCCCGTCGCAGAACATTCCGTTATCGCACGCGCCGTCGTCGGGCGTGTTGCCGCACACGCCGGTCGTTAGGTCGCACAGATCCAGGGTGCAGACAACCCCGTCGTCGCAGTCGGCATCGGTCATGCAGGGAACCGGCTCCACCAGGACCCAGACATCGTAGTCGAACGTCTGGTTGTGCCCGCCGTTGAATCCGCCGTCCTCGCCGCCCGTAATCAGGATGTCGATCACCGTGTCGCGCGGGTTGGCCCCGAACGAAACCGCCGAGTCTTGCGGGTTGCCGACGGGAACGGTCATCGGCCCGCTTCCACAAGCGGCATCACGCGCGTTGTTGCCGTCGTCGGTGTTGAACGTCGTCGCGCCGCTTACGATCACCGCCAGGACCGCGCTGTTTCCGGTGTCGCCGACAATGTCCACGTCCACGATGATGCTCGTACTGGCCACCGGAATGGTGATCTGGATCCAGTCCAGGTCGCCGGGAACGAGGCTGCCGGATGCCAGATGGAAGCAATCGAGACCGACGTGGGTCGCCCCCGGTCCGGGAAGCGTTGAGGAAAACTCCGGCGGCTCCAACAGCGCCGGCTGGGCAAAAGCGGAAGCAGCGAAAAGGGCTACGGCGGCGATGGTGAGTCTTGTCTTCATATTCCTTCCTCCTGGGGTCGCACCGTGCGGTGCGTGGCTTCGCGCCCGAGGGGGGCCGCGCCCCCCGGCAGAGTCACATATACCAGAAAAGCCTGAACATGCCAGCGCGGCCGCGGCAACGGCTCCGATGGTCAAGCGAGACCTGGCAGTCGCGCGGATTCGTTCGGCTAGGCGAAGCGCGGAGAAATCGTAGGGCGCGTGCCGGACGCACCTTCTGCCTGACGCATGGCGTCGCACGGACAACCACCGATGACGAGGTCAACATGAAGCAGGTGCGTCCGGGGGGCGCCCTGCCGGCTTGACGCGGAGCGAGCCCACCGGACGACGGAAAACGCGTCGAGTTGGGGCTCGCCTCAGGCGATCGACTCGCGGACGGCGACGACGCCAAGGCCTTCGATCTGGATTTCGTTTGGTTGGAGTGAGCGCTTGGTTCGCGTGCCCACGGCATCGACCACGTGTCGCACCAGCGCCGCGCGGGTGGCCAGAAACTCCGCGGATACACGAAACGGTTCGGCGCCGGCGACCCGGCACACCAGATGCCGTTCGATCACCGCGTCGTCTTGTTCATCACCCGTGAGTTGCACGGCGTGGGCCGCCCGATCGAACAACCCGGCGAACCGGCGGCGAAGGAGGTCGAGATCGACGTCGTCCAGCGCGAACGTCACCGGCACCGTCTCCTCAAAGAGCGGCGTGCGCGTGAGCGTTTCGGCGCGCCGCCGACTATGCGCGAGATTAGACCGCGCCACGTTTGCGGTCTCTCCAGTCAAGTGTGGCACAGGCTTCACGCGTTCTTCAACGGCCTCCTGGTATACGGTCAATCTTGAATCTGCGGCTCTTGCTCGGTGGGTGGCGCACCTCTTCAGAGGTGGGGGACTCGAATGGTCTCCTGATTCGCGTCCCCCACGGCTAAAGCCATGGGCCACCCAACCCGCAAGCTTACGAGTGGCGATGCGCTAGTCCATGCGCAACTGATACTCGCCGATGTACTCGCGCTCCTGGAAGTGGGCGAAGAGTGTTTCCAGGGAATCGAAAACCGCCGTCGCCGTTTCCGTGATGAACGGCGAGGGCTTGCTCTTGGGGCGCCAGACGACGTACACCTCTTTGGTGCTCTCGAAGGCGTGCTGCAACTCCCGCTCGACGCCGGATGACAGTCCGGGACGCCCGCCCGGTAAGACCGGAATGTAGCTGACGATCATGTCCGACTGATCGATCATCTTGAAGTCCCGCGCGTAGATCTGCGCGTCGATGTCCCGCGCCACCTGCGTGATCTCCGTCACGCTCAGCGTCACGGTTCGGCCGTCAATCTCGACACAGACCGTTTCCTCGCCCCGCTTGGTGGCCTCACCCGCTACAAAGAGCAGGCGCTTCTCGTCCAGGTCGGCCGGGTCGAAGGTGATGAAATGTTCGGCCAGGGTCTCGCGAAAACGTTCGATCTCCGCCAGCGTTTCCGGCATGTCCAGGACGTGCGTCATCGGGAAAGAGGGGTACACACGCTTGCGTTGTGGCTCGAACATCAAGCGATAGAGCGTTTGCGTGTTGATCCGCGGATGACTGCGCGACAGGACGATGGCATTTCCGTACCCGGTCGCCGCCTCGGCCATGGTCTCGGTGACCACGATCTCCTCCTCGCGCCACACCAGGATGTCCTTGAGCGTGTGGGGGATGTCGTGCTCGCGGATGAGCCGCTCATGGACGGCATCGACGTTGTCCACAACCGTTACGAACAGATCGGGATCGAACTCGACCACCTGGCTGTGGTCGAAGGCGTGGAACAGCCCGTGCTTCCATCGGAACGTCGCGTGCGTGTTGACGATCAGGTCCGCTCCGGAGGGGCCGGACTGCAGGATGTCCTTGAACACGCTGCGCCGAAGAGCCGTCAAACGCTGCCGCGGAAGGTCGAGTATTCGCCCCGGAACCACGTCGGGCGCCTCGGCATACATCAGGTCGCCGACGTTGAAGAGCGTCACGTCCCGGCCGGCATCACGCGCCAGGGCAACGACTTGTTCGAGGAAGGGTTTCTTGTCGAGCCCGACCTGACCCGTGACCAGAATCCGAACTCCCTCGTGCCGCCGCGACCGCGTCCTGGAAAACAGCGAGCGCGAAGGGGAAGGGGTGTCACTCATCGTCGGGGGAACGGTCCAACATGGCCGGGTCGCCGAACTCCTGCACCCAGTACATCGAGTATCTGCCGCCCGAGCGGACGCCGATGCCCATCTCTTTCCAGATCGGGTCCAGAATGATGTTGCGATGCGCGGGGCTGTCCATCCACAGGGTCATGACCTCGGCCGGGGACTTCGCGCCGGCGGCCAGGTTCTCGCCCACGGAGAAGAAGTGGTACTTGCCGGCCACCATCCGCTCCCCCGGGCCGTGACCCGTGAAGGGGTCGCGGTGCCCGAAGAACCCCTCGGTGACCATGCGGCAGGCGTAGCCCTCCGCAATCCGGCGAAGCGAGGGTGCCGTCTTGATCGGGGGCAGGTTGCGCTCGGCCCGCTCCAGGTTGACGAGCTGGAGCACCTGGTCAGCCATGGCCTCCGCCTCTTCCGGCGTGAGGCACTTGGCCGACTCGCTCGTGCGGGCGGACGTAGCGTCCTCCCCATCGGGCGACGTGGGCGCGAAACACCCCGTCGTCAGTCCGGAGAGTAAGACCGTCTGTATGGCTAGAATCAGCCGCCTTCGCATCAGGAAGCGCCCTTCTCCGTTGCCGCGAAACCCATCCTTGCATAGCTACTGGTACGATTCTACTCAGGACCGAGCCACCAAACAAGGTCGAAAACAGGCCATATCGACCGTATCCGCCTAATCACACGCGCAAGGACCGAAAATGTTAGCCGATTCCAGCCCCAGGCTTCCGATCCCCTCCGAATATCGACGATACGCCCCGTGGGCTTGAAGGCTCGCTACGGCCGCTCCGCGGTGGGCAATGGAACCGGCGGAAGCCGGCAACGTGCGTCCGGGACGCACCCTACGGCGTCGTTCCAGGGGCTTCTAGGCAACTAGCACTCGACAATTTCGGCTTGTGTCGATTCGACGAACGCGATGACATCGTCTCGCTCTTGCTGAGGCACCTCCAACGCGCCGAGCGTTGCGCGGAGGTGCCCCATGAACGCCGACCAGTCGCTTGTGCTGATTTGCATGCCTTCGTGAGACGTTTTCATGTCTCGTCCGACATACAACAACGGACCTCCGGCACAAAAGCAGAGAAAATCGATCAAGAGTTGCTTCTCACGGCGGAGGCCATCCTTGCTTCGGTGTTTCCAGAAGCGTCCGAGCTGAGGGTCGGACATCAACCTCAAAAGCAAGTCGTCGGCAACGGCCGCGATGGAATCGTATCCACCCAGTCGTGCGTAGAGCGTTGCGGGTTCTGTCATTTGAGCACCTCCTTGCGAACAGGCGAGGAATGAGGAACAGAAACGGACACCGACTCTTGGAACCGGCCGCACATTGTCCGGGCTGCGGCCAGACCCGCGCCCATGATCCGTGAACTGGGTCCACCGTTCAACCCGCGGGTCGGATGGGGCTAACATCCCGGCAGGGTTCGAGCCTGCAACCTTCCACTTGGGGAGGCGGACGCGCTACCGCATCGTGCCACAGGTACCGGGTGGGTCACAAGCGTAGCCGTCGCCGCGGGTTCGTCAACCAGTCCGCATCGACGGTCGAGGCGTGCGTGCCGGAATCGGCGTGACGCGGATATCAGGCAAATAAGCGAGTTCGCAGTGCCACGCCTTTGGCATATAGGTGACTGTCCCGAGTTCCCCCGAGTTCCCCGAGTTCCCCCGAGTTCCCCCTGATCATGACGTGGCGCGGCACGATCCTTCGTACGGTAACGGATGGACAGGACAGCTCAGGCGTTACTTGAGGCCACTGACCGGGGCCAACCCGTCTCGACAGCGGTCTGTGGGCTTATGGGGGCGTCGGAACGTATTTCGCGCAGCCGTTGGACAAGCTCATTAGAGAAGACGATCCGATCGGTTTCGCTCGGCAGCCAGGGCTGAAGATTGTCCGGGTCCTCGCAAAACACGATGAGCGACTCGATGGTTTCGAACGCATGGTGTCCGAGGATCGCACGCGCGAGATAGTACGGGATGTTGCCAAGGAGTTGGTCAGGGCGGGTCCCATCGTACCGCTGCAACTGTGGCAGGATTCTGTCGCCGGGTTCCATTGTGGAGTCACGTTCCTTCATACCTTGGTCCATGCTTGGCACAGGCTCTATACGCCGATATTGCGTAACGGATTGTGCTCGTCATCGGGGCATGCTCTGCCGAGGTGTGGGCACCTGGCGCAGCGCGTTCCGTTTCTTTCCTGTGGCCGGACGCCGCCGCGGCCAGGTCGCACACACTCTGACGGAACAGAACCCCGTCATCGAAAGTTGCGAGGATCCGCGGCGACCGCACCAGCTTCTTCCCAGCCGGGGATCGAACACGTCCATGGACGCATTACAGACCCGTTCGTGGTCCCCAGAAGGCAGTCGATCAATGATCTTTGTGGACAGTTCGCCCGGTACGCCGGCCCAAGGCCGAAGAATCCGGCAGACGCGGCCCATCGGGAGGTGACCACGTCTGACCATGTCCGGAACCCCGCCCTTGGGCCGGCACGCACCGAGACAAGTCGTGCTAGCGAGTCCTTGTTGTATCGTGAATCATGGAGGGATGACGCCATGGGACGTTCTTCCCATTCTGGCGAGCGGGCGTCGATAGCTTACCGCGAGGCGGGGCGCCGGCTTCTTCCTACGCCTCCGCAAGCCCTTCCCGGATGGCGAACCGGGACAGTTCGACGCGGTCGTGGATGTCCAGCTTGTCCATCACGTGGGTGGTGTGGTTGCTGACTGTTTTTGCGCTGATGTGCATGGTCCGGGCGATTTCCTTCTTTGACATGCCACGGGCGAGGTAGCGCAGAACCTCCAGTTCCCGGTCCGAGAGCGTAGAGGCGCGGGATCGCCTTGTCTGTGCCAGCCGGGTTCCGTCTGAATCGACCACGATGCGCGCTCGCACCTCAGGCGAGAAGTAGCTTTTCCCAGCCGCGGCGGCGCGAATCGCGGCGATGACCGATTCCGGTGGCTCGCTCTTCGTCAGATAGCCTGCTGCCTCGACCGCAAGCGCCTGTTCGATATAGCGATCGTGGAAGAACGCGCTGAGAAAGATGATGCACGTCTTGGAGCACAGTCTCTGTATCGTCCGGGCGGAATGGAAGCAGGAAAGACCCGGCATGTCGATATCCATCAAGATGATGTCGGGCTCTTGCCTGATGGCCTCGGCCAGGGCGGCGTCGGCGTTCTCAACGGTTCCCACAACCTGCATATCCTGCTCTTCGGCGAGGCGATCCGCGAGCATGTTTCGCATCAAGGCGTGGTCATCTACCAGGAGAAGAGAGATCGGCTTCCTCACCTCCGTCCCTCCCGCTGACGCCGCGCGGCCAGAACGTTGCCTGCCAGCGCGGTGAACTCGGTGATCTGAAACGGCTTGCGGAGCAGGGTTGTGTCCCGGTCAAGCTGCTTCTCCAACCCCGCGCCCGCGCTGCCGGTCATGACGATGGCCGGGGCGAAGCCGCCGCTCGAACGAATCTCACGCATACAATCGAGCCCGCTGCGCTTGGGTAAATCGACATCGACGACCAACAGCTCGATCCGTTTGCGATGACGCTCAAAACAGTCCATGAGGGTCCATCCGTCGTCCGCCTGGACAACTTCGTAGTCCAGTGATTCCAGTGCTGAAATGAGGATGCCGCGCACATGTCGGTTGTCCTCAGCCAACAGCACCACTTCGCCTCGCCCTCGTCTCGGGGGAGCGGCCTCTTCGGGGGCATCCCGCAACGCGTCGATTTCAAGGAGGGGTAGCTCCACAGTGAAGGTCGTTCCCGTCCCCGGCTCGGATTCTACCCGGATGTGCCCGGCATGATCCTCAACGATGCTGTGAATGATCGCCAACCCGAGGCCGGTGCCCTGCCCTCTTGGCTTCGTCGTGAAGAACGGTTCGAAGATGCGTTCGCGCACGTCGGGTTCCATCCCCGTACCCGTGTCGCTCATCACCAATCGAGCAACCAGCCCGTCTGGCTCGCCAGGGGCGACTGGCTCCTTTGGAGTCAGAGCGGATTGGGAGACCGAGACTCTCAGCGTCCCGCCGGCGGGCATGGCGTCCCGGGCATTGATCGCCAGATTTATGATGATCTGTTGCAGTTGGGTCCTATCGGCGCGAACCCATACCGGCTCGCCCGCGGCGTCAGTCACCACCTCGATACAGGCCGGCAACACGTGACGCAGCAGGCGGAGAGACGTATCGACGGAAGCCTGCAGCTCAACCGGTTCCTTCCTGGCTTCCATCTTATGGCTGAAGGTCAGGAGAGATCTCGTGACCCCGGCCGCCTGTTCAGCAGCCTCCTGGACGGCGCTCAGCGACTCGACCGCTTTGTGACCCTTCGGCAATGCGTTCTTGGCCAAGTCCACGTAGCCGCCGATCACCGTAAGAAGGTTGTTGAAGTCGTGGGCCACGCCACCGGCCAGCTGGGCGACGGCCTCCATCTTCTGCGCCTGGTGAAGTTGCTGCTTGAGCTCTGCCTGCTCCTTTTCGACCTGGATTCGCTGGATGGTCTTTCCCAACTGCTCGGCGATCGCGTTGATCAGACTTCGTTCCTCCTTCAAGAACGGACCTTCGTGACTGGCGGGCTGTTTCCTGAGATAGTAGACCTCCACACTGCCGATTGGCTCTCCATGCACGACGATTTCGGCGGCCTGTCGCCATTGACTCTCGCCAAAATGAGCTGTGCGGTACACGCGGTCTTTCAGACTGATTCGCGCCGTGGTGACCGCCGGGTACTGCCAGCTCGAAGGAATGATATCGATTGTTCCGCGGAGGATCTGCTCCACGGTAATGTCCGGTTGCTCCGCGAGTTTGGAGATGACGTAAAGGCAATTCAGCTCCTTGATCCGCTCGCCGAGATCGTGCGTCCTCTGCTTCAGCTCACCCTCCGCCCGGTCGCGTTCGTGAAGGCGCCGCCTCACACGCGAAACACCGATACTGATCCCGCCGAGGCCCAACAACCAAACGACGCCGCAGCCCATCGTTACGGCCGCCATGTCGCCATACATGATCGACCATAGCGGCGCCATCGGAACCGACACGCTGATCCCGCCGCGCACGTCGCCCACTTCGTAGCCTTGGCGCAAGTGGCACTTCAGGCAGCTCGCCTCGGTGATCAAGGGTCGCATGAGGCGCAGGTATTCCTGGTCCCCGATCATCGCGAGTTCGGCCACCTCAGTTTCGCCGCCCTCGAACGCGCCGAGCGCTTGGGTTTCCCATGCGTCCGGGGCGTTTCCCGGACGTAGCGGGTTGAGGCTGGTGATGTGGCCCTGGTGGCCGTATTGCTCGCGCCCCAGCTCATGCACCTGACGTGTCATGTACGCCGGATTCACCAGTGTCAGTTTCAGACCCGATGTGGTTGTGACGTCGCGATTCTCGAGATGTGCCAGGTAGGGGTTGGGCGGTGTCTCCTCGGTCGCGGGGACGTAGACGCCGCCGTGACCGGCGGCCCAGCGGCGATAGACCAGGTCCTTCTCATAGGAGTTCGACGCCTGGATGCGCGCCGTTTTCAGTGTATTCTCGTACTCTCCGAGGAACTGCCAGCCCACGCCCAGGACGATGACCGCCGTCCACCCCGCCGCGAGGATGAACCCGGCGCACTTCAGGGGCGGAGACTGTCTCGGAGATTGGGGCGATTCTGTCATGACCCGCTTCCGCTTGTCACCGTTATGGCTGGCAGCCATGTTCCTCTCTCACCGCTGGCATCCGACGTACCACTGTCTGCCACGGTACTCGGCGCGGAGCGGCCCACGAGGTCCGGCTGCACGAGTTTTATCGGCCTCCACGCAGCTGCCAGGCAAGATCCGCCATGTTGGAACGCGAATCCAACTTCAGGTTGAGATTCGCCATCCTTGACGGATAGCACCAGCGCCAAGCCCGCGCCACAGCGTGATCAGCTCCGACGATTGCGATCGGGCCGTAGACACCTCGACCGGAGGACGATCAGGCGTCGATGTCCTCGAAAAAAGCCGGCAGCCCACTCCCTGAGGCACGTGGAAGCCCAGGATCGGCAGCCAAGCGCAGGTCGCGCCCGCGAGATCTCAGCCTGGCTGACCTCGACCTGAGGCAATTGCCGTGTGCAGCCGCGTGGGTTGCGCAATCCGGCCGGGGACTGAGCACGGCGTGGGAATGTTCAGCCGGCGAGCGGGAGGGAGGCGGAAGGACCCGTCCGGCGCGCTGTGACTGGTAGCGGGCATCAAGAATGGGACGAACGTCCCATCGATGTCTCCAGCTTGCATGCCGATCGTCATGGGAGCCGACGCTTGACGGCGAGCTGGGATCGGAGGATGACACCAGTCCACCCGGCATAGCGATGCGGCTGGCAGGTGTATGAGTTCGGGAGCGCCGCCAAGGGCTGCGACAGACCGGGCGACCGACTCGAATGCTGGCAGGTGTATGAGTTCGGGAGCGCCGCCAAGGGAGGAGCAGCGCGGGATCCTGTGCCACGACGCTGGCAGGTGTATGAGTTCGGGAGCGCCGCCAAGGACCGGCGAAGCGATCCACAAGCCTGTCGATAGACGTCGCGCCCCCAGAGAAGCCTCCTCAGCAGAATCTGTGGGTGCGTGAGACCGCCCTGCACGGCGAAAAACCCGGTTTTTGAGGCCTTGCGGGCCGACCTGCCTCTGCGACAGGTGGGCCGAAACCGACATCGAGTTTGAAGGCGTTGCTTTCACCGCCATCTGAGCGGCTTCTCCGCCTGCGGCTCGGGACCCTGTCGGCCGTCGCTCGCCCAAACGAGCGAAGCGAGCGGGCGACGGCCGATAGGGTGGGACGCAGGCGGCCTGCGGACGGGCTCCCCGAGGCTTGAGCGCCTCCGGGAGGACCCACAGATTCTGCGGAAGAGCCCCAAAGAAGGAGCAGATATGCAAGGACTCGAAAAATCGATCGGTGAGATGGCTGACGCCTTGATGGCGATGCCACGCGAGGAACTGCGCCGCCTGGAAGAAACCATGCGACAGCTCACGCCCGAGCAGATCGACTTCGTGAGATCCACGTTGGCGTCGGCACTGCTCGACGAACGCCATTCGACGCACCGGCTCGCGCTACTCGAGTATTTCCTTGAATCCTGGTGGAGGCATAGCCTGGCCACGAAACTCGTTGTTATCGATCGCATCATCGAGATATCCAACGGAGAAGTCTGGCCCGGTGATCTCCCACTGCGTTATGCCATAGCCGACGCGCGTGGCGATGAATGCGCGGTTGCAATGGATTAGATTCCACGAGGCGACCAGTGCCTCGCAATTGACAGTGCAAGTGAGGATGAAAGAGCGATTCCGTGTTGTGTTGAGGACAGAAGGAACGACCCGTGGGCATGGAGGCGCCGCAGCTGGGCACGGCGTACGGCTTGAACTTAAGCGTAAGTTCCCGCGAAACTTCAACATCAAACGGAGAAACGAGTCATGACATTAGGTACAAAGTTGGTCACATCGTTCCTGGGCTGCGGCCTTATCCCGCTCGGCGTTGTCGCCTTTGTCAGCTACAACACCGCCGACAGCGGAATGGATGCGATCGAGCAGAAGGGCAGCGCCGACCTGGAGGTCAAGGCCAGCAACCAGCTCGTCGCCATGCGCGATGTAAAGAAGAAGCAGATCGAGACCTACTTCAGCGAGCGTCAGGGCGATATGGCCGTGCTGGTCGATACCGTTGGCACCCTGCGTTTCGAGGCGCTCAACAAGCTGAAGTCCCTGCGCGAGGTGAAGAAGAAACAAATCGAGAATTATTTCTCCGAACGCAAAGGCGATATGGGCGTGTTGGTTGAAACGGTCAACACCCTGCGCTTTGAGGCGTTCAACAAGCTAGCGGCGGTCCAGGCGATCAAGAAAAACCAGATCGAAAGCTACTTCACCGAGCGCCTCGGTGACGCATCGGTACTCTCGGGCAACGATTCGGTTTCCGCGGCCATTCAGGCCTTCGAAGAGGGCTTCATGGCCAACGGCTCCAGAATCGGCGGAGCTGAATGGGACAAGGCTGAGTCGCAATTCGGCCGCTGGCTGGTGCAATACAAGAAGGAATACGGCTACTACGATCTGTTCCTGATCGCGGAGGACGGCAACGTGGTTTACACCGTGGCCAAGGAGTCCGATCTGGGCGAGAACGTCGCCACTGGACCGCTCAAGGATAGCCCATTGGGGCGCTGCTTCCTGAAATCGCTGAACCGGACTTCACTTGAAGACTTCGCTCCCTACGCCCCGTCCAACAACGAGCCCTGCGCCTTCGTCGGCGCACCGATCAAGCAGGGAGGCAAGACCCTCGGGGTCGTGGCCTTGCAGCTTCCGCTGGATGCCATCAACAACATCATGCAGGAGCGCAGCGGCATGGGCGAGACGGGTGAGAGCTACGTTGTCGGCCCGGACAAGCTCATGCGCAGCGACTCCTATCTCGACCCCCAGGGACACTCCGTCAAAGCCTCTTTTGCGGGAACGGTCGAAGAGAACGGCGTGAACACCGAGGCGACTCGCGCGGGGTTGGCGGGTCGGTCGGGTGCGGATATTCTTCTCGACTACAACGGCAACCCCGTGTTAAGCGCCTACGCGCCCCTCACGATTGCGGGCTTGAACTGGGTCTGTATCTCCGAAATCGACGTGGCCGAGGCGCTTTGTCCCAAGATTGAGGGCAAGGACAAGGATTTCTTCACGCAGTACAAGGAACAGTATGGCTACTACGACCTGTTCCTCATGAATCCGGACGGATACTGCTTCTATACTGTGGCCAAGGAGGCGGACTATCAAACGAACTTTGTCAACGGCAGGTACAAGGACTCAAACCTTGGCGAGTTGACGCGTACGGTGTTGAAGACGAGGCAGTTCGGCTTCGCCGACTTCAGGCCCTACGCGCCCAGCAACGACGAGCCCTGTGCGTTCGTCGCCCAGCCGGTCGTGAACGGAAGTGATATCGAGCTGATTGTCGCGTTGCAGCTTCCGCTGGACGCGGTCAACGGGATCATGAGCGTGCGGGCCGGCATGGGCGAGACGGGTGAAACCTACCTTGTCGGCCCCGACAAGCTGATGCGCTCCGATTCCTTCCTTGACGCGAAGAACCACACGGTGGCCGCTTCATTTAGGAATCCGTCAAAGGGGTCGGTGGATACCGATGCAGCGGATGCGGCCCTGGCCGGCAAGAGTGAGGAGAAAGTGATCCTCGACTACAACGGCAACCCGGTACTGAGCGCCTATACACCCATCGATGTGTTCGGCACCCGCTGGGCGCTGATTGCCGAGATCGACGTGGCTGAGGCGTTTTGTCCCAAGGACGAGAACGGCACCTACTTCTTCAAGAAATACACGGACAAGTACGGTTACTACGACCTGTTCCTCATGAACCCCGACGGCTACTGCTTCTACACGGTGGCCAGAGAGTCCGACTACCGGACCAACTTCGTGAACGGAAAATTCAGCAGCTCCAACCTTGGAGCGGTCACAAGAGAGGTGTTGCAAACCAAGAGGTTCGGTTTTGCCGATTTTAGGCCGTACGAGCCGAGTAACGGTGCGCCGGCGGCATTCGTCGCCCAGCCATGCGTGCAGGACGGAAAAGTGGAACTGGTGATCGCCCTGCAATTACCGCTCGAAGGGGTCAACAACATTATGGGTGTTCGCGCGGGCATGGGCGAGACGGGCGAGACCTACCTGGTCGGCCCGGACAAGCTGATGCGGTCCGACTCCTTCCTTGATGCCGTGAACCATACCGTCGCGGCGTCGTTCAGGAATCCGTCGAAGGGGGCGGTCGATACCGACGCAGCCAATGCGGCACTGAATGGCGAAACCGACGTCAAGATCGTCATCGATTACAACGGCAACCCGGTCTTGAGCGCTTACACGCCGGTCGATATCTACGGAACCCGCTGGGCGCTCTTGGCCGAGATCGACGAGTCTGAGGCGATGGCCGCAGTCGTGGATATGAAGGCAACCGCATCCTCCGCAGGCACCAAGCTGCTGACGTGGGTCGGTGCGTTGGGTGTGATCGCCGCGGTGCTAGTGACGCTTGTCAGTGTCATCATTGCGCGTTCCATCAGCAAGCCGATCAACCGCATCATCGCGGGCCTTAACGAGGGCGCCGACCAAGTCAATGATGCAGCCGCTCAGGTTTCCACCGCCAGCCAACAATTGGCGGAAGGTGCCAGTGAACAGGCGTCGTCGCTCGAAGAGACCAGCTCCGCACTGGAGCAGATGGCTGCCATGACCCGCACCAACGCGGAGAATGCCAAGGAGGCCAACAACCTCAGCGGCCAGGCACGGGACGCCGCCCAAAACGGCAACAAGACCATGCACCAGCTCAATGAGGCGATGACCGCCATCAATGACTCGTCCGGCCAGATCAGCAAGATCATCAAGGTGATCGAGGAGATCGCCTTCCAGACGAACCTGTTGGCACTGAACGCAGCCGTGGAAGCCGCCCGTGCGGGCGAGCACGGCAAGGGATTCGCCGTGGTGGCCGATGAGGTGCGCAACTTGGCGCAGCGTGCCGCCGAGGCCGCCCGCGAGACAACCGGACTCATCGAGAACTCGACCAACAAAGCCAAGGAAGGCACGGATGTCGCCGGTGAAGTCGGCAAGTCGCTTGGCGCTATCGTCAACGACGTGACCAAAGTGACAGACCTGATCGACGGCATCACCAAGGCCAGCGAAGAGCAAGCTCAAGGTGTGGATCAGGTCAACACGGCGGTGTCTCAGATGGACAAGGTCACGCAGCAGAACGCCGCGGGTGCCGAGGAGTCGGCATCGGCCGCGGAACAGTTGTCCGCCCAGGCGAACACCGTCAAGAGTGTGGTCAATGAGCTCGCAGCCCTCGTCAACGGGAATCGTACGAACGGCTCTGCCGTCACGGCGATCCCCGTGTCGTCCACCGGCCAGCGAGGAAGGGAACTCCATGTGGGTGTGGGACACCTTCATCCGAAGGGATCGCAGACGGCGCGAAGCCGCAAGCCCTTGGCTGTAGGTGCAGGCGCCGGCGGGACTCCTGATTCGTCGGGGGAGTTCATGTCGCTCGATGACAAGGACAAGTTGAAGGACTTTTGACGAACGTTCCCGGCATCACGGCTGTTGAGCGGATGTCGCCCGACGAACCGAGATCCAACTCTCCGACCGGAAGCGAGAGTTGTTCCGACAGTCAACTGGGGCCGGGTGCCGGCGTGACAAACCGGCATCCGTCTCCCAGCGAAAGAGCTTGACGAATCCCGGTGTGGTGGGCTCGAGAGCACGAAGGTTCTTGCACATGGCTGGGGGGGTGGCACTCCGACTGTCACCGCCCGCCCGGTCTCAGTAGGGTGACGCGTTGGCACTCAATGGAAAGGTGAACCTAAGATGACGACGACACTCCTGAACGAATCCAAGAATGCAGCGATGCCCGCGGGTCGCTCGGTCCAGGAAGAGGACCAGAAGTACCTGACGTTCAAGCTGGCCAGCGAAGAGTACGGGGTGGAGATCCTCAAGGTTCGCGAGCTCATCGGGATCATGAATATCACCGCCGTCCCGCGAATGCCGCTCTACATGAAGGGCGTGATCAACTTGCGAGGCAAGGTCATCCCGGTGGTCGATCTCCGGCTGAAGTTCGGCCTCGATGAAATCGAACACACGGAGCAGACGTGTATCATCGTGGTCGATGTGGGCAGGGAGATCGGCATCATCGTGGATACCGTTTCCGAGGTGCTCGACATCAACCGCGAGAACGTCGAACCGCCGCCGTGCATGGGAGGCTCCGTTGACACTTCGTTTATCTTCGGCATGGGCAAAGTCGGCGACGCGGTCAAGATTCTGCTCGACATCGATAGGGTGTTGACCAGCGAGGAGCTACTCGATGTGGCATTGGTGGTCGACACCAACAGAGCAACGGAATGTGCGGTGAGCGCGCCGGCACCGGATACTTCGTTGTGAAAAGGCCGTGAAGAGTCTCGGGGGCCAACCCGGACACGGCCCGGCGGCGCCGGAACTCAGCGGCAACGCCTCGGCGCGCCGGCATGTGGATGACCAGGGGACGCTATCACTGTCGTGACGGATGCGGGCGGAGGAGCCCAAGCATGAATGGCGAGCCGGTATCCGATGACAAATCAATCATCGACGGAGGCCGCGCGACCGATGAAACCCTGACGCTGGATGATCGCGACAGATTGGGCGACCTAGCGCTCTTCTCAGAGGGTTGTATCAACCTTGGCGACTCTCTTGGCGAGGCGAGCCGGACCATGGGCGTGCTCGTGGAACGACAGCCGGAGTTCAATGGACCGTGCGTGGAATTGCTGGTGAAGATGAGGCAACTGCACGGTCTTGTGAAGGAGTTGGGAAGGGAAGTCATCTGTTTTTCGCACATGTACGAGGACACCGTGACGGGTGCTTCACACAGGCCCGAGAACGACTGGTCCCGGAGGAATCCTGCGGGGCATTGGCAAGTTACGCAACGTCGGCGAATCTGACGCACGAGCGGATGGATTCTCGGTTCCACTTTTTCACAAGAGGAGTACTTCGATGACTCGAAAGCACAGTTGGAAAATGAAGGTCGCAACATTCCTGGTTGGTGGAAGTCTGGCGGTGTTCGGTGGCGGCTGCATCACAGAGAACTTCTGGATCACCCAATTGGACAACACGTTGACATCCATCGTGGATGCCGTCGTAGGGAACACGATCGTTTCGGCAATCGACGCGGCGCTTGGATCCTAGAGTCGGGATCGTCGCTGGGAATAAGTGCGGCGTGACCTCGCGAGGTCATGCGCGCCTCTGGAGACCAACCATGCGCTCATGTTATTACACGTCGCTGCTGGCCGCACTGGCCGTGACGGCGCCCGCAACTAAGGCCGTGGGCCAACAAACTCAGACCGCCGGACGGACAGCGGAGGCGGACAGCCCGGCGACTCTGGCGATGGGCTCATCGTTGACATCGCTGTCCTTGGTGCCGCACAAAGAGGGGACGGATGTCGAGCCGCCCGTCGCCGCCATCGAGGAATCTCCGCCCGCTCCCCTCAGCTTCGGTCTGGAGTATTCCCTATACTCCGATTACATCTTCCGCGGGATCAATTTCTCGGAGATTCCCGGTGAGGGTCGGGAGCGGGGAAACCATCAGCTGAGCGTGGACTTCGGTGTTGATCTCGGACCGCTATTCGAGCGAGAAGCGGGCAGCCTCGGCTCGCTGAGCTTCAACACCTGGTTCGAGTGGTTTGCCGGGCAGAAAAAGTTCGATCCCGCTTCCGGAGGCCAAAACCTTCAGGAAGTGGACTACTCGATCGCCTGGTCCTACGACATCGAGCCGATCGCCACGACGCTCACGCTCGGCTACGTGTTCTTTTCGTTTCCCAACGCCAAAGCCGCGAATACGCAGGAATGGACGGTCACGCTGGAGCACAACGACGCCTGGATGTGGAAGTGGTTGTGGCCGGACAACGCGGACGGCGTACTCAATCCCTCTTTCTTCTACGCCATGGATGTTGTGGCTGCTCCGGGGAAGAGTTGGATTGAACTCGGCATCAGTCACGAGTTCCAGGTCGCCGAGCATGTGACGGTCACGCCCGGCGTCATCGCGGCGATCGATCACGGCTACCTTGACCCCATACTCGGCACGGGGCGAAGTGGATCCACTCGGTTTGCGTACTTGCAATACGGTCTGAACATCGGGTACGACCTCTCCACCGCAATGAGACTTCCGGCGAAAATCGGCTCGTGGTCGATGTCCGGTTTTCTCTACTTCAACGATGCGCTTGGTAACCCGGAAGACAACGGCACCATTCAGGACGAATTCTTCGGCGGTGTATCGATCGGTGTGTCGTTCTAAAGCGGATGCCGGGTGAATCCCCGGAAGGCTGCGGAGACACATGCATCGGAAGATTGGTTTTCAGGTGGTGATTCTAATGTCGTCCGCTACGCAACGTAAGAGCAAGGGGGCGTAGCGTCATGCCGCGAGTCTCGCGACTCCAGGTGAGAGTAGCGATCATGCTCGTGCTGGCTGTTCTTGGCCTGGCTGCGGTTCCAGGCCAGGAACATGAGCCGGCGGCGGCCGACTTCACTGAACCGTTCTTTCGCAAACTGGCAGAGGTACGTCAGAAGCGTAGGACCCAGGTCAGCGCGTACTTCGATGCCGTGCGGCGTCTTGCCGACGGCATCGTCCATGACGCCGTCATGATGGACGCGTTTCAAAGGCTCCAGGGGCGCAACCGCGTGCCGAGTCCGGATTATGACCTGAGTCTCGATACGCACTACGTCAATCGCTACGGCGAGCTTTTCGACATTCTGTTTGTCGATCGAAGCGGTTATGTGTTCCATTCGCTTCGCCGCGAATCCGATTACCATAGCAACCTGTTCAGCAGTGCGCTCGCGAAGACCAAGCTCTCCCGTCATCTACGCAGCGCCACCGAGATCACCTTCATCGATTACGAACTCTATCCTCCCTCGGACGAGCTGGCGGCGTTCTTTGGGGTGCCGGTCTTTGCCCCGACGGTGGATAAGGGGCGTAAGGCCAGCGGGAACCTGATTGGCTGGTTCGTCCTGCAATGTCCGCTCAACAAGCTCAACTCGATCCTCTCGGATCGCCGCGGTCTGGGACGCACCGGAGAAGTGTACTGCGTAAACGCCGAGCAGCGTATGGTGACCCAGTCGCGATTCCGCCCCGAGTTCACTGATCTTCGGCTTAAGGTGGAAACGCTTGCGGTCTCCGCAGCACTCGCATCCGGGGCCGGGCAGCGCGTGATACGGGACTATCGAGGCGTTCGCGTCCTCAGTTCGTTCGAGCCATTCGAAGTATACGGAACGAAGTGGGCGATCATCGCGGAGATCGATGAGCAAGAGGCGATTACCGAACACTACAAGCAGAAGACCGGGTTCTACCACAGAGAAATCGTTCGGTACCTCAGTCGAGTTGAGATCAAGACGCACGCGCCGGATTCTCTCGAGCGGCGCGCAAAGCGTGTTGACATGAACGAGTTCGCCAAGGCGCTTCCGGGAACCACGCTCGAGACCAGCGGCGTGGCGACCTGCACGGCCATTGTGGTTGTTCTCCCGAACCGCTTCGGCTATCTGGCACACATCGGTCCCTCGGATCGGATCTACGGCAAACCCGACCTGGGTTACAACGATTGCCTTGGAGAGTTGCTCTATCGGTTGCGCCAGCATGACCTTCATCCGCGTGACTTGCCCGATCTTGAGTTCACTATCGTGGCAGCCCACGACGGCGGATTCTCCGCAGCCATCGACCGGCTGCTTGATATCGGCATCGAGCTTGCGCAGATCAGGTTCGCGTACAACGCGAAGGCGGACTATGCGAATGTCATACTCGACACGAGCCATGCCTCGGTCCAGATTGAATGGATTGACAGAGCTGGTATGCACACGCTATCGCTGGGCAGCGATTTTGATGACCTGGGAAACATTGTAAGGCGAATCGCCCGAACCGTCGGACAGGACAAGGGGCGGAGCTCCGGCCGATGACCCCATTCCTTCACGGGGGACAACCTCCCAAAAGCGTCAAATGGCTTGGGCAGGCCACACCACTCTCTTCCGATTTTCTCCCGCGCTTGGTTCACGCAGAATCACCTGGCGAGCGAAAGGGAGGGGGTTGATCCGACCGGGCTTTTCCGCTATACTGTTGGTGGTTTTGGGGCGTTTGCATGCGCGACCCATCGGTTGTCGGGTCGATCGAACCGAGGCTTTCGTCCAAGGGGTAGTCTGGCGAGTTGCCCCCTTCGGGCCGTAGGAAGGATGCCGTTCCCATGAATCGCCGGATCCCCGAAAACCACCGCGCCCCAGGTACCGGAACAATCTTCTCGCGGTGTGCGGCCGTTCTCTTGGGCATCCTTCTTGTGATTTCTCCCGTCATTGCAGCCCAGCGCGCTCCCGCGGGCGAGCGAGGTTCTCCCTCCACGGAAACCGGTGACGACTCTGTTCGCATGGCAGGTGTGTTTCCACCCGGCCCCATACGGCGGGTGCCGAGCATCAGCGCCCGTTCGTCGATGCGCTGCGTGCCGTGGATGTAGCGGCTGGAGAGTTTGCCAGACTCGTCGTACTCGGCGATGACGTTGACGCCGTCGTAGCTGTACTTGAGCGTCTCGGTGCGGCCGTTGACGTCGGCGTCGAAGCGAAGCTGCGAGGAGATCATCCGACCCAGGGCGTCGTAGGCGAAGTAGGCCAGCCGGGTGGAGGCCCCGCCATCCGGCGCATAGTCGATCTGCGTCAGGCGGTTTTCGTAGTCGTAGGCGTATTCGTACTCGTCGTCGTCACGCGAGAGGTTCCCAGCCGCGTCGTACAAGACGGTGATCGGGTTGCCGGCGGCGCCGACGTCCTCGATCGAGGTGTACTCGTTGACGTCGTTGGAGGCGTAGGCCAGAGTGACGGAACGCCCCAAGATCCAAGCAGAATTCTCTTCCTACATTCCCCCAAACCTCTAACAAAGGCACTCAGGGAATGCACCAAATAGGAGGCATTCTATACTCGTCCGAGGAAAACGAAGTCCAGGTGGTGCGCTTGTTATTCCTCGTCCTCTTCAATCGGCCCCTGAACAGATCCCGATATCACGACACCATCTTGAAACCAAAGTTGGAGGCTATACTCTTCGAATTCGACTGGAATCTGAGGTGGGTCACATAGTTCCTCACCAATCTCATCCTCAGGCCCGAGAATTGATCTGATCTCATCCAATGTGAGCCCGAACAGGCTTCGGCCTCGGTAGATGAGGTCATCATTACAGCCCACTGACTCAATTTGTTGTTTCTTGTCACCGACATAGATCCTCGTGCCACCGACTGGGAGGGCATATACAGACCAAGATTCGTCAGTGCCTTCGACGGAGTATTCATCGACTTTCTTCAGGTCATGAGCTTTAATAAGTGGTTGCGCGGGAACATCAAATCCGATTGGTCCTACAGACACCAAAGGTACCCAGTCCCAAATTATGCCTGTTGTCTTGTGTCCACCCATTCTTGTGATTCCATCTATCGTTTCGGCCCGCACGCTCCTCCCTTTTTCGACGTTTGGGAATGCTGGGTACCCTTCACATCCTTAGCTAAGGCCTCTCTTATTCTCTTCATCTTATTCTTGATTTTCTCCTTTTCCCTTCTTGATTTAGTATTCTTCAGTTTCTCTTTAAGCTCGTCGAGTTGTTTTTGTTTGGATGGCTGGGGCCTACGGTTGCCGTGCTGTGCGTTCTTCCCAGGACCTTTTCCCGCAGCCTTTGTCGCATCTCTCGCCTTATCGGCTGCCTTGAGAGCATCCCTCGCCTTATCGGCGGCCTTGGCCGCATCGCGCACCTTATCGGCGGCCTTCACGGCCGCCGCGACGGCTCCCAGCGCCTCAGCGCCCATTTTCATGCCTTTGGCGGCGTCTCCTAGCCCCGGTATCGCCGCAGCGAGGTTGATTAAACCCTCCTTGGTGTTGCCTCGCGCGAAGCTGATGCCCGCGTTGATCACATCCGGCACAGCCCCAACGAGGGGTAAGAAACCCGCGACGTCCAACCCGCTCTGCAACCAATCAAGCCAGGAAAGCCCGTACGGGTCGATGCCCCAGTAAGGGCGGCCGGAGATGTATTGATACAGGTTGGCCCCGTTGATGTAAAGGAACGGATCCCGCTCCAGCCACCTCCCCAGCTGGGGGCTGTAATGCCTATGCCAGTTGTACTGGACCTGCCGGTTGAGCTGGATGGTTTCCGGGCTGTCGTGCAGCACCTCCAGCATGTGCAGGCGCCGGCCGGTGAAGAAGTAGGGGTTCCCGATTCCGCTGGAGGCCAGCAGCACCGGCGGGTCGTTCGTCCCCTGATCCAGACAATCGTTCGTATCGACCCCGTCGATGTCGCCGTCCGTGTCGAAGTCGGCCACCGGGTCGGTGGCCGGGTTGCTCGGCCAAGCTGCCACCCACTCCGACAGGTCGCCACCGTCCACGTCGCCGTCGCGGTTCATGTCGCACAGCGGATAGCCCCAGGTGGAAACCTTGCCGTAGGCGTCGTACGTGTAAGCCTCGGCCAGGGTTCCGTTGCGGCTGATCAGGCCCGTGACGGTGTCCAGCTCCTGAAGAGCGTAGTAGTAGGAGTCCACCCCCACCCCATTGGCTCCCACGCCTGACAGCATCACCGCCCGTTCGTCGATGCGCTGCGTGCCGTGGATAAAGCGGCGGGAGAGGTTGTCCGACTCGTCGTACTCGGCCACGACATTGACGCCGTCGTAGCTGTACTTGAGCGTCTCGGTGCGGCGGTTGTTCGGCGAGCGACTTGCTGCGCGCCATCGACCTGCTCGGCGGGGGCGGCGCGTATGCGCCCGGCTGGAACGGAACAGCACGCCCGATGGCTTTGATCCGTGGGCCATAACGGATCGGCCAAGTATTATTGACCGTGACCGCGCGCGGACACGATGACCGCCAAGGTCTCGTTGATCTTGTCCACGACGGGCCGCTTCGCACGAGCGAGCGCTTTTCTGCGGGTACGCTAGACCGCTCCCTGACGGTCGCGCCTCGGATTACGCATCGTCTTACTTGTGCTGTAGCAATCGATGCCGATTCATCACACAAGAGATGCATAGACGGCCGCGTAGCCTTGCGCCATGGCTACGTCACTGAAACGCGACTCGGCGTTCTCCCGGCACCGCTCGGGTGAGATGGCGTCCAGCTTGTGGACCGCCTCGACGGCTTGTTCGATGTTATCGACGACGAAGCCGGTCTCGCCTTCCCGAATGATTTCCGGCAACGCGCCGTAGCGCGTGGCAACCAGTGGTGTGCCGGACGCCTGGGCCTCGACGGCCACCAACCCGAACGGCTCGCACCAGTTGATGGGAAAGAGTACGCCGGAGGCGCGGCGGTAGTAGGGAGCAAGCTGTTCTTGCGAAAGCAGGCCGAGGTAGTCGATGTCGCGTCCATCGATGTGCGGGCGGACCTTTGCGTCGAAGAAATCGCGGTACTGATCCTCGATCAGGCCGGCCATCAACAGCCGCCGTCCCGCCCGCCGGGCGATTTCGATGGCCACGTCGGGCCCTTTCTCGGGCGAGAGGCGTCCGGCGAAGAGCAGGTAGCCCTCCTTTTCCTTCTGAAAGGGGAAGTCGTCCAGGTGAATGCCGTTGTGGACCGTGGCGACGTAGTTGAGTTCCGGGAGAAGGGTGCGCTCGGCCTCGGAGATGGACACGAACGGCTGGGTCTTGAACCGTATGAGCATCGGGTGCGTCGCTCGTACCCAGGCCGATCCGTGCAGCGTCGTGATCAACGGGCACGGGATGAGCCGGGCGAACGCCAGCGCGTGAACATGCAGGTGGGAATGGACGACGTCGAACTCGCCGGCCGCCGCCCGCTCGAGGCACGCGGCGATGTGTAGCTGCTCGAGCACGCGTGCATCGGGCGGGCCTTCCATCAGACCGGTCCGTCGGTCGAAGCCGCGCTTCTGGTTCCGCTCGACCTCGGGCCAGGTAGAAAGCGCATGGGGAACGGTCTCGACCACGGTCGCGCTGCTGGTCGTCCCGCCGGCCGCGAAAAGCGTGACGTCATGCCCCAGGCGAACCAGTTGTTCCGTGATGTTGTAGGCGACCAGTTCCCACGGACCGTAGCCCTTGGGGGGGAGCGACCAGGAGATCGGAGCAAGCATGGCGATCCGCATCAGCGCGCTCCAACTGAATCAGCCGTCGGCTTCGTCGCCCGGCGTGCTGTTTTCCTGTAGCCAGTTGAGCATCTCGCGCACACTTCCCGTCGCCAGCGCGATCGACGTGTCGGCCGCCCCGTAGTAGACGTTCAGCGTGTCGCCGTCATCGCCGATGGTGTGCCCACAGGGAAAGACGACGTCCCCGACGTCGCCGATGCGTTCGTAGGATGCTTCCGGTCCCATGATCCATCTCGTCGAGCGCAACAGGCAGCGTGTCGGATCCTCGAGGTCCATGAGCGCCAGCCCGAGCCGGTAGATACAGCCGGCCGGCGTCGTTTTGACGCCGTGGTACATCATCAGCCAGCCGTCGTCGGTCTCGACCAGTGGCCCGGCGAGACCGATTTTGTTGGCGTCCCACCATCCCCCCAGGCGCGCCTTGAGCACGACCTTGTGTTCGCCCCAGTGGATCAGATCCGGGGAGTAGGACATCCAGATGTGTGCCCGGCCATGACCTGGGACGGGGCGGTGGATCATCACCCAGCGTCCGTCAATCTTGCGAGGCAAGAGGGCGCCGTCCTTGTCCTCCGGTGGGAAGATCATGCCGATCCGCTCAAACTCGCGGAAGTCCTTGGTCAGCGCCATCGATACGCCGGGGCCTCGTTGCGAATAGCACGTGTAGGTAACGGAGAACGATTCAAGTTCCTCCACCCAAACGACGCGTGGATCCTCGATTCCCCATAGCTCCTCAGGGTTGTTTTTCAGGTCGGGCAGGAGTGTCGGATGCGGATCGATTTTCCATCCATCGACGCCGTTGTCCGATCGCGCCACCGTCAGGTGCGACAGACCGGAGCAATCCTCGACGCGACAGAGCAGAACCGTTTCGCCGGTTGGGAGGCGCGTCGCCCCGGGGTTGAACACCGTGTTGACGAAGTAGGGCCAGTCAAAGGCGGAGAGTATGGGGTTGCTGTCGCTACGTCGCAGCAGGCGGCGACGCGGATCGTTATTGGTTGGTGACATCGGTCGGACGTTCTCCTGACTCGAGTGAGCTCGATGCTCTAATCGTAGGGTGCGTCCAGGACGCACCAGTTTTTCCATCGAGCGCGTGCGTGCCAAAGACAGAAGGGGTGTCCGGGGCGCACCCTGCGCAGGGCGTATCGGTGTTTCGGCTACCCGACCTCCGGGGCTTCTCCCGTTTGCATCTCGTGCATGGTCAGCAGCGACAGCAACCACGAGAGCGTCGATTCGGCTCCCTGGTTTTGATTCACGCTGCCTGCTTCCAGCCCGTCGTAGCAGCCGCGCGACTTGAAGTCGATCATGGTCAGCCCCTGATCATTGCGTCCAATGTACCACTCGAAGCAACGCCGCATCTCGGCCAGCCACCGCCCGTCCCCGGACACTCGATAGGCAGCCTTGCACGCGCCGATGAGGGCGGCCGGTTCAATCGGCTGTTGGTCAAATTGGGCCGGCTCTTGGCCTCGCTGCAACCAACCCTTGTTCCCGATCACCGACAGATGTCCTTCCGGTGCCGTTTGGACGTCGCAGAGCCATTGGAGTACGCGCTGACCGCGCTCTTGGAGTTCGGGACGCGCAAGAACGTGTCCGGCGATGATCAACGCCTGCGGGACGCGGCCGTTGTCGTAAGAGACAAGACTCTCGAACCACGGCCAATCGTCGGCTTCGTTCTCAGTGAAGATGTTGTCGAGCCGGTCGGCGAGTTCCGCCGCCCTCCGCCGAACCGCGCCATCATCCGGGAACTCGCGTAGGTAGTAGTGAAGACCGAGGATCGCAAACGCCCAGGATCGCACATGCTCGAGAGAATCCAACGCACCCGTCGAGGACCGGAAGAGGTCGGCCGCGAGACACTGGGCGGATTCGTTCGGTGCATGGGACACGAGGTATCCCAGCGCCCAGAGCGCCCGCCCCTGGCAGTCTTCACTTCCCTCGTCCTCGAGCCAACGGCGGTCGTAGGACATGAAATTGCGGAATCGTCCCGTCTCGGGCACCTGCGCGAAGTGAAGAAAGGACAGGTACGTGCGCAGGTACGGCAGAACGCTTGGTTCCTGAAAGATCGTCCAGGCCATGGCCGCGACGATGAGGGCACGGGCGTTGTCATCCGTGCAGTAGCCGTATCGACGGTCCGGCGTGGCGAACTGTGCGTGTTGGAGCATCCCGGTGTCGTCACTCATGGCGAACAGGTGATCGAGCCGTACCTCCGGGAGCGAGAGGCGCATGAGCACCTTGCGTTCCGCGACGACGTCGCGCCTACGTTCGGAAAGCTCGTGTCGCGCCTGTTGGCAAATTTGAAGGTACTGCTTGCCCACCTCCGACCAGATCATGCTGCGTCCGAAGTCGTAGGCGGCCTTGCGGACCTCCTGGCGCTTGTCGTCGTCCCCGATCAATTCCGCCAGTGCGGCGCTGAACCCGTCCGTGTCCCCGAACTCAACGAGCCTGCCCCTTCCGTTGACCAGCAGTTCCTGGGCGTGCCAGTACGGAGTCGAGATGATGGCTTTTCCACAGGCGAGGGCATAGGCCAGCGTGCCGGAGGTGATCTGCTCCTTGGCCCGGTAGGGCGTCACGTACACGTCCGCGGCCTGAAGGTACTCGCGCAGATCCTCGCTTGAGACATACCGGTTGTGGAACAGTACGTTCTTCTGGATACCGAGCTCCACCGCGCGCCGCTCCAGCGAGATGCGGTACAACTCTCCCGAATCACGCTTCACGGCCGGGTGGGTCACACCGAGGATGACGTAGGCCAAGTGGGGATGGTCCGGAACGACCTTCGCGAGTGCGTCAAGGACGATCTCGATACCCTTGCCCGGACCGAGCAGCCCGAACGTCAGAATCATGGGGCGTCCGGAGAGACCGAAGCGCTCTTTGAACGGTTCGGTGTCCCCGAAGGGCACATCGGGCACGCCATGAGGAATCAGACGGGCGCGATCGAGCGGGACGCCGTACACTTCATTGAGTAACAGCCGCGCGCGGTTGGCCATGACCACCATGAACCGGCTCCGCGCGCCGATCCGCTCAAGAACGCTCTTCTGCTTGGCGGAGGGCTCACTCAGAACCGAATGTAGCGTCGTGATCAGGGGCTTTTGCAGGTGATCGATGAGGTCCAGCAAATGTTCCCCGCACTCGCCGCCGAACAGGCCGTATTCATGCTGCAAGAGGACAGCGTCGCATCGGCTGGTGTTGAGGATGTCCGCGGCGTTCCGGTAGTCCTCGCGAAGGTGTTGGTGAATCTGGGTCGTGACCTCAGGCCCGTATGCGTAGCCTTCCTCCAGGTCGTTAATGGCGACGATCTCGACCGTCGGGGCGCCATTCGTCATGTCCGGCGCCTCGGTCCCCGAGATGGCGGTTGCCAGGTCGTGTCCGAACGTCGCAATCCCACAGCGCCGAGGCACGTAGGATCCGATCAGGGCGATCCGGAAACTCTGTTTGGGCATCGTAGGCTCCTGCAGGGGCTCGGGCCGCGCTGGTTGAACAGCGGCCGCTCTCCTGAGAGTTTATGCAAAATCGGTGCCGAGCCAAGCGCATCAGCCGCACACGGTACGCTGGATCAACACGCCACACGCCCAACCGGCGCCCGGGACAGCCTCTGGGCACCACCACCCTCAGGAACCAGCATCGGTGACGCCGCCGTCATTTCTTCTCCCGCGCTGGTGCGCATGCGCTGCCCATCCATCGCTGAACGCCCAAGTCGCCGTTTTCAGTGTTGAGACGGGCGCCTGCCTTTGTCCGGATGTGATGGAACCTCCATCCGGTCTCGGGCGCGTCCGATAGAACGAGGGAAACGCGACCACCGGTTCCGCGTCGGCCGTTGCACCGCCGGCGCCAACCTCGTCGAACCGGGAAAGCCTCGTCGCGCGCCGTGAGTGTCAGCCGCAGCCAAGGTGGACGACGACCAGCGACACGATGTCAAGACCACTTCGCCAAGCCGTTCCCTATGTTCTCCTCGTGGGCCTTGCGCTCACAGGCGCCTATGTTTCCGGCATGCTTCTGGTGGAACATGACGGGGGCTGGCAGACGTCGCAGAAGTCCATCCCCGTCGTTGGGCTCTGCGAAAGCGAGGACCGACCCACGGCAAGCTGCGCGAGCGTGATCGGCAGCCGGTGGGGCGCGCTTGATTTCCACGTCGGTTCGCGGCGGATTGTCGTCCCCACCTCGCTCATCGGAGTGATCTACTTCGTCTCTTTGGCGATTTGGTTGACCATGCTCGCTCCCATTCAGTCCAGCGACGCCTGGGCCTGGCGCGTGACCCTCGGCGCCGTGACGGCGGGCGTAATGGCATCGGTTGCCTTGTCCTTCAACATGATCGTCGTGCTCCCGAAGTGGTGCCCCCTGTGCTCCGCCGCGCACGGGATCAGCGGGCTCTTGGCCCTGGGTACGCTGTGGGTGTGGCGAAAGGGTCGCCGCGAAGCGAGTGTTGGCGGAACCGTGTGCGACGCGACTGCCGGCCTACGTCCCGTTGTTGGCTTCCGCCAACTCGTCACGGCCGGGGCGGTCTGTGCCACCGTTGGTGTCGCGCTGTGGGGGTATAGCGACACGACGACCGAGGTTCGGCGGCAGTGGCGAAAACTCCACCGCATACGTCAGGCCATCGCTGGGATGCAGGATGACGCGGCTATGATGCTTCGCGAGTACGACGCGCAACCATTGATCAGCAAGGAGTCAGTTCCGGGCGCGGGCCGTCTCGCGGCGTCGTTCGATGCGGCTCCCACGCTGGTCATCTTCTCCGACTACGACCATTCACCCTGTGCGTGTTTCGAGACGCGGCGCCGAACGCTCATCGAGCCCGCCTTCGACGGACGCCTTGAGATCGAGTATCGGATCGTGTCCGCAAAGCCGGACGACGCTACCTCAAACGGGAACGACGGTGGCATGTCACCGCCCGCTCACGCTACGCCACCCGCGGCGGCGGCCGAGGCGGCCAGAATGCAAGGTGGCCATCAAGCCTGGGCGACGATGCACGCCTTGTTGTTTCGACACCGATACGACGCGGGCGGCCGAGACTACGGACAGATTGCGGCCAGTGCCGGTCTGAACGTGGAGCGATTCATGCGCGATCTGGTCAGTGACGACGTGCGACGAAGCGTGGAACGGGCGTCGAAGGACGCCGCCGACCTCGGAATCGAAACGACGCCGGCCGCGGTTCTCAACGGTCGCCGCGTGCCGGACCTGTGCATGACCAGCTCGGTGTTCTGGACGGCGATGGCCGAGCGATTCCAAGATACAAGCACGCTTCTCGGAAGCGCCTCGCCCCGGTAGGAGCGGCGAACGTCCTAAGGGACGAATGTGATTGCCACGGAGGTTCTTGGTGTGGCTGTGCTGAAGATGGGGCGAACGGTGAGCGTCGTCATGACGGTCAAGAACGACTGGCAAGGCTGTGCGTTGGCACTCGACTCGCTGGCTGCGCAAACGCGAAGCCCGGACGAAATCGTCGTCGCCGACGGCGGCTCCGACGATGGAACGCTCGAGTTTCTTCGAGCCCGCGCAGAAACCAAAACCAGGCTCAAGGTGCTGGAGTTGCCCGGATCGAACATCGCGGAAGGGCGTAACGCGGCCGTCCGAGCCGCGGCCGGTGACATCATCGCCGCCACCGACTGTGGCTGTCGTGCGGATCCCAATTGGCTTGAGAACCTGATCGAACCCTTCGAGCGGGAGGTCGGTGTCGAGTTTGTCGCCGGGGTTTATCGCATCGAGTCTGATACGCTCTTCGAGTCGGTGGTTGGGCTCGCGACGATGCGCGGACAGCTCGAGCCCGTCGCGCCGGATCGATTCAACCCGTCGGCCCGCTCGCTGGCATGCACCAAGGCGCTGTGGCGCCGCGCCGGTGGTTGGCCCGAGTGGATTCGCTTCTCGGAAGACACGCTGTTCGATCACAAGGTGCGCAAGATGGATGTCACCTGGCGTCTGGCGGATGGTGCCGAGGTGTTCTGGCGCCCGCGCGACTCGTTCCGCGCGCTGGCAAAACAGTTCTACCGCTACGGAACCGGTCGGGGACACACGCAGATCGATGCGGCGAGCTTCGCCTACAACTTACGTAACGCCGCGCTGGTTGCCGCGGCGACGGTTACCTGCGCGGTCACGCCGTGGGCGGCGGTCTTGCTTTCCGCGCTCCTTGTCTACTTCTACGGCTGGACGTTCCACGGCAAGGCCGTTCGTGTCGCGCGGCGGACCGGGCGCCGGCTCGCCTATCCGCTCTGTATGTTCGTGATGTGGACCGTACTCGCGTCAAACCTGGCCGGGTACCTGGTGGGCTCCATGCAGCGATGGCGGAACCGCGACGGTTACCAGCGCCGAATGGAAGGCTACCTGGCCGTGGAGTAGGGCGTCGGGCGGAGAGCTCTTGACGGAGCCGCGACCGTGAGGGAGCGGAAGGACAAGTATAATCGATGCATTTGTAGACTGCTCCCTCACGGTCGCGGCTCGGAAACGAACTGACGAGACCCGCGCGCTGCACCAGGCGCTTCGGGAGTGCTGATTCGACGTGCCTGCCCAACAAAGACATCCCGCCCGGCGCCGATGGCTGTGCGTGGCCTATGCCTTTCCGCCGATCAACCGTAGCGGCACCCATCGAACGCTCGGGTTCGTGCGGCATCTCGATCGGCTTGGGTGGGATGCGACCGTTCTGACAGTCAGGCCGCGGGGCGAGGCGCTCGACGCGACCCTCGCCCGCGAGGTCCCGCGCTCGACGCGTCTCATCCAGGTCGAGTGCGTGAATCTCATCGAGCAAGCCAAGGCGTGTCTCGCGCGGTTCAAGCCGGGGAGTCATAAGCCCGACGCGTCGGCTTCAGTTCCGATGGCCGGCGCGCATGAACGCATCGACGCAACGCCCTTGCAGCTGCCCGTAAGGGGCATTCGCGACTGGGTCTCGCGGTTGCTGATGACGCCGGACTCTCGGGTGGGCTGGGTTCCAGCGGCCGTCAGGGCGGCCCGGCGCGCCATCCGCTGCCATCGCCTTCAGCTCATCTATTCCACGTCGCCTTACGTGAGTGCGCATCTGATCGCCATGATGGTCGCTCGCGCTACCAGGCTTCCTTGGGTGGCGGATTTTCGGGATCCCTGGCGAGACAATCCTTTCCGCGAGGTCGGCTACGCTGGTCTGGACGCGCTCGACGCACTGCTCGAACGGTGCGTGATGCGCCGGGCCGACCACATCGTCTGCAACACGCCGACGCACGCCGCGGCGCTGGCGCGCCGCCGCCCGTTTCTCGTTGGAAAGACATCAACCATTCTCAACGGCTTTGATGGCGAGCGCACGACCGGCGTCGCCCCAGCGCGAGTTGTGTCTCCCCGGCTGTTCCAACTGACCCATTGCGGTCAGTTCTACGGACCCCGGAACCCCAACGTCTGGCTGCAGTCCTTGCGCCGTGCCCTCGAGCGATCGCCCGATCTCGCCGAGTCTCTCCGGATGGTCTTCGTCGGCAGCCCGACGTATGCCGGTCGATCCCTGGATTCTCTGGCACGGGCCGCCGGCGTCGGTCGTTGTGTGCGGGTTCTCGGGTCCAAACCCCATGACGAGGCGCTGGCACTGTCAGCCGGGAGCGACGCGCTATTGCTTTCCTGCTCCGTTGGGATGGGTGCGAATCTCCAGGTACCCAACAAACTGTTCGAGTACCTCGCCCTGCGCCGCCCCATCCTCGCCGCCGCCGCACCTCACAGCCCCGTTCGCGCCATTCTGAAAGCGTCCGCGGCTGATGCGATCGTCCATGAATCTCACGACACGGACGGCCTGGCCGGCGCGATCATCGCCCTGGCGACGCGGCGTCACGTCTCGCCCGACGGGGCCTGGTCCGGGGTCGATCTCTTTGATCGGCGCCACCGGGCGAGCGAGCTGGCCGAGGTCTTTCATCGGGTGCTGCGGCGCGGGACCGCGCCGCATCTGGTCGTCGAGCGCGCGGCGGCGCGAAGCGCCGAACAAGTGGCCCGATCGGAACAGGTGTCCTCCGCGGCTACCGCATCCGACGGCGGCGCGTCAGCCACAGCGCGCCGCATGTTCTGATGATCCAGTACCCGGCCAGGGCGACGCCGCGCAGCGTCCCGGTGATCTTGCTTCGCCCGATCATCCGGCGATGATGCGGCACGGATACCTCACGGATGCGCAAACCGAGTTCGACCGCGCGAATCTGCATCTCGATGGTCCATCCGAACGCGCGATCCTTCATGCCGATCGCTTCGAGCGACGACCGGCGAATGGCGCGAAAAGGCCCGAGGTCGGTGTAGCGGTGGCGCCAGCCGATTCGAATGATCGCAGGCAACAACCAGTTCGCGAAGCGCTGCGCGAGCGTGGTCGCGCCGGGCTCGCGCAGGGCGCGGACCCGCGCGCCGATCACCAGGTCGCAATCATCGCAGGCGATCGGCGCGACCAGGTCCGGGAGCATCGCGACCTCCTCGCCCTGGTCGGCGTCCACGAAGACCACGGTGTGACTTGTGGGGGCCAGCGCCTGCATGCCGGCAAAACAGGCGGCCCCGTATCCGCGCTGCTTTTGATAGACCCAAAGCGCTCCATGCGACTCCGTGATGTGCCGCGTGTCGTCCGTGGATCCGTTGTCACAGACCAGCACCTGCCCGAGGCTCATCGCCCTGAGCCGGGGAAGAATCGCCGCGAGGCTTTCCGCCTCGTTGAGCGCGGGGATGATGACCGCCACGCTGCCAAGATCGGTCGCGGGCACTCCGCGGGTCACAGGCCGTTTAGGATGAAGGGGTTCGTGGCCCGTTCCCGCCCGATGGTCGTCTCCGGTCCGTGACCGGACAGAACCCTCGTGTCGTCGGGCAGGGTCATGAGTTGGGCGTGGATGTTTTGCATCAGTTGGTTGCCGTTACTGTGTGGAAAGTCCACGCGCCCGACGCTTCCGGAAAACAGCGCGTCACCCACGATGGCGATCCCGAGGTCCACGCAATAGAGCGTTCGACCGCCCGGCGAGTGCCCCGACGTGTCACGCACCTGCCAGGACGTGCCGTCAAGCTCCAAAGACGTGCCCGCCGGCAGATCGAGCGGGTCGCGCACCTCAGTCGAAAAGCCCGGGCCCATCATCCCGGAAAGGTTTTCCATGGGGTCGGTCAGGGCGGCCCATTCCTGTCGAGCAAGGTAGACGGGAATCTCGCCGACGGCCTTTCGAACCTCGTCGATGCCCGCAATGTGATCGGCGTGGGCGTGGGTGAGCACGATGGCCACCGGGTCGATCTTTTTTTTCCGGATGTGCTCGACAATCCGTGATGCCTGTGGGGGCAGACCCGGATCGATGATCCATCCCGGTCCGCCGTCGCGCAGGTGGATCGTGTACCCGTTTTCCATGTAGGTCGGGTCGTTGGTGATGTGAATGTGCAACCGTGTTTCGCTCATCGTTCCGCCAATAGCGATCCTTCCTGCCCCGAGCGTCCCGGAGCTTCTCGTAAGCTTATCCTATGCGAAGTTCGTGCCGGACGCGCTCATCGTTGACGCCACGCTAGTGTACGGTCAACTTTGAATCTGCGGGGTTTGCTCGGTGGGTGGCCCACGGCAAAAGCCATGGGGCACCCAGCCCGCAAGTTTACGCGTGGCGCTGCACCAGGCTATTCCAAGTAGACTTCCGACCCGCGTTCGAGCGCGGGTAGGTGATCGATCTTCGTACTCAGCTCCTCCGGGTCCATGGCGAACGTTGGATCGATGGCGATCGTCACATCGGGCGTGCCGTCGGGCTTCTTGGGGACAGTCACGCCGGCGGCCTCCAGCCAGCGAAAAGCCCGGGCGACCTGGTCGCGCTTGGCCGAGTCCAGTGAATCGACCCCCGTCGCGTTTTTGACCGGCGAGAACTCCTCGGCCCGATCGACCTCGAGCACCAGTGAGCGGGTCGCCAACGGAAGGACGTCGAAGACGAAGGTTTCGAGCTTGACGGCGTTCGGTCGGTCCGGCTTTCGCAGCCCGCCGGTCTCGTCGATGTGCGTGACGGCCTTTTCCGCTCGTCGGATGGGGAGTTGAAACGAGTCTCCGACGACGCGATCGATAAAATCGACGTCGAACAGGTGGATGGCCAGATTACCGGCGTCGAACCGTCGTCGATCGTCCGGTGTTCGCTCGCGGGCCGACGTCTCGGGAAAGTCGGAGTACTCGATGACGGTGATTTTTCCGTCAGCGAGGCAGACGTTGCCCACGCGTTCCAGGTCGTCCGCCTTGGGGGTCACCTTGGTCGATGCCTGTGATCCTAGCTCGGCGTGCAGGCCGACGAAGAGTGGATCGAACGGCATGACCAGCGGATTGTCGATCTGGAAGTAGGAAATGATCTCGATGCCGCGGCGACGCATGTCCGCCAGAGCGCCGCTTCCGACCAGCGCCTTGAGCGAGCCGCCGTGTCCGTCGGGCGCCAGCGCGAGACGGTGCCGGGATTCGAGCAGAAGGTGGCCATCGAAATCGAAGGCCGGAAGCATCCCCTGGCTGAACAAGACGACGTCCTCTTCGGGAAGCCCGAAGAAGCCGTGGCCTCGAAAGAACTCCAGCGTTTCCTGGTGGTTGGCCCGGCTGGTCATAATGTACCAGGGGACGGCGACACCGTAGCGCCGGCGGGCGGCGTGGATCATGTTGGCGAACAAACCGAACAGCGTTCGGTCTCCGAGGGGTGTCACCGACACGGCACCCTTGGGTCCGTCGAAGCCGAGCCGCGTGCCCTGCCCGCCGGCCACGGTGAACGGCACCACCTTCCCGCCCAAGAGCAACGCCCGCCCGCGCCGCCGGGCGGCCGTGTAGAGTGCTTCCTGGTCCGCCCCCGGCTGCCGAGGGTAGACCGGCGCCGGCGCGAGGTCGGCGGGAACGTTGTGCTGTGGTTTGTGCCGAATGTGCGAAGCCAGCAAGGGATCCACGAGGGTCCAGGGAATGGATTCGATGTCGGTAAGAAGCTCGTCGCGCTGAGCCTCGTCGAGCTCCCCCCACCAGCGCAGCACGTGCCCCTGACCGCGGGCCGCGAGGTCGGCGGAGCATTTCCGGTGGCGTGCGACTTGGCCGGCCGGCTCGTTCAAAGCGGTCCCCCGAAATGGATGCTTTGGTCGGTGGCTTGGTACACCCCGACCCGCGTGCCCGGGCGGGGCGCCTCGCGGGCGTCGCCGAAGGCTCGCCTATCGGACCAATCGATCATGCGTAAGCTCCGTTTTTACAAGCACTTACAAACACCTTGATTCGTTGAATCCTGTGGCCCGATCATGTGTATATATAACATAGATCAGGGGGGCTGTCCGCGCGGTTGCGGTGCGGCTCCTGCTGGCGAAGACCCGCGGCACGGAGCCTCGGTCCTTAAGGACATCAGGATGATCTACCAGTGACGGTCGGCGAAGTTCTTCTACAACGTGGCGCGGTGACGGATGCCCAGCTCGCCCAGGCGGACGACGCACGCAAGCCGTCCGAGCGCATCGAGCACTGCCTGGTCCGGCTCGGTTTCATCAACGAGCGCGAGTACCTCGAAGTGTACAGCGAGCAGCTCGACATTCCCCTGGTCGATCTCTCCGAGATCGAGATCAGCCCCGACCTGCTCCGTGCGATGCCCTCCAAGGTGGTCCATCGTGACCGCGTGATCCCGATCGACCGGACCAACGGGACGATCCGGGTCGCTACCAACAACCCCTTCAACCTCTACGCCTTCGACGAGCTACGGATGCTGATGGGGGCCAAGATCGAGACGGTGCTGGCGACCGGCGAGGAGATATCACGGGTCATCAAGGATCACTACGGCGTGGGCGGACACACGGTCGAGGGCATGCTCGGGCATTCGAGTGTTGAGGTCATCGACGAAGGAAACGCCGAGCGGGCCGACCTGATCGAGCAGGCCCAGGAGGCGACCGTCGTCAAGCTGGTCAACGAGATTCTGCTCGAGGCCATCCGCGACCGGGCCAGTGACATCCACATCGAGCCCTACGAGGACGACCTGAAGATTCGCTATCGCATCGACGGCGTGCTCCACACCACCAATGTGCCGCCCGAGATCCGCCGGTTCCAGGCCGCCATCGTCAGCCGTATCAAAATCCTTTCCGATCTCAACATCGCCGAAAAGCGCCTTCCCCAGGACGGGGGCTTTAAGATCAAGGCGCAAAACCGCGACATCGACCTTCGCGTCAGCATCATTCCGACGGCCTTTGGCGGCGCCGTCGTCATGCGTATCCTGGACAAGCAGTCGGCTCTGATGTCGTTGCAGGATCTGGGCCTGATGGATGAGGCGCTGTCCGGCACGCAGCACCTGATCGCCCAGCCCTACGGCATCATCCTGGTCACCGGTCCCACCGGTTCGGGAAAGACCACCACGCTGTATGCGGCGCTGAACCAAATCCGTAGCGACCGGATCAAGATCCTCACCATTGAGGACCCCATCGAGTACTACCTGGACGGCATCCAACAGGTACAGATCAAACCGCGCATCGGTCTTACGTTCTCGTCGGGCCTTCGGTCGTTTCTGCGGCATGACCCGGACGTCATTTTGGTCGGCGAGATTCGCGACCTGGACACGGCCGAGGTGGCCATCAATGCGTCGCTCACCGGTCACCTCGTCTTCAGCACGCTCCACACCAACGACGCGGCCACCGCGACCACGCGTTTGTTGGATATGGGCGTCGAGCCGTTTCTGGTCTCCAGTTCGATCAGCGGCGTGCTGGCCCAGCGACTGGTTCGCAAGATATGCAAAGCCTGCAAAGAGGAATACACGCCGGACGCCGTCGATCTTCCGGCCGACTCGAAGATCGAGCCGGGCGAAAGGCTCTTTCGGGGCACCGGGTGTCGTGAGTGCCGCGGCAGCGGATACCGCGGGCGACTCGGCATCTTCGAACTGCTGATGATCGACGACGAGATTCGCGTGATGATCGTCGATCGCAAGTCGGCCGGCGACATTCAGGACGTCGCCCGCGGCAAGGGCCTGAAGCTCATGCGCGACGACGGCTGGGCCAAGGTGCGCAAAGGGATCACCACGGTCGAGGAAGTGGTCCGTGTCACCAAGGTCGATGTCGCGGCGCTGTCGGAATAGCGGCACGACCGACGTACGGGTTCCCCATGCTTGCCAGAAACGAAGGATGGGGCACCGGCGGACATACGAACGTCGGTCTTATCACGAACAACCGCTTCCCTACGGGCCCGGCTCGGTTCGGTCAAACCCGGCAACCTACGCGTGATGGCGCTCGAGAGCATCGTCACGCCTGAGTTTTCGCGTGTGCCGCCGCCCTTGAGCAGTGTAGGGGCTGGACGCGGCGTAGACGGAACCCGGAGGGCTCCGTGTGACAAAGCACTAGAGTTCGTTCCAATCGCGCTGTTGCGCCTGAATACGGCGTATGATGACCTGAGCCTGCCACCATCGCGCCGTTTTCGCATACGCCTGTCGCCCGAAGATGAACGTGAAGGCGACAAACAAGAGGGCAAATCCGATACGAATGACGTCCTGCTGTTTGACGGCCGCGTAGACGAGCCAGGCGGTGCTGGCGACGCACAGAAGTGACGTAAACAAGTCACTCCAGGGGATTTCGGTCTCATAGAGCATGAAGATACCGCGCATTTTCAGTGCTCTGGCGTTGTACTCATTGCCACACTCCGGGCAGGCGTAGATGTAGGGGAGCGTGCGCAGGTTGTACCCGCACTTTCCGCAAAACGTCTCCGAGGTGATGCGCCGGTCGGTGAACGTGTCGTCCGCCAGGCGTTCCAAATCGTCGGTTGGGATGACCATGATGCGGCCCTCCGTGCCTTGTGGCTTAGTCGCTGAACATCGCCTCGATGAAGGCGGCGGGGTCGAACGGTTCGATGTCCGCCGGCGTCTCTCCCAGTCCGACGAACTTCACCGGCACATCGAGTTCGTCGCGAATGCCCACGACGATGCCGCCCTTTGCGCTGCCGTCCAGCTTCGCCAGGAAGATGCCTGAGACAGGGACGTGCTCGGCAAACAACCGCGCCTGAATCACCGCGTTTTGTCCGATCGTGGCGTCAAGGACCAAGAGAACCTCGTGCGGCGCGCCGGGGATTTTCCGCTCCACGACCTTGCGGATTTTCCCCAGCTCTCGCATCAGGTGATCCTGGGTATGCAGTCGGCCCGCCGTGTCGAGCAGAAGCACGTCGGCCTGGCGCGCGACGGCCGCCTCACAAGCGTCGTACGCCACGGCGCCGGGGTCCGCGCCTTGGTCGTGTTTGACGATCTGGACGCCGATGCGCTCCGACCAGACGCGAAGCTGCTCGACGGCGGCCGCCCGGAACGTGTCACACGCCCCGAGGATGACGCGTTTGTTCTGCTCGGTCAGGAGCTGCCCGAGCTTGGCGGTGCTGGTGGTCTTGCCCGAGCCGTTGATCCCGGTCATGAGGATGACGGTCGGGCCGGACTGGGCAAAGTTGAGCCGGCGGTCCGCCTCCGGCCACAGCGCGACGATGTGCCGCTTGAGGTATTCCGTGACCTCCTGCTCCTCGGCGATTTCGCCGGACTTCCAAGCGGCTTGAACCATGCCGACCAGTTTCGTGGCGGTGGTGGGGCCGAAGTCGGCCGAAAGCATGGCGTCCTCGATCCGGGACATGGTGTCCTGGTCGATGCGTTGCCCGACGCGCAGCACGGAGCGAAACCCCGCGCGGAGCTTTTCGCGCGTACGGGAGAGCCCTTTCTTGAATCGATCGAACAACCCCATCAGGTTTGGTCCTGGGTCTCCGGCGGCGGGGCGTTGAGAACCTGATCGAGCACGCCGTTGACGAATCGGGGAGAATGCTCGCCCCCGAACTCCTTGCTGATCTCGATGGCCTCGTTGATTGCTACCTTCGACGGCACGGTTCCGCCCATCGGCTCCACAACTGCCAATCGAATGACATTTCTCTCAACCGGCGACATCCTCGCGAGCGTCCAACGATCGCTGGCTCGCTCGATCCGGGCGTCCGTATCCTCTCGGTGCTCCCAGAAGGCAAGCACGAGCCCGCCCGCATAGCGCGTGACACGTCCCGGCGCCCCCTCGGCGGACAGAAAACCATCGAGCGACTCGCGAGACTCGTCCGCCTGCACGTCCCACTGGCAGAGGGCTTGCATCGCCAGAATCCGGGCTTGACGGCGATCGGCGGACATGAATGGGTCATCCCTGGGAGGACAGCTTCGCCAGCAGGTTGGTCAGTTCGATCGCGCCGACCGCGGCGTCCGCGCCCTTGTTGCCGGCCTTGGCGCCCGCCCGTTCCACGGCCTGTTCCAGCGTGTCGGCGGTGATGACACCGAAGGTCACCGGGATGCCGGTGTCCTGGCTGACACGGGCGATGCCGCGAGCCGCCTCGCCGGCGACGTACTCGAAGTGAGGCGTCTGCCCCCGGATGACGCAGCCCAGACAGACGATGGCCTCGAACCCGCCGGAGTCGGCCAGCTTCCTGGCAACGAGGGGAAGCTCGAACGCGCCTGGGACGTGTACGCAGGTGATGTTTTCCTCAAGGCATCCGTGCCGCTTGAGCGTATCGACGGCACCGCTCAGCAGCCGGGAGGTAATGAACTCGTTGAACCGGCTGACGACCACGGCGAACCGTTGCCCGTCAACCTTCAACTCACCACCGATTTCCCGAGGCATCACGCCACCGTCCTTTCGACATCGCATAGAACCCAAAGCGGGCCGGTCGCAAGGTACGGCTCCGATCATGGATGGTCAACCTCTTGCCCTGATTGAGCGTCAGGCGGAGCGGGCGGAGCACGTCTCGCACCGCTCGTTTGGGAGTGTCCGTGGGGCGCCGCACTCGATACAGCAGCTTTCCGGATTCGGGCGTCGGGGTCCGCCCCATTCGAGGAGGGACTTGCTCAGCATGAAATGCGATCTAATTTGGGCTCGCCCGCCGATGCACAGCAGGCACACATCGACCGCCACCGTCAACGGCAAGACCAAAAGAGCTACGATGATCCGAGCGTTGTGAGACATGGCGTTCGATGCCTCCGCCGCGACGGCCCTCCAAACGGTGAATGGCTACAGGCCACCGGCCTCTTGGTATTCTACCAACAGACTGCAACACGAGTCTACGGGATCAGCCGGCAAGCAACCGGCTCGGGTGGGTGACAGAATCGGTCGGGTGGCATGGCCACGCTTGCGTGGCCATGTGCTCGGTGGCCGAGGCATGCCCGCGCCTCCGCCTTGGGAAGCCCACCCGAGAAGACGAAAGAACCTTCTTGGTAACGGTGTGAGAGGTCCGCAGGCTGGCACCGGCGGCTCTGACTCGAGGTGCCCGGCCCGCTCGGAGGTGTGATGGACCCAACCGGCTCGGCGCCCGCGGATTTTTCGGGATGATTATGCGCCGATCGATCGTTATCTACTGATAGACGGTCTGGAGCCGTTCCGCTTCGCGGTGTGTCGGTCGTATGAGACGGCTGCGACCGGTTGTCGTCAGTGTAGCCATGGAAATAGCAGCGGAGGCGTTCCTCCGATACATCAGGCCGTCCTGGAAGCGACTCTACCTTGTCGCCCGGCGGTACTGCGCGTGCGACGCGGACGCCCGCGACCTGGTTCAGGAAACGCTTACACGTGCTTGGAGCAGTTTTTCGGCCACGCAGGACTCCGCCCACACACGGGGCTGGCTGTTTGTCATCATGCGGAACGTGGCCATCGATTGGCAGCGAACGCAATCGCGGCGCGTCAAGCTGATCCTGTCGGCCGAGTCCGACCTGACGGAGATCGCCGCACCCGACCCGACCGAGCCGCTGTGCCCTCTGCCCAACATGGACGAGTCGCGCTTCCGCGAGTTTCTCGATGACCGCATCGCCGCCGCCGTTGACGCGCTCGATCCGGCCTTTCGCGAGGTTCTACTTCTGTCCGTGGCCGGTGAGCTGACCTACCGCGAGATCGGCGAGGTGCTCGACTGCCCGGTGGGCACGGTGATGTCGCGCATGGCGCGGGCGCGCCGGTCGCTTCGTGAGCGACTGGCCGACTTCGCGCGGTCCAATCGCAAGTTGACGGAGGAGCGGTCATGAACTGTGCCGACGTCCGTGAATACATCTTCGCCTTTCTCGACAGCGAGCTGGATGCGGCCCACAGCATCGAGGTGCAGCGCCACCTCGATCGGTGCTGCGACTGCGCCCGCGACGCCGAAATCGAACGTGCCATTCGTAAGCAGCTCATTTTGACGTTGGAACAGTCGGCCGAGGCGATGCCGTCACTTGACGACTCGTGGGGCGCAGCGTTACACGAAGACGTAGGGCGCTCTCGTGTTTCGCTTGGACGAAGAGCGACCCGACGGCGCGGCTTCTTGGCTGCTGCGGCGGTGGCACTGGCCGTCGCGGGCGTGTCCTGGTTCTCCTCGATCCGGCCACGCGCCGCATCGGATCACTCACACCTGGCTGCCATCCTCGTGGATGATCTTCGTCACTTCGTGGACGAGGGTGAGTCGCTCCAAATCGCCTCGAGCGATCGCGTCGCCGTCTCGCGCTGGTTCGTTGACAAGATACGCCTGACGGTGGAGCTTCCCACCCATGTTGATTCTCGATTCCGGCTGCTCGGCGGGCGTAGGTGTACGATCGACGGCGAGCCGGCCGCCTTCGCCATGTACGACGTGCAGGGTGTGCCCGTGTCGCTCGTCGTCCTGGGTGACAAGGCTGGCTCATTGGATACGATGACACAAGTCCGGCACGATGGCCACCACCATTGGGTGGATCGTTGCCAGGGTCATACCGTTGTAGCGGGCCGACGCGGCAAGTTGGTGTATGCCGCCGTCTCCACGCTCCCCGAACAAGATTTGCTGAGTCTAATGACAGGTGTGCTTGATGAAGGCGATTGAAGCCACGTTAGAAAACCCCTACCTGGTCGTCGTGCTGGTGTTGGCGACCCTCGTGGTCGGCGTCCGGTCCATGATGGACATCCCCGCCGACCTGCTGCCGCAGTTCAACACGCCGGCCGTACAGATCGTCACGTTCTATCCGGGCATGCCGCCCGAGGTGATGGAGCGCGACATCATGAGCCG